>DATIKQ010000001.1:0-6499 GCA_035477395.1 Longimicrobiales bacterium
ACGAACGACGAGGGCCACGAACAAAGTGAAGCCCACAGTGCCCTATGCGCTGTGGGCTTCACACTTTATCCCCCTCGAACTCCTCCTACCACCACCCGCGCCCCTACCCCCCGTCCCTACGTCATCCAGCCTGCAACCGGAACCCCCTCACCTCGCCGCTGGGACCGCTACGCAATAGCTGGACCCTACGCCGCCGGCGAAGCATGAAGGAGGTCTCGACTCGCGGGTGTGGAAAGTCCCGTCCCGATCTAGCGGCTGCGGGCGGGAACGACTCCGCTGAGCCGCCTCCGCCCGCGACCGCGAGATCCCCGTCGACCTACATCGTCGCGGGCGTCACCGGGACGACGTACCAGGGACCGAGAGGCTTAGTCTGCGCGACGCCGGGCCTCGACCAGTCGCACACGCCCTCCGGGAAGATCCGCTGCAGGCGAGCCGTCTCCTCCGCCGTGAACGTCCCGGTGTAGTCGGTCGGGTCGATCGGCTTGAGCTGGCACTTGATGATGTCCGTGGCGATGCTCGAGCCCGCGACCCCGCGCGCGAATGACCCCGAGGGATAGAGATCCTGGCACTGGCTCGGCTCGCCCGCATCCTTCTGCTCCTCGACGATCTTGCGGCGCTCCGGGAACCGGGTCCAGCACGCGTCAACCAGATCTGCCGGACGCGCGCGCCGGACCTTGTCGAGCTGCGGGTCACTCGACGTGTCCGCCTTGAGGGTCGTCAACCAGGCGTCCATCTGACGCCAGGCCTCCTGCACCTGTGGATCGTTAGTGCTGAAGCGGCCGTACTCGTCGTCATCCACGGTCAGCATCACGAAATTGTCCATGTGGCCATTCACCTTGAGCAGCCGGGCCTTGGTCGAGAACGACATGAAGCGAGGGTGATCGTCGCCGCCCGGATTGTCGTCGGCATAGCCTCTGAACTCGATGATAGGCGTATACGCCAGGCCGCCCCCGCCATTCAACAGGAGCCCGCTCTCGTAGGCGCGCCGCATGCCGATCGTGTCGCCGACGGTCCGCTCTGAAGCCACATTCCCGTCCAGGTCGAACCCGCCGACCTTCTCGTTCAGGTCGAGGAACTGCTCCTTCGAAATGACGCCGTCATTGAGCGCCTTGAGACCGTACTGCACCCCGACGTTGTCGATGGGGCGGCGCACGAACTTGGTCTCTGGGTTGCGACCGTAGACGCTGGCGGTGTGCTCGAAGACGTCGCAGCGCGCGCCCGTCGGGTTGGTCACCGGGTGGTAGATCAGTTCCTCCGGCAGGTTGCACGCCTCACCCACGCGAATCCGCCGCGAGTGCCCGTTGATCTTACCGATACGGCCCATGAAGTCGAGGTTCGTGAAGCCGATGGAGGCCAGCTTCTGGGCGTCGGTCCAGGGTAGCGCCGTCTTCTCGTTGAAGTACGTGAGAAAGAGGCGGGCGTCGCTGTTCCACGGCGTCGTCGCGAACTGCACGTCCGGGTACGTGCTCCCGGGAATGCCCCCGTCGAAGATGCCCGGGTAGTTGTCGATGGCGTGGTAGGTCTGATAGGAGCCGCCCGAGCTCCCCGTGGCTACCACGAAGAGCGGCGGACCGTAGGCCTCGACGAACCGCTCCTTGGTCATCGCCGCCGTCTCGGCAGTCAGGATCTCGCTGCAATTGTTGCCGAACACGTTCAGCGAGTTAGAGACGACCGCGTAGCCCTGGTGCAGGTAGAAGTCGTTGGTCACGCCCGCGGTGCGCGAGCCCTGGATGTACCACCCACCCGGGCAGCCTCCGCCCAGCGTGTAAATGACCCGGCGGTTCCATCCCGCCGGCGTGACCCAGGGGTTCGGCTCCGGCTCGGAGATCGGGTCATGGAGCATCGCGGACTCGTAGATCCCGCGGTTCGCCGAGCCCGTCTCGATGCGCACGATGTAGGGAACGTCGGCGCCGGTCGAGGTAGTGGTCCGGGCCATGTCTGCCGGATAGCTGGAGCGATCAAGCAGGGGCTTGAGGGCGCCTCCCTCGGTCGACCGGTAGCCGTAATCCACGCGCCGCGCGATCGAGCAATTCTCATCGAGCGGCGCGCCCAGCGTCTCGCCCGTGACGAGCGTGAACTCCTGCGTTCCGCAAAGGAATGGCGTCTCGTGCGCGCCGGCGAACAAGGGCCCGGTCGCCGGATGGTTCGTCAGCGTAAGCTGGCCGGTCAGACCGCCGCCGAGAGCCAGCGTGTTCATGCCGACCCGCAGGCCCGTGACCAGCCCCAGCAGCGCGGATCCCCCCGGGGCTGGCTGGAAGGCCGCCGACACGTCCGAGCCGTTCAGCGTCACCCTCACCTCCTTCAGGGCGACGCCGGCGGGCACCGCGATGCGGACCAGGGCATCTCCCCCGGTGACCATGTCCGGCCGGCTCGAGAGCGTCTCGATCTGCGAGTCCGCGGCCGGGAGGTCGCCACAGGCCACGGCCCCGAGGAGCGCGACGAGAGCGAGCGCCGCCCGGACAGGGGCGAAACGGAGAAGGCGGGGACAGGGCGATCGGTGGGTGACCATGGGTCTCATGAGACTCCTGCGAGAGACGACGGCCCGGGGGTACTGCAAGTGACGAAATCATCAGCTTAATGTCCGGCTCCCCCGGTCACAAGTTCCCGGGGCACCTCCCAGGAATTTCGGAAGGTAGGGGTTGGCGGGCGCGGTCTGGGAACCTGGAAGGTGTGGGCGGGGGGGGTCTGGCCGCGTCGTTGGGCTCGAGGAGGCGGCGGGGGGCGGCCTGAGGTAGGCAGGGGCGAGAGGACGCGCCCGGTGGCTACTGTTGGAGAGAAGCTCGGGCGGCGGGACCTCGGTCCGCTCGTCGAAGAGCGCGAGGTACCGGGCGAAGCCTCGCACGACCGAGATCCGTCCGGCGTGCCACCTTGGGCTTGCTTCCGCCGGAAGCGTGCCCCCGAGAGAGCGAGTTGGGTGGGTGAGCGTCCCAGAACCAAACGCCTCGCAGTAGGACACGAACAGGGCCAGCAGACGCCCCGCCCGATCGGGCTTGAACCCCATTGAGCGTCGCAGCGCCTGGCCGATCTCTTGGAGTCCATCTCCGGATCGCAGCATCCGGGTCGCCGCGGTGTGACGCAGACGGTGGGCATGTACGCCGGTGAGGCCGGCACGCGTAGCGGCAGCCGCCATGATCTCTGATACCCCCGGGGAAGTGAGACCTAACGAGGCACCCGGATCCTGGTGAAGACCTGACGGGCGGCATACCGCGGCCGGCACCGACGCAGCCAGGCGACGAACATATCACCCACGTCGGCCAGAAGCGGCAGGCGCTCGTCCTTCGGACCCATGCCCCGGACGAGGAGCGCTCCCCCTCGCCAGTCGATGTCGTCGAGGAGGATGTCCGGCGGCCTCCCCACTCGGAGTCCGAGGCGGACGAGAAGCGTCAACCCGGCGGAGTCGCGAGGCCCGAACCGGATCCGGCGATCGCAGCTCTTGAGCAGCGCCGCCACCGCGCTACGCTTCACCGCCCTCGGGAGCGCTGCCAGCCGCCATCCGGCAACCCTTGGCACCGCCTCCGCCATGGACCGCGGGGTAGCGCGGTGTCAGCGCTCAGCGGTCACGAACTCGATGACCTCCGATGCAATGAGTTCTTTCAGGCCCCACCCAGGGACCGCCGGTCGGGTGTGGAGAAACAGTTGGGCCACGTGGAGGTAGCCCCTCACCGTCCCGGGAGCGAGGCCTCGCTCCTCAACCAGGTACCTGCGATAACGCTCCAGGAGCCTCTCGGCCAGCGTCTGGGGTGTGGATCATCGCCTCTCTTTCTACACTCCCTTTGATCCTACCTCGAAGCTGGCCGCCATCACCTTCTGTGACCGCAACCTTCTGGAGATCGACCCGAAGGAGATCATCGACATGACCGTCGAGATGGCCATCGTGGACGGGAAGATCGTGTTCGGGCGGGAGGGTTAGGAAGCGCGGGGCCGGATCGCACGCGCGGCGCCCGCACCAAACCAGGCTTGCTCGCCAGCCAGCCGTCTCCTACCGTGCCCTTCACAACCCCACGCGAGGCGAGCATCGATGGACCGGGCCGCGGCGGGGGAGCGATGTGGCCAATCGCAGGGCCTCCCGAACGGGTCCCTGTTCTCGACTCATCCATATCTGGCAACGAGCCAACATCCATGTCCAAGATCGTCGGAATTCTGGGGGGAATGGGCCCCATGTCCACCGTGGACCTCATGCGGAAGGTCACGGAGAAGACGCCCGTCAAGAAAGAGCAGGAGCACCTGCGGATCCTGGTGGACAGCCGCCCCCAGATCCCGGACCGGACCACCGCCATCCTGGGGAAGGGGCCCTCGCCGGTCCCGTTCATGCAGGAGTCGGCACGGCTCCTGGAGCAGTGGGGGGCCGAGCTCATCGCCATTCCCTGCAACTCGGCCCACGCCTTCCTTCCGGAGGTGCGGGAGGCCGTGAAGATCGAGGTCCTGGACATGATCGGGGTAGTGGCGCGTGAGCTGGCGACGCGCTTCCCCAAGGGGACACCGGTGGGGCTCCTGGCCACCTCGGGATCGGGGAAGGCCCGCCTTTACCACACGCGCCTGGCGGACTTCCAGGTGCTGACCCCGGCTCCCGACGTCCAGGAGGAGCTGGTCATGGGGGCCATATACGAATACAAGGTGACGAACAAGCTGGAGGAGCCGCGGCGAAAGCTTCTTCAGGCCGCCGCCACCCTCGACCCCGCCCCCGCGGCCCTCATCGCCGGGTGCACGGAGGTGGAGCTCGCCCTGGACGGTGCCGAGAGCCCCATCCCCATTTACTGCCCCATGGATCTCCTGGCGAAGGAGATCGTGGACCGGGCGTGGCAGGAAGGTTGATCAAGACGGCTGGTCCCTGGCTTCTGGCTCCTGGACGCGGTTGGACATCATGTCCCTGGGATGCCCGAACCTGCGCTGGGATGGTATTCACCTGACAGTTGACCACAAGAGAGAACGGTGGCCAAGCGGCCTTGCCGGAGCTAATTGAGGGACGTCTCAACCCGCGCTATTCATGCCGTCCGCATGGTAGCCGCAAGGGGAGTGATATGGGGGTGGGGGTAGGCAACGCGGCGCGTAGGGGGCGCCTCGAGTGAAACGACCCCCTTACCCCCCAGCGCGGTGGGTGGAGGAGAGAGGGGTGATCGAGTTCCCCGCCCGGGGGGTGCTACGCTGGGGTGGGCAGGGCCTTGGGGTGGGGAGAGCCGCGGGCGGGATGGATCTCGAGGAGGGCGGCTCGGAACCGTTGCCAGAGGAGGGCGCGAGCGGTCTCGATGACGACGATGACGCGGCGGCCGGAGAGGAGTACGCGCGCAGCGGTCTTGAGCAACAAGACGCGGAAGCGCTCGCGGCTCATGCGCACCGTGTCGTCGTGGCTGAGGAGGTCGGCACCGGCGGCGAGAATGTTGGCGGCCAGGAGGGCGAGAAGGAGCTTGGCCTGGTTGGCGGCAAAGGTATCGGGCTCCTGGTAGGGGCCGGACACAGGCGAGGCGCGGTAGTGTGCCTTGGGCCGGGGCGTGGAGGAGAGGGTGGCGTGAAGGGTGGTTTTGAAGGCGCCGAAGTCGGACTCGGCGGTGCCGCGCTGGCGGTAGCGGTCGAGGAGGGCCTCAGGGCTCTCCTCTTGAGGCGAGACGCTGGTGAGGAGGAAGAAGTGATCGAGGAAGAGGTGCTGCTGCTCATCGGGGCGTTCGAGCACGACGAGGACGACGCGGCGGGGCCGGCTCCAGCTTCCTGCTTGGTAGGAGAGTTCGTGGAGCCAGGTGCGCCCCTCGGCGGGTGGGCGACCGGCGGGCCGGGTGAGAAACGGCGCGGCCAGGCGATCAAGGGCGGCATTGGAGCGGAGGCGGCAGACGTAGGGAACGCCTTCCTGCTCGAGGGTGTCGAGGAAATGAGGCGCGGGGAAACCGGCATCGGCACGGAGCCAGACGCGAGGGATGAAGGTCTTGAGCCAGCGCAGGATGGGCAGGACGAAGTCGAGGCCGCCCTCGGCGGTGTGGACGTTGCCGGCCCGGAGCCGGCCGCCGAGGAAGAAGCGCCCGTCGATGCTGGCGACGAGGGGATGAAAGCAGCGGGCGTGGTAGTGGGCGTTGTAGGCGGTGCCGGGCTGATGGCCATGGACGACGTGGGGGAAGGAATCGAGATCGAGGGTGGCCTCCTGGCGGCACGAGCCGAGGAAGGGGACGATCATCTGGCGGACGATGCGGGCGAAGCCCACTTCGTTCGCCTCGCCGGACAGGACGTAGAGGAGCCTGAGCAGAGAGATCGCTGGGTTCGTTGAGCCTGAGCAGAGAGATCGCTGGGTTCGTACGGTGAACGGATCACGGTTGGAGAGGGAGGAAGCAGAAGCCCCCTCACCGAGCGTGCGCTTGCGCGCGCGACGGAGAGGGGGCTCTCCTTTTTCGGTTCTTCGGCGGAATCTGTGGGTAGATCGGGGAGTGAGAAGGGTGAGGGAGGTGCTGCAGACGGCGGTGGAGCAGGATCGCGGAGAGCGGGGGGTGCATCCTGCGGGGTTTGTGATACGATGGGGTTT
>DATIKQ010000002.1:0-19526 GCA_035477395.1 Longimicrobiales bacterium
ATATAGCCACCCATTCGCGACTGTCAAGCACGTTTAGTGACTACATATGGAACTCCGAAAGAGCCGCCCAAACTCGATGTTCTTCAGGAACGGAAGGTACTTGGACACGCTGCAGTGACTACGACAGCGCTGGAACTTCGGCCTGGAGGCCAGACTCGTGGCGGTAGCCGACGCGTTCGACACCATCACCCACGTCCGGCCCTACAAGACCGCCCTTCCATCCGCCGACGCGCTGGCGGAGATCCGGCGCTGCGGCGGCACCCACTACGACCCGGACGTCGTGGCGGCGTTGGACGCCGTCACCGAACGGGTGGGGCTGGATCGGGTCCACGAGCTGTCGGCGCCTCTGGACCCCATGCGGGACACGGCCGCGCCGCCCTTCCCGCCCATCACCCCGCCCGCGGCTCCAGGCTCCCCATGAGGTCGAGGAGCTGGTTGGCGGACCATGGCTTCGGCAGGAAGTAGGTCCCGGCCGGGAGCGCTCCCCGCTCGGCCATGTCGCGTCGGGAGAGCCCGCTGGTGAAGATGAATGGGCGCACGTCGCCGCCTTCGCGAAGCCGGCGGTGGAGTTCCCGGTCGTCCATGCCCGGCGTGGACAGGTCCGACAGGATCACGTCCACGCGCGTCCCCGGGTCCCCCAGGATCTCCAGGGCCTCGGCGACGCCCCCGGCCTCCACCACGCGGTAGCCCAGCCGCCCGAGCATCCGTGCCGAGGTTCTGCGGAGCGACGCGTCGTCCTCCACCACGAGGATCCGAAGGCTCCGGACGGGATGACGCTCGGCGGCGTGCCCCGCCTCGGCCGACCCCGGAGGCCGGGCCTGCTCCGAGGCCGCGACCGGGAAGTACAGGCGGAAGGTCGTCCCCTGCCCCCCCTGGCTGGACACGCGGACGTGCCCGCCATGCTGGCGCATGAGCCCGTGGACGGTGGAGAGGCCCAGCCCCGTGCCCTTCCCCTGGGTCTTGGTGGTGAAGAACGGCTCGAACGCCTGCTCCAGCGTCGCCTCGTCCATTCCGGTCCCTTCGTCCGACACGGTGATCCGACCGTAGCGTCCCGGCGCCACCGAGGGGCGCTCGCCGCGGAGCTCCGCGTCCGCTTCCACTTCGTCCACCGCGATGCGGATAATGCCTCCGCCGGGCATGGCGTCGCGGGCGTTGGTGACCAGGTTGAGGAGGATCTGCTCGATGGCCCGCGCGTCGGCGTGGACCGCCGGGCCCGGCTCGGGGAGGGCCAGGTCCAGGGTGACGTCCGAAAGCAGGAGCTTGCGCGCCAGCTCCGCCGCCTGTCTCGCGGTGCTCGCGAGGTCCACCTCCGTCAGCGTGAGCTCGGAGCGCCGGGTGAAGTCCATGAGGCGCTTCACGAGATCACGCCCGCTCTTGGCCGCCCGGTCCACGTCGTCGAGCATCTCCTTCTCCTCCTCACCGAGGCGGTCCCCATCCATGAGGAGCAGGTGCGTGTTGGTGAGGATCACGGAGAGCAGGTTGTTGAAGTCGTGGGCGAGCTTCCCCGTGAGGCGCCCCACCGCCTCCAGCCTCTGCGCCTGATGGAACTGGGCCTCCACGGCGCGTTGCTCGGTGACGTCCAGGAAGGCGCCCACCCACACCGCGCCCCCCTGGCCCTCTGGCTGGGAGGGCTCCCAACGCCCGGTCAACCAACGGCGCGTTCCTTCGCCGTCCATCAGCCGCGCGTCCTGCGAGAACGCCACCCCCAGCGCGGCCCGCTCACGCCAGAACGCCTCGCATCCGTCGCGATCCCCTTCGGGGAGGAGCGTCCACCACGGCGTGCCGACGGAATCGTCCTTCCCACTCCCCATGGTGCGCGACCACCACTCGGTGGTCTCACGGACCGTCCCCTGGCCATCCACGCGAAGCACCCCAACCGCCGCCACTAGCTCCAGGGCAACGTAACGCCGTTCGGCGACGCCGCTCCTCTCCTCGGCGCGGCCGCGGGCAGCACGTTCCCTCCCCCTCGCGGCTCGGAGTGCCGCGAACCCCGCCAGGACGAGGGCCAGGAACCCACCCCATGCCCCCAGGAGGATGTGGTGACGCCGGCGCTTCGCCAGCAGCTCGGCTTCCACGGTTCGATGGACCTGGTGTTCAAGTTCCACAGCGGCCACCATCAACTTCCGGAGGCGGAGCCGGTGCGCCACGGGGTCGCTCGCCGACACTCCCGCCACCGCCGCGTCCCGCGCCGCGGACACCTCCTCCGTGTACGCCCGGATCCAAGCCGCCGGTGATGGGTCGTCCACGGGGGACCGCCCCCGGAACGCCACCAGCGCGCTCCTCCCGTCCACCAGGTCCTCCAGGGCGCCCACGGCCTCCGTCAACCGGGCCACCTCCTCCGAGGGATCGCGGGTGGTGTCCCCACCCCGGACGGCCTCCCACGCCACGGCGGCATCGGCCACCGCAAGGCGTGCCCGCGTCAGGTTGTCCAGCGCCATCGTGGTGGCCTCGAACGTGGCGACCCCCTGCCGGTGGTCCAGCTCCACGATGAGCAGCGAGAGCCCCGCCATGGTCCCCAAACCCAGCGCCGGAAGCCACGGGCGCACCCGTCCCCACACCACCGCCGTCCGCTTCATCCCTCTCCATCTCCCGCCGGTGTACCGGTTCGTGACGTCGCGTCCTCCAACCCCAGACCGTCCAGGAACGCCGCGCGTTGGGGCGTGTACAGGTGGGCGGACGCGGACGGCTCGTACCGGCTCCAGGCCAGATCCCGGGCGCCCGCCAGCGCCGGGAGCACGGCCGGAGTGAACCCCGCTGCCGACCGGGTCACGGTTGTGGGTTTGCCCATGGTTGCCGGCGGGTAGGATTGCGGGTCCGGCGGAACGGGGCCGCTCGAAACGCGCTCCGGGCGCAGCATCGAACCGCGTCCCCGGGGATCGGGGACGTGTTGAACGATACTCCCGCGCCGCACGACGCATCAAGTCGGTTCATCGTAGACCTCACCGCACCCGGCTCGCGGAACGGGCACGCCATGCGGGCCGTCGCCCTTGCCGCGCCGTGATCCCCGCGGTCATGTTTCGGGGTACGACCCCTCGACGGCCGCCACGGCTGACCGCCCCACCAGGAGTTCCATGGAGAAGCGGATCGAAGGCAGCTTCCCAGGCGGCCCCACCCGCCGGGATCCGGGAGAGCCTGCGCCCCAGGCCCCACGCCTGCGCCGCGTCGAGGAGATCGAGGAGCGGGCTTCGAGCCGCGTCCTGCACTCGGCGCGCGGGCGCAGGACCACGCGCCTCCGTGCCGGGCTCCTCGTGGCGCTGGGCGCCGCGTTCGCCATCGGCCTCGCGCTGGGCCGTGCGAGCCACATGACGCAGGAGAAGCTGACCGCCGGGCGGGAGGCGGCCCGGGCCCGTGATCTTGGTGTTTCCAGCGAGGTCAACCGCGTGCTCCTGGAGCTCTGGAGGATGGAAGACATCGAGGCCGCCCGGAACATGGGGAGGATCCGTTGACACGAACGGAAGGCGGATCATGAGCCGCATGGGCTGGAAGGACGTCCTGGCCCGCGCACCGACGCGCGCCCGGGTGCTCGTGGTGGAGGACCAGCCGGACGTGCGCCAGGCCATCCAGCGGATGGTGACCCGCTTCGGCCACACCGTGCGCCCGGCGGCGTCGGCCGAGGAGGCGGATCAGTGGCTGGCGCAGGAGCGCTTCGACGTGTGCACCCTCGACATCGAACTCCCGAGGATGAGCGGTGTCGAGTTCCTCGAATGGGTCCACGGTCGTGACCCGGAGCTGGCGGTGATCATGCTCACCGGCATCGATGTCCCGGAGGTCGCGGTACAGTGCCTGGACCGGGGCGCCCGCACCTACCTGGTCAAGCCGGTAGACGGGGAGTTCCTGCGCCTCGCGCTCAGGGACGCATTGGCCGTGCGCAGCGTGCTCGCTGAGCGCAACGACCTCTCAGCGGCACGCTGAAGGAGCCTCCATGGCGCGCATTCTGCTCGTGGACGACCACGACGAGTGCCGCAGGGCCCTGAACAGGGCCCTCCAGCGGATGGGGCATGAGGTCACCCAGGCGGCAGACGGCCGGCAGGCCGTGGCCGCCCTCGATGGGACGCCCCATGACCTTGTGGTCACCGACATCAATATGCCCGGGATGGACGGGATCGAACTCATTCTGGCCGTGGGTCGGCGCTGGCCCGGGGTGCCCATCATCGCCGTCTCTGGTGGCGGGATGCTGCCCAAGGAGCTCCTCCTGGACAACGCTGCTGTCCTGGGTGCCGTAACCACGCTGCCCAAGCCGGTGGACCTGGGGGAGCTTCATGCCGCGGTGGACAGAGCGCTGGCATGATGGAAGCCGCCCGAGGGACCGGCGGATGACCACCACAGGCCTGCCAGCGCTTCCCGTCCGCGCGTAGCGGATCGACCCTGCGGATCGCTGCTCGGGGGGCGGACTGAGATGCACGTCCGCATGGGGCACACATCTCGGAGTCGCGCGTGGGTCTGGCGTGCCCGGCGTCGTGTTTCGCGCCGTCGGCGAACGCCGCCGTACGCGCGAGGGAGAGGATGGCTTCCTGTTCAACAGGCGTCATGGATCGTCCGGTGCCGGGTCGGTGGCGTGATGGTCGGCTTCCCGGGGCTGGAGGTCGGGGCGCGGAGTCTGCTCTGTGGGCGCCTCGGGCGCCCCCAGAGCCGCCTCTAGCGCGGCGACCAGCTCTGGGGTGGAAAAGGGTTTGGCGAGCATCGCGGCGAAGGGAAGATCCTGGTGGCGTTCGAGTTCCAGGAGCTCGACCAGGCCGGACATGCCGATGACGGGCAGGTGCTCGTCCAGTTGCCGCAAGCGCCGCGTCAACTCCGGCCCGTCCATGCCCGGCATCATCATGTCCGTCACGACCGCGCGCACCTCGGCGCGGTGTTGCGTGAAGAGCGCCAGCGCCTCCTCACCCTGCGCCGCGGTCAGCACACGGTATCCGTGCCGGGTCAGGGCGGTTCGCACCGTGCGACACATGGCGGCTTCGTCGTCCACCACGAGGACGAGTTGGTTCTGGCCGCGCGCCGGCGCTTCGACGACGGCCGTGTCGTGTGCCCGCGCCCCTGCCTCATGCGTAACCGGGAGGTAGACCTCGAAGGCGCTTCCGCGTCCCACGTGGCTGTCCACCCGCAGGAAGCCGCCGTGTCCGCGCACGATGCCCAGCACTGTGCACAGGCCCAGCCCTGTGCCCCGGCCGACTTCCTTGGTGGTGAAAAAGGGCTCGAAGATTCTCTCCAGGTTTTCCGGTGCGATGCCCGTGCCGGTGTCGGCGACCATCAGGCGGACGTACTTTCCTGGCTTGGCGTCCTCCGGCACGGCGGCAAAAGCCGCATCCACGGCCACATTCGAGCCGGCGAGGGTCAGTGTGCCGCCCTCGGGCATGGCGTCGCGGGCGTTCACGCACAGGTTCATGAGCACCTGGTGGATTTGCGTGGCGTCACCCAGCACCGGCCAGAGCTCCCCGGGCGGGGTGGCATCCGTCTTGATGCGGCGAGGAAAGGTCTCCGCGACAAACTTCTTCGTATCGCGCAGGAGCTGGCGGAGCGGCAATACCACCTTGGCCTCCGGCTTGCCCCGCGCGAAATAGAGCAGTTGTCTGGTGATGGTCGCCCCGCGCCTGGCACAGGCTTCCACGCTCTTGAGCATCGCCCGTTGCTCCGGGTCCTGCGTGGTTTCCTTCAACAGCGAGCTGGTCATGAGGATGGGGGCAAGGATGTTGTTCAGGTCATGGGCGATGCCGCCGGATAGCACGCCGATGGTCTCCAGGCGCTGGACGCGGAGGAAGCGCGCCTCCAGTTCCTTCTTCTCCGTGACATCCGTGTTGATGGCGAGTACGGCCTCCGGCTGGCCCTGCGCATTCCGCAGCACCGTCCAGCGGCAGAACATGCAAATTGGCCGGCCGGTCTTGTTGTGCTTCATCAGCTCTCCAGCCCAATGCCCCCGCTCCAGGAGTTCGGCGTGTGCCGCCGCAAACGCCTCGCTGTTCGGCCGCCCCAACTCGCGGACATCGTGCCCCAGCGCGTCCGCGCGGGAATACCCGTACAGGCGCTCCGCGCCGCCGTTCCAGTAGGTCACTTTGTGGTCCAGGGTGCGGACGTAGATGGCGTCGCTGGCCGCGTCCAGCAGCGCCGCCTGCCGGCCTATCTCGGATTGAGCCCGCTTGAGTTCCGTGATGTCCGTCATCGTGGCAAGCACCTCGGTCCGCTGTCCCTGCGCGTCCGCGCGCGCCGACGTGGACATCAGAACCCAGCGCGGCCCGCCGCCGGCCTCGGAGAGGCGGCACTCGACTTGCCGGAACCGGCCGGGGGGGAAGTTGTCCGGATTTGCGACGCGGTCGGCGTCTTCCGGATGCACCAACTCCCGCAGCGGCACACCCAGCAACCCACCCACCCGCCCGCCCACCATCTGCTCCAGCCGCTTGCTGGCTGACGTGGTGCGCAAGGCGGCGTCACCGGACCAGATGCCTTCTGCAGCGGTCTCGACCAGGTGGAGGTAGTGTGCTTCGCCCTCGCGCCTGGCGGCCTCGGCCGCGTAGAGATTCGCCATGTGAGTCCTGGACCGGCCTTGCCAGATAAGGGCCACCGTGCCGCCGGCCAAAGCGAGAGACCCGAAAATCCACCCCAGGATCAGCATGGAAGTGGTGCGAGCGCCGGCAAACGCCTCCGCCTCGTCCAGCTTGCTTTCGATGAACCATGGCGAATCCGGAATGGACTCCAGCACCGCCACCACCCGCTCGCCGCGATAATCCACGCCGTGCGTCAGCCCTTTCCCCAGGCCCAGCACGGCCTTGACGGCCAGCCGGGCCGTGTCGGTCAACGGGGCGCGCAGGTTGAGCGCGGTGTTGGGCTGGAAGCGCAGGTCGTTGAGGTAGAGCACGGAGTCGCCCTCCCGCCGGACCAGCAGCGTCTCTTTCGACGTCGCGGGCGTCGGCCAGAAGGCGAGCAGCGGAAACAGGAAGCTCCCGGCGTGGGACTCCAGTATGAGCGCCCCCAGGCCGGGCTCGCCCAGCGGGATCACGACGGCCGTCTGCACCGGGCCGTTCGCTTCCGCGCGATAGAGATCGGTGAGCATCGCCTGCCCGCTGCGGAGCGCCTCTCCCACGGATGGGCGCAGCGCCGCGCTCAACGCCGGCATTTCGCCGGTCGGGGGGAGCGGGGCGGCGGACCGCACATTCAGCCGTTCATCCACCAGGAACGCCCGCTGGTAGGTCTCGCCGTCCACCAACGCTCTCAGGCACGCCGCGAGCCGTTGGTGCGCCTGTTCCGAGTGCGGCCCGGCGGGCACGCCCCACTCCGGGCCGGCGCAGGCGAGGAGGGCGCGCATCCGTTCGGCGTCACCCAAACGGTTCCGTCGCCATTCGACGATCTTCAGGGCCTTGAGTTCGGTAACGACCTCAAGCTCGTTCAGGACGGCGTTGCGCTGCCGCCGCTCCTGCTCACGAAAGAAATACCCGCCGCCAGAGAGGATGCCGAGCGCGGCCAGGGCCAGAAGTGCCGTCAGCCAACGCGGGAGGAGAACTGACGTATTCATGGATCTTGATTCCCTTGTGGATTGCACAGCGGACAGTGGGCGGGGTCGGCAACGCGGTGCCCGGAACGGTGCCGTTGTTCACGATGGGAGCATCCGACGCATCCACGCCCGTTCGCCCGGATTGCGGGGGTCGGCTCGCCGCAGTCGGCGCTGGGCAATCCCGCGACCCGCTCGGCCACCCGGAGCCCCGGAAGGCCGCACGCCGGGCACCGGGAGCGGATCTTGTTCACGAGATCCGCCGCCGCCCGTCCGATCATGGCCATGCGCGTGGGGTTTGCATGCGCGCGCGAGCATCGGTTTCCAGGAAGGCCTGGCCGTTGGCTGCCGCTTCGGGCTGCGTGCCGGCCGTCGTCGTCGGCGGCGATGCGCGTCTGCATGCCTGCGAACTCGCTGATGGGTGCATCGTTCATGGGCACTTCCGTCGCGAGGGCAGGCGACCCTTGCGCTGTGCAGGGCTCATCGGTTCCTCCATCGCTTCGGCGGACCCGCGCGCGATCACGAAGTGCGGCGCCGGATCGGGCCACCGAACCACTTCGACCGAACGCGGTGCGCACGCGGCGGTAATGAGCGCGGGCGGGACAGGAAGTTCGGTTCTCCTGGGGAATCTGTGGGTGATTCGGCGGGTTGCGAGAGGAGCTGATGCGCGTGGAAGGCGGAGCGGCGAGACGGCAGGACGGAGGATGCGTCCTGCGGGGCTTGTGGTACGGTGGGGTTCCCTTGCAGAGAACTCACCGGCACCACGCGCTCCACCAGGATGCAGATCATGACCATCCTCAACCGGCCGTCGGCGTACAGCTTGCGCGCCTCACGGGTCGCGCAGATCAGGGCGCGCTCAAGGCCTGACAGGTCAGTGTCCACGTTGCTCCATGGGTCGCTCACCCGGCCGGCGCTCCGTGTAGGTGCGCGTGTCCCCCCGTGAATCTTCGCTCCTCCAACGCTCCCAGGCCACTGCCACCTCGCGGCGGTGCCGCTTTCGGCGCTCCTCCGTGTTGAGTGCCCCTTCTGCAACCGCTCCCAAACCCTGGTGTCCTGTGACGGTGAATAGCAACATGACTAGTCAGGCCCCGCCGTGAGCCTTCAGCTGCGTTGCGCGAAGCGGGCGATGCTGGCGAGGATCTCGTCGGCGGTCTTCACCCAGACGTAGGGCTTGCCGGCCTGGTCATGCACGTCGATGAACTCGCGGATGGCGGCGACGAGCTCGCGCACGCTGCGGTGCACGCCGCGACGCAGCTGCTTCGCCGTGAGCGCCGAGAACCAGCGCTCCACCAGGTTCATCCACGAGGGCGTAGGTCGGGGTGTAGTGGTGCCGTGGCGCTTGTAGTCGTGGGTGCCCCGCTCCACCTGACCGGGCTGGAGCGGCAGCAGCGGCGCGGTGCGGTCCAGGGCCTGGATCTGCGGCTTGACGTCGAGGCAGAAGACCACGGCGTGGTCCGGCGGGTTCAGGTACAGCCCCACGATGTCGCGCACCTTCTCGATGGGCAGCGGATCGGGAGAGAGCTTGAACGTCTCGGTCCGGTGCGGCTTGAGGCCGAACGCCCGCCAGATCCGGCTGACGGTCATATGACTCAGACCCGTGGCCTGGGCCATGTCCCGGGTGCTCCAATGCGTGGCGCCCTTCGGCGTGCTTTCCAGAGTCCGCACGATCACGTCCTCGACCTGCTCATCCTTGATCTGACGAGGTGCGCCCGGGCGGGGTTCGTCCATCAGGCCCGCCACCCGGTCCTCGATGAAGCGCCGGCGCCACTTGCCCACCGTGGCCGGCGCCACGCGCACGCGCCGCGCCACCGTCTGGTTGTCGTGCCCCGCCGCGAACGCCAGCACCATGCGCGCCAGATGTGCTTCTCCAGGTGGAGGCGGCGTACCGGCGGACCTCCGAGGTGCGGGTGCTGAGCTTCGACGGAGCCACGCTGGCCACGCGCGCGGTCGACACGTCCGCGGACGGGACGGCGGCGGCGTTGGCTTGGAGGGGGGCTGTGGACCGCCTCCTCCCGTCGGGGACCAACCCCCGCGCGGTGGTGGTGGAGGCGCGCCTCACCACCTCGACCGGAGCGACGTACCGGGACCTGGAGTTCCTCGTGCCCCCGGCGGCCCTCGACCTCCCTGACCCGGGAGTGCGCGTCGTGGAGGCTTCGCCCGCAGCGGATGGTTGGCGGGTTCGGCTGACGGCGGACCGCTTCGCCTACGGCGTGCGCCTCTCGGTGGACGGTGCGGGCGCGCGCGTCTCGGACAACTTCTTCCACCTCCTCCCGGGGGACACGGTGGCCGTGCGCGTGACTCCGGAGGCGCCGGCCCCCGACCTCCCCGCCCGGCTGCGCGTCCGCGCGCTGCGGCGTGATTGACTTTGTCTACGAATTCGATAACTTCATCTCCAATGGCGGATCGAGTCAGAGAGCCCATCCAGGTCTACCTCACCGTGGAGGAGCGCGCCGAACTGGACCGGTGCGCGGGAGATCTCGGCGTCTCCCGCTCCGAGGCCCTCCGGAGGGGGATCCTGGCGCTACGGCGGCCCCTCGGGACGGGGCCGTTGCGTGGGCTTGCCGAGGAGGGATCGCTGACCCCGCCGCAGCGCGCTTCCGGCGCTCCTCCCCGCGGAAGGCCCGTCGCGCCTCTGGCCCGGATCCTGGAGGGCCTGGCCCGGGACCGGGAGGAGCGGTGATCTACCTCGACACCTCGGTGGCCCTCGCCCACCTCCTCGCAGAGGACCGGGAGCCGCCCGCCTCGCTCTGGGAGAGCGACCTGGTGGCGAGCCGACTCCTGGTGTACGAGCTCTGGAGCCGTATCCACGCCCTGGACCTCGCCCGCTCGCACGGCGACGCGGCGCGTGGGCTCCTGGCGCGGATCGGACTCCTCGACCTGGCCCCCGCGGTGCTGGAGCGCGCCCGCCAACCCTTCCCCACGGCCGTGCGCACCCTCGACGCGCTCCACCTCGCCTCCGTCGCGTTCCTCGTGGACCGCGGGCACGAGGTGGCGCTGGCCAGCTACGACACACGGATGTGCTCAGCGGCTGCGGCCATGGGGATCGCGCTACACCCGCTTCCCTGAGGCACCTGCGCCGGCCCTTTGAACCGCCGGGCCCGTTCCCCCGTAGTGGTGGGTGGGACGGGATGCTCTCACCAGGAGGGGCGACATGGCCCAGTGCCAGGGAACGACCCGGAAGGGCGAGCGGTGCACGCGGGACGCGCAGGAGGGCGGAGCGTATTGCGCCATCCACCTGGATCAGGCGGTGCGCGCGCCCCGGGCCGAGGAGCTGGTGGTGTGGGACCGGGAGGCGATCACGGCGGCGGCGCTGGGCTTCGCGCTGCTGGGTGCCATCATCCTCCTCAGGATCCGTCGTTAGCCGGAGCGTCACCCGCTCGGGGTCCGGCGGAGCGGCCGCTCCCCGGGCCGGCCAGCTCCTGGTTCCGCCGGTGCGTCTCGCGGTAGAAGGGGGATAGTGCCGAGAGGTCGGCAAGATCGCCGCCCGCCGCCAGTCCCCGCAGGTACCGCAGGGTGTGCTCCACGAGCTCCCGCCCTCCCACCGGTCCGTGGGCCGGCACGACGGTGGCGACGCGGGCGTCGTCCCTCCACCGCTCCAGAGCCTGGGCCCACTCGGCCACCGCCCTCGCTTCGTTCACCACCGGGAGGGGCGTCTCCACCGTGTCCCCCGCCAGGAGGACGCCCCATTCGGGCACGAAGCACACGCTGCAGTCCGGGGTGTGGCCGGGAAGCGCGTGGAGCTCGAGGGTGGCGCCTCCGAGATCCAGGGTGTGGGTTCGCTCGAAGAGCACCGTGGGCGGCACCAGCCGGACCGCATCCCATAGGCCCGGCTCCTCGGCCTGCCGTCGGCGGAGCTCCTCCGGGACGTCGCTCCGGAAGCGCCGCTCGGACCAGGCGTGGGCGACCACGTCCTCCACGTCCCCGAGGGCGCACGTCCCCCAGGCGTGATCCCAGTCGGCGTGGGAATAGACGACGGTGAGGGGGAGCGATGCCTCGGCGGAGCGGCCCACCGCTGCGGAGCGCCCCGCCACTCCGCCAGCGGCCGCCACGATCCGGCGCACGCCCTCCATCTGCGCCGGGTGCGCGAGCGTGTCCCAGACCACCGCTCGCTCGGTGCCGACGAGCACGGCAGCGCGGACGTCGAAGTCCTCCACCTCGGCCTCCAGCAGGTGGAGGCCGGGGCGGAGGGTGCGGACCGAGGGTGCGTTCACCGGCCCTCGGGCGCCTTCTCCCACGTCCACGTCCGCTCCATCACCCACTTCTCGAACCAGTCCAGCTCCACGTTGGCCTTGAAGAGCCGGTGGCGGAGCTCCTGCCAGCCGTGAGGCTCGCGGGGCGCGATCCAGAGCTTGGTGGGCACGCCCTGCTGCTTCACGCCCCGCCACATCTCCACCGACTGGGGAGGCGGCACGCGCACGTCCTGGCCGCCCACCAGGAAGAGCGTGGGCGTCTTCACGTTGGCCACGTACTTCAGGGGAGAGTGGTCCCAGTACGTGTCGATGGGAGCGTTCTTCTCCCAGGGCGTCCCGCCGAACCAGGGCGTGCGGTACGTGCGCACGTCGGACTGGGCGTACATGGAGATCCAGTTGGCGGCGCCGGCCCCCGACGAGGCCGCTTTGAAGCGGTTCGTGAACGTGATGATCTTGTTCGTCATGTGGCCGCCGGCGCTCCACCCCATCTTGGCCATGCGCGCGCCGTCCACCAGCCCGCGGGCGATGACGTGGTCCACGCCGGTCATGACGTCGAGGTGGGACTGGTCGAAGTAGCTCCCCACCATGTCGCGCATGAAGGCGTCGCCGTAGCCCGTGCTCCCCCGGTAGTTGGGCTTGAGCACGAAGTAGCCCAGCGACGCGAGCACCGGGATGTAGTTGGAGGAGCTGAACGCGCCGCCGAACTGGTCGCTGGACGACGGGCCGCCATGGGTTTGCACCACCAGCGGGTAGCGCTGCCCCTCCCGGTAGTCCAGCGGAGAGTAGAGGAGCCCTTCCACCTCGACGCCGTCCTTGCCCTTCCACCGGATCGCCTCCTCCCGGGGGAGGCGGAAGCGCTGGGCGATGTCGCCGTAGAGGTGGGTCACCTTCCCTGATGCGCCGTCGGGGGCCAGCACCCAGATCTCTCCCGGGTCCTGGGCGGTGCGCCGCGTGACCAGATGGCGATCCAGGGCCGGGCTGTACTCCCACGCCCCCAGCGCCTCGTCGCCGGTGGTAAGTGCCGTGAACTGCTCTCCGTCCACGCTCAGACGGAAGATCTGGTCGCGGACGCCGGTGTTGGCCAGAACCCAGACGCTCCGCCCGTTGGCGGACCAGGTGGCCTGGTCGAGCCCGTGCCCCACTCCCGGCGCCAACTCGCGGGCTGCGCCTCCTGCGGCGGGTACCAGGAAGAGGTTGCTGTTGAAGTAGCTCTCGCCCAGGTCGCCGCGGGAGCCGGAGACGAAGAGCACCTGGCGGTTGTCCGGGGAGAGCTCGGCGCCGCTCTCCGAGACACCGTTGTCCGTCAGCCGGCGCTCCGCCGAGCCGTCGGCGGCCATGACCCAGACTTCGCCCTTCTCGGCGTCGCCATAGAGGGGGTTTGGCGCACGGTGGTGGGCGATCAGCGCGCCGTCCCGGGAGAGCCGGTACCCCAGGATGGAGAAGTCGCCATCGGTGACCCGGGACTCCTTCCCCGTGGCGACCTCGACGCGCCACAGGTGGCGCTGCTGGTAGTTCTCGTCGTAGGCGAAGACGTCGTCCCGGGCCTTCTCCCGGGCCTTCTCCTCCTCGGTCCTGTCGTCGGAGGCCAGGAAGTAGATCCACCGCCCGTCCGGGGACCACTGGATGTCGCCCACGGACGTGGCATGGGAGGTCAGGGGCGCCGCCTCCCCGCCCGCGACGCGGATCAGGTGGATCTGCGTGGGCTCGTCGTCGGAGCGGTCGGCGAGGAACGCCACCGTGCGCCCGTCCGGGGACCACCGGGGCGACGACTCCCCGTCCTCGCCGCGGGTGAGTTGAAGGGCGTCGGATCCGTCGACGCCCACGCGCCAGATGTGCGTGACCGTGCGGTTGCGCGCCCAGTCGGTGTCCGTGCGGGTGTAGAGCACCTGGCTCCCATCGGGCGAGAGGCGCGCGTCGCCCACCATGGGCAGGTCGATGAGGTCCACGATGGTCATGGCGCGCGGCGCGGCCTGGGCCTGGAGGGCGACCGGAACGGCCACGAGCAGGGCCAGGGCGACGGCCGCTGCGGGGATGGTCATTCGGACTGGGCGGTGAGGTGACATGGTGCGGGCTCCCGGAGATCGGTGATGATCCTTGAATCATGCCGCTCCCGCGGTCGGACGGCGAGCCCCTCCCGGCCGGCGGACCCGCCACGGAGCGGGCGCGTCCTGCCGCCGTGTGTCCGGTCGTACAGGGCCGGGCAGGGGCTGGAAATAAAGGCGCTCAGGGCCGACCTTTAGCGACCATGACCGACTTCCAGACCGGGCTGCAGCGCATCGTCGAGGGCCAGGGCGTGCCCATTGCCATCGCCGGCATGGTCATCGTCATGGTCGCCCTCGGCGTCATCGCCTCGTTCATCGCCATCATGCCGCGGATCCTGCGCTGGGTCGCGGTGGTCGTCCCGGAGCCCACGCCCCAGCTCCCTCGCCCCAACGGCGAGGACGATGCGGCGCTGGCCGCCGCGGCCGCCGCCTTCCACGCAGCGCGCGAAGGGGTGGCCTGACCCCATGGACATCCTCGTCGAGTTCCTGGGCACCACGGGCTTCGCGAACATCACCTGGGGCAACCTGTTGATGATCGCCATAGGGCTCGCGTTCATCACCCTGGCCATCACAAAGCACTACGAGCCCCTGCTGCTGCTCCCCATCGGCTTCGGCGCCATCGTCGGCAACATCCCTCCGACGGCGGGGATGGCACTGGGCGTCTACGACCAGGGCAGCGTGTTGAGCTACCTGTATTACGGCGTCACGTCGGGCATCTACCCGCCGCTGATCTTCCTCGGCATCGGCGCCATGACCGACTTCTCGGCCATGCTCTCCAGCCCGCGCCTGGTGCTGCTGGGCGGCGCCGCCCAGGTGGGGATCTTCCTGACCCTGATCGGCGGGCTCTACCTGGGATTCACCCCGGCGGAATCCGGCGCCATCGGGATCATCGGGGGCGCCGACGGCCCCACGGCCATCTTCCTGGCTGCCAAGCTCGCGCCGCACCTGCTCGGCGCCATCGCCATCGCGGCCTATTCCTACATGGCCCTGGTGCCCGTCATCCAGCCGCCCATCATGATGCTCCTCACCACCCGCGAGGAGCGGCTCATCCGCATGCCGCCGCCGCGCACGGTGTCGAAGCGAGAGCGCATCATCTTCCCCATCGTCGCGTTCATCATCGCCGCCATGATCGCGCCGGGAGCGCTGCCCCTGGTCGGGATGCTGCTGTTCGGCAACCTCCTCAAGGAGTCCACCGTCACCGACCGACTGGCCGAGACGGCTCGCCACGCCTTCATCGACATCGTCACCATCTTGCTGGGCTTCGCGGTGGGCGCCAGCACCCAGGCGCAGACCTTCCTCACGCCCCAATCGCTGATGATCTTCGGCCTCGGCGCCCTGTCCTTCGCCATCGCCACGGCCGGCGGCGTGCTCTTCGCCAAGCTCCTCAACCTCTTCAGCCGCAACAAGATCAACCCCCTGCTGGGCGCCGCCGGCGTCTCCGCCGTTCCCGACTCGGCGCGGGTCGTACAGATGGTCGGCCACGCGGAGGACCCCCACAATCACCTGCTGATGCACGCCATGGCCCCCAACGTGGCCGGCGTCATCGGCTCGGCCATCGCCGCCGGCATTCTGTGGTCGTTGATGGTCAATTAGAGGCAAGATCATGAAGAAGGTCCGCTTCATGTGCACCGCGTTCCGCGACGGCTTCCAGTCCGTCTACGGCGCCCGCGTGCTCACCGACGACTTCCTCCCCGCCCTCGAAGCCGCCCGTGCCGCAGGCATCGACTACTTCGAGTCCGGCGGCGGCGCCCGATTCCAGTCGATGTACTTCTACTGCAACGAAGACGCCTTCGGCATGATGGACCGCTTCCGGCAGACGGCGGGCCCGGACGCGGAATTACAGACCCTGGCCCGCGGCGTCAACGTCGTCGGCCTCGACTCGCAGTCTTCCGATATCGTGCGCCTGCACGCCCAGTTGTTCCGCAAGCACGGCGTCACCACGATCCGCAACTTCGACGCGCTGAACGACGTTCAGAACCTGATCCACTCGGGGCGCTGCATCGCCGAGGCGGGGCTCAAGCACCAGGTCTGCGTGACGCTCATGGCGCTGCCGCCGGGGTGCACGGGCGCCCACGACGCCGACTTCTACATGGCGACGCTGCGCCGGATCCTCGACGCCGACATCCCCTTCGACTCGGTCTGCTTCAAGGACGCCTCCGGCACCGCGGTGCCCTCCGTCGTGCACGACACCATCGCGCGCGCGCGCCGCATGCTGCCGGCGGGGACCTACATCCACTACCACACCCACGAGACGGCGGGCATCAGCGTCGCCTGCTACCTGGCCGCCCTCGACGCCGGCGCCGACGCCATCGACCTGTCGCTGGCCCCGGTGTCGGGCGGCACCTGCCAGCCCGACGTGCTCACCATGTGGCACGCGCTGCGCGGCAGCGCATACGACCTGGACGTGGACGTCGAGAAGGTCCGCGAGGCGGAAGAGGTCTTCAAGGAGTGCATGGCCGACTACTTCCTGCCTCCGGAGGCCACCGCCGTCGAGCCGACGCTCCCCTGGAGCCCCATGCCGGGCGGCGCGCTGACGGCCAACACCCAGATGCTGCGCGACCACGGCATCATGGACCGCTATCCGGACCTGATCCGCGCCATGCGCGACGTCGTCGAGAAGGGCGGTTTCGGCACCTCGGTGACGCCCGTGTCCCAGTTCTACGTCCAGCAGGCCTTCAACAACGTCCTGTTCGGCCCCTGGAAGAAGATCGCCACCGATTACGGCCGCATGGTCCTGGGCTACTTCGGCCGGACCCCGGTGCCGCCCGACCCCGACGTGATCAAGCTCGCCTCCGAGCAACTGCAGCTCGAGCCCACGGATCGGTCGCCCCTGGAGCGGAACGACGCCGACCCCGCCAAGGGGATCGGCGCCGCCCGACGGCGCCTGGAAGCCGAGAGCCTTCCGGTGACGGACGAGAACGTCTTCATCACCGCGACCTGCGGCGACAAGGGCATCGCGTTCCTGAAGGGCAAGGGGGAGATGGGCGTCCGCAAGGTCGCCCGGGCCTCGGCCCCCCCAGCCGCTGCGCCCGCTCCAGCCGCACCGGCGGTCAGCGCCGGTCCCGCGCGCTACGCGGTCAGCGTCGGCGGCCGCAGCCACACCGTCGTCGTGGACGGCGGCAAGGTCCGCGTCGGCGACAAGGTCTTCGAGGTGTCGGTGCAGGCCGGTGACGCGGCGTCCGCGGCCGCGAAGCCCGGCGTCGCGGGTCCCGCCGCCGCCAGGCCCGCCGCCCACGCCGAGGGCATCCCCGTCAAGGCCCACATGCCCGGCAGGGTGGTCCGCATCGCCGCCGGGCCTGGCACGGCCGTGTCCGACGGCGACACCGTCGTCGTCATCGAGGCCATGAAGATGGAGGTGCCCGTGCCCTCCCCCGTCAGCGGCTCCGTGGACGAGGTCCTCGTTGCCGTCGGCGACCAGGTCGCTGCGGGAGATGTGCTAGCCAGCGTCGTGCCGGACTGAGGGAGTGCCGGCACCTACCGTCGGAGCCCGGCGGGAAAGCCGAGCCATGCGACTCCTGACCAGCCTGCTCCTCTTGTTCGCTCTCGCTGCGGCTCGGGCGGGAGCGCAGACGCCCGACGACGAACGGTCGATCCGCCTTCGCCGGGAGTCGTCCAACGAGGCCATCGCGCGGCACGACACCACGGGCGTCGGCGCCATCCTGGCCCCGGACGTGGTGGTCGTCACCTCGAACTCCGTCCACGCGGTGGGCCGTGAGACCAACCTGCGGCGCTTCGCCGAGCAGTTCCGCACACGCCCGGACGTGACCTACCGGCGCACGCCCGACGAGGTGCGCGTGTTCGAGCCGTGGGGGATGGCGTCCGAGCGTGGCCGCTGGACCGGCTCCTGGACGGACGCCGACGGGAAGATCGTCATCGGGGGAAGCTACTTCGCGAAGTGGAGGAAGACGGACGGCGTGTGGATGGTGGAGAGCGAGACGTACGTGCCGGAGACGTGCGCGGGCGGGGGGTACTGTACGACGGTGCCGTGAGTCGGGCTCACGCTCGTGTCAGCGGACGCACGACTCGTACGGTCCCCCACACCTCCGTGCTGGCGAACCGCTGAGCCCGGGGGGCCATCCACTTCTGCGGGCTGCACCCGTTTCCGTCCTTGCACCATGCTGGCAGGGGGGCGCGTGTCTACCCCCTATCCCGCCGCCTCCAGCGCCCGGAAGTAGACGTCGCTGGGGATGTCGTCCTCCCGCTTCCAGCGCGCTCCGGCCGTGCGCCAGTCGGGCTCGACGCCGCGGCGGCGGTTCGCCTCGACCAGAGCCCGCACCGGGTGCTCGGCCAACTCCGGAGCCTTCGGGCGCGCGTCGTAATGGGTCCCACCCCTGGGATCCACGAACACCGGCATGCCGTCGCTCGCCCGGATCACGCGCCAACCGCCCTCGTGCACGAGGCGGTGGTGGTGTCTACAGAGAAGGGTCGTGTTGGTGAGGCTGGTCTCGCCGCCGTCGCTCCAGTGCTTCACGTGGTGCGCGTCGGTGAAGCGGAATCCGCACCCCGGGAATCGGCACCCTCTGTCTCTGGCCTCCAGCGCCCGGCGGAGCGCCGGCGGAACGGTGCGGGTCCGGCGGTTCACGTCGAGCACCGACCCGTCGGGCGCGTGGGTGATCCGGACCAGGGCGGCATCGCAGGAGAGCCTCCGGGACGTTTCAGCTGAAACGCGTGTGCCGTCCTCGAGCTCGGAGCGACCGGAAGCGCCGCCCACCTCACCGCCTGCATTCCCGGCCCCCGAGAGCGTGGCCGTATCCACGTGCAGCACGACCTGGTAGCGGGCCGCCCGCGTGCCGCTGATGGGGGGCTCGGCACCGCCGGGCTCCCCGCCAGGCACCGCGCCGAACCCCACCGCCATCGCCCGCTCGGCCAGGAGGCCGAGGGCATCGGCACGCCGCTGGGCCGCGGCGCGGAGCGTGTCGGCCGATGGCGAGCCCCCCGCCAAGCGCTCGATGCCCGACTCGTCCCGATACAGCGCGTCGCTCGCCGCCTCCACCGCCCTCATCAGGAGCACCCCCACCTCGGGCGGGAGCTTGCCTCGGACCACGTACATGCCCTCGTCGTCCGGGAAGACGGATAACGTGCGGCTCTCGTGCCACTCTCGCTCGAGCGCCGCCTCGTCCTCGCGGCTCCCGCGCTTCCAGCCTCTGACCACCCGCTCGAGCTGGGCGGTGGTGCATCCCCGGGCGAGCTCCAGGAGGTCGCCCTCGTTCTCCGCCGTGGCCACGCGCGAAAGCGCCCGAACTTGGGAGAAGGACAACTCGCCCCGGGCCATGGCGGCGCTGGTCTTGGGGAGCCCCAGCAACGCGCGGGCCGCACGTACCTTCTCCCGGGCGGCACCGAGGTCGATGCCGGTCCGGAACGTGAGCCAGTGGGCGCAGGAGCGGTGTCCCTCCAGTTCCCAGCCGCCGCGCCGATCGAACTCCGCGAGGAGGACGAGCAGGCGGTGCGTCGCGGCATGGATGTGGGCGGCCAGGGTGGCGATCTCGTCGGCGAGGGCGTCGAGGGCGTCGGACTCGTCGCCGGTGGTCTCGTCCCCAGCGGGGAGGCCGCCCTGGGTGAGACCGTACGACGGCGCGTGCTCGCGCACGACAGCGATGGAGACGGCGTGGGGGGCGAACTGGACCATGCTGGGGGACCTCCTGCTCCGGCTCGGGGGCGGCACCGAAAAGACCCCGAAATATAAGAGGGGGTTTGCCGAGGCCCTGGCTTGCCCGGAGGGGCCCGAAGCGGGGTCCGGAGGCTGCGGGAGGCGCCTCGGCACGGGCTCGGCGGGCAGGAGGGCGCCGATGGGGCGTGACAGCAGAGCGCCGGGACGGTCCC
>DATIKQ010000003.1:0-19194 GCA_035477395.1 Longimicrobiales bacterium
GGCGGGCCCCCGCCCCGCCAGCTCGCCGGCGAGGCGGTAGCAGAAGAGCGCGGAGGCCGTTCCCACGAAGGCGTTCACGAGCTTGGGCGCCAGTGGCGCGAACCCGAAGATGAGGTACAGGAACGCGTTCCAGTAGAAGTACCCCACCTCCAGGGTGTTCTGGAGCTGCCACGGGATGCCGTCCGTCCCCTGGTGGTAGTGGAGCGTCTGGAGCCCCACCTCCTCGTACGTCACCTGGTCCGGGGCAAAGAACCAGACCGGCAGCGTGTAGTGGATCACCAGCGTCAGCCCGACACGCAGCAGCACCCCCGCGACCATGACCTTCATCACGAGGCTCCGGTCCTCGGGCGCGGAGAGTCTCCCCACCAGCCACCAGAGCCCCCAGGCCCCCAGCGGTGCGATGGCCACGAGTGGGATGAGGTCGGCGAGGTCGTGCAGGACGAGCTGGAAGAGCCCGGCCAGCGTGAGGAGGACGCCGATTCCCGTGGCCACCTGCGTGACCAGCACCTTCGGGTCGCTCAGGAGTGCGCCCTTGCCTCGGCGGGGGACGCGCTCTCCAGCGCTCCGGGCGGCAGGCATCATGGGAGGGTCCCTCCGGGGGGGCGACGGGGCATCCTCAAGCTTCCCATGGGGCTCCCCACCAGGTCAAGTCCGCGCCATCATGCGCCGGAGCGCTTCCCGCTCCGGGGCGTCGAGGGCGAAGAGCGCCGCCGCGGCCAGGGCGACCGCCAGACCGGCGGCGAGAACCAGGCGGGACCAGGGCCCCTCCACGAAGACCAGGGCTCCGAGCACGGCCCCCGAGCCCGCGGAAAGCACCAGCACCGGCCCAGGCGTGAGGACCCGCCTGAACGCCCGGCCACCCACCTTCACGGTCAGGAAGGCGAACCCTGCCACCTGCGCCGCAAGGAACGCCAGCGCCGCGCCCTCAGCGCCCCGGCCCGATGCCAGCAGCGCGATGCCCACGACGGTGACGGCGGCCTGGGTGGCGGTGTACCCCACGAGGAGGCCGGCCCGCCCCGTGCCCCTGGCGAGCTCGATGGAGGGGATGGAGGCGAGCGCGAACGCGAACGCCACGAACAGCATCTCCAGGGCCGTCCCCGCCTGGGCCGCGAAATCCGGGCCCATCCAGAGGGACAGGAATGGAGCGGCCACGAGCACGGCAGGGGCCATGGCCGCCGCTCCCACCAAGAGCAGCGTGCGCGTCCCCGACACGAACACCTTCTCAAGCGTCTGGTCGTCCCTCCGGCCCTGCAGCTCCGACACCAGCGGGAAGAGCGCCCCGGCCAGCCCATAGGCCATCCGGTTCAGCCGCTGGTAGAGTCCGAAGGGCACGGTGAAGAACGGGAGCGCGCCGATGGCGACGAAGTGGCCGAGCACCAGCGGACCGCCGGATATCACCACCTGGGTGAGCGCCCCAGCCAGCATGAGCAGGAAGCCGAAACGTCCCATTTCCTTGAGCGTCCCCCCGTCGGGCCGCCCGAGACCCCTGATCCCGGGGAGCGCGCGGCGCAGCCCGACGAGGTTCACGGCCAGCGTCAGGAACCCCAGCGCCGTGCTCCATACGACCACCGCAACCACGCCGTGGCCCGCCACGACGATGGCGAGGCTTCCGAGGATCTGCAGAGCCGAGGCCACGCCCGATATGAGGTTGAGGGCTCCGAAGCGCTGGATCCCCTGCCAGACCGAGCTCGCCAGGTTCCCGAAGACCGAGGCGACGAAGAACAGGCTCCCCACCCTGACGGCCGTGACCGCCGTGGCTCGGGCCCCGCCCGGGACGTTGAAGAAGCCCTCGACCAGAGGCTCGGCGGCGATGAGGAGGATGCCGCCTCCCACCGCAGCGGTCCCCGCGAACACCCACGCCGACGTGCCCAGCGTGCGCCCCAGGGCCCCGTCGTCTCTCCGGGCGCGACACTGCGCGACCCAGCGGATCGTCGCGTGGCCGAAGCCGAACTCCAGGATGGCCAGCTGCGAGGCCAGGAGCGTCACGATGGCGAGGATCCCGTACGCCGTCTCGCCCAGGCGGTGGTAGAGCACCGGGGTCGCCACCAGGGAGAGCGCGATGAGCGCCACCTGCTGGCCTACGTTCAGCGTCGTGAAACGCCCGAGCCTCGAGGCGAACGAAGGAGATGCGCGGACGCTCAAGCGCGCACCTCCAGGTGGAGCAGGATCTCCTCGCCCACCCCCAGCCCCAACGCCACGAGCGCGCGCTCCAGGCCCCCGAAGGCGCGATGCGCGAACCCGGGAACGTCGTCCTGGAGGCCCTCCCCCCGCCGATAGGCCGCCGACTGCATGGCGTGGTCCGCCGCCCAGCGCGTCAGCGTGCGGGCGCCGCGGACCTCGAGCCCCGTCCCCCGCACAAGGGCACGCAAGCCGGCCAGCGACGGCACGACCAGATGGCGTGGAGCGTCCCACGCGAACCAGTGCGCCCGGAACGCGCGCGCACCCAGCGCATCCGGGTTGGGCCAGAGCACCACCAGCCGCCCGCCCGTGCCCAGAAGGCCCGCCAGCGTGCGCAGGGCCTCCCCCGGCGCAGGCAGATGCTCCAGGACGTGGGAGACCGTGATCAGATCGAAGCGGCCCGTAGCCTCCGGGCGCAGGGCGGCCACGCTCGCCACGCGCACCGCGGCCCCGGACCGCTCCCGGGCCACCGCAGCGGCAGCCGCGTCGGGCTCGACACCCTCCACCTGCCACCCCAGGGCGGCCAGGCGGAGCATCAGCTCGCCCGCACCGCACCCCACGTCCAGCGCCCTCCCCGGCGGCGTCCGCCACGGCAGCATCTCGTCGTCCACCAGGTCGTAGAACGCGCGCTCCCGGATCCACCGGCTCCTGGCCAGGACGCGGTGCCAGGCGGAAGGCGGCCCACTCTCCTGTCCCGGGGCCCGTACGCGCCGGATCCCGGACCTCAGCCGACCGCGCCAACCCTCCTCCCCCCGTCGGCCCAATCCCGCGGGGAGCCCAGAGCCCGACGCGGAGTGCGTGTAGTAGGCCCCCGGGTACAACGCACGCAGGTCGCCGTCGCTCACCCTGGGATCCTGGAAGACCGTGCGGCAGCCGTTGCATCGACGGTAGGAATACGTCCCCGGCACACCGTGCATGCGGTCCGGCGACGAGAAGAGGGGCGCCGCGTCGGCCCGACCGCACACCGGGCATGCACCCACCTCCTGCGTTCGCGGGACCGTCCGGTGGCCTCCGCTCACCCCTCCTCCCCTCCCGCCATCCACCCGCGAACCGCCCCGGGGCCCGGACTGGGCCTGGACGACAAGCTCGGCGTGATCGGGACCTGGGTCACCGGGCGGAAGCTCGAAGCGATGCGGGGGAGCCGCCGGCCACCCTGGCCAGCAGACCGCTTGAATCTGCACTTCCACCCCAGCCGGCGCGAGACGCGCGGAGGGCCTTGGTGGTTCTGGCTCGGCGGACGACTCCCCCTCCGCGAGTTCATCGACTCGCCTGGGAACATGGTGAGCAGGGACGCATGGCTGGCTCGTCGATACTCGCTGCGGGGGAGCCGCCCGCCGGCCTCAACCACCGCGCTCGCACGACCCGACGGCACCACCCCCCCGCCCGCCCCCCAACCCCCAGGCCCGCCAAAGCCAAGGGTGGCCAGGCCGAAGGCCGGAGCCACCCCACCCCCTGGCCCTCGAAGACCCCCGCCCCGCCGGAGGACCGCGATGGTCGGGGCCGGACCCGGGGGGCGCGCCCCGGAGAAAATGTCTGCGCCGGGGGTTTGGACGACCCGGCGCAGCCAAGCGAGCCCTTCAACGCGGTCTCAAGCCTCTGTGCCCACGGGCGAGCGCTTTTCGAAGGGGCGCCCCCCCGGGCCCGGCCCAGAACCACCAACGCAAAGAGCCCCCCGCCGCGACGACGGGAGGCTCCTCGAAGACCCGCAGGCAGTGGGGTCGACCGCTAGGCGGTCACCGCAGTCGCCGGCGCTTTCTTCACCTTCCCCGCCGCCAGGCACGAGGTGCACACGCGCACGCGGCGACGCTCCCCCTCCGCGTCCAGGACCTTCACGGTCTGGAGGTTGGGGAGCCAGCGGCGCTTGGTCTTGTTGTTGGCGTGGCTCACGGAGTTCCCGGTCCCGGGACCCTTGCCACACACCGAGCACTCTCGAGCCATCGTAGGATTCCTGCGTTTGTATCGCCTCGCGGGGAGGCGGGATTGTTAGCTGACCAACTCGATGAGCGACAGGTCCGCGGCGTCGCCCTTCCGGCTCCCGACCTTCAGGATCCGGGTGTAGCCGCCGGGACGCTCGGCGAACCGGGGCCCGATGTCGTCGAACAGCGAGCCCAGCACCGCGCGGTCCTGGATCTTCGTTCCCGCCAGCCGGCGCGCGTGCAGGTCACCCCGCTTGGCCAGCGTGATGAGCCGCTCGGCGTAGGGCCGGAGCTCCTTCGCCTTGGCGGTGGTGGTCTCGATGCGCCCGTGGCGGAACAGCGCCGTGGCCAGGTTGCGCATCATGGCCTTCTTGTGGCTGGACGTGCGGGAGAACTTCCTTCCCTTGTTGCGATGCCGCATGGTTACTCCTCACCGCTCCCAGCCGTCTCCGGCTCTTCCTCCACGAAGAAGAGGCGACCGTCCTCGCCCGCCTCGAGCATCATTCCGAACCGCAGGCCGTGCTCCTCCAGGAAGTCCGAGATCTCCTTGAGAGACTTCTTCCCGAAGTTCTCGATCTGGAGCATGTCGTCCTCGGACCGCTGCACGAGGTCGCCCAGCGTGCGGATGTTCTCCTTCTGAAGCGAGTTGCGCGAGCGCACGGACAGCTCCGCCAGATCCTCGATGGGACGGGCGAAGAGGTCCTGCAGACGCTCGGGCACCGCCACGGCCCCGAGAGGGGCCACCTCGGGCATGCCGCCCTGCCCGAAGTACAGCATGTACTCCAGGTGCTTGCGCACCAGCTCGGCAGCGTACGCCACCGCGCCCTCGGGATCCAGCGAGCCGTCCGTCTCCACCGTCAGGGTGAGCCGGTCGAAGTCGGTGCGCTGCCCGACGCGGGTCTCCTCCACCGTGAAGTTGGCCCGGCGCACCGGATTGTAGATGGCGTCGATGCGGACCAGGTCCACCGGCGCGCCGCGGGGAAGCGTGTGCTGGTCGGCCAGCACGAACCCCCGGCCCTTGTTCACGTGCAGCTCCACGTTCACGGCCCGCTTCTCCTGGAGCGTGAACAGATGGTGAGCGGGATCCAAGATGCGGGCGCCGCTCTGCGGCTGGATGTCGGCTGCGGTCACCGCGCCGGCCCTGTTCACGTGCAGCGTGAGCATGGCCTCATCCACGGCCGGGTCCAGCGACACCACCAGCGCCTTGAAGTTCTGGATGACCTGGTGGACGTCCTCCACCACCCCGACGATGGTCTGGTGCTCGTGCACGACCCCGTCGATGCGGAAGGCCCAGACCGCGGACCCGCGCAGGGAGGAGAGCAGCACCCGCCGGACGGAGTTGCCGAGGGTATGGCCGAAGCCCCGCTCGAGGGGCTCGACGACGAACCGCGCCGAGCGACCGTCCGCGGACTTCTCGGCGGCCTCCACGCGCTCCGGCAGCACCAACCCAGTCAGATCGATCTCCACAGTCTCCTCCTGGCTTACTTCGAGTAGAGCTCGACGATGAGCTGTTCCTGCGCCGCCAGCGGAATGTCCTGCCGCGTGGGACGCCGGACCATCCGTCCGACCTTGGCCTTCTCGTCCAGGGCCAGCCACTCGAGCAGGCTGGGCCGGGTGCGGGCCTCCAGGCTCTCCTGGACGCGGAAGAGCTCCTTGGACCGCGGCTTCACGGCGAGCTCGTCCCCGGACGACACCTGGAAGCTGGGCACGTCCACGATGCGGCCGTTCACCTCCACGTGGCGGTGGCGCACGAGCTGGCGCGCGGCGCTCCGGCTCATGGCGAAGCCCAGCCGGAAGATCACGTTGTCCAACCGGGACTCGAGGCCGATGACCAGATTGTCGCCGGTGATGCCGGCCTGCGCGGACGCAGCCTCGAAGAGGTTGTGGAACTGCTTCTCGTGCAGGCCGTAGATCCGCTTCACCTTCTGCTTCTCACGAAGCTGGGTGGCGTAGTCGGACTGCTTGCGGCGGCGGGCCTGGGCGGGACCGTGCTGGCCCGGCGGATAGGCGCGGCGCTCGACGGGGCACTTCTCGGTGTAGCACTTCTGCCCCTTCAAGAAGAGCTTCTGGCCCTCTCGACGGCAGAGCTTGCAGGCGGGTCCGGTATAGCGAGCCATTTCCTATTCGTTCCTCAGACGCGGCGCTTCTTCGGCGGCCGGCACCCGTTGTGCGGCAGCGGAGTGACGTCCTGGATGGACTTGATGAAGAGGCCCGCGGCAGCCAGGGCCTGGATGGCGGACTCGCGGCCCGAGCCCGGGCCCTGGACCAGCACGTCCACCCGGCGGACGCCCAGCGAGACGGCCTCCTTCCCGGCTATCTCCGCGGCCATGGTGGCGGCGAAGGGCGTGGACTTCTTCGAGCCCTTGAAGCCGGCCTTGCCGGCGCTGGACCAGACCACGGTGTTGCCGGCCTTGTCCGTGATGGTGACGATCGTGTTGTTGAAGGTCGCCGCGATGTGCGCGACGCCCTCGGCTTCCACGACTCGCTTGGTGCGCTTCGCGCGGGGTTTCGGATTGGCCACGTTTTCCTTGCCTGGTGCTTGTCGCGACTACTTCTTCGACGCCTTCTTCTTGCCCGCGATGGCCCGCCTCGGGCCCTTCTTCGTGCGGGCGTTGGTGTGCGTCCGCTGGCCGCGCACGGGGAGCCCGCGGCGGTGCCGCAGCCCCCGGTAGCAGCCGATGTCCATGAGCCGCTTGATGTTCATGGACGTCTCGGTGCGCAAGGCACCTTCCACCTTGAAGCTGCTCTCGATGGCCTTCCGGAGACGATTCACGTCGTCGTCCGACAGATCCTGGGTCCGGCGGTTGGGGTCCACCCCGCACGCCGCGAGGATCTCGGAGGCGCGAGCGCGACCGATGCCATAGATGTAGGTGAGAGCGATCTCGATGCGCTTACCGCGCGGGAGATCTACGCCGGCTATGCGAGCCATGGGTTATCCTTGCCGCTGCTTGTGCTTGGGGTTGCGGGTGCAGATGATGCGCACCACCCCACGGCGGCGGACCACCTTGCAGTGCTCGCAGATCGGCTTGACGCTGCTTCGGACCTTCACGGTTCCATCTCCACAACGAGTTTGTGGTAGAGCTTTATAGTATAACCAGGGGTCGGAACCCCTTCAAGCACCCCCGACGGCGTTCCCGGCTGCGTCCCGGTCCCCGGTGAGGACCCTGGGGCCTTCCGCCGTGATGGCCACCGTGTGCTCGAAGTGGGCCGAGAGGCTCCCATCGGCGGTGACCACCGTCCAACCGTCGTCCAACGTCCTGATGCTGGCCGTGCCCGCCGAGATCATCGGCTCGATGGCCAGGACCATCCCTTCCCGCAGCAGGGGCCCGTGTCCCGGCCGGCCCACGTTCGGGACCTGGGGCTCCTCGTGGAGCTCCCGCCCGATACCGTGGCCCACCAGGTCGCGGATGATGCCGTAGGGACGCCCGTCCAGGGAGTCCACCACCGCCGCCCCTATGTCCCCCACGTGGTTGCCCCGCACCGCCACCGACACGGCGGCGTCCAGCGCCTTGCGGGTCACCTCCAGGAGCGCCTTGGCGTCCCTGCTCACCTCCCCCACCGGGTAGGTGCGGGCCGAGTCCGTGTACCATCCCGCCATCCAGACCCCGACGTCCACGGAGACGATGTCCCCGTCCTTCAGGATCCGGTGGTGGCCGGGGATCCCGTGCACCACCTCTTCGTTGATGGAGATGCACGCGCTCCCCGGAAACCCGTAGAGCCCCTTGAAGGCCGGCACGGCACCCTCGTGGGACACGATGTACTCCTCGCAGAACAGGTCCAGCTCCAGGGTGCTGGCTCCCGGCACCACCTTCCCCCGCACGGCTTCGAAGAAACCTCCGACGATGGCCCCGGCACGGGCGATGGCCTCGATTTCCTCGGTGCTGCGCAGGCTGATCACAGCGCCGGCCTACTGCCCGACGGCCTTGCGGAACTCGCGCTGCACGTCGTCCACCGGCGCCTCGGCGCCCACCGACACCACCGCGGCCCCGGACCGGCCGTACCACTCGATGAGCGGCTGGGTCTGCGCCGCGTACACCTTCAGGCGGTTCTTGACCGTCTCCGCCTTGTCGTCGGCCCGGTGCACCAGTGCGGCTCCGCACCGGTCGCACTTCCCCTCGCTCTTCGGCGGCGTGAAGTGCACGTTGAACACGGCGCCGCACTCGGGGCAGCTCCTCCGCCCGGAGAGGCGCTGGATCAGCTCCTCGTCGGACGCCTCGAACACCACCACCCGGTCCACCCGCCGGCCCACCGCCGCCAGCACGCCGTCCAGGCCCTCGGCCTGCGCCGTGGTGCGGGGGAATCCGTCCAGGAGGATGCCGGCCTCCGGAGGGATGCCCTTCAGGTGGTCCCGGACCAGGTCCAGGATCAGGGAGTCCGGAACGAGCTCCCCGGCGTCCATGAAGGCCTGCGCCTTCTTGCCCAACTCCGATCCGGCCCTGCGCGCGGCGCGGAGGAGGTCACCTGTCGAGACGTGCTCCCACCCGACGCTGTCCGCCAGGCGAACCGCTTGCGTGCCTTTGCCGACCCCGGGGGGACCCAAAAGAATGACGACCATGGCTTTCAAGGCGCCGCGCTACATGTAGCGGGTGCGCCCCCTCATTTTCACCCGTCCCTTTTTCATGAACCCGTCGTAGTGACGTAGCAGCAGGAGCTGCTGGGCCTGTTGGACGGTGTCGAGACCCACGCCCACCACGATGAGAAGGCTGGTGCCGCCGAAGAAGAACGTCTGGATGTTGAAGATGTCGAAGATCCAGAACGGCAGCATCGCGATGATGGCCAGATAGATCGAGCCCGGGAGCGTGATGCGCGTGAGCACGCGATCGATGTACTCGGCGGTGCGCGCGCCGGGCTTCACGCCGGGAATGAACGCGCCCTGCTTCTTCAGGTTCTCGGCCAGATCGATGGGGTTGAAGATGATGGCCGTGTAGAAGTAGGTGAAGAACAGGATGAGCAGCCCGTAGGTGACGTAGTACGTCGCCGTCTGGGGCTGGAAGATCTCCGACAGCGTCTGGAGCGGCCCGAACTGGACGAAGGCCGCCGCCGTGCCGGGCACCACGATGAACGACTGGGCGAAGATGATGGGCATCACGCCCGCGGAGTTGATGCGGAGCGGAATGAAGCTCTTCTGGCCTTCCTGGATGCGGCCCCGGCCCACGACCTTGCGCGGGATCTGCACGGGGATCTTCCTGGACGCCATGGTCATGGCCACCACGCCGCCGCTCACGCCGACGACCACGGCCAGGAGCGCGACCAGTGAGAACGCGCCGATCTCGTCCAGCATGAACGATTCCCAGGTGCGGGCGATCGCGGCCGGGAACGACTCGATGATGCTGAAGAAGATCAGCAGGCTCATGCCGTTGCCGATGCCGCGCTCGGTGATCTGCTCGCCCAGCCACATCACGAAGACCGCGCCCACGGTGAGCGCGAGCACGGTGCTGAACACGAACAGCGCGCCGGGCGTGCGCACCGCGCCGGGGATCGCCTGCAGGAACGCGGCATACCCATAGGCCTGCGCCGCAGCGAGGGCGACGGTGGTGTAGCGCGTCCACTGCGTGAGCTTCTTGCGCCCCTCCTCCCCCTCCTTCTGCATCTTCTCCACGGTGGGGAAGACCGCCGCCAGCAGCTGGTACATGATGCTGGCGGAGATGTAGGGCATGATGCCGAGCGCGAGGATGGTGGCCCGGGACAGGCCACCGCCCACGAACATGTCGTAGATCCCGAACAGGGAGTTCTGGAGCGCGCCGAACTGCTCGCGCAGCACCCCCACGTCGAGCCCGGGCACGGTGATGTGCGCACCGATCCGGTAGACGAGGAGGATGAACAAGGTGAAGAGGATCTTCCCCTTGAGCTCCGGAACCCGGAACAGATTCGCTACGGGATTGCTGGCCATGGTCAGCCTTCGTCACTCGAACCGAGGACGGCCACCGAGCCGCCCGCCGCCTCGATCTTCTCCTTGGCACTCTTGCTGAAGGCGTGGGCCTCGACCTGGAGGGCCTTGGTCACCTCGCCCTGCCCCAACACCTTGACCGGACGGCGCAGGTTGCCGATGAGGCCGGCGGCCTTGAGGACCTCCACCGTCACCGCCACCTCCCCGTCGAACCCGTCGAGGTCACGCAGGTTCACGACCTGGTACTCGACCCGGTTCATGTTGTTGAAGCCGCGCTTCGGGATGCGCCGATGCAGGGGCATCTGGCCACCCTCGAAGTGGATGTGCGGCTTGCCGCCGGTGCGGGCCTTCTGACCCTTCTGTCCGCGGCCGGCGGTCTTGCCCAGGCCGGACCCGGAGCCGCGGCCGACGCGCTTGCGACCCCGGTGGGACCCGCTCGCCGGGCTCAGATCGTGAAGCTCTGCCATGGGATTACTCGGTGATCTCCCGCACCTTCAGCATGTGCGGGATCTTGTTGATCATGCCACGAATGGCCGGAGTGTCGTTCTGGATCACGCTGGTCTGGTTCTTGGTGAGCCCCAACGCGCGCACGGTGCGGCGCTGCGTCTCGGGACGCCCGCTCAGACTCCGGATCTGGGTGATCTCCAGCTGGGCCGGCTGCTGTTCCTTCTTCTTAGCCACGGCGCACCCCCAGGGATTCCACGGCCACCCCACGCTCCCGCGCGACCTGCTCGCGGGTGACCAGGCGGGTCAGCCCGTCCATGGTCGCCCTCGCCACGTTGATGGGGTTGTTGGTGCCCAGGCTCTTGGTGAGGACGTCCCGGACGCCCGCGGCATCGAGGACGGCGCGCACCGCGCCGCCGGCGATGACGCCGGTCCCGGGGGCCGCCGGACGCATGAGCACCTGCCCCGCGCCCCACTGGCCCAGGATCTCGTGGGGGAGCGTGCCGCCCTCCACGGGCACCTTCTTCATGTCCCGCTTGGCCCGCTCGAACGCCTTGCGGATGGCCTCGGACACCTCGTTGGCCTTGGCGATGGCGATGCCCACGTTCCCCTTCTTGTCGCCCACGGAGACCAGGGCCGAGAAGGAGAAGCGCCGGCCACCCTTGACCACCTTGGCGACGCGGTTGATGTGGATGACGTTCTCGACGAGATCGCTCGGCTCCCGCTCGCGGCGGGGGCGATCCTCCCGCTTCTTCCGATCCTTGGCTTCCATCAGAACTCCAGACCTCCCTTACGGGCGCCGTCGGCGAATGCCTTCACACGGCCATGATACCTGTAACCGCCCCGGTCGAAGACCACGGCGGTGATCCCCTGAGCCTTGGCCTTCTCCCCCAGGAGCTTGCCTGCGGCGAAAGCCTCCGCGACCCGGGGGTTCTTCCCCTCGGCCTTGAAGTCCTTCAACTCGCCGGACAGCGTGGAGAGGCCCAGGATGGTGTGGCCGGCGCCGTCGTCCACGAGCTGGCCCTCGATGTTCTTCAGGGACCGGAACACCACCAGCCTGGGCCGCACGGCCGAGCCCTCGATCTTGGACCGGACGCGGTGATGCCGACGCTCGCGCTGGAGCGCCCGGCTCTTCCTCAGCTTGTTCTGCTTGATGATCATCGTCAGGCTCCAGCCGTCTTGCCGGCCTTCCGCCGGATCTGCTCGCCCTGGTACCGGATCCCCTTCCCCTTGTAGGGCTCCGGGGGCCGGAAGTTGCGGATGACCGCCGCCGTGTGACCCACCGTCTGCTTGTCGGGCCCGGAGACCACGATGGTGGTGGCGTTCGGGCACTTGAGGGTCACGCCGGCCACGGGCGTGAAGTTGATCACGTGCGAATAGCCGACCGAGACGGTGATGCTGTTCCCCTTCTGCTCGGCCTTGTAGCCCACGCCCTGGATCTCGAGGGTCTTGCTGTAGCCCTTGGCCACGCCCTCGAGCATGTTGTGCACCAGCGTCCGCGTGAGGCCGTGCAGGGCCTTGTGCCTCTGCTGTTCCGAGGGACGCTCGACGAGCACCTCGCCGGCGTCCAGGGACACCTTCATGTCCGGATGCACGTTCAGGGTGAGCTCGCCCTGAGGGCCCTTCGCCCTGAGCGTGTTCCCGTCCAGCTTGATCTCGACCCCGGCCGGCACGGCCACCGGGAGCTTTCCGATTCTCGACATCGTTCGACCCTTACCAGACCAGGGCCATGAGCTCGCCGCCGACGCCGCGCTCTTTGGCGCTGCGGTCGGAGAGCACACCGGCCGAGGTGGAGAGGATGGCCATGCCCAGTCCGTTCCGGACGCGCGGGATCTCCGACGCGCCGACGTAGTGCCGGCGGCCGGGGCGGGACACCCGCTCCATGTGCCGGATGACGGGCTGGCCGTCGTGGTACTTGAGGTAGACGCGCAGGACGCCGTGCTTGCCGTCGTCCAGCACCTTGTGGGCATGGACGTAGCTGCTCTCGCCGAGGATCCTGGCGATCTCGACCTTCTGCTTCGACACAGGCAGATCCACCCACTTGTGGCCCGCCATGCCGGCGTTCCTGATGCGGGTGAGCATGTCTGCGATGGGATCGGTCATCATATCCGTTGCGGCCCCCTACCAGCTCGACTTGCGGACGCCGGGGATCTCACCCCGGAGCGACATCTCGCGGAAGCAGATTCGGCAGAGGCCGAATTTCCTCAGGAACCCGCGCGGGCGCCCGCACCTCTGGCACCGGTTCCGCACACGCACGCCGAACTTCGGTGTGCGCTTGGACTTCTCGATGAGCGCCTTCTTGGCCATTCTCTCTACTCTCCTGGTGCCTTAGGCGGCGCCGACTTGGACCGGCGTCGCATCCCCGCGGAACGGGAAGCCCATCTCGCGGAGAAGCGCGAAGGCCTCGTCGTCTTTTTGGGTGGACGTCACGATCGTGATGTCCATGCCGTGGATCTTGTGCACCCGGTCGTAATTGATCTCCGGGAAGATGATCTGCTCCTTCACGCCCATGGTGTAGTTCCCGCGGCCGTCGAACGACCGGGTGCTCAGACCACGGAAGTCGCGGATTCGCGGGATCGCCGTGGCGATGAGCCGGTCCAGGAAGAACCACATCTTGTCCTTCCGGAGCGTGACCGAGACGCCCACGGGCATCCCTTCGCGCAGCGAGAAGTTCGAGATGGACTTCCTGGCCTTGTTCACCATGGGCTTCTGGCCCGTGATGATGCCGAGCTCGTCCACGATGCTCTGCAGGAGCTTCTGGTCCTTGGACGCCTCACCGACACCGACGTTGAGGACGACCTTCTGGATGCGGGGGATCCGATGCGGATTGTTGAAGCCGAACTCCTCCTGGAGCTTGGCCTTCGCATGGGTCTCGTAGTGCTTCTTCAGCCTGGGTTCCATTGCCGTCAACCTGACCCTCACTGAGGCCGGGGAATCGGATTCCCGGACTTCACCGAGATCCGTTCCTTGGTGCCGTCTTCCTCGATCCGCATGCGCACCCGGCTGGGCTCACCCGTGGCCGGATCGATGAGCATGACGTTCGAGACATCGATGGGGGCCTCGAAGGTGATGATGCCGCCCTCGGGGTTGGCCTGGCTCGGGCGCGAGTGCCGCTTGCGCATGTTCACGCCCTCCACCCGGACCTTCCCGGAGTCCACGAGCACCTCCAGGACCGGACCCTCCATGTCCCGGAAGTTGCCCCGGATCACCCGCACCCGGTCCCCCTTCATAATCTTGCTCTTCCGCGCGCCCATCAGAGCACCTCGGGCGCAAGGGAAACGATCTTCATGTACTTCTTCTCGCGCAGCTCACGGCCCACGGGCCCGAAGATGCGGGTTCCGCGAGGCTCGCCCTGCGGGTTGATGATCACCGCCGCGTTGTCGTCGAAGCGGATGTAGGTGCCATCCTTGCGCCGGGTCTCCTTCGCGGTGCGCACCACGACCGCCTTGACCACGTCGCCCTTTTTGACCCCCGCATTCGGGATCGCGTCCTTCACCGTAGCGACGATGACGTCGCCCACGCCGGCGTACCGGCGTCGCGAGCCACCCAGGACGCGAATGCACAGCGCCGTCTTGGCCCCGGTGTTGTCCGCGATCCGGAGGATCGACTCCTGCTGGATCATCTCAGTGTCTCTCTATCTCGGCGGTACGGTCAGACCGCGCGCTCGACGAGCTCGACGACCCGCCACCGCTTGGTCTTGGACAGGGGACGGGTCTCCATGATCTTGACCACGTCGCCCGTCAGGAACTCGTTCTTCTCGTCGTGGGCGTGGTACTTCTTGCTCCGCCCCACGCCCTTCCCGTACAGGGGATGGGAGAAGCGGCGCTCGACCACCACGGTCACTGTCTTGTCGGACTTGTGGCTCACCACCACGCCGACACGCGTCTTGCGCCGCTTCCGGCTCTCGGCCTCGGCGGCCTGGCTCTGCTGGACCTGAGTCTCGGTCTCGCTCATGATCTTCCTGGTCACCCGTTCTTGGCGAGCTCACGCTCGCGGAGAACCGTCTTGATGCGTGCGATGTCGCGCCGGATCTTCTTCACGAGGCTCGGGCTCTCGAGCTGCATCATGGACGCCTGGAAGCGCAGCTTGAACTGCTCCTCCTTCAGCTCCTGAAGCCGGGTCTCGAGCGCGGGCGCATCCATCTCGCGGATTTCTTCGACCTTCATCGGACTCTCCTACAGCTGCTCGTCGCGAGCGACGAACCGGGTCTTCACGGGGAGCTTGGCGGACGCGAGCTCCATGGCGCGCTGCGCCGTCTTCAGATCCACGCCCTCCAGCTCGAACAGCACCCTTCCGGGCTTCACCACCGCCACCCAACCCTCCGGGCTGCCCTTCCCCTTGCCCATCCGCGTCTCGGCGGGCTTGGAGGTGATGGGCTTGTCCGGGAAGATCCGGATCCAGACCTTGCCGCCGCGCTTGATGTGGCGCGTGAGCGCGACACGGGCGGCCTCGATCTGGCGGTTGCTGATCCACCCCGGCTCGGTGGTCTGCAGGCCATACTCACCGAAGGAGATCTTCGCTCCCCGGGTGGCCTTGCCGTTCATCCGGCCCTTGAACTGCTTGCGGTATTTGACTCGCTTCGGCGCTAGCATCGTTCTTCCTCGTCAGCCGGTCAGGCGCCCGTGGAGTAGGTCTTGCCCCGCCGCTCTTCGACGACCTCACCCTTGAACACCCAGCACTTCACGCCGATGGCACCGTAGGTGGTGAAGGCGTGCAGCTGGGCGTAGTCGATATCCGCGCGGAGCGTGTGCAGAGGAACGCGGCCCTCGTTGTACTTCTCCGTGCGGGCGATCTCGGCTCCGCCCAGACGGCCGGAGCACTGGATCTTGATCCCCTCGGCGCCGGCGCGGATGGCCGACTGCACCGCCCGCTTCATGGCGCGGCGGAAGGAGATGCGCTGGCGCAGCTGGTGGGCGACGTTCTCGGCCACCAGGTAGGCCTCCACCTCGGGCCGCTTGATCTCCTCGACGTTCACGGAGATCTCGGACCGGGTGAGCACGGCCAGCTCGTCGCGGAGCTTGTCCACCTCGGCGCCGCGCTTCCCGATGACCACGCCGGGGCGGGCGGTGTGGAGCGTCACCACGATCTTGCTCGGCTTGCGCTCGATGTCGATCTCGGCCAGCGCGGCATGGTTGAGCCGGCGGCGGAGGTACTTGCGGATGGTCTCGTCCTCCATGAGGAGGCGCGGGAAGTCACGCTCCGCGTACCAGTTGGACCTCCAGTCCTTCACGATCCCGAGGCGGAAGCCGTGCGGATGTACTTTCTGTCCCATGTACCTATGCGTCCTTGCTGTCCACGATCACGGTGATGTGGCTGGTGCGATGACGGCGCGGGGCGGCGCGGCCCTGGGCCGCCGCCTTCCAGCGCCGGAGGGTCGGACCCTCGCCCACGAACACCTCGCTCACCTTGAGGTCGTCCACGTCGAGGACGTTGCCGCCGTCCTGTGCCTTGACCTGCGCGTTCGCCACCGCGGAGCGCAGCGTCTTTCCCACCGGCTCGGCTGCGCTCTTCTTGGAGAACTTCAGGATGGCGTACGCCTCGTTCACTGACTTGCCGCGGATCTGGTCCACGACGAGACGCACCTTGCGGGCGCTCATGCGGACATGCCGGGCGATGGCTCTGGCTTCCATGGCTTACCTCGTCCTCACGCCGTGGCCGGCGCGGCCTTGGCCTTCTTGTCGGAGAGCTTGCCGCTGTGTCCCCGGAACAGCCGGGTGGGGGCGAACTCGCCGAGCTTGTGGCCGACCATGTTCTCCGTGATGTACACGGGGATGAACTTGTTGCCGTTGTGCACGGCCACGGTGTGGCCGACGAACTCGGGCGAGATCGTCGAGGCACGGGCCCACGTCTTGACGACCTTCTTCTCACCGCGGGAGTTCATGGCCTGCACACGCTGCAGAAGCCGCTCCTGGATGTAGGGCCCCTTCTTTACGCTCCGTGGCATCTTCTCACAACCTCGATTGGGCTATCCGTTCGAAGGCTAGGTCGTAGCCTTGCCGCGCTTCCGGCCGCGGACGATGAGCTTCTGGCTTTCCTGCTTCTTGTTCCGGGTCTTCTTGCCCTCTGGCTTGCCCCAGGGGGACACCGGGGGACGGCCGCCGGAGGTCCGGCCCTCGCCGCCGCCCAGGGGATGGTCCACCGGGTTCATGGCCACGCCGCGGACCTTCGGGCGCTTGCCGCGCCAGCGGTTCGCGCCGGCCTTGCCCAGGCTGGTCAGCTCGTGGTCGGCGTTGCCCACCTCACCGATGGTGGCCAGGCATTCCTTGCGGACCCGGCGCATCTCGGTGGAGGGAAGGCGCAGCGTGACGAACTCCCCCTCCTTGGCCATGACCTGGATGCTCGAGCCGGCGGAGCGGGCCATCTGCCCGCCCTTGCCCGGCTTGAACTCCACGTTGTGCACGGCCGTGCCCAACGGCACCAGCTCCAGGGGGATGGTGCACCCGATGCGCACGTCCGCCTGCGGGCCGGACATGATCTGGTCGCCCACCCTCAGGTCCTTGGGGTGGAGGATGTAGCGCTTCTCACCGTCGGCGTACGTGACCAGCGCGATGTTCGCGGAGCGGTTCGGATCGTACTCGATCTCGGACACGACGCCGGGGATCCCGTGCTTGTCGCGCTTGAAGTCGACGATCCGGTACTTCTGCTTGTGGCCGCCACCCCGGCGCCGCGACGTGATGTGCCCATGGTGGTTGCGGCCGCCCGAGCTCTTCAGGGACTCGGTCAGCGATTTCTCGGGCACGGACCGCGTGAGCACCTCGTTGTCGAGCGTCGTGCGGAACCGCGTGCCCTTCGTCATCGGCCTGAATTTCTTGATTCCCATGATCAACCCACCTCGTAGAGCTCGATGTGCTCACCCGCGGCGAGCTGCACGATCGCCTTCTTGAAGGACGGGCGACGGCCGGCGCCCCCGTTCTTGGCCATGCGGCCGAGGAACGAGCGGCGGGTCTTGCCGGGGTAACGCATGGTGCGGACGTCGACCACGTTGACGTCCCACAGCTTCTCCACGGCCTGTCCGATCTCGATCTTGTTGGCGTCCCGCGACACGATGAACGTGTACAGGCTCTTCTGATCCATCTGCTCGGCGGTCTTCTCGGTCACGACCGGCGAGATGATGACGTCGTGGGGCTCACGCATCGGCGCCCTCCTCGCTCTCGGCGGCCGCCGCGCCCAGCTTGTCCAGAGCGCTGCGCTCGATGACCACGGTGTGGGCCCAGAGCACGTCGTAGACGGACTCGTCGCCGAACCGCAGGACCGACACGTCCTGGAGGTTCCGGGCCGACAGGTAGACGTTCTCGTTCTTCCCGTCCGTGAGGATGAGCACCTTGCCCGGGATCTCCAGCGGGCCCAGCAGGCCGCGGAGGTCCTTGGTCTTGGGCCCCTTCATGGCGGGAACGTCCAGCAGCACCACGCGATCGTTCTCGGCGCGGTCGTTCAGCGCCGAGCGCCGGGCCAGGGCCCGGACCTTGCGGGGGAGCTGCTTGCGCCAGGAGTGCGGCTGGGGCGGATGGGCGATGCCGCCGCCCTCCCACTGAACCGCGCGGGTCGAGCCCTGCCGGGCCCGGCCGGTACCCTTCTGGCGCCAGGGCTTGCTGTTGCCGCCGGAGACCTCGGAACGGGTCTTGGCCGCGGACGTGCCCTGCCTCTGGTTGGCGAGATACACCGTGACCGCCTGGTGCATCACGCTCTCGTTGACCACGCCGTCGAAGAGGGAGTCGGGCAGGGCCCGAGCCTTCCCCTTCTTGCCGTCGGCCTTGTAGTAGCGCGCCTTATACATGGCTCACTTCGAGATCAGAACGTAGCCGTCGCGGGAGCCGGGAACGCCGCCCTTGACGAACAGTAGGTTGCGCTCGCTGTCCACCCGGACGACCTGGATGTTGCGGACGCTGGTTCGGGTCCCACCCATCTGACCGGGGAGCTTCTTCCCCTTGATCACGCGGGAGGGGTTGGTGCCCGGCCCGATGGAGCCGGGGTTCCTCGACAGGGGGTGGCCGTGGCCGCCGGGCCGTCCCGTGAAGCCGTGTCGCTTCACGACGCCCTGGAAGCCGCGCCCCTTGGAATTGCCGGTGACCTTGACCCTGTCACCGGGCTCGAACTGAAGGACGGTGAGCTGCTGGCCCACCTCCACGCTCTCGTTGGCGTCCACGCGGAAGTCGCGCAGGATGCTGGGAGCGGCCTGGAGGCCCGCCTTGGCGGCGTGCCCGACCTCGGCCTTCGGGGCGCGGCTCGCCTTCTGGGCACCGAAGCCCAGTTGGACAGCGCGCTCCCCGTTCCCGCCCAGGGACTTCACCTGAACGACCGGGCACGGACCGGCCTCGATGACGGTCACGGGGATCTGCGTCCCCTCCGCATCGAAGATCCGCGTCATGCCGATCTTCCTACCGATCAATCCGGGCATTTTCCGGAGTTCCTCCGTCAGTCGACCTTGATCTCGACGTCGACACCAGCCGGGAGATCCAGCTTGGTCAACGCGTCGATCGTCTGCGGGCGGCTGTCCACGATGTCGATCAGCCGCTTGTGCGTCCGAAGCTCGAACTGCTCCCGACTCTTCTTGTCCACGTGGGGAGAGCGGAGCACGGTCCAGCGCTGACGGCGCGTCGGGAGCGGGATGGGCCCGCGCACCGTCGCCCCGGTCTTCTGCGCCGTCCGCACAATGTCGGCGGCGGTCTGATCGACCACCCAGTGGTCGAACGCCTTCAGTCGGATTCGGATTCTGTCTGCCATCTCTTGTCCCAGTGAGCGGCGGGGAGCCTCCGATGTGGAGGCTCCCCG
>DATIKQ010000004.1:0-14217 GCA_035477395.1 Longimicrobiales bacterium
TCTCCGGTGCCCGGTGGATCTCGTCGATCACCACGAGCTTGCCGGCCTGCGCACGGAGATACGCATCGGCGTCGTCCAGGCGTCGTCGGTCGGCCGGGCGTTCGAGGTCGAGGTAGACCGCCTCGCCGACCGCGTCCGCAGTAATCCGGCGGGCGAGTGTGGTCTTGCCGACCTGCCTTGGACCGAGCACGACGACGCTGCTGCCGCTCGCCAGGCGCCGCTCGATGGTGGGCCTGGTGCGGCGGGAGAGGAAGGAACCCAGCATTTGTAACGTCACGCGTTCAATATACGCGGTTCGTGATTGCGCGTCAACGGCGGGCGCGGTCAGGATCCCCGACGCGATCCGGAACGAGCAGCTCTTCGGCTTCGCTCAGCGGTACGGGTCGTCCGTGGCCAGGTGCTCGGCCACGTAGTCCGCCACGCCCTCCTCCACCGTGCGGAACGGTCGCTCGTAGCCCACGTCGCGCAGGCGCCCCATCTCCGCCTGGGTGAAGTACTGGTAGCGGTCGCGGATCTCCGGGGGGGTGTCCTTCCACTCCACGCGGAGCTCCTGCCCCAGGGCGGCGTGCAGCGCGCCCATGAGCTCGAGCCAGGTCTGCGCGCGGCCGGTGCCCAGGTTGAAGAGGCCTCCGATCTCGGGGTTGTCCATGAGCCACATCATCACGTCCACGCAGTCCTTCACGTAGACGAAGTCCCTCATCTGAGCGCCGTCGGCGTAGTCGGGGTGGTGGGAGCGGAAGAGGGTGACCGGCTCACCGCGGGACACCGCGGGGTAGGCGCGGGTGACGCCGCTCATCATGGCGCCTTTGTGCCATTCGTTGGGGCCGTACACGTTGAAGAACTTGAGCCCTACCCACTGGGGGGGCGCGTCGGCCCCCTCGGCCACCTGCCGCGCCACCCAGCGGTCGAAGGCGTGCTTGCTCCATCCGTACGGGTTGAGCGGCGCGAGGCACGCCAGCGCCTCCGGGGAGCCGTCGTCGTCGAAGCCTGCGGAGCCGTCGCCGTACGTGGCCGCCGACGACGCGTACAGGAAGGGCACCTCATGGTGCGCGCACCACTCCCAGAGCGTCTGGGGAAGCCGGTAGTTGGTCTGCGCGATGAGGTCGGCGTCGGTCTCCGTGGTGGACGTGACGGCGCCCATGTGCACCACGTAGTCCACGTCGTCGTGGCGCCGCTCCAGCATCTCGAAGACGTCCTCGGGGGGGACGAGCTCGTCCAGCTCCCGGCGGCGGAGGTTCTTCCACTTGTCATCGCGGCCCAGCTCGTCCACCACGCTGACGGGACCGTACCCGGCCTCCTCGAGGCCGGCGACGAGATTCGAGCCGATGAAGCCGGCTCCTCCGGTGACGACGATCATGGGCGGGCGGGGTGGAGAGGAAGGGTGCGAAGGGGCGTCGGAATCTACCACGGTGGCGCAGCGGCGGTGCAGCGGGGCGACCGGCGCGCCCGGGTCCGAGGGCACGCCAAAGCGACGCCCCGCGGCCAGGTCGCTTCCGAGTCCCTCCCTGGGCCGGGGATGCATCCTGAGCATCTACTATGACAATAGTTGACAGGCGGGGGGCCGGCGTGGTATCTGTGTACTAAGACCTTAGTAGGAAGGTGCCACGAAGGCATCCCACCGTGAGGGCCGGAGGGGACTCCATGTCACGGATGTCCAAGGTCCAGACGAGGGTCGCATTCCTTGGGGCGGCTGCGTGGGTGCTCTCCGGCTGCGCGCCGGAAACGCCGGACTCCCTTGTGGCGACCCGCGACAGCGCCGGCGTGACCATCGTGGAGTCGTCGGGAGCTTCCTGGACTCCCGAGACCGCCTGGAGCATCGAGGCGGTGCCTCTCCTCGACCTGGGACGGACCGGCACCGGCCCCATGCACGAGTTCTTCCGCCTGGAGGACGCCACCTTCGGTGCAGACGGCGGGATCGTGGTGGCGGATCGCGGATCGGCGCAGGTGCGGTTCTACGATGCGCAGGGGCAGTTCACCGCCGCGGTCGGCGCGGACGGGGACGGGCCGGGGGAGTTCCGCAGGCTGATGGGGGTGGCGCGGTACCCGGGCGACTCGGTGGTCGCGTTCGACCCCTCGATCCGACGCGGAACGGTCATCAGCGCGTCGGGATCCCTCGGGAGGGTCGTGACGTTCGACGTCCCGGACAACACGATGACCACCCCGGTCGTCGACGACCTCCACGTCCTCGAGTCGGGCGGGTTCATCCTGTCTGTCACGGTGATGCCTGCAGGCATGCCATCCACCGGGCGCATGAGAATCCCGCAGCTCGTCCTCGAGACCTCGGCAACGGGCGCGCTGCAGGACACGGTCGCAGCGATGAGCGGATTCGAGCAGTACGTCGGGTCCACCGGACTCATCGAGCCACCTCATGCGAGGCGCTCGCACGGCGCCGTGCACCGTGACGAGCTCTACGTATGCGATGGTGACCAGCCGGAGTACACGGTCGTGGGCCGCGAGGGCACGCCGAAGCAGGTGGTGCGACTTCCCGGCCTGCCGCTTGCCGTGCCGCAGCACGTCCTCGACTCCATCCGCGACGCTCTGGGGAGGAAGGACGAGTTTCTCCAGGGGATGGCGGAGGTCCTGCTCCCGACTGAGCCCTTCTGCTCGGGTCTCCTCGTGGACGAGCTCGGTCACGTCTGGGTGGAGCGCTTCCACCACCCGTTCATGATGTCGGACGAGCCGCGTTCGTGGATGATCTTCTCGCCGGATGGGGAATGGCTGGGGCAGCTCGATCTCCCCGCCAACTTCGAGGCCTTCGAGGTGGACGAGTCGCGCATCCTCGGCATGGCGAAGGACAGCATGGAGGTGCAGACAGTGCAGGTGCTCGGGCTGAACCGAGCCGAAGGAGGATGAGCATGGGCTGCCTCCTACCAGATGGCACCCCACTCGAGTGCATGCTGCGGCGCCCCACCGCCTGACCCCTCACAGGAGCGTCCCCCTTGGACATCCGCTTCACCCCTCGCGAGCTGGACATAATGTCGGTTCTGTGGGAGCGGGGGCCTTCGACCGTCTCGGAGGTACAGGGCGTGTTGGCCGACCAGCTGGCCTACACAACCGTCCTGACGCTGCTTCGCGTGCTCGAGGACAAGGGGCACGTCACCCACACCGCCGAAGGCCGCGCCCATCGGTACGCCCCCTGCGTGGAGCGCCACGCTGCCGGCCGGAGCGCGCTCCGCCGCATCACCAAGCGCCTCTTCGGGGGCTCCCCCGAGCTCCTGCTGACCCGGCTGGTCGAGGACGCGGACCTCACGGAAGAGGAGCTCCGGCGCATGCGTGACCTCCTCGATCGCCGCCTCGAGGGAGGTGGGTCATGATCCCTGCCATCGAGTTCCTGCTCGCCGTTTCGATTGTGACGGCCGCGGCGGCGATGCTCCTGGAGACGGGGCTGCGTCACCTGGGCCTGCCGACCCGGTGGCCGTGGCTCGCAGCACTCGCCCTGGGCCCCGGGCTGCTCGCGGCCCGGCTGACCGGTGCCGGCCCCGTTTCCGCCCCGGCCCCGCTGGCCTTGGGATCGGTGATCGAGCTGCCCGGCGTGGGGACGTCGGGGGTCGGACCCTGGGTCGCCGGGATGGACGGCGTGGCCGCGCTCGTCTGGCTCGCCTCGGCGATGTGGGTCCTGGCCGTGGTGGCCCGGGCCCACCGCGGGCTGACCCTGGAGAGCGCGGGGTGGGAGCGCGCCCGGGTCATGGGGCGGAGTGTCTTCCTGTCCACGGACCGGGGTCCTGCGGTGGCGGGAGTGTGGGACCCCTGGATCGTCCTGCCTCGCTGGGTGCTCGCCCTCCCCGAGAGGGAGCTGCGTCTCATCCTGGTGCACGAGGAGGAGCACGTCCTTGCGAAGGACACGCGCCTGCTCGGCGCGGCGCTGGGCCTGGTGGCGCTGACCGCCTGGAACCCGGTGGCGTGGTGGCACCTGCGGCGGCTGCGGGCCGCCGTGGAGGTGGATTGCGACCGGCGCGTGCTGACCCGTGAGCCCGATCGGGCCACCTACGGGGCCAGCCTGCTCTCCGTCGCCGCGCGGGGGGTCGGCCCGTCGCTGGGGCTGGCCGCGTTCACCGAAGGATCGTGCAACCTGAAACGGAGGATTCTGGCCATGACCGCGAAGGCGACGGCTTGGACCGCACTGGGTGGTGGAGTGCTGGTGGCGCTGGGGGTGGTGGTGGGGGTCCAGGCATGCGGGATCGAGAGCCCGGTGGAGCCGCAGACGGAGGCCGTGCAGTCCCCCGTCGAGTCGCCCGCGCCCGTCCCGGCGCCCACGGATCCCGAGCTCAGGAAGGCGCCGGTGCCCACGCCCCACACGAAGGCACCCGACCTGGTCAATCGAGCGGAGGTGGCGGCGGCCATGGAGACGGCCTATTCCGCCGAGCTCCGGGCGCAGATGGCGGGGACCGCGACGGTGTACATCTTCATCGACGAGCAGGGTGACGCGAGCAACGTCGTCATCCAGAAGAGCTCGGGACACCCGGCTCTCGACGAGGCGGCGCTGACCGTGGCACGAGTCATGAGATTCATCCCCGCCGAGAATCGCGGCGCCGTGGTTCCGGTCTGGGTGTCGCTCCCCATCACGTTCCAGGCACGCTAGGAGCCGACGATCCGCGCGAGCGCCTCCACGACCGCCGCGTCCTCGTAGCGCTCCGGGGCCCAGGGCGACAGAGCGACTTGGCTCAGGACGTGGATCGCCGAAGCGTCCAGGGGCCCCAGATGCAGCGCCAGCGCCCGCACCCGCTCCTCCAGGCTCCAACCCCGCTCCTCCGGGTCGCCGCCGGGATTGGGCAGATACACGCGCGGCGCCGCGGAGCCGGCCACGGCCTCGCCGATCCCGTCGGGGAGGAGCGACGCCACGACGCTCGTGAAGAAGCTCCCCATCGGGAAGCAGACGAGGTCCGCTTCCTGGATCAGGGCGAGGGCCTCCGCCGGCGCTGACGCGCGCACGGGCGTGGGGTCGCCGAGGGAGCGCACCAGGAAGATCCGGCGGATGGGAGGCTCCGCGGCACCCGCGGCGGTGATCCGGTGCTGGCCCACCACCACGCTCCCGTCCCCCAGCTCCGCCGCCAGGTGGAGGTCCTCGCCGGAGACCGGGCAGACCGTGCCACGGGCTCCCACGAGCCGCGCGAACCGTGCCACCGCCCGGTGGAGGCGCCGTTCCTCGGTGAGGTACATCCCCGCCAGGACCAGGTTGCCCACGCTGGCGTGCCTCAGGTCGAAGCGTGGGCCCACGGCCGCGAGGCAGGCGTGCGCCGGATCGACTGCCTCGGGAGGGAGCTTGCGCAGGACCTTGACCACCGTCCGGAGAAGGGAAGGGGAGCTTCCCGAAGGCGGCAGGCGATGTCCCAGGAGGTCATGCACCGCGCGGCCCCGGGGCGAGGACACGTCGGCCAGCGCCAGGAGGCGGTTGCGCAGGTCGCCAACCGCCGGCATCCCCAGGGAGCGACGGAGCGCTGCCGAGCTCCCCCCGGAGTCGAAGGGGGTAAGGAGGTGGATGGAGCGCTCCGTCCACGCCGGCAGGAGTCGGCTCACCCCCCGGAGGGCGGTCCCTCCGGAGAAGAAGAGGATGCGGGGCCCGAGGGCCGGGTCGGGTGTGGACGGCGCGGGGGGCACTACCTCCCCGCGCCTTCCAGCCCGAACTTGCGGTCCAGGAACGCGCCGGTGGCCTTGTTCACGCGCACCCAGTTGGCGTGGCGCATGAAATGGTGGGTGTCGTCGGGGACGATGAGCTCCTCGAACTCGACCCCCGCCAGCTCCAGTCGCCTGGCCAGGTCGGTGGTCTCGGCGAAGCGCACGTTGCGGTCGTCGTCGCCGTGGATCAGGAGCACCGGTGAGCGCCAGGTGTCCATGTACGCGATGGGCGACGAGCGCCACCCGACCTCCAGCGCCTGCGCGCGGTCCGTGGGCTCGTAGCGGGCGGCGGGCGCTGCGAACCGGTCCGCATAGTTGTGCACGCCGTGGATGTCCACGCCCGCGGCGAAGAGGTCCGAGTTCCGGGCGAGCGCCATGGCGGTGAGATACCCGCCGTAGGAGCCGCCCCACACCCCGATCCGCGACGCATCCACCTGCGGCAGCGACCGGAGGTACTCCGCGGCGGCCACGATGTCGCGGTACTCCGACGCCCCCCGGGCCCCAGCGCTATCGGGCTGGTGGAAGTCGAAGCCGTAGCCGATCCCGAGGCGGTAGTTCACCGAGAGCGCGACGTATCCGCGGCTGGCGAAGTGCTGCTGCGCGGCGTACGCGTTGCTGTAGTAGTCCGAGTAGTTCCACCCGGCCAGCATCTGCCGGGGCGGGCCGCCGTGGATGAAGAGCACGGCGGGCTTCTTCGCGGCGCCGCCGGCGCGCTCGAAGACCTGGCCGTACACGGTCACCCCGTCGGCGGCCCGGAACGTCACGCTCCGGGGCACCACGAGCTGCGCCGTGGGGAAGTCGGCGGGAATCCTGTCCTCGGCGATCCACTTCGGCTGTCCGCCCCCCGCGGGCATGACGGCCGGGAGCGGGGGCCGCTGGGCGGTGGCGCCGATGAACGCGAGGGAGGCCCCGTCCCCGGTGAAGGCAGGCGTCCACTCCAGCCCCGTCCCGGGGGTCATGACCTGGGGCTCGGCCCGGTCCACGGGGACCTTCACCACGTGGCGCCGGTCGATGTCGCCCGGCGTGGTCCCGGCGTTCCCCGCGAAGGCCAGCCAGCGCCCGTCCGGGGAGAGCTTGATGTACTCGGCCATGTAGTCGCCGGGCGTGAGCAGGAGCGCCTCGCCCCCTTTCTCGGGCACCGAGTACAGGTGGGGCCACCCGTCGGCGTAGGAGAGGAAGACGATGCGCCCGGCGGCCGCCCAGTGGAGGTTGGTCCCCCCGTGCGTGCTCGGGGGCGAGCCGGCCAGCGTCTTCGGTGCCTCCCACACGCGGCGGGCCTCCCCCGTGGCGGCGTCGGCGCTCCAGATGGACCACGGCTGGTGGCGGCGCTCCAGGGAGGGCTGGGGCGGACCTCCGGCTCCCTGCCGCCGCACGAAGGCGATGCGCGTGCCGTCGGGAGACCAGCGGGGCGAGCCGTCACGGTTCGTGGAAGGCGCCATCCAGGTGATGGGGGTGACGCTGTCCCGGTATACGCCGATCAGGGCGTGGGTGGTGCGGTTGGAGACGAAAGCCACCCGCTTCCCGTCCGGGGAGAAGCGGGCCTCCGCGTTCACGCCGCGGGCGAAGAAGAGCTGAACGGCCGGCGACGAGCCGTCGATGGGAACCGACCAGATCTGCCGGTTCCGCTCGAAGAGCACCCGGTCGCTGGACGGCGAGATGGCGATGCCGTCGCCCCCCTCCGCCAGCACCCGCGGCTCACCGCCCTCGAAGGGGACGGACCAGATCTGGATCCTGGGCGCGACGGGCATCGACGCGGCGTTCACCGCCGACAGCCCCCAGTCGTCGGCGTCCCAGTTGCCGTCGTCGCCGCCGCGGCGGTACACGACCCACTTTCCGTCGGGAGAGAGCTGGACGCGGGCGAGCATCTGGCCGTCGTCCACGTCGTGGGCGGTGAGCTTGCGGGCCTGCCATGACGGCCCCTCCGCCACCCAGATGTTGCGCCGGCCCTGTTCGTTGAACGCCCATGCGATGCGTGCGCCGGTGGGCGCCGCAGCCAGCTCGTTGGGGAAGGGGTAGCTCTTCACCTGCTCCATGGTGAAGGAGCCCGTCTGGGCGTGGAGGGGTGCGGAGGCGGGCGCGACGAAGACGGCGAGCGCCACGGCGGCGAAGGTGGTCAGCGCCGGTCGGATGCGGGTCATGGACATGTCGGGTGCCAGGAGGGAGTCAGGAGGTCCGTCCCGTATGGTCCCACGGGTGGCAGGCCTGCGCAAGGACGGATCCTGGCTCCACGCTTCGTGCGCCTGTGCCCCATCGCCCCCGGGGCTATATTGCCCGTTCCCCTCCCCTGGAACCCGCGCCCCGCGACCCATGGAAACGAAGCGCCCCACCATCCCCGCCGCCGAGGAGATCCTGGGCGGCTACTTCCCCGTGCTGGACCACGGCTTCGTGTCGCTGGTGGACTACATGGGGTCCGACGAGGACGTGGAGCGCGCCGCCCGCGTCAGCTACGGCTACGGCACACGGAAGGTCTCGCAGACCCGCGGGCTCGTCCGCTATCTGCGTCGCCACCGCCACACCACCCCCAGCGAGATGGTCGAGCTCAAGTTCCACTGCGCCATGCCCATGTTCGTGGCGCGGCAGTGGGTACGGCACAGAACGGCCTCTCTGAATGAGGCGAGCGGACGCTATTCGCTCATGCCGCTCCTCTTCTATACGCCCCCCCAGGACCAGTTCGCGCTGCAGAGCCGGTCCAACAACCAGGGGAGGGAAGGGGGTGCGCCGCCCGAGGTCTACAGGGAGGCGGTGGAGCGCTGGGAGCGGCTGCGGAAGGAGGCGGGAGCCGCCTATACCTGGCTGCTCGAAGAGGACGTGGCCCGGGAGCTGGCCCGCATCGACCTGCCGCTCTCGACCTACACCCAGTGGTACTGGAAGATGGATCTGCACAACCTGCTCCACTTCCTCTCGCTGCGCGTGGATCCGCGGGCGCAGTGGGAGATCCAGCAGTTCGCGAGGGTCATCGCGGGGATGGTGAAGCGGGTCGCGCCCCTCTCGTACGAGGCCTGGGTGGACTACGACCTGGAGAGCCGCCCCCTGACCCGGGCGGAGCGGGACGTGCTGTCCCGCCTGGTCACCGCCGACGCCGAGGGCGTGCGCGTCCGGGAGGGGGCCGCGGTGGGTGCGGACGGGCTGGCCGCAGCGGGCCTCTCCAAGCGCGAGATCGAGGAGCTGGCGGAGAAGCTGCGCACGCCGGGCCATCAGGACTTCGACCTCGACCTATCCGCCATGAAGAGCGCCGAGGAGATCGCGAAGAAGATGTACGAGGCGGTCCCTGGGAGCTTCGAGTAGGTCCCCATGGCCAACGACCACTTCCATCCGCCCGTCGAGCCCTTCGCCGCGGGGACGCTCGATGTGGATCCGCCCCACGTGCTCTACTGGGAGCAGGTGGGTACGCCCGACGGGATTCCCATCCTCTTCGTCCACGGCGGTCCCGGAGCGGGCTGCTCCTCCTTCGACCGCCGCTTCTTCGACCCGACGCGCTTCCGCGCCATTCTGGTGGACCAGCGTGGGGCCGGGCGCTCCAGGCCCCACGGCGAGTTGTCCGGGAACGATCCCGACCACCTGGTGGCCGACTTCGAGGCCGTGCGCCGCGAGCTGGGCATCGAGCGCTGGCACCTCTTCGGCGGCTCGTGGGGGAGCACGCTGGCGCTCCACTACGCCGAGGTCCACCCGGAGCGGGTGGTGAGCATGGTGCTCCGCGGCATCTGGCTGATGCGCGACGAGGACATCCGCTGGTGGCTCTACGACATGGGGAAGGTGCAGCCCGAGCTGTGGTCCGCCTTCGCCGGCGTCGTAGAGGAGCACGAGCGAGGCGACCTCCTGGAGGCCTACTGGCGCCGCCTCACCGGGAGCGACCGGGACGCGGCCATCGCGGCGGCCCGGGCGTGGAGCGTCTACGAGGGATCGGCGTGCACGCTCCTTCCCAACCCCGAGTTCGCCGGGATGTTCGAGAACCCGGACCTGGCGTGGAGCCTGGCGCGCCTGGAGGCACACTTCACCCGCAACGTGCGCTTGCGCCCGGACGGCATCCTGCTGGACCGGGTGGGCCGGATCCGGCACATCCCCGCCTTCGCCGTCCACGGCCGCTACGACATCATCTGTCCAGCGAAGAACCTCCACGACCTGAAGACGGCCTGGCCCGAGCTGGACGCGGTGTTCGTGCCGGATGCGGGGCATTCGTCCCACGAGCCCGGCATCACCGAGGAGCTGGTGGCGGCCACGGGCCGCATCGCCGAGAGCGGGAGCCCGGTGCGGGCCCCGAAGGAGATTCCCACCCCATGACGCACGGTCCCTTTCTCCCTCCCGAGGTGCGTGAGCAGTTTCCCGGCACCGCCGGGAGGGTCTACTTCGACATGGCGCTCAAGGGGCTCATCCCCCGCGCCGCCGCCGACGCCGCCCACACCCACGTGGACGAGGTGCTGAACGCCAGGGCGAACAAGGCCGCGCACCTGAGGTCGGTGGAGCACTGCCGGGAGATGCTGGCGGCGCTCATCGGGGCTCACGCGGACGAGGTGGCCATCACCAAGAACGTCTCCGAGGGGCTCAACCTCCTCGCCTCCAGCCTCCCGTGGGAGAAGGGCGACAACGTCGTGCTCTGCACCGAGCTGGAGCACCCCAACAACGTCTTCCTCTGGTACAACCTGCGAAAGCTGAAGGGGATCGAGGTCCGCTCGGTGGAGCCCGACGGGGGCCGGATCCCGGGGGAGGAGTTCGCGGCGGCGGTGGACGGGCGCACGCGCCTGGTGACCATCCCCCACGTGTCGTTCTCCCCCGGCTTCGTCACCGACGTGCGCGCCATCGCCGACGTGGCCCACGCGCGCGGCGCGCTCCTCCTGGTGGACGCAGCCCAATCGGTGGGGTCGCTCCGCTGCGACGTGGGCGAGCTGGAGATCGACGCGCTGGCCGTGGCCACGCAGAAGAGCCTCTTGGCGTTCTACGGGATGGGGTTCCTCTTCGTGAAGAGGTCGCTGGCCGAGTCGCTGATCCCGGCGCACGTGGCGCGCTACGGGATGGACATGGGTGTCGAGGCGGGCGAGACGGCGCGGACGGGGGGAGAGCACCTCCCCTACGCGCCCGGCGCGCGGCGCTTCGACCTGGGGAACTACAACTACCTGGGAGCCCAGGCCGCCGAGGCCTCCCTCGAGCTCCTCGCGTCCATCGGCAGCGACCGCATCGAAGCCCACCTGCGCGCGCTCACCGCGAGGCTCGTGGAAGGGCTCCTCGAGCTGGGGCTCCCGGTGGCGGGGGGCGCGCCGGGACCCCATCTGGGGCACATCGTCGCGGTCGGGAAGAGCGGGGGCGGCCACCACGACACCGCCGACGACCCGGTGATGAACGACCTCCACCGCCACCTCACAGCGAACGGGGTCAAGCTCTCCATCCGCAAGGGCGTGCTCCGGATGTCGCTGGGGCTCTACAACGACGTGTCGGACGTGGACCGGTTCCTGGCCCTGGTGCGCGCCTGGGTGGAAGCGAGAGGCGGCGTGGCATGACCGATCCGCGCCCACGCATGGGCCTGGGAACCCGCATCCTCCTCGGGATGGTGGTGGGAGCGGTGGCCGGGGCGATGGTGGGGGAGCGGGCCACCGTGGTGGAGCCGGTGGGTGACCTCTTCATCCGCTTCCTCGTCCTCGCCGCCGTCCCCCTGGTCTTCTTCAACCTCCTGGCCGGGGTGACGGCACTCACGGACCTGGGCGCGCTCGGGAGGCTCACGGGGAAGATCGCGGGCTGGTTCGTCGCCACGAAGCTGGTGGCGCTCTCGCTGGGGATCGGGGCCATGCTCGTGCTGCGACCGGGCGTGGGGATGACGCTCCGGGGTGGGAGCGCGCCGGAGGTGGCCGAGGCGCCGTCCTTCCTGGACGTGCTCCTGGGGCTCGTGCCCGCCAACGCGTTCAAGGCGTTCGCCGAGGGGAACGTGGCGCAGGTGGTGGTGCTGGCGCTCATCCTGGGCGTGGCCACCCTCCACCTCCCGGACGCGCCCCGGGATCGGCTCAGGGGAGCGTACGCCGACCTGGCGGAGCTCCTCCGCAAGGTGGTGGACCTGATCCTCAAGGTCGCGCCCTACGGGATCGCCGCGCTCATGGCAGTCACGGTGGGGCGGTACGGCGCCGAGTTGCTGGGGCCCATGGCGCGCTTCGTGGCCGGGGTCACCGCGGCGCACCTCCTCATGGTGGCGCTGTACCTCGTGCTCCTCGCGCTCTTCACCCCCCGCGGACCCGTCGCATTCCTGAGGGAGACGGGGACGGTGTGGGCCACCACCGTGGCCACCACGTCGAGCCTGGCCTCGCTGCCCCTGGCCATGGAGGGCGCGGACAAGCTGGGCGTTCCCCGCTCCGTCCACTCGTTCACCCTCCCCCTGGGGATCCAGATGAACAAGGACGGCACGGCGGTGATGCTGGCCGCGGTGGTGGTGCTCACCGCCCAGGCCGCCGGCGTTCCTCTTTCCACCGGGGACCTGCTCACCATCGTGCTCATGGGAGGGCTCCTCTCCGCCGGCTCCGGCGGGATCCCGGGAGGGGGGTTCGTGGTCGCCCTCATCATGGTGGAGGCGTTCAAGCTCCCCCTGGAGCTGGCCGTCGTGGTGGGGGGGATCTACCGGCTCATCGACATGGGGAACACCACCGTGAACGTCATGGGCAACCTGGTGGGGACGGTCCTGGTGGCGACGTCGGAAGAGACCCGCCCCCCTCCGGCAGAGGTGGCTCCCTGAGCCGAAACGGAGAAGGGCCGGCCCCGGGTGGGGCCGGCCCTTCGATCGTGGCCGATGCGGTAGGCGATCTGAGACTTACGGGTAGATGGGCACGTCCGCCAAGACCCGGAAGTCGAGATAGTTGACGTAGCCACCATAGTCATCCGCCCAGATACCGAATCTGTTGACCCCATCCGCCGAGAGGTCTCTGTCGGCCACCGACTCCGTCTTGGGTTGGTCATAGTTGACGCAGCCCCCGTTGGTGACGCCGGGGACCCAATCCGACGTCAACTCCTTCGTATTGAAGTAGAGTCGGGCACGGTCATCCACGACGAACTCCACTCTGACGTTGGTGGCACCAGCGGGGATGGAGATGTCCTCCCTGACGAGGAGCACGTTCTTGTTCCACCAGCGGTACGCAGAGGGGGTGAGGCGGCAGACGGGGCCCAAGAAGACCGCCCCGTTCGTATTGTCGGTCCCGAGCGGTAGCCGCTGGGAACTCCACCGGACATCTCCGGTGACGGGCTGCCCGTCAGTCAGGGGCGCGCGAATGGCGGGGTTCGCCAGGAGATCGGCGGCCGAGGTGGTCATCCACCCCGGGTATGCCTGGTTCGGGTCGGAGATGAGGATTCCCCTGGGCAGCAGGGGATTCTCATACTGCACCACCACCGCCTCCAGTCCTGCAGTCAGATCCTGAGCCGCGTAGCGTTGGATCACCACACAGCGGGTCCCTGGCTTCTGCCTATCCACGACGATTCCGTCTTCACTGCACTTGCGCAGCCCCTCATAGGGATCGCCGCCGCCGCTCCCGGTACCACCCCCGATCCCGCACCCGTTCAGCACGTACCCCGGGCCCTCTCCGTAGAGGCACAACTTGGTTGTGCTCTCCGAGATGTCGCCCTTGGCCACCATGGTGGCGAGGTTGAAGTGGAGCATGAGATCGAGGATCCCGTCCCCGTTCAGGTCCACGATGCTCGCCTGGTACTTGCCGCTCTTGAGAACGGTCAGGGGCGTCTCGGGCGGGTTCGTCCCGGCGTCGCCCAGCCTGAGGCTGCCCAGGTCCACCTTGGAGAGGTCGAACTTGGTGGTCCCGAGCACGGACACGGTCAGCTCGGCGCCGTTGTTCTTCCCGTTCCTCACGCCCGTGAGGTTGACCGGGAGGCCGCTGGCGTTTCCATGCTTGACGTTGACGTCGGCCAGGCAAAGTGCGCGGCCATCGGGCACTGTCGTGCCCCCGCAATCAGGAGTGACGGACGGCCGCACGCCGTCCGTCTTGGCCAGGGAGGGTGCCTGCTCGGCCAGCATAGGCGCACTGGCGGCCGGCGCGGTGGGCGCCTCGCACCCAGCCAGTGCTACCGCCACACCGAGAAGAAGGGGGCCAGATACCTGGCTCCACTTGAAGATTCCGTTCATCAAGAGACTCCTGGGGGGAGATATCCCTAAACTTAAAGGATGTGCCTGTCTCCAGCAAGGAGAATCAGACCGATTATGACATAGGCAAGGCCGCTCCGGGTGGGTGCGGCTCTTCCAGATCAATTCTTGATTGCAAGAGAGGTGCCACCCCACCGGTGCCTCGGATGCGCTGGCGTGCAAGGGTCTTCCCCTTCGCGGACACGGCCAGACCGCCAAGGCTCGGCCAGAATGGCCGGGTGAGTGGCGGCATTCGGTCAGTGTGGCTGAGCCCCCTGTCGCCAGACCCGCGGCCTGCGGAGGCGGTTCCCCGGCTGGGACAAGCCCACCGGCGTCGCCGGGACAGGTGCCGATCGCGCGGCGAGGGCCTAGACCCTCACCAAGCGTGATGGTGGAGGGTGGCCCAAAACGAAGAACCGGAAAGGCTTATCTTTGTTGGAGTTAGCGTGGTTCAGCGAAGAGTCACGGCTCCAACAGAAGAGGCCTTTCCGGTGAAGAGAATATCGGTC
>DATIKQ010000005.1:0-115805 GCA_035477395.1 Longimicrobiales bacterium
TGTGCGTTCCCTGAACTCTGACGCGGTTCTTCTCTAAACTATGTCGCCTCGGGGCGCGTCGATCAGGCTGCGGATTCCTCCTCCGGGGGGTTGGGGGTGGAGTCTTTGAGGTGGCGGGTCCGGTAGGACCTGCCACGCATCTGGAAGTGGGCGCCGCGCTCCAGAACGCGGTCGAGGATGGCCTCGGCGAGGTCGCCATCATGGAGGACACGTCCGAGTGCCGCCAGGGGCTTGTTGGTGGTGATGAGGAGGGGTCGGCTCCTGAGGTAGCGGTCGTTGACCACCCTGTAGAGGACGTTGGCTGCATCCTCGACGTGGGAGAGATAGCCGAGCTCGTCGACCACCAGGACATGCGGGTGGAGGTAGGGTACGAGGGCGTGATCGATGGTGCCAAGGCGAGCGGCGTGAGACAGCTCGCCTATGAGGACATCGGCCTGAACGAAGCGGGCCTCAAATCCGTTCTGGATGGCGCGGTAGGCGACGGCGATGGCGAGGTGGGTCTTGCCGGTTCCGGTGGGCCCGGACAGCACAAGGTTCCTACCCTCGGTGACCAGCTCAGGGCCGAGGTAGCTGCCGAGCATCTTGAGGCGGAGTGAGGTCTGGAACGTGAAGTCGAACTCCTCGATGGTGCGCAGGAATGGGAAGTGGGCTTTGTGTACGGAGCGCATGATCCGGGTCTGAGCGCGGTGGGCGATCTCCTCGGCGAAGAGGATCTGGAGGAAGTCGCGGTAGCTCATGCCCTCGGACTCGGCGCGGCGGGCCAGCTCGCCCCAGAGCCGGCGCACGGTGGGCAGGTGGAGGCGCTGGAGCATGGCGTCGAGGTCGTTCACAGGGCCACCTCCTGGCTCCTCAGGCCGAGTACGTACTTAGCGCCCCAGAGGCGTTGGAAGTGGGCCCGCTGGAGGAGGCGGAGGAAGGCGGCCTCGCCGAGCTCCTCGAGGAGGGCGAAGAGGCGTTCCACGTCCCCCTTCCAGGTGAACGGCCGGGCGTGGATGAGTTCGGTGAGATAGGCCTCGCCGACGGGACCCAGCTCGAGAATGCGCTCGCGCATGAAGTAGAGCCGCTTGCGGGCTCCGGCGACCGCCGCGAGCTGCTCAGCACGCTGGCCGGTGAGGTAGCTGGTCTTGCCCACGAGGGGGAAGCGCGGGTGGGCGGCCTCGAACCGTCCGCCGGCGGTGGTGATGCGCACGCGGTCGGGGAGGAGGACGAGCGTGGCCGGGATCCCGCACGCCCCCGCAGGCATGGCGTAGCGGATGCCCTCGAAGTCCACGAGCGCAGTCGGACCCACTCGGACGGGGAAGCGCAGGCCATACTCCTCGGGCCGCACCGCCAGAGGCCGCATCCGTGCCACTTCGACTGCGAGCCGTTCCCGGGGGATCTGGCGGGTCGCCCGGCTCGGGCGCTCCTCGTTGACCAGCACGAGCCAGTCCTGGAGCTGGGCAACCACATCCTCGTCCGCGTTCTCGAACCGTCGGGCGCGGAAGAAACTCCCCTTCACGAATCCAACCAGGTTCTCGACGGAACCCTTTTGTTCCGGGCTCCTCGGCGCGCACAACTCGATGGCGAACCCGAGGTCGATGGCCGTCTGGCCCAGCGTCGTGTTCCAGATCGGCCGGTCCCCGTCCTGGCCGACCACCACCGTCTTGGGCCGGTCGAACACCACGCGTAGCGGCACCCCGCCCGAGGCGGCGAAGGAGGCAAGCAGCGCCCGGACCAGCGACTCTACCCGCTCGTCCGGCACCACCACCACGTGGATCCATCGCGAGTACTTCAGCCGGTAGGCGGCAAAATGGATACGCTTCTTGCCGCCACTCCGGAGCCGGATGTCCACCTGCCCGAAGTCGAACTGCGCGAACTCCCCGGCCACGCCTTCGAAGCGGACCATCAGCTCCACGGGCAGCGTCTCACGCACCGAGGCATGGAGCCGGTAGAACGTGCTCGTCCCCAGCGCCTTGCCGCCCTCCCGAAGGAGCCGTAGCAACTCCAGAGGCGGCGCCTCCGGGTCCTCGGCCAGCAGTGCTGCCAGGCGCTCCTTCACTTCTCCCGGGACCCGAGGCCTGCCCACCTTCAACGCCCGACGGGCCTCCCCGTCGTCCGCGCTCTGGATCGGCCCTTCGGTCGCGATCCGCTGCACCGTGCGCTGTGAGACCCCGAACTGCTGGGCCACGTCCGCGCTGCTCTTGCCCGCTTCCAGTACCGCCTGTACTGCGTGTCGGTCGATCATCCTGAGCATCCTCCCGCGCCTCCAGGTAGAAGGCGCACATCCTATCCTTGGGGATGCCCCGACGCGACAGAATTTAGAGAGAATCAGCGACAGACTTTAGAGAACTCACAGGCGCTGAAGCGGATCCGGCCGGGCGAGCCGATCACGAGCGCGTGGATGGGGGCCTGAGCCCCTCCTTGCCACGGCCCCCGGGGCCCCCGATCCCTGTGGGCATCATCGTTTCGGGCGCGGGGCGCCTCCATAGAGCGCCGCGCCGCCGGACGCTCCGGCCCGCCGCGGGCGCTTCCCGCCGTGGAGCGCGAGTCCATGATCGAGCCCCTCGATCGTCTGAAGGACGCGCTGAAGGATCGCTACGCCTTCGAGCGTGAGCTGGGCTCCGGAGGCATGGCCACCGTCTGGCTGGCCCAGGACCTGAAGCACCATCGGGAAGTGGCTGTGAAGGTGCTCCGGCCAGAGCTGGCGGCAACGATCGGTCCGGAGCGGTTCCTGCGCGAGGTGGACATCGCCGCCAACCTGCAGCACCCCCACATCCTCCCGCTCCACGACTCGGGCGAGGCCGACGGGTTCCTCTACTACGTGATGCCGTACGTGGAGGGGCAGACCGTGCGGCAGCGGCTCCTCCGCGAGCGGGAGCTTCCAGTGGGGGAGGCGGCGCGGATTCTCCGGGACGTAGCCGATGCCATGGCAGCGGCGCACGCCAAGGGCGTGGTGCACCGGGACCTGAAGCCCGAGAACATCATGCTCACCGGGCGCCACGCGCTGGTGGCGGACTTCGGGGTGGCGAAGGCGGTGAGCGAGGCCACGGGCCAGCAGCATCTCACGACGAAGGGGGTGGCGCTGGGGACGCCGACGTACATGGCCCCGGAGCAGGCAGCTGCGGATCCGCTGACGGACCACCGGGCGGACATCTACGCGCTCGGGGTGGTGGCGTACGAGATGCTGACCGGGGAGCCGCCGTTCGTGAGGACGACGGCACAGGCGATGATGGCGGCGCACCTGACGGAGGCGCCGGTGGCTGTGACGGAGCGGCGGGGGACGATCCCGCCGGCTCTGGCCGCCATGGTCATGAAGTGCCTGGAGAAGAAACCGGCGGACCGGCCGCAGCGGGCGGAGGAGCTACTGGGGGTGTTGGAGGGGCTCTCGACGCCGAGCGGGGGGCTGACGCCGGCAGAGACGCAGCCGGTGCGGGTCCGCGGGAGAGGCAGGAAGGTGGGGCTCGCGGCGGCAGGCATGGCTACAGTGGGGCTGGTCGCACTTGGCGCCTGGGCGCTGCTTACTCAGGGTGGTCCGCTGCCGGACGCGAAGGTACGTCAGCCGGTGGTGGTGTTGCCGTTCGAGGTGCAGGGCGGAGACGCGGCCCTCGCTTCCCTTGGGATACAGGCTGCGGACCGGATCACGGCGGCTATCGAGGGAGCGAGTTTGGGCGGGGTCGTGAAGTACCGGCCGGAGGGCGGCGGCAAGCCGTTCACGGAGCGTCTGGGCCGGCGGGTGCTGCGGGAGACGGGCGCGGCGACGCTTGTGGTCGGCACCATCGCGCAGCGGGGTGATCAGGTCGAGGTGCAGGCGCAGGTCGTTCGGGGCTCGGATCTGCAGACGTTGTGGACGCTGGGCCCGGAGTACGGCTCGGCCTCGAACCCGACGCAGGCGCTGGACGCGATCCAGAAGCGGGTGCTGGGGGCGGTGGGCTGGTACGTGAGTCCCGCCACTGAGCACCTGCAGAACCCCGGGGGATACCAGCCCCCTCCAAGCCTGGACGTGCTGCGCCTGGCTCTGCGGGCGAACGAGCTGTGGCGCAGGGAGCAGCGAGTGGCAGCCGTCCCCCTACTTCAGGAGGCCTGCTTGCGGGACTCCACCTGGCTTCCGGGTCCGCTCTGGCTCGCCCGCTACTACTCGGAAATTATTCGTCCGCAGGCACGCGACTCGGTGCTCCCCTGGCTGGAGGCGCGACGCGAGCGCCTTTATCCGCTGGATGCCCTGACGCTGAACTGGGTCCAGGGATACGTGGGTTCGCCCGAGTCGCGCTACCGCGCGGCCCTGGCGCTCTACGAGGCCGACGCCGGCTGGGCGTTCGAGGCCTCCCAGGCCGCCTTGAATGACCGCCGACCCGAGGAGGCGCTGCGGTACTACGCGCTCCGCGACACGGCGACGGCGTTCGGCGCCGAGTGGCAGGCCTGGGACAACGTCGCGGGGCAGGCCTACCACATGCGGGGCCGGTTCGAGGAGGAGCTGGCGCTGGCCCGGGCCGCGAAGGCCCGGGAGCCGACGGCAATTCAGCATTGGGGCAGAGAGGTCAGCGCTCTCGCTGCCCTCGGGCGCGCGGACGAGATCGAGCGCATCGTCAACGAGAGCTACAGGCTGGAGACACGGGGAGCTCCCGAACAACTCTCGAACAGTGCCGCGCTGGAGCTGTCCCGACACGGGTTCGCGGAACCCGCGCGGACATTCGCCCAGCGGGCGGTCGCGGGCGTCAATCAATGGCCCGACTCCGCGCGGGAGGCGTCGGGTGGCCGCAACATCCTCCGGGCCAGCTTGAAGGTCCTGGGTGACTACGAGGCGGTATGGCAATCCTACGACGACGACTCCAGGCGCCGGGGCGCACAAGGACTCGGCCTTCGCATCCTCGGAGCGCGCTACCGCATCCTCATGGGGGACACCACGGGCGTGCTGGCCCTCGTGGACTCCGCACGCACCCTGTCCCTGGCCGCATTCGTCGGCACATGGACGATTCATGGCCAGCCCCGCTACTACGGCGCGCAGCTCCTCTCGCTCCTCGGCCGCCAGGCCGAGGCGGTGGCCATGCTGCGCGACGCGCTGAACGGCGGCTGGCGGCTGGTGCCGGATGAGCCGCTCTATTGGTACTGGGCCCCCATCAAGGACTACCCGCCCTTCCAGGAGCTGATGAAGCTGAAGGACGGGAGCTGAGAGCCCTTTCGTTTCGGCGCCACTATCGCCATATTGCGACCTGATATGGCAACGATAAGGCGATTCTTCCGACCTCCCGAGGGGAGCTTCTTCCTCTTCGGCCCCCGCGGCACAGGGAAGACCACCTGGCTCCGTGAGGCGCTTCCCGATGCCCTCGTGGTCAACCTGCTTCGGCCCGCCGTCTACCGTGAGTTGAGTGCGCGGCCCGAGCGGCTGGTCGACCTCGTGCGGGGGAACCCCGAGCGGACCGACGTCGTCCTCGACGAGGTGCAGCGTGTACCCGAACTCCTCTCCGTCGTGCATGACCTCATGGAGTCGGAGGATCGGCGGCGCTTCGTGCTTACCGGCTCCAGCGCGCGGAAGCTGCGCCGCGGCGGCACCGACCTCCTGGCGGGGCGGGCAGTGCTCCGCACCATGCACCCGTTCCTGGCGGCGGAGCTTCCCGCCTTCGACCTGAAGGACGCCCTGGCCCACGGCCTGGTGCCCCTGGTGGTGACCGCATCCGACCCGGCCGATGTGCTCGCCGCGTACGCGACACTCTACCTCGAGCAGGAGGTCCAGGCCGAGGGGATGGTGCGCAACGTCGGGAGCTTCGCCCGATTCCTCGAGGTGGTGAGCTTCTCCCACGCGTCCGTGCTCAACGTGAGCAACGTCGCCAGGGACGCGCAAGTCAGCCGCAAGACCGTGGAGGGGTACCTGGCCATCCTGGAGGATCTCCTCCTGGCGTGGCGCGTGCCTGTGTTCACGCGCCGTGCCAAGCGGGCCACCGTGGCCCATCCGAAGCTGTACCTGTTCGACGCCGGTGTCTTCCGCTCCCTGCGTCCCGCCGGCCCCCTCGACCGCCCGCACGAAATCGAGGGCGCGGCCCTGGAAGGGCTCGTGGCCCAGCACCTGCGCGCGTGGATCGCGTACTCGGGTGACACCTTCCAACTCGCCTACTGGCGGACGCGCTCCGGCGTGGAGGTGGACTTCGTGGTGTACGGACCGGACGGGTTCTGGGCCCTGGAGGTCAAGAACGCCCGGACGGTGCGCCGCGAGGACGTGCGATCGCTCAAAGCATTGCGGGAGGACTACCCGGAGTGCGAGCCCATCCTGGCGTACCGCGGGAGCGACCGCCTCGTGGTAGACGGCGTGCGCTGCCTCCCGGTTCACGACTTCCTCTCGGGGATCAGCCCGGGGCGGGGATTGGGGGAGTAGGCGGCGCCACGACAGGGAGCCGGGACCCGGACGCGTGTACGCCGGCCGGGCGCCCGGGTATCTTGCCGCGCATCCGTCCACCTCGATGGGAACTCCCGTGATGACATCGGTTCCGGCTCTCCGCGCCTTCGTTCGCGCAGCAGTCCTCACCGCCTGCCTCGTCTTCCCCACCCCGGCCCCCGCGTCCTCCCAGGTCGAGGTGACCGAAGCCTCGGTCACGCAGCTTCAGGAGTGGATGGCCTCCGGGCGCACCACGTCCGTCGAGATCACCGCCGCGTATCTCTCGCGCATCCAGGCCTATGACCAGGCCGGTCCGCGCCTGAACGCCATGATCCGGCTCAACCCGAACGCCCTGGCGGAGGCGGAGGCGCTGGACCGGGAGCGGGCGCTGAAGGGCCCCAGGGGACCGCTCCACGGGATCCCCGTCATCCTCAAGGACAACTACGACCTGGCCGGGATGCCCACCACCGCCGGCTCGCTGGGGCTGGCGGGGATGATGCCGCCCGACGACGCCACCCAGGTCCGGAAGCTCCGGGAGGCCGGGGCCGTCTTCATCGGCAAGGCGAACATGCACGAGCTCGCCTCGGGGATCACGACCATCGCGTCGCTGGGCGGGCAGACCCTCAACCCCTACGACCTCACCCGCAACCCGGGTGGCTCCAGCGGAGGCACGGGCGCCGCCATCGCGGCCAGCTTCGCCGCCCTGGGATGGGGCACGGACACGTGCGGCTCCATCCGCATCCCGGCCTCGCACAACAACCTGGTGGGGCTGCGTCCGACCAAAGGGTTGTCGAGCATCGACGGCATCATCCCCCTGGCCCACTCGCAGGATGTCGGGGGCCCGCTGGCGCGGAGCGTCGCCGACCTGGCCGTCGGGCTGGACGCCACGGTGGGCCCCGACCCCGCTGACCCCGCCACGGAAGCATGGGAGGGTCGCGCCCCCATCTCGTTCGCCGGCGCCCTCGACGCCGGCGCCCTGAAGGGCACCCGCATCGGGATCCTCCGCGGACTCTTCGGGGGCTCCGGCGAGAACGACGGGGCCCCGTTGGTGCGCGCGGCATTGGCGAAGATGGTGGAGCTGGGCGCCGACACGGCGACGGTGGTGATTCCCGACCTGGACTCGCTCATCGCGCGCTCGGGGCGCATCGCTCACGAGATGCGACCGGACATCCTGGCGTACCTGGCCGGCGTGCCCGGCGCACCGGCGAACTCGCTGGGGCTTCTCCTGGCCGAGGGCACGGTGCACGAGGCACTCATCGCTCGCCTGCGCACGCGCAACGCCACGCCCCTCGACTCGGCGGCATACGCCCGCGCCGTGGAGGCCGGGGAGCGGCTTCGGGCGGCCACCACCGCCGCGCTGGACTCGGCGCGGCTCGACGCTCTGGTCTACCCGACCATGAACGTGGCGCCCAGCATCAACCCCGACGCCCAGCGGGGCTCCACCTGCGGTCTCTCCGCCCAGTCGGGGCTCCCCGCCATCACGGTCCCCGCCGGGTTCACGCCCACGGGGCTCCCGATGGGGATGGAGATCCTGGGGCGCGCCTTCGACGACACCCGCCTGGTGGGGCTGGCGTACGCCTACGAGCGGGCCGCCGGGAATCGGCGCGCGCCGCCGACAACGCCTCCTCTGGTGGACGGCCACGCGCCCCCGCCCCGCTCGTGGACCGCCACGGCTGCCGGCGCCGGGCCCGACCGGGCCGAAGCCCGTCTCACCTTCGACCCGACCCGGGGCACGCTCGACTGGGACGTGGCGGTGAGCGGCGTCCCCGCGGACGAGCTCCACGCCGTCGCCCTGCGGCGCAAGGACGCGGAAGGAAGGCGCTCCGTGGTGCTCCGCCTGGCCGGCCCGGGCGTGCTCCGGGCCACAGGCACCGAGCTGCTCACGCCCAACCTGCGGGCGTGGCTGGAAGCCGGGGCGCTCACGCTGGAGGTCTTCACCCGGGCGCACCCCTTCGGGTCGGCGCGAGCCGTGCTCGAGGTGCCGCGCTGACATCGGGGGCGCCCCGGCGGCCCGGCCCACCGCATCCCTGGCCGCAGCGGAGGCGCGATCTTAGTATTCGGCACTGCAAAGGAGGAGGGATCATGAACGGCACGACTCGGCTCCGTGGACTGCTCGCCTTCATCACCATCGGCTCCATGATGGTATTCACCGGATGCGACGTCGGCACCGGCCCCGGCGATCCGGAGATGGCGTCGGAGGACGCCGAGGCCATCGCGTCGTTCATGTTCGACGCGGATGCTCTCTCGGTGGCCATGGCCAACCTGGCCTCGGCTACGGGCACGAGGAGCTTCACCCGGACGGCTCCGTGCCCGGCGGGCGGCTCCATCAGCGTGAACGGCTCCGGCGAGTCCTCGACGAACCAGGAGACCCGGGTGGTTTCCACGAAGTGGACCAACACCCACACCCACGCCGCGTGCGCCGTCACCAGGACCCGGGGGGACAAGACGGCTACCGCCGTCGTGGACGGGAGCGTCACCGCGTCGGGCACGTCGTCCTACCAGCTCCCCGAGACCCGGGGCGGCCAGCGCACGCTCCTCTCCTGGACCAGCGCCACCGTGGGCTCCACCACCACGAAGGTGGGGGACAGGACCGCCACCTGCGCCGTGGACATCAAGCAGACCTGGGATCCGGCGAAGCAGCTCTTCACCATCAAGGGCACCATGTGCGGCCGGCAGGTAGACACCACCCGCGGCCTGGGCAAGTAGGGCCGGGACCTCCACGGCGGGGGTGGGGGCGAGCGTTTGACGGGACTCCAGCTCGCCTCCGTCGTCCTCATCACCCTCGCGCTGGTCTTCTATTCCATCGGGGTGTGGGCCGAGCACGTCCGGCGCTACCTGCTCCCCTGGCACGTGGCCGCGTTCTGGACCGGGTTCTTCTTCGACGTGACCGGCACCGGCGCCATGGAGCTCATGAGCCCCGGCTTCAACTGGGCCAGCAGCCACACCATCACGGGGCAGATCGCACTCTGGCTCATGCTGGGCCACGCCGTGTGGGCCACCCGCGTCGTGCGCCGGGGCGATGAGGCGCTCCTGCGCCGCTTCCACCGCTACAGCCTGGTGGTGTGGTGCGTGTGGCTCGTCCCCTACGTCGGGGGGATGATCCTGGGGATGCGGGGGTAGGCGGGGGCCGCCGGGCGCTCAGCCCTCCGTGTCCCCGTACTGGATCCTGAGCCGCTCCAGCTCCGCCTTCATCTCCACCACCACCGCCGCGTAGCTCGGGTCGTCGTAGACGTTGTGGAGCTCCTGGGGATCCTTCTCCAGGTCGTACAGCTCCCACGCCTCGATGTCGAAGTAGAAGCGGATGAGCTTGTAGCGCTCCGTGCGCACGCCGTAGTGGCGCTTGATGAGCGGGCTCCCGGGATACTCGTAGTAGTGGTAGTAGACGGAGCGGCCCCAATCCGGCGGCGTACGCCCCGCCAGCACCGGGCGCATGGACTCGCCCTGCATCTCCGCGGGGATGGGCACTCCGGCGTAGTCCAGGAACGTGGGCGCGAAGTCGAGGTTCAAGACCATGTCGTCGGCCACCCGGGGCGCGATCTCCGCCGGGAAGCGTACGATGAGGGGCATGCGCAGCGACTCCTCGTACATGAAGCGCTTGTCGAACCAGCCGTGCTCGCCCAGGTAGAACCCCTGGTCGGACGTGTAGACCACCACGGTGTCTTCCGCGAGCCCCGCGTCCTCCAGGAAATCCATCACCCGGCCGACGTTCTCGTCCACCGACGCGATGCAGCGCAGGTAGTCCTTCAGGTACTGCTGGTACTTCCAGCGCGTCAGGTCGTCGCCCTGGGGGTTCAGGCGCAGAACCTCCTCGCTGCGCGCACGGTAGGCCTCGTCCCAGGTCCGCTTCTGCTCCTCGTCGAGGCGGCCGTAGTGCTCCAGCCAGAGGTCCCGGTGGAGCTCATCGGGAGCCAGTTGCGTCGTGGTCTCCGGGTCCACCTTCAGGTCGTACGACAGCGTCAGGTCGGAGCCGACGTTCATGATCTGCGTCCGCGCGGCTTCGCTGCGGGTGGCGTAGTCGTCGAAGAGCGTCTCCGGCTCCGGGATCACCTCGTCCTGATAGAGGGCGAGGTGGGGCAGGTTCGGCATCCAGTTCCGGTGCGGCGCCTTGTGGTGCAGGAGCGCGCAGAAGGGCTTGTCCAGGTCCCGGTTGGCGAGCCAGTCCAGGCAGTCGTCGGTGATCAGGTCGGTGACGTAGCCGTGCCGCTGCACCGTCTGGCCCATCCGGATGAAGTCGGGGTTGTAGTAGTGGCCCTGCCCGGGGAGGATGTTCCAGTAGTCGAACCCGGTGGGGTCGCTCTCCAGGTGCCACTTGCCGAAGACCGCGGTCGCGTAGCCCGCCCGCTGCAGGATCTTCGGGAACGTCTCCTGGGCGCCGTCGAACGAGGAGTAGTTGTCCTTGAAGCCGTTCACGTGGCTGTACTTCCCCGTGAGCAGCACCGCGCGGCTCGGACCGCAGATGGAGTTGGTGACGAAGCTCCGCGTGAAGCGCACGCCCTCCTCGGCCAGCCGGTCGATGCTGGGTGTGACGTTGAGCCCGCCCCCATACGCCGAGATGGCCTGGTAGGCGTGGTCGTCGGACATGATGAACAGGATATTCGGCCGGGACGCACGCGGCGCGGCGCACGCGGTCAGCCGGGGAAGCATGGCGAGCGCGGCCGCGCCGACGCCGGCCTCCTGGATGAAGCGCCGGCGGGTGATGCGGGGGTCGGGCATCTCTCTGCTCCTGAGCCAGTCTGCGAACCTCGCGGGAATCTGCGCTCGCCCAGACCGTGACGCCACGACGCCCTGCGACCTGCCGTCCGAGGGCAAATTCCGTTAACCTTGTAGGACAGCGGTGGTCCAGGACCTCCGTGCACGACGCTGGCGGCGAGCACTCCCGCGGTGCTGCTGTCGGCGTCTTCTTTTCTTTTCCGGGCCCCGTGTCCGGCGGGGGCTACCATGGCCAAACAGGAAGCGATCGAGGTCGAAGGGCTCGTCACCGAGGTGCTGGCCGACCAGAACTTCCGGGTCAAGCTGCAGAACGACCACGTGGTGCTGGCCTACGCGGCCGGGAAGATGTCCAAGTTCCGCATCCGCGTGCTCGTGGGGGACATGGTCACCCTGGAGCTGTCCCCCTACGACATGAACCGCGGGCGGATCACCTACCGCCACAAGGTGGGCGGTGGACCGGCCACGCCCCCACCCAAGCACCGGAGGCGTTGAAGCCTTGCTTCCGTACAACACGGCCCGCATCCGCCGCGAGAGCCTCCGCATCGAGACCGTCGAGGTCCCGGGGTGGGAGCTCGCGGTCGGGCGCCTTCCGCAGGTGGGAGAGATCGTGCGCTGCGTCGAAGGCGAAGCCGAAGTGGTCAAGGTGCTCACGCGCCTGAGCGACGGCGGCCGCCTTCTGGAGTTGCGCCTCGTCAGCCAGCCGAAGACGCCGTTCTTCGCCGCATCCTCCAACGTCTTCGTGCGCACGGAGCCGGCCAAGGGCTGACGTCCGGCCCCCCCGGAGGGGACAGGAACCGGCCGGGTGGACACGTGTGGCGGCAGGGCTGAGTTTCCCCCCATGAGCCCCGCCCCCTTCCACGTCATGGCCAAGCCCACGGGGGCGCTCTGCAACCTGGCTTGCCGCTACTGCTACTACCTGGAGAAGGAGCGGCTCTACCCGGCGGGCGAGACGTTCCGCATGCCCGGGGCGGTCCTCGAAGCCTTCGTGCGCCAGCACCTCGCCGCCCAGCCCGGCCCCGAGGTGGACTTCACCTGGCAGGGGGGCGAGCCCACCCTCCTGGGTCTGGACTTCTTCCGCGAGGTGGTCCGGATCCAGCGTGAGCACGCAGGCGGCCGAAAGGTCTCCAACGCGCTCCAGACCAACGGCACGCTCCTGGACGACGCCTGGTGCGCCTTCCTCGCCGAGGAGGGCTTCCTGGTGGGGCTCTCCCTGGACGGGCCGGAGCGTCTCCACGACGCCGTCCGTCCGGACAAGGGCGCCCACGCCACGTTCACGAAGGTCATGCGGACCCTCGATCTCCTGCGGAGGCACGGCACGGAGTTCAACACCCTCACCGTGGTGAGCAGCGTGAACGCGGGCCGCCCCCTGGACGTCTACCGCTTCCTGAAGGAGGCGGGCTCCACCCACCTCCAGTTCATCCCCCTGGTGGAGCGCCGTCCCGACGCTGCGGCCAGGGCGCTGGGGCTCGACCTGGCGCTGCCGCCCGCCCTCCCCGGCGGGGCCACGGCGCCCTCCCCGGCCGGTGAGTCGGCCGCGGTCACCCCCGAAACCGTCTCCGGCGCCGCGTACGGGGCCTTCCTGTTGTCCGTGTTCGACGAGTGGGTGAGGAACGACGTGGGCCGCGTCTTCGTCCAGCTCTTCGACGTCACGCTCGCGGGCTGGACCGGGATGGAGCCGCCCCTCTGCGTCTTCCGGGAGACGTGCGGCGACGCCCTGGTCCTGGAGCACGACGGAAGCCTGTTCTCATGCGACCACTATGTGTACCCGGCCTACCGCCTGGGGAGCATCCTGGAGACGCCGCTCGCCGAGCTGGCGGGGGGACCGGCCCAGGCCGCCTTCGGCCGGGCGAAGCTGGACGCGCTCCCCCGGTATTGCCGGGAGTGCGAGGTGCGCTTCCTCTGCAACGGCGAGTGCCCCAAGCACCGCTTCATCGCCGCTCCCGACGGGGAGCCAGGGCTCAATTGGCTGTGCGAGGGATACAAGGCGTTCTTCACGCGCACGGCGCCCTGGTTCCAGGCGATGGCGCAGCTCCTCGAACGGGGCCGACCCCCGGCCGAGGTCATGCGCATGGTGGCGGAGCGGGACCGGGCGGAGGCGCTGGCCCGGGCCGGCCGCAACGACCCCTGCCCGTGCGGAAGCGGGAGGAAGTTCAAGAGCTGTTGCGGGGGGAAGGGGCGGGCGGACGCCTGAGGGGAGCGGGGCTGCCGCGGCTGGTCCGCGGAGGAGCCCGGAAGGCCGCCACGCGCCCCTGCACGGGTCCTCCCGGGGGAGCGTGGTCTGTTCGCCCCCGGGCGCGCCAGAGGGCCTCTGCGGGCCTCTGCGGGGGGCCGCGCCGCCCCCCCCACGACGACCCCAGGAAACCTTTTTCCCGATTCCCTCGTCTATATGAACGTGAGGGGTTGAATGGGATGCCTGCGCGTCGCCCGGAGCGTTGGGTGCGCAGGCGGGGACGAAAAGGGGAGGATGACGATGAGGAAGGGAACGCTGGTAGCCGCAGTAGCCGCCGCCGCCCTGCTCGGGGTAGGCGCCACGTCCGTCAAGGCCGAGCCGCCCGTGCTCGGGCCCGCGAACAACACCGTGGATCTGCGCGTGGTCAACAACCACGCCTCGCCGGTGACGGTGTACGTGCAGGACGCCCACGGCAGGCCCCACTACCTGGGGCGGGTCGCAACGTCCGACTTCAAGATCCTGGAGATCCCCGGCGACATCGCCGCCATGGGGGACGTGAAGATCCAGCTCTACCCGTGGGAACCCGCGTGGTCGCTCCTCGGCGAGGCCGCCGGCGTGGCGACGAGCAAGCTCCCGCTGAAGATCGGCGATGCGGTGAACGTGTTCGTGGAGAACAACCTGCTCAACACCCAGGTCGAGCTCGAGAGGAGCTGAGCGAGAGGCTCGCTCCGACCGCACGCGAAGGCCGCGGGGGCACTCGCCCCCGCGGCCTTCCTGCTTCGGGGACACCCGGAGCGGCCGGGCTCGGAACGGCCCGACCTCAGCGAAGCAGGAGCCAGACCACGAGCCCGATGCTCCCGGCCATGAGCACCTTCCACTTGGCGACCTTCCTCGACTCGCCCCGCACCGCCGGGCGCGTCCAGACCAGGATCGCTGCGCACGAGCTGAACTGAGCATACTGCGGAGGGATGGTCGCCATCGAGTGGACCTCGATGCCCTCGATGTCGTCGGGAACGGCGGCCATGTCGATGGACACGGCCTGGTGGATGGCGACCCCGTCGATGTACACGTTCGGCCGGCACGTCCCGCGGACGAACAGTCCCGCCTCGCCCCGGGTCCCGTAGACGACCCGGACTCCACCCAGCGACTGCAGCAGCTCCGACGTGGACCTCGCCCGCCTCCGCTCGATCTGATCGCGGGTGATGAACATCCCGCTCCCGCTGACACGCCTCGTCTCGAAGTCCCTCATGTAGTAGGCGGTGGTCCGCGCCACCCTCACCACGAGGGGCTCCAGGTCCAAAGCCTCGGGCACCATCCGGACCGTGAGGTCCTCGCCCTCGTGCACGGGCAGGCTGACGGTGTCCAACAGCGGCTTGTATCCGATCCGCTCGACGCGGAACAGGTAGGCACCGTGGGGTGCCGGTGGCAGGTCGAAGGCGCCCGCGCTGTCCGACTCGGCGACCGCCACGTGCGCCTGTGAAGCCGGGTGGACGAGGATGACCCGCGCGGTCGGGACCGGGGCCAGGGTCTGCACGTCCACCACCGTACCGGACAGGCGGGCGGTGGCCTGGGCTCCGGCAGGCGTGGCCTGAGCCTGGACGGCCCCCACTCCCCCCCCGGAGAGTAAGGCACCGACGGTCACGGCGAGGATGAGGTACGGCCCGCTGGCGCGCCGTGATTCGGACCTGCCCAGTCGCATCACCCGGACTCCGATCGCTGCGGTGGGGTTTGGGAGCATAGCGTGGCCGTTCGCCGCGCCTGCCACAATGTACGAGGTGGGCCAAGGCGTGTGACCAGTGTCAGCCGCCGTCTGGCCCGCAACTTACCTGTCCCTGACAGCGTAGGGCACTGGGAGAAGACCAGCAGGTCAGCTGGCCTCGGGTTGGGAGGATGGGAGGAGAATCCGCATGTCCGCCGTCGTCGACGAGATCCGCTTCGCGCTCCGGAGCCTCCGGAAGTCCCCCGCCCTCACCCTCGTGGCCGTCGTGACGCTGGGCCTGGGCATCGGGATGAACGCCCTCATGTTCAGCTTCGTCTACGGCGCGATCTACCGGGGATTGCCCTTCCCCGAGGAGGAGCGGATCCTGCGGGTCTCCTGGATCCAGCCCGCCGACCCCGACGCGTGGCGAGGGCTCAGCCTGCACGACTACGTGGACCTGCAGGCCGAGCAGAAGAGCCTGACGGGCCTGGCCGCCGTGCACAACGGCACGGTGAACCTGGTGGGAGGGGACCAGCCGGTGCGGTACAACGGCGGCTTCATCACGCCCAACGCGTTCGAGGCGCTCCAGGTCCGACCCGTCCTCGGGCGGGTCTTCCGCCCCGAGGAGGCCGTGCCCGGGGCGCCCCTGGCCATCCTCCTCGGTCACCACGTCTGGACGAACGACTTCGGCGCGGACCCCGACATCCTCGGACGGACGCTCCGGGTGAACGGGGAGCAGGCGACGGTGGTCGGGGTCATGCCCGAGGGGTTCAAGTTCCCCGACACGCAGGACGTGTGGGTGCCGTCCCGCGTGAACCCCCTGGAGGTTGCACGAGGGACGGGGACCGACCTCGAGGTCTACGGCCGCCTCGCACCGGGGGTGACCCGCGAGGAAGCGAGCGCCGAGCTGAACGGGATCGCCCAACGCATCCACGATGCGAACCCGGAGACCGTGGAGTGGGCGCACTTCCGGGTGGAGAAGTTCTCCAAGCCGCCCAGCGACATGACGCTCGTCTTCAACACGCTTCTGGTCACGGTCCTCCTCGTGCTCGTCGTGGCCTGCACGAACGTGGCGAACCTCCTCCTGGCGCGGGCCGCCGGGCGGACCCGGGAAGTGGCGCTGCGCGTCGCCCTCGGCGCCAGCCGTGGCCGCATCGCGGCCAAGCTCGTGGCGGAGGCGGGCGTCCTGGTGGGAGCGGGCGCCCTCCTGGGGCTCGGCCTCTGCTGGCTGGGGCTGCGGCTGGTCTACGGCTACGCCGTCACCAGCCCTCCCCCCTTCTGGTTCGTCTTCAAGATCGATCCGCCCCTCCTGCTCTTCGTGCTCGGGGCAAGCACGCTGGCAGCGCTGGTGGCGGGCGTCGTCCCCGGGATGCGCGTCACCGGAACCCGGGTCAACGAGGTCCTCAAGGACGAGGGGCGCGGAGGCTCGTCCCTTCGCATTGGGCGGCTCAGCCGGATCCTGGTGGTGACCGAGTTGGCTTTCTCGGTCGGGCTCCTCGTGGCCGCGGGGCTCTTCGTGAAGGGGATGGTGAAGATGCGGACGCTGGACTACGGCGTCTTCAAGGAGGAGATCTTCACGGCGCGCGTCGGGCTCTTCGAGGGGGATTTCCCGAGCGCCGATGCCCGGAGCCGGTTCTTCATCCAGCTCCGCGAGAGGCTCCTCGCACGTCCCGAGATCGCCTCGGCGTCGCTCACCAGCGCGCTCCCGGGGCTCGGGGCGGCCAGGGTCCAGGTGGGGATCGAGGGAGTCGCCTACGGGGAGGACAAGGACTTCCCCCGGGCGGGCGTGGCGTACGTCTCTCCCGGCTTCTTCGGCACGTTCGGTGCCGAGCCCCTCGCCGGGCGGGATTTCACCTCCGGGGACGACAGGGCGTCGATGCCGGTCGCCATCGTCAACCGCGCCTTCGCCCAGCGGTTCTTCCCCGGCGAGGACCCCGTCGGGCGCCAGATCCGGGAGGGCACGTCCCAGAGCGAAGCACCGTGGCGGACGATCGTGGGGGTGGTCCCGGACCTCTATATGCAGAGGTTCACGGCCGGAAGGGAGGCTCCCGCGGCCGGCTTCTACCTCCCCGCCGCCCAGCATGACCTCCGGTTCATGAGCATCGCCCTGCGGAGCGGGGGAGGCCCCGAGGCCCTCTCGAGGATCCTCCGGGACGAGCTGGCCGTTCTCCATCCCGACACCCCCCTCTACTACGTGCGTTCGATGGCCCGCGCCCTCCGGGAGGAGATCTGGTACGTGGATCTCTTCGGCGGGCTCTTCGCCGTCTTCGGCCTTCTGGCGCTGCTCATGGCCGCGGGGGGCCTCTACGCGGTCATGGCCACCGGCGTCGCGCAGCGTACCCGCGAGATGGGCGTCCGCATGGCGCTGGGAGCCAGGGCGGGACAGATCCTGACCATGGTCCTGGGCCAGGGCGCCCTCCAGATGGGGATCGGGCTCGTCCTCGGGCTCGCCGTCGCCGGCGCGCTCTCCCGGGGTCTCCAGGCGATGCTCTTCGGGGTCGAGCCGTGGGACACCTCGGTGTACCTGGCGATCTCGGGGGTGATGCTCCTCAGCGGCCTGGCCGCGTCCCTCGTCCCGGCCCGCCGGGCCACCCAGGCCGATCCCGTGGCGGCGCTGCGGCACGAGTGAGCGAGGCGCACGCGGCCGGGGGTTGAGCCGGGCGGCGGCCCTGAAACCCCCGAGGCGCTGCCTTCGTCATGATATTATCAGATTGATAACTCATGACCCCGAGGGACCCGTGGCCACAGCCCCCGAGCGTGATCCAGGCCGGCACATCCCCATGCACCCCCTGGAGTTCCAGGTGCTCCTGATCCTCATGGACGCGGAGCTGCACGGCTACGGCATCGCCAAGGAGATCGAGCGGCGGGACGTCCGCGCCGGGCGGGTCTTGCCCACCAACCTGTACCGGCGCCTCCGGGACATGGGGGAGAAGGGGATGATCGCCGAAGCGCCGGGTCCGGGTGACGGGCAGCGGCGCGTCTTCCGCATCACGCCCTTCGGGAAGCGGGTGGCCCGCGCCGAGGCGGAGCGGATGGAAGCCATGGTGCGTTCGGCCCGGCGGCATCGACTGCTGGCTTCGGGAGCGGAGGAGGGGTGAGCGTGGGTGGGACGAACGCGGGCCGGCCACAGGCCGGGGAGAGGCTCTTCCGGATGGCGCTGCGTGCGCTGCCGCGGGCCTTCCGTGAGGAGTATGGAGAGGAGCTGCTGGCCTTCCACCGCGAGAGGCTGCGCGAGACCGACGGCACACCCTGGTCCGGGGCCACGGTGTGGGGAAGTGCGATCCGGGATCTCGCCCTGGGGGCGTCTCTGGAATGGGCCAGGGAGGTGCGGAGGCGCTTCGGCGGAACCCCCGGGACGGCGCCCACCCCGATCGAGCCCATCGCGCGGCCCGCCGCTCCCGGCGCTGCCCTGACCCTCGACCTCCTGCTCCAGGACCTGCGCTTCGCAATGCGGGGCCTGGCCCGCGCTCCGGGCTTCACCTTCGTCGCCGTGCTCTCCCTGGCGATCGGGATCGGAGCCTTCGCGGCCACGTTCGCCGTCGTGCAGGAGATCTGGCTGAAGCCGGTCCCGGGAGTGGCGGGCGCCGAGGAGGTCGTCGAGCTCCTGATCACCCAAGACGGTGCGGAGATCGACGCGTGGGCGTATCCCGACTTCGATGATCTCCGCAACGCGGACACTCCCCTCCGGGCCCTCGTGGGGTGGAAGGACAGGGAGGGGACGCTGGGCACCGCCCGGGGCGGCGAGCGGGTGCGCATGATGGCCGTCTCGGCGGACTACTTCCGGGTCCTGGGGGTGGCGCTCACCCAGGGGCGGGACTTCTCGGCGGCCGAAGACCAGGGCCCTGGTCAGCACCCCGTGGCGATCGTGAGCCACGACATGTGGCGCGACCGGCTGGGGAGCGACCCCGGGATCCTGGGCAGGGTCCTCACCCTCAACCAGACGCCCTACACGGTGGTCGGGGTGGCTCCCCGGGAGTTCAGGGGTCACCGCATCCTGAAGGCCGGCACCGAAGTCTGGGTGCCGCTGGCCCAGGACCCGTGGGTCGCGGGAGCGGACGCCCTCACCGCCGATCGGGGATTCCGGTGGCTGAGGGTCCTGGGACGCCTGGAGGCGGGCGCCACGGTGAAGCAGGCGGACGCCGCGTTGGGGAGCGTGTTCAGCCGACTGGCCGAGGCGAACCCCGAGACCAACGAAGGCCGCTCCGCCAGGGCGCATCCCTTCGGGCCGGTCCCGGCGCTGGGCCGGGCGGAGTCGCTCGTCGCCGTCTCCGTCCTGTTCGGACTCCTGGGCCTCGTCCTGCTCATCATCTGCGGGAACGTGACGGGCATGGTCCTGGCGCGGAGCGTGGCCCGCGAGCAGGAGCTCGCGGTGCGCATGGCCCTGGGCTGCGGAAGGCGGGCCCTGGCCAGACTCCTGTTGTTCGAGGCCCTCGTCCTTTCCGTGGCGGGAGGGGGCCTGGGGTTCCTGCTGGGCGTGTGGAGCATGGGCGCAGCCTACGCGCTCATCCCGGGCGCCCCCGCCATGGCCTTCCGGATCCAGGGGCCGGTGGTGGGCGTCACGCTCGCCCTGACGATGACGACGGTGCTGGGCGTGGGGTTGCTGCCCGCGGTCCGCTTCAGCCGTCCGGGGCTGGTCTCCTCCCTGAAGGAGGACGGCGGCGGAGGCGGCCGCCGGGCCGGTCGGATCCACAGGATGGCCGTGTCCGCCCAGGCGGGTGTCGCGCTGGTCCTGCTCGTGTTCTGCAGCCTGTTCCTGCGGGCTCTGGGGGTCATGTCCGACAGGGATCTGGGCTTCGAGCCGGAGAACCTCCTCACCACCACCATCGACCTCTCCCAGCTCGGCTACGCATCGGCGGAGGAGGCTCGGCCCTTCCTGGACCGGCTCCGGGAGCGGATGGGCTCTCTCCCGGGCGTGGCGTCGGTGAGCATCGCCGACGGCATCCCCCTGGACCTGGTGGGGAACTTCGCCGGGGCATCCCGTTCCGACGCGCCGGAACAGGAGGGAGGGGGGATTCAGGTGGAGTTCACCCGGGCCGACGAGCGCTACTTCGGGACCGTCGGCACGCCACTCGTCCAGGGAAGAGGCTTCGAGGCCGCGGACGACGCGACCTCGGAGCCGGTCATCGTGATCACCGAGTCGGTGGCGTCCCGGCTGTGGCCGGGCGAGGCCCCCCTCGGCAGGCGGATCCGCACCGGCGTGGGCCGCGATCCGGAGAGAGACTTCACCGTGGTGGGCGTGGTGGGCGACGTGGCGTCCAGCCGGGCCGCGGAGCGTTGGCCGAACATCTACCTGCACCTGCGGCAGAGTCCCCCGACCCGCGTGATGGTCCTGGTCCGGAGCGTGGACGATGCGGCCACCGTGTCGCGCTCGGCGCGGGAAGCCCTGCTGGAGCTGGAGCCCTCGCTCCCCTACCCCGCCATCGTGCCCGCAGAGTCCCTCGTGGAACGCAGCACCCAGAGCCAGAAGATGGGTGCCGCGGGGGCGGGCGCGCTGGGCGCCCTTGCCCTCCTCCTCTCGGCCCTCGGCGTCTACGGCGTGGTGGCCTTCTCGGTGAGCTGCAGAACCCGCGAGATCGGGCTCCGCATGGCCATGGGATCCACCCGCGACGCCGTGCTGCGGGAGGTGTTCGGGGATGCCGTGAAGCTGGCCGTGCCGGGGCTGGCGGTGGGGGCGCTCCTGGCGGTGGGGGGAGCCGCCCTCCTCCGGGCCGAGCTCCTCGGGCTGGGCCCGGCGGACCCGCTCTCGTTCCTGGCCGCCACAGCGGTGCTGCTGGTGGTCATCGTCGTGGCCAGCCTGGTCCCGGCGCGGCGAGCGGCCGCCATAGACCCCATGACCGCCCTGGGGCGCCGATAGCGGAGCGGAGGCACGCCGCGCGTGCAACTCTTCCCACCCCTTGTACGTCTATATACACGGGTGGGGTGGTGGTCGGGTGGATTGCTGCTCTGCTCTCTGAACCTCCGGCCCCTGGTCGGGGCGTAATGGGTTGAGGCGTCGGCCCGGGTGGGGCCGGCGCCTCTTTGCGTGAGGCGCACGGGACGCTAGGGTCCGTCCCATGCCCCTCGTCGCCCACTCCCCGCTCCCCACCTTCGACGTCCTGCGTGCCCAGGGCGAGACCATCCTCTCCCTGGACCGTGCCGTCCACCAGGACATCCGCGAGCTCCACGTGGGGCTCCTGAACATGATGCCCGACGCGGCGCTGAGGGTGACGGAGCGGCAGTTCATGCGCCTCGTGGGGAGCTGCAACCAGATCGTCCAGTTCTGGGTGCACCCCTTCTCGGTGCCGGGGCTCGGGCGGAGCGACGAGACCCAGGCCTACATCGACCGCTACTACACCCCCTTCGACCGGCTCCGCGAGGACGGCCTGGACGCGCTCATCATCACCGGGGCGAACGTGGCCAGCCCGACGCTGGAGGCGGAGCCGTTCTGGGCGCCTCTCCAGGAGGTGTTCGACTGGGCCGTGGAGCACGTGCCCTCCGTGCTCTGCTCGTGCCTGGCCACCCACGCGCTCCTGAAGCACTACCACGGCGTGGACCGGCGGCGCCTGCCCCGGAAGCGGTGGGGCGTGTACCGCCACCGGATCACCGACCGCGCCCACCCCCTGCTCCGGGACGTGAACACCCGCTTCGACGTGCCCCACTCGAGGCACAACGAGATCAGCGCCGAGCAGTTCCGCGGCGCGGGGCTCACGGTGCTCGCCGAGAGCGACCAGGGGGACGTGCACCTGGCGGTGAGCGCCGACCAGTTCCGCGTCATCTACCTCCAGGGGCACCCGGAGTACGACCTGGAGAGCCTGCTGAAGGAGTACGTGCGGGAGGTGCGGCGGTGGCTGGCCGGGGAGATCTCCGATCCGCCGCCCTACCCGGAGCACTACTTCTCCCCCGAGGCCGCGGCGGTGGCGGACCGGTACGTGGAGGCGGCGGGGGCGGCGCGGGCGCGGGGCACGCCGGCGCCCCCCTTCCCCGAGGCGGAGATCCTGGGGTTCCTGGACAACACCTGGGGCGACTCGGGCCGTGCGTTCTTCAACAACTGGCTGGGGTGGGTCTACCGCCTCGCCCACGTGGACCGGCACGAGCTGTTCATGGACGGGGTGGACCCCCACGACCCGCTGGGGATGAGCGCCGGGGGCTGACCCGGGCGCCGCCCTCCCTCAGCGCGACGCCACCAGCGCCTGCTCGATGTCGTCGATGACGTCCTCCACGGCCTCGAGCCCCACCGAGGTGCGCACCAGCCCGGGCCCGATCCCCACGGCAGCGCGCTCCACGTCGGTGAGCTTGGAGTGGGTGGTGGACGCCGGGTGGGTCACGATGGTGCGCGTGTCGCCAAGGTTCGGGGTGAGCGTGCACATCTCGAGCGCGTCGAGGAAGCGGCGCCCGCGGTCCAGGCCCCCCTTCACCGAAAACGTCACGATGGCGCCGCCGGCCTTCATCTGCTTCCTGGCCAGGGCGTGGGCGGGGTGGGAGGGAAGGAACGGGTAGCGCACGCTCTCCACGTCCGGGCTCGCCTCCAGGCGTTGGGCCAGCGCGAGCGCGTTGGCCGAATGGCGCTCCACGCGCAGGGAGAGCGTCTCGATACCTTTGGAGATCACCCAGGCGTCGAAGGCCCCGAGCGAGGGACCGGTGGTGCGGCAGAACAGCCGGACGTCCTTGATCAACTCCTCGCGGCCCACCACCACGCCACCCAGGACGCGCCCCTGGCCGTCCATGAACTTGGTGGCCGAGTGGAAGACCAGGTCGGCACCGTGGGAGAGCGGCTTCTGGAGCACGGGCGTGGCGAACGTGTTGTCCACCACCATGATGAGCCCCCGGTCGTGGGCCAGGCCGGCCAAGCCCTCCAGGTCCACGATCTCCACGCCCGGGTTGGTGGGTGTCTCCACCAGGAGGATCTTCGTGGCCGGGGTGATCGCGTCGGCGAACGCGCCCACGCCCCCCGACAGATCCACCAGGGTGTGGGTGATCCCGAAGCGCGGGAGCCACTTGGTGAGCAGCGTGTGCGTGGTGCCGAAGATGGCGCGCCCGGCGACGATGTGGTCCCCGACCTTGAGGAGGCCGCCGAAGGTGCCGAAGAGCGCCGCCATCCCCGTGGCCGCGGCGTGGCCCGACTCGGCGCCCTCCAGCCGGCAGACCTTCGCCACGAACTCGTCCACGTTGGGGTTCGTGTAGCGGCCGTAGATCAGGTGCGTGTTCTCGTCGGCGAAGGCCGCCCGCATGGTCTCGGCGTCGTCGAAGGTGTAGCTCGAGGTGAGGTAGACGGGCACCGAGTGCTCCGCCTGATGGGTCTGCTTCATCTGGGACCGGATGGCCCAGGTCTCCTCGCGCCACTCGCTCATGGTCTCGCTCCGGGATGGGGTGCCGGAGAAGATGGGGAAGGCGCGCCCCGGAGGCCACCGGGGCGTCGGCCCTCGCCCCGCCCCTACTCCGCCCGCAGCGCCGTCGTCGGGTCGATGCGGGCGGCCCTCCGCGCCGGGAGCCAGCTCGCCAACAGCGCGACCGCCAACAGCACCAGCGTCACCGAGCCGAACGTCAGCGGGTCGGCCGGACTCACGCCGAAGAGGAGCCCGCTCATGAGGCGGGCGAGCCCGGCGGAGAGCGCCAGCCCTACAGCGACGCCTGCCAGCGACAGCGCCATCCCCTCCCGGATCACCATCCCCATCACGCGCCCCACCGGCGCCCCCAGCGCGATGCGCATGCCCAGCTCGGGGATGCGCTGGCTCACCGCGTAGGAGAGCACGCCGTACACACCGATCATGCCGAGGACGAGCGCCACGGCGGCGGCGATGGCCAGGAGCTTCAGCGAGAACGACGTGGTCGCCACCGCCTGCGCCTCCAGCTCGTCGAGGGCGCGCATCTGGCGCACCGGGAGGTTGGGGTTCACCGACCAGACCGCGTCGCGCACGTCGGTGATGAAGTCCGCCGTTCCCACGCGATGGCTCCGGAGCGCGATCCCCATGGCGCGCCACGTCATGGGCTCGTCGGCGGCGCTGCCCTCGAAGAACGCGAGCGTCACCAGGGGCCAGTAGACCACGGGCGGCGTATCCTGGCCGGCACCCTGCTCGTGCACGTCGGCGGCCACGCCCACCACCTCGTGCCAGCGCGGCGGGTCCGGCCGCGCAGCGACCCCCTTTCCGATGGCGGCCTGGGCGGAGCCCCACATCTCCCGGGCCACCCGCTCGGACACCACGGCCACCGGGCGCCGTTGATGGACGTCGTCCCACGTGAGCCCGCGCCCCGCCACCAGCGGGATGCGCAGGGTCTCGAAGTAGCCCTCCCCGATCCACTTATGCTGCCGCATGGCCGAGGGCTCGGAGGGGTCGGCCACGCCCTCCGCGTAGAGCGGGTTGACGTTCCAGAAGCCGTCGAGGGGGATGGAGTTGGCGAGCGCCACCCCGCTCACCCCGCTCACCTGCTCGAGCCTGCGCACGATGGCCTCGTAGGCGGCGGCGATGTCGTCGGCTTCGGGGGCGTCGGAGGGCGGGATGCTGAGTCGGAGCGCCAGGACTCCCTCGGGATCGCGGAACCCCGGATCCACGCTGGAGAGCGCCCACGCCGTGCGGAGCATGAGCCCCGACGCCGTGAGCACCACGAGCGCCAGCGCCACCTGGGTCACCACGAGCACGCTCCGGGTCGCGCCCCGGCGACGGGCGCTGGAGGAGCGCCCGACCTTGAGGGCGTCGGCGGGGGCGGAGCGGACGTGCCGGAGCACCGCCACCGCCCCGACCAGGAGTCCCGACCCCACGGAGAGCGCCACCGCGAACAGGACGACGCCCGGATCCAGGGAGACGTCCGGGAGCCGCGGAAGGAGGGCGGAGGCAGCGGGAACCACCGTGCGCAGCGCGAGCCAGGCCAGGCCGAGCCCGGCCGCCCCGCCCGCCACGCCCAGGAGCAGGCTCTCCTTCAGGTGCTCCCAGCCGATGCGCGCGGTGCCGGCGCCCATGGCGGTGCGCACCGCCATCTCCGTCGCCTTCCCCTCGGCACGCACCAGGAAGAGGTTGGCGACGTTGGCGCACGCGATGAGGAGCACGGCGGCCACGCCCGCCATGAGGATCCAGAGCAGGTTCGCGGCGCTTCCCACGATGGCGTCCTTCAGCGGCTCCAGGGCCGGCTCGAAGCGCGCCCGGCTCATGGACTCGATGACCGGCCCGCCCGGGAACTTCTCGAACGCCATGGGGAGCATGCGCGCCACGTCGGCGCTGGCCTCCTCCAAGGTCACGCCGTCGCGCAGCCTGGCGACGCCGCCACCGCCGATATTGCCGACGAAGAGCGCCGCCTTGTCCACGCGCAGCGCGGTCACGACGCCGGGGTCCACGCCCAGGCCCCGGAGCGCAGCGGGGAGCACGCCCACGATCTCCATGGAGTACCCGTTCACCTCCAGCGTCCTGCCCACCACGTTCGGGTCGGCGCCGAAGCGGCGCTGCCAGTAGCCGTGGCCCAGCACCGCCACGCGCGGCGACTCCGGGTCCTCGTCCTCGGGGGTCAGGGCCCGGCCCACCACGGGGCTCAGGCGGAGCGTCCGCAGCACGCCGGCGGTCGCGGACATGAGCGGGACCGCCTCGGGCTCCCCCTGCCCCGTGACGGCCGCCGTCCCCATGAACCACATCCCCAGGTCCTGGAAGACGCGGTTCTCCTCCTCGTAGGTGTAGTGCCATGCGGAGCACTGGCCCACGTTCCCGGAGCCGAGCTGCTCATGGGCGACGCGCACGAGGCGGTCGGCGCCGTCGAAGGGGAGAGGCGACAACACGACCTCGTCGAGGAGGGTGAAGACCGCGGTGCTGGCGCCGATCCCCAGGGCAAGGATGAGGATCACGGCCCCGCTGAAGAACGGCTTCCCGGCCAGGGCGCGGGCGGCCAGGCGCAGGTCCCTCGCGCCGTCGGCGAGGCGAGCCCACGCGCCGCCCCGGGCACGCGCCCTCTCCTCGGCCTGCTCGGCGCGCCGGTGCGCCTGGGCTCTCAGGTGGGCGCGCTCGGTCCGGATCAGCTCCCCGGCCGCGTCAGCACCCCCGAGCTGCCCCTCGGCCCGGGCTTCGGCCTCCTCGGGGCTCGCGCCCCGGGTGAGGGCATCCCGGTACACGCCGTCCAGGTGGTCGGCCAGCTCGGCGATGATGCGCTCTTCCCTGTGGCCCTCCATCTCGGGAAGGGAGAGCCGCTGCCGCACCCATTCGTTCCAGTCACGCATCACCCCACCTCCCGCCGCTCACGATCCCCCGTGCACACCCTCCACACGCCCCCGCAGCCGCGGGCCGGCAACCCTCCTACGCCGGGCTCGGCTCGATGAGGTCCTCCACCATGGCGGCGAAGGCCCGCCACTCCCGCCTCTGCGCCGCGAGCACCCGCCCGCCCTCGGGCGTGAGATCGTAGTAGAAGCGCCGGCGCTCGCCCTTGCGCTCCACCCACCGCCCCCTGACCCAGCCGTGCGCCTCCATCCGGTACAGGACCGAGTAGAGGGTCGAGACGCGGAACTCGAGTTGCCCGCCCGAGCGCTGCTCCAGGTGCTTGCCGATCTCGTATCCGTGCCTGGACTGGCCGTCCAGCGCGGACAGGATGAGCAGCTCCAGGCTTCCCTTCTTCAACTCGGGACTGAACATGGATGCTCGCTCCTTGTGCTTCGCCTCTTCGACGCCGGCACGCCGCCCCCGGGATGCTTCGCGTCGCCATCCTACGCGACGCGATACTACGTGTGATGTAATATATCCCCGCGGCGGGGCGGATCAAGGGCGGCGCGGAGGCCTGACCGGCCTCCGGCTTGCTGCGGGATCGGCCGCGGACTACCCTGCGGGCCATGTCCTCGCCCAAAGTCGTGCTCTTCGTCGCCCTCGGGCTCATCGCCGCGGTGTTCCTCGTTGCCTGGTGGCGCGCGCACCGCGCCCGCCCCGCGGGCGCGTCGCCGGGCGGGTTCCCCACGCGCTGGGAGCTGTTCGTGGGCGTGGTCACGAACTTCTTCGACACCCTCGGGATCGGGTCGTTCGCCCCCACCACGTCGGCGTGGAAGCTCCGCCACACGATGAGCGACGAGCGGATCCCCGGCTCGCTCAACGTCGGGCACACGCTCCCCGTCATGACGCAGGCATTCATCTTCATCGCGGTGGTGGAGGTGGGCTCGGCCACCCTGGTCTCCATGATCGCCGCGGCGGTGGCGGGCGCCTGGCTCGGCGCCGGGATCGTGGCAGGGATGCCGCGCCGGCGGATCCAGATCGGGATGGGGATCGCGCTCCTGGCGGCGGCCACGTTCTTCGCCATGACCAACCTCCAGCTCTTCCCGGGCGGCGGGGACGCGACCTCGCTCGCGGGCGTGCGCCTGGGCGTCGGGGTGGCCGTCAGCTTCGTCCTGGGCTCGCTCATGACGCTGGGGATCGGGATGTACGCGCCGTGCATGATCCTGGTGGCGCTCCTGGGCATGAACCCACGGGTGGCGTTCCCCATCATGATGGGCTCGTGCGCGTTCCTCATGCCCGTGGCGGGGATGCGCTTCCTCCAGCGCGGCAGCTACGACCCGCGCGCCTCGCTGGGGCTCACCCTCGGCGGCGTGCCCGCCGTGCTCGCCGCGGCGTTCATCGTGAAGTCGCTGCCGCTGGTGACGCTGCGCTGGGGCGTGGTGGCGGTGGTGCTCTACACCGCGGTCCTCATGCTGAGGTCGGCGGTGAGGGAGCGGCGCGCGGGGGTCTGAGGACCTGCCCCGCGGCGCCCCGATCCGGTGGCGCTTACCCAACCCCCACAGCATATTGTCCGCGCCTGGGAAACCCCTCGGGGTGAGCCCCGGACTTGGTCCTCCCTGCCGGCCCCTTTCCCCCCTGCGCTCCCCCCTCTCAGGCCGGCCCGGAGGAGCAAGCTCAACCACACGACTCGGTCACGTCGCAGACGTGGACAGCAGGTGTGTGCTGCTCGAGCCCGTTCGCATAGGCCCGGTGCGCGGTGGGACTGGCGCACGTCGGGGATGCCGCGGGTAGGGTGGGTTGGGCGCGGGGCGGGAGTCAGCGTTAGCCGACACCGCGAAGTCGGCTTGGATCCGAGGACGTCATAGCCGGGGTCGGGAGCGAGTAGGTCAACCTCAACGTCGTTGACGATATGTAGCCGCGTGGCTACAGTTACTCATGGTCGAGATTCGCAAGACCGAGGCCTTCGCGGGGTGGCTCGACGCCCTCCTTGATCTCCGTGCGAGAGCTCGCATACAAGCGAGGATCGAACGCCTTGCGGGCGGGAATCCTGGAGATGTCAGGCCAGTGGGCGAAGGCGTATCGGAATTGCGAGTCGACTACGGTCCGGGATACCGAGTGTACTTCAGGAAGCGTGGGCGCGAGTTGATCATCTTGCTTGCCGGCGGAGACAAGGCTTCCCAGGCCAAGGACATCAGGGTCGCCCTACGGCTGGCCCGCAACCTCTCGGAGTAGAGCTATGGGTAAGACCTCCACTACCCGATACGACGTCGCAGAGCATCTCAGGACACCTGAGGAAATGGCCGCGTACCTCGAAGCCTGTCTCGAGGAAGCGGATGGAGACGCGGCATTTGTGGCAAAGGCGCTGGGAGACATCGCCCGGGCCAAGGGAATGACTCAGGTGGCTCGGGATGCCGGATTGTCTCGTGAGAGCCTCTACAAGGCCCTATCCGGAGAGCGGACCCCGAGCTTTGACACGATTCTCAAGGTGGTCGGGGCGCTCGGGATGAAACTCCACGCCGAAGCGGAGGTGGTGTGAGTACCCACAGGCGTTGCGGCGCCGTCTGATATCAAGTCTGAAGTGCTTCCAACGACGCTGGAGCCGGCTCGGGACGCTCGATCGACGCCTGAGCCCCGATGCGACGACCCCGGCCGCATCTTCGAGACCCGAACGCCTGCACGAATCCCTGCCCGGAGTATGACCCATGACCGAACCTGCCCGCCCCGCCCCCGGCGCCATCCTCTGGCGCGACCTGACCGTCCCCGACGCCGACGCGGTGCGCGCCTTCTACGAGGGGGTGGCGGGGTGGACGTCCTCACCCGTGGAGATGGGCGGCTACAGCGACTTCAACATGATCGCGCCGGGCTCCGGCGAGGTGGTGGCGGGGATCTGCCACGCCCGGGGACCCAACGTGGGGCTTCCGGCCCAGTGGCTCCTCTACATCGCCGTCGAGGATCTGGACGCGAGCGCCGCGCGGTGCGTGGCGCTGGGCGGAGAGGTGATCCACGGCCCCAGGGCGATCGGCAACGCCCGGTTCTGCGTGGTGCGGGACCCGGCGGGGGCGGTGGCGGGGCTGTACCAGACCCTGGCGTGAGCCGGAGCGGAGGCGTTCCATGGCGCTCGTGGTCCTTCTGAGGGGCGTCAACGTCGGGGGTCACAAGACCTTCCGGCCGGCGGTGTTCGCCAAGGAGCTCGCGCACCTGGGTGCCGTCAACATCGGCGCGGCGGGCACGTTCGTGATCCGGCGCCCGGTGGGGCGCACGGAGCTGCGCCGGGAGCTCGAGCGCCGGCTCCCCTTCGAGACCGAGATCGTCCTCTGCGAGGGGCGGGATATCGTCGCGCTCCTCTCCGCCGACCCCTTCGCCGGCCATGCGGCGAACCCCGACATCGTCCGCTTCGTCAGCGTCCTGGCCCGCGCCCCACGCTCGTCGCCCGAGCTTCCCCTGGCCCTGCCCGAGCGTGGCCCGTGGCTCCTCCGGGTCCTGGAGCGCCGGGACCGGTTCGTGCTGGGCCTGTACCGGCGCCAGATGAAGGCCGTCGGCCACCTGGGCACGCTGGACCGGCTCTTCGGCGTGCCGGTCACGACGCGCAACTGGAACACCGTCTGCGCGATCGGCGAGGTGCTGGCCGGCTGAAGCCCACGCGCGACATACGGGGCACCACGCCGTTCCCGGTTGCACATGTGCAGCACATGTGCCATCCTCCACCCATGAGCACGATGATCCAGGTCCGCAACGTCCCCGACAGGCTGCACCACGAGCTGGTCCGCCGCGCCCGTGCCCGCGGTCAGACGCTGACCGCCTACGTCCAGGAGGTCCTGGAGCGGGATGTGTCCCGCCCGGACCGGCGCGACGTGGTCCGCCGCATCCGGGAGCTTCCGCCGGTGCGCCTCAGCCGTCCCATCACCGAGTACATCGCTGAGGGACGTGACGAGCGGGCATCGCCCCGGGGCCGGAAGGGGGCATGAAGCCCTGGGTGCTCGATGCGTCGGCCCTGGCCGGCGCGCTCCTGGACCCGCCGCGGTACTCCGCCGTGCTCGACCTGCTGGAAGACGACGATGCCGACGTGGTCGTGCCGCACCTGGCCGACGTGGAGGTGCTGTCGGCGCTCCGTCGCGTCGTGCGCAACGGCGAGGCCGACGCGGATCGTGCGGGCCGGGCTCTGGAGCGCCACCTGGAGCTGCCCCTGCGCCGCTTCGAGCACGCGCCGGTCCTGGATCGCGCCTTCGCCCTCAGGGACAACTTCTCGGCCTACGACGCCGTGTACGTGGCGCTGGCCGAGGCTCTGTGCGCCCCCCTGGTCACCGCCGACGCTCGCCTCGGGAGGGCGGTGCGCGCCTGGACGGAGGTCGAGGTCCTGGAGATCGGCTGACTACCTCCCCAGCCAGTACGTCGCCTTCACCTGGAAGACGTTGCTGGCCTTGCCGTCCAGGATCATGGAGCGGGCGCCCCCGAAGTCGAAGCTCCCCGCCGGGTCGTACCCGGAGCGCTGCTGCGTCCACACGAAGTACAGGGTGGAGCCCGGGCGGTACTCCCAGCGCAGCACCGCCGTGCCGCGGAGCGAGCTGGTGGTGAAGTCCGGGTTGTCCAGCGTGAACGGCGCGGCCGCTCCGGCGCCGTCGGGGTCGATGCGGTACGTGTTGGCGCCCGCATCGTAGGCGAGCGTGCCGGCGTCCTTCCCGTACTCGAGCTTGTCGATGGTCCGCGGCCGGGCGAACTCCCGCAGCGACGTGTAGTCGCCACTGGCGATGAAGGGCTGGGCGTAGAGCTGGAGCGTCAGGTTGGGCGTGAACGTCCAGTTGATGCGCGTGTCCAGCGACACCGTCTTCGTCTTCACGAATCCGAAGACGTACCGCTTGCCCCAGAACGCCGCCGCCGTGGGATCGGCGATGGCGGCAAGGTACTGGGCGTCGTCCTCGTCCAGGGAGAGCGAGGGCGAGATCTGGATGAAGACGTTCGCCGCAGGCTTGAGCGCCACACCGGGCGTGATGGAGAGCGAGTGGGTGGGCGACTCGATCCCCCACCCCAGGTTCACGCCAACGTCGAACACCACGGCGCGGCGCGCGTCCGTGGAGACCCCGACGAAAGCCATGTCGGAGCCGTCGCGCTTCACCACCGGGCCTCCGCGCGTGAGCCGGTCGTCCTGTGACGGGAGAACGCGGATCCCGAACGTGCGCAGGTTCCAGTAGTTGAGGAACTCCATGCCGTAGTAGGCCTGGATCTGGGAGTAGGTACGGTCGCCGTCGAAGTTGTACTGGGTGGCGCCCCCGAGGCTGGTGAAGATGCTGCGGTACCAGCTCGTGGGCGTGGTGAAGCTCCCGCCCACGTTGCCGTTGAACCACACGAAGTCGGTGCGGCTGAGGAAGGACAGGTCGTTCACCTCGAACCCGGGGCTGCGCACGTTCCCCATGGCCTCCCAGAGCAGCGTGCCCCCGTCCTTGCCCACGCGGGTGTAGGCCCCGTAGCCGCGCAGCGCGGTGGCGCTCGGGTCGAGGCGGGAGCTGAACAGCCCGTCGCCCGTGACGCTCCGGTCGGGCCGCTGGAAGTAGTGGGTGCTGGAGCGCTGCGTGCGCCCCATGACCTCTGCCGAGCCCGCGACGCTGGAGACCATCATGCTTCCCATCCACGAGTAGTCGCGGTTGCGCCAGTAGTGACGCCAGTCCAGCCCCACCGCCTCCGCATGGCTGTGGAGCCGGCCGCTCACCAGGCTGTCGCCCATGTTCCTCATGGCGGACGTCAGGATCCCGCCGATTCGGGTGTTGCCCTTGTTGAAATCCTTCCTCACGCGGCCCACGAAGTAGTTGGACAGCGGCTCCACCACCTGCGAGGCCTCCGCGGCGCCCGCGGTGGGCAGGTAATGGGCGGTCTCCTCGCTGGCCACGGCGTTCAGGACGCCGATGGTGTAGCCGCCCTGGGTGCGGCCGGTGATCTTCGCGGCGCCGAGGATCGTCGTGTTCTCGGGCGCGTCGGCATACTCCGAGCCGCCCTGCACCACGCCACCGAGCTGCGGGGGCCGGCCGATGCGCCGGGAGTAGAAGGCCGACAGACTGGAGCTGTTGCTGCAGAACATGCAGTTCATTCCGCCGAAGCTGAACGCGCTGGAGCCGGCGATGAAGAAGGGCCTCTTCTCCTCGTAGTAGGTCTCGTACGCGCTCAGGTTGAGGGACGCGGGGTCCACCTCCACCTGCCCGAAGTCGGGGTTGAGCGTGGCGTCCAGCGTGAGGTTGGAGGTGAGCAGGTACTTGAGGTCGGCGCCCACGCCGAAGTTCGACTCACGGGCGTCGTGGTAGGGGTCTCCGGCCACGGCATCCTCGAACGTGCCGCCCGCCACCGCGTACGGGAGCAGCTCGAGCTGGCGCGGCCGGTGGCCGATCTCCAGCCCGGTGATCTCGCCGTAGAACGCGGGCCCGCCCGAGGCGTTCCGCCGCCAGAACGACCACATGTCCTGCTCGTTGCGCGCGTCGATGTAGCGCCAGATCTGCATCCCCCACACCTGGGCCTGGTCCCGCGAGAAGCGGAGCTGGCTGTACGGAATGCGCATCTCCGCCGTCCACCCCTCCGCATCCGTCTGCGCGGCGGCGTCCCAGATGGGATCCCAGGACGTGTCGCCGTTGAACTGGTCGCCCTTCACCCCTGCCGGGTTCACCTCGAACCACGCGTTGTCGACGCGGTTGTGGTACGGGTCCAGGCTGACGACGAGCTTGTCCGTGGTCAGCGAGTTGAACGAGCCGTTGTTGCCGTTGGCATCCAGGAGCTGATCGCGCCGGGCCAGCGGTGCGGCCACGCCGCCCGGCTGGCTCATACGCGCGCCGACGTAGAGCGCACCGTCGTCGAAGAGGATACGCAGCTCCATGGGCAGCGAGGCCGGCTCGCCCTCGTCGGGCTGGTACTGGCGGAAGTCGGAGACGGGCGTCGCCTGCTGCCAGGCGGCCTCGTCCAGCCGGCCGTCCACGGAGATGGAGCCCTGGAGGCGCGCGGCCGCGGCCACCGGGGGCGGGGCGTTGCGCGCCCGTTCGGCGGCGGGCTGCGCCAGCAGAGCGGTCGGTGCGGCGGCTGCGGTGACAGCTACGACTGCAAGGAAGGCCGATCGAACGAAGAGAGTGCCCATCATCCCCTACCCCACCCGGAGGAAAGCCAGGAAGCCCAATGGCATAGACGGGACGAAGGCCGGGATGGTTGCGAGGAGGGCGCGATCGACCATTCAGGCGCCCCGGGCGCGTGGCGAGGGTTGAGCGCCAGATCGCCCGCAGAACGCGGTGGACCGACTGGCGGACTGGTTCCATATACGGTACCATTCAACGCCTCCAGTCGAGGCAGGGACGCGTGCCCAGCTATCAGGTGCGCCAGTTGCTCGCGACGATCGACGCGCTTCAGCAGGAGGATCCCGACGATGGACGCCCCCAGGTACAGCGCCGATCTCCGGTGGAGCGACGAGGACCGAGCATGGGTGGCGGTCTGCCCGGAGCTCGCTGACCTCTCCGTCGTCGCGGACACGCGCCGGGAGGCGCTCCTGGAGTTGGAGGAGGTGGTCGCCGCAGCGATGGAGGTCTACGAGGCCGAGGGCCGCCCGCTCCCCGATCCGGCCGTGCACGTCCCTTTCAGCGGCCAGTTCCGTGTCCGGCTCCCCCGCACGCTCCACGGTTGGCTGGTCCGAGAAGCGCGGCGGGAGGGCGTCTCCCTGAACACGTTGGTCATCGCGCGACTCGCCCAGGGGAAGGGCGAGGGGCACGGATCCAGGGCCATACAGGCCGGACGCCGGAAGGGGGCGTGATGGCCGAGCCCGTGCTCTGGGCGAGCCGCTCTCGGTCTCGGAGCTGGCCGGCCGCTACCCCATGAGCTCCCCGCCGTGCGGAAGCACGTGGCGGTGCTGGAGCGGGCCGGGCTGGTCGGCAAGCGGCGCCGGGGGCGGGAGCGGCTCGTCCGGACCGACGTCGAGCGACTCCGCGCCGCAGCCCGGGTGCTGGACGAGCTGGAGGCGGTCTGGCGGGACGGGATGGACCATATCGCCTGGATCCTCGCCGAGTCGGCGGAGGACCCGATCCCTCCCAATCCCGAAGGAGCGTCCCCATGCCCGTCACCCACGTCCAGAAGGACCCCGCCAAGCACACCATGACCGTCACCGCCGAGTTCGCGGCGGGCGTAGAGCGCGTGTGGCAGATCTGGGCGGGAGATCGAGGACGGGTTCGGCGAGGACCCCGACGCGCCCACGCCCGGGATGCCCATCATGATGATGCGCGTGACCCTGGAGGAGATCCCCAAGGGAACGCGCATGGCCATCGTCACCACCTTCCCTTCGGTGGAGGCGATGGAGCAGCTCATCGCCATGGGCATGGAGGAGGGGATGCAGGGAGCCATGGGTCAGATCGACGGGGTGCTGGGAGAAGGGTAGACTTCCCGAAAGGAGAAGCTCCCCATGCCGTCAGCGTTGGTCATCAGGCCCGAGATCCCCGAGGACGTGGACGCCATCACCGATGTGACGGAGGCGGCGTTCCGCGACATGCAGATGAGCAGCCACACGGAGCACTTCATCGTGTCGGCGCTGCGCAGCGCCGGGGCGCTCACGATCTCGCTGGTGGCGGAGATGGAGGGGCGCGTCGTGGGGCACATCGCGTTCTCCCCCCTGACCCTCTCCGACGGCACCCGGAACTGGTACGGGCTCGGCCCGGTGTCGGTGCTCCCCGCTCTTCAGGGACACGGCATCGGGTCGGCCCTCGTCCGGGAGGGGCTGTCGCGCCTCGGGGCGTTGAAGGCCGCCGGATGCTGCCTCGTGGGGCACCCCGACTATTACGGCCGCTTCGGGTTCGTGCACCCGGCGGGGCTCGGGCACGAAGGGGTGCCGCCCGAGGTCTTCTTCGCGCTGGCGCTGGACGGGCCCATGCCGCAGGGCACCGTCGCGTTCCACGAGGGGTTCAGGGCGGAGCGGGCGTAGGGGGGGCGGGCGCAGGGAGGGGTCGGGCGCGGGAGGGGTCCGGCACGCTCATCCGTACGATCGTGCATATTACCCTTGCGCATATCCGTGTTGCTCCCGAGATTCCTGATCATATGCACGATCGATCAGTTCTGGAGCCAGTAGCCATGGAAGGGACAGGGTCCCGGCGTCGGCCGGAGGAAGGCCAGTCCCGAACGGCTTCCCTCGGACGCGCGGTGCGGTCGCGCCGGGAGGAGTTGGGCCTGCGCCAGTCGGAGCTGGCCGATCTGGCAGGGTGCTCCGAGCGTTTCGTCCACACCCTCGAGCGCGGCAAGCCGAGCCTGCGTCTGGACAAGGTCCTCGACGCGCTGGAGGTGCTCGGGCTCGACCTGCTCGTGGCGCCCGGGCGAGGCCGGATCGGCGGCGCGCCGGAAGCGCCATGAGACCCCTCGACGAGCTGCGGCAGGTCGAGCGCGCTGCCGTCCTGAAGCGCGGCACGAGAGCCGCCACCCTTCAGCGACGCCCCGACGCGGTGGTGTTTTCATACGAGGCGGACCACGTCGCGTCCGGCGGCGATCCCGTGGCCACCACGCTCCCCCTTTCCTTGGAGCCCCTGCTGACCCACGCTCCTGGCGCCCTCCCACCGTTCTTCTCGGGCCTGCTCCCCGAGGGCCGGCGGTTGTCGGCGCTGCGCTCGGCCGTCAAGACCTCCGCGGACGACGAGTTCACTCTCCTGCTCGCCGTGGGCGCCGATGCGGTCGGGGACGTCCAGGTCGTCCCCGAAGGGGAGGACCCGGCCGTCGTGGAGCCCCGCGTCTCCACCGCCGATTGGGGCAGCCTGCGCTTCGCCGAGCTTTTCACGGCGTCCGTGGGAGGAGCCGCCTCGATTGACCGCGTCGCGCTGCCCGGGGTCCAGGAGAAGGCGTCGGCGCGGATGATCAGCGTGCCCGCAGCGCGGGCGAACGAGCGGTTCCTGCTCAAGCTCGACCCGCCCGAGTTCCCTCACCTCGTCGCCAACGAGGCGTTCTTCCTCGAGGCGGCGCGTCGCTCGGGACTCCCGAGCGCGGATGCGGAAGTCGTGCGCGACGCGGTGGGCGCCATGGGGCTCCTCGTGCGCCGCTTCGACCGCATCGGAGACGCCGAGGGCCAACCCCTGATGCTCGCCCAGGAAGACGCCTGCCAGGCGCTCGCCCGCTACCCCGCGGACAAGTACCGCCTGAGCGTCGAGCAGGTCATCCAGGCACTCGCGGCGGTCTGCCAGGCCGCGCCCGTCGCGGCGCTCACCCTGCTCCGCCAGGTGGCCTTCGCGTACCTGACCTGCAACGGCGACGCCCACGCCAAGAACTTCTCCGTCCTGCGTCTGGCAGACGGGGAGTGGCGCGTCACACCCGCTTACGACGTCCCCTCCTCGTACCCGTACGGGGACACCAGCATGGCCCTGCCCGTCAACGGACGCCACCGGGAGGACATCGGCCGCGCCGACTTCCTCGCCCTCGGCGCTCACGTGGGCCTGCGGCCCCGTGCCGTGGAGCGAGCGCTCGACGAGCTGTGCGAGCGAGCGGACCTGTGGATCGGCGACATGGACCAACTCCCCTTCGACGAGCGGGTGCTCCACAAGCTGCACCGCGCCGTCGAGTACCGGCGGGAGCGGGTCCGGAGACGCTGACGTTCTTCAGGCCCGCCCTGCCTCACGCGGTGCGCGTCAGCGCTTGGTGAACACCAGGATCGCGCCCGCGCTCATCCCCGTGCCGTAGAGCGTGGTGGCGTCGCCGGCGCCCATGTAGCGCACCTCGCGCGTGTCGCCGGCCCGGAGGTTCCGGAGCAGGTCGTAGCCCTCGTGCTGGATCACCCCGTCCAGGATGACGGAGATCTCCTGCCGGCCTATCCCGGTGTACGCCGCCCGCGACTGGAACCAGGCCGGCCGGAGCCTCTGGATGACGGTGAAGAGGTCCTGCTCGGACCACTTCTCCAGCTCCTCCGCCGGGATGGGTGCGTCACGGCTGCGGCCGGCGCCGCCGACGGCGGCGTTGGAGGCGCATGCAGTGAGGGCCGAGGTCAGGGCTAGGGCCGTCAGCACGGCCAGGCGAGGGCGGGCGTGGCGCATAGGACCTCCAGGCCGGGGGCGGGTCCGAACTGCCTCCAAGTTGCCGGCCGCCCCCGGGAGCGGCAATGCGCTCTTTCCCGGAGGCGGCCATCCGCGTGCGCTACCTTCCTGGGCGCGCGGCGCAGAATGCCCGCCAGTCGCGCTCCAGATCCTCCAGACTCCGGCCGTAGAGCGTGTTGACCCGCTGCGCGAAGTCCGGCGACTTCACCGGATAGAGCTGGCGGATCGGTTCCGGTCCGGCCAGATCGATGAGATAGGCCACAAAGGACGCGCTCGCCTTGTATGCGACGTCGCTGCCGCTCCACTTGCTGTCGTCGATCAGCACCGAGAGCGGTGGAATGGCCGACGCATGACTCGCGGTCCATGCCCAGTTGAACTCATTTCCAACCTCATGGAATCGGGTCGACATCACGGCGGACGCCAGACCCTCGCTCATGAAGTACGTGCCGGGGCGGCCCATCGCGTTCCACTGGATCACGTGGTTCGCTTCGTGGGACAGGAGATAGAACAGATTCCCGTCGAGCGGCGCCATGCACGTCGCGCGCAGCGCTTCGGTTGCCGGGTATCCCATGCCGCACCGCTGGCATTCGAGCGCAGCGTCGGCCGCGGACGTGTAAAGAAACGCCGAGATGCGGCCCGCGTACGTGATCCCGAGCCTGTCGAGCGTCGTTGCGTACTGATCGTCCAGCACCTCGGCCAGTCGCGCCCGATTCGCTTCGGCGAACGACCCGGGACGCACGAACAGCGAGAAGTGGGCGCTGTCGTACGAGCGCCAGTTGTTGTCCCCTGCGGTCGGTCCGAGCACGGCGTCGCACCCCAGACTCAGCGACAGGATGGGCAGTGCGGCCATGACGATTCCGCGACGAGCGAAGCTACCGGCCATGTGACACCCCCACCATCCAGCGGCGTCGGCCCGATGCCGACGCGTCACGCACCAGGAAACGCCCGCGATCCGTGTCGAAATACGACAGGAAGATCGTCGTGGTGTTCAATACGCGAGCGTCGGCGCGCACCGTGAGATCGGTCAGCCATCCGACGCCCCAGGCGCCGACTGCCTCCTCCACGGCCGCCGAGTGATGCCTCGTGGTTCGTACGAGGCCACCGCCGTTGGCCCACGCGGCCTCGACTTGAAAACGCCGCCATCGTCGCAGGCGCGCGGCGGCGACCACGCCGGTCGTGAGGTTCGTCTCGCGCATGCGCACCTCGATGGACGGATCGAAATGCTGCATCACCGATGCGAACTCGGCTTCGCCCTGAAGGCCGAATCCCACGTCGAAGCCGGTCGCACCGACATCGACGAATGGGTAGCGGCGGTGCTCGTAGCGTCCGGCCACGCGAATGGCGCCGTCACCGGCGGGCCGTGGGAATTCGGCGAGCGGCGTGCGAAGCACGGCGCTGCCGGATTGCTCGAACGAAGCTTCGAGGTGATGGAGCCGTCGAGCGGTGCCCCGATCGTGCTCGGCGGTGAACGCCACGCCCCGACCTTCCCAGGACACGGGTGAAGCGTCCATCGGCCCCCAGCCTCTTGCTCTGGCGACGTCACGAATCCATAGCGAGCTCTTGCCGGCCGCGAGGCGCCAAGTGGCGGTGGGTGAGGACGGTGCCGAACTGCCGGCAGCATTCTGCGCGGAGGCGGGCCCTGCGAGGACCAGGAGAAGGGACAGAATCGTCGATGTATGACGTCTCATGCCGAGCATGTAACTGCCAAGGGGGCTTCCTGCCAGGGCCGGGAAGCGCGGGCTCAGCCGCCCTGGACGATGCGCACGCCCCCGTTGGTGGTCACGGCCCGGATGGCGGGCCCGCCGTCGCCGAGCGTGGTCCGGAGCGTGTGCCCGATCCGCCCCTTCACCGTAACCGGGAAACCGATGTCGAAGCCGCCGTTCACCGTGCCCATCTCAAGCTCCGCCGAGTAGCCCTGGGGGACCGAAACCGTCACGCCCCCGTTGGTGGTCTCGGCGTCCAGGCCGGTCCCCGACCACCGCGCCCCGTCGAGCTCGATGTCGAGCCCGCCGTTCCTGGTCGTCCCGCGCACGTCCCCTCCCACCCGGGCGAGGTGGATGCCCCCGTTCACGGCCTCGAAGCGGATGTCGCCCGAGACGCCCTCCACGTCGATGCCCCCGTTGAGGGTCTGGAGGTCCAGGTCGGTGTTCGCGGGGACCTTGATCTCGTAGCTGACGCTCCAGCCCTCGCGGCGGCCTGGGCGGGGTCCGTCGGCGCTCAGCAGGCTCCCCTCCCAGGCGATGCGGACCGCCGCGGCCAGCTCCTGCGCGCGTGCTTCGGTCGAAGCGTTGGCCGACACCTTGGCCACCACCTCCACGTCGGCGCCGCTCCACGACGTGACCTGGATGCCTCCGTTCGGATCGGCGTCCACCTGCAGGGACCCGGTCGAGCGCATGCGCGCCGTGAGCGTCTCGCAGGCATGCTCCTGATCCCGCCCCCCCCGCTCCTGGTCACACCACCCCTCTCCACCCCGCTCCCACCGCACCTGCCCCTGCACCGGCGCTGCCACCAGCGCCGCCGCGACCAGCCCCGCCCACACCCTGCCCATGACGCCCTCCCGATGGAGTTCACCCGCGTCCTGCCATGGTGTTCGACAGGTCGAGGGGCGACAGGGTTGCAGGTCCCGCTCCATGAGCCGTCCGGAAGCCCTTCGAGCGGCGACGAGCTAGTCGCGGATGGCCCCTCCCTTCTGCACCTGCGGCACGCCGTTCCTCATCCAGTCCATCTCCGGCCCGTCCTTGAGGTAGTGGTCGAAGAACTGCTTCATGCGGATCTGGAAGTCGATCTGGTTGGGTTTCTTGGCCAGGTGGTGCGGCTCCCCGGGATACGACAGGAAGATGACCTGCTTGCCGTTGCGCCGCGCCGCGGCGTACAGCTCCAGGCCCTGGTGCCAGTCCACCGCGTTGTCCACGGTGCCGTGCAGGATCATGAACGGCGTCTTGATGTTCGGCACGTGGTAGAGCGCCGACTGCTCCTCGTAGAGATCCTGGGCCGTCCAGGGGGTCGCGTCCCTCCCCATGCGCACCTGGCCCACCTCGGTGATCCCCTGCTGCAGCGTGCCCGTGCCCGGGTACGTCTCGCCGTGGAAGCTGATGAGGTTCGTGGGCGGCGCGCCGGTGACGACGGCGGCGAACATGTCGGTCTGCGTGAGGATGAACGACGACTGGTACCCGCCCCAGGAGTGGCCCTGGAGCCCGATGCGCGCCGGGTCCGCGTAGCCCAGCTCGATGACCTTCCGCACCGCGCTGGTCACGCAGTCCAGCGCCGACGTGCCGGGCTTGCCGATCTCGTACACCACGTCGGGCTGGAGCACCAGGTAGCCGTTGCTGGCGTACGTGGACATCTGCGGGCGGTCGTCGAACGCCGGCGTGGAGAACTGGTGGTGGGTGTTCGACACGATCTCGTAGAAGTACACGATCATCGGGTACCTCTTCCCCGGCTCGTAGCCGGCGGGGAGCGTGAGCGTGCCCTGCAGGCGCTGCCCCTTGCTGTTGGTGAAGTCCACGAGCGCCTTTCCGCCCCACGCGTACTCGGAGAGGAACGGGTTGGCGTCGGTGACCTTCCGCGGTGAAGCGAACGCGGTGGTACTGGTCCACCAGTCCGGGAACTCCTGGAACGTCTGCCGCGTGAAGATCACCCGGTCGGCGTTCTGCGCCTTGGAGACCTGAGCGACCGACCGGTCCTCGAAGAGGAGCGGCCGCGGCGCCTTGCCCGGCTCCAGCGTCCAGTACCCCGACTTCTTGTCCCACACCCCGTACGCCGAGAGCGTGAGCGGCTTGGTGAGGTCGATGCCCCGGTCCTCCGCGGGCGGCGCTCCGCCTCCCCCGCGCCCCCCGAAACGCCCACCGCCCCCGGGCAGGTCGAGGCGCACGACCCGGAGCTGGACCTGCTGCGCGGCTCCCGTGCCCTTCGTGAGGTTCACGGGCTTGCCCGACCCCTCAAGGGGGAGCTGCCACACGTCGAACTTGTCGTAGACCAGCACCGAGCGGCCGTCGCGCGACCACCCGGCCAGCCCCCAGATCGGGCGCTCGTAGTCGTGGTCGTCGTCGGTGTTCACGAAGTCCATGCCGCCGTCCACCTGGAGGCTCTTCCCGGCCCGGGCGTCGTAGGCCTGGATGTGGCCGTCCTTCAGGTAGAGGAACCAGCGGCCGTCCGGCGACGTGCCCATGGTGCGCCACAGCTTCTCGGCGATGAGGGAGCGCTCCCCCGTGGCGGCGTTCACCCGGTAGTGGTCGGCGTGGCTGCCGCCCCAGGCCACCTCGCCGCGGTACGTGGTGTCGTTGCGCCCCACGCCCCACGCCCCGTCGGGCGCCATCTGCACCGTGGTCATGGCGCTGTCCGCGAGCTGGACGAAGCGCCCCGAGGGCACCTGCACGGCCGCGGCGAAGGTCTGGCGGAGGAGCTGCGGCAGGCGCACGATCTGGACGGACTGCACGTCGGCGTCCTTCCAGTGCCACACGTCCACGTTGGCCTGCTCCTCGTCGCTCTTCGGGAGCTCCTTCTCCTGCTCCTTGATCCCCACGAACACGCGCGCGCCGTCCTTGCTCCACTGCGGCGTCGTGAACTCGCTCAGCACGTAGCCCGCGGGGAAGTCCGTGGCCTTGGAGGGATCGAAGGCGGTGAGGCGCTCACCCTTGGCGCCCAGCCCCGTCCAGGACAGGAGCACGTTCGCCTTCTGCTTCATGGAGTCGGGCTTGGCGCCGCGGAGCGCCGCCAGGTTGGTCCCCTCGCCGCTCCAGGCCAGGGCGTCGAAATCGGCCGGCCCGGCGTCCAGGGCCCGGGTGATCCCGCTGGCCAGCTCCACCAGGTAGACGCCGTTGCCCAGGTCGTCGGCGGCGTCCACCAGGTACGCCAGCAGCGCGCCGGCGTCGTCGAAGTCGTACTGGGCCACGTTGCCCACGTTGCGCACGGTCCCCGTGGCGAGCTCGCGCACCAGCAGGTCGGTGCCCGCGTGCGTGGTGTCGGTGCGGGCCGACTTGTTCAGGTGCACCGCCACGTGCTTCGAGCCCTTGGCGAACTTGAACGCCCGCGCGTTGGGCGCCGTCCACTTCTCCCCCGTGGACAGGTCGAGGAGCTCGAAGCGGCGGGGGGTGGCGGCGGCACCGCCCGCGCCCGGGCGGCCGCCCGGCGGCGGCGGCGGCGCCCCCTGCGCGCCGCCCCCGCGGCCGGCGTTCTCCGGCGGGCTGACGAAGTACCCGATCCACCGACCGTCGTCGGAGAACGAGGGCTCGGCACCCATGGGAATCGTGTAGCGCTTCTCCGCGTCCAGCGCGCGCACGAAGAGCGTGTCGTCGCCATCGTTCGGCTCGTAGGCGTAGCTCATCCACGCGCCGTCGGCGGACAGGGCCGTGGAGGTGATGCGCTTCCATCTCCCGTAATCGCCCACGTTGAGGATCCTGGGCCCCGAGTCGGTGGGAGCGGCCTGCGCGGACGGCGCGGCGGCCGCCGCCGGGCGGCGGGGAGCCTGGCCGGATGCGGGGGGGGCCAGAACGGGGAGGGCGAGGGCTGCGGCCAGGATCAGCCAGAGGGCTGCGGCCTGGAGCGGGGTGCGGCGCATGGTGCGTTCCGGGGCGGCGGGGAGTGAGGAGGGCCGTGGGATCATGAGCGCGGCGCCCGGACGCGACAAGGACGGCCGGTCGCGCTCGGACCCCCGATTTCTATGGCCATTCGCGGCGTGAATGATTATCATGCACACCATGGCGAACACCCCTCTTCCCCGACTCCTCACCGGCGCGGCCCAACGCGTGGCCCGCACGATGCCGGTCGTGGTCGTCACCGGAGCGAGGCAGACAGGGAAGAGCACGCTGGTCAGGGACCTGCTGCCGGGTCGGCGTGCGTACCAGACCCTGGACGACCTCGACGTATGGGCTCAGGCCGAGAGAACGCCGGACGAGCTCGTGGAGCGGCCGGGGTCCTTGGTGCTGGACGAGGTCCAGCGGGTGCCCGACCTCCTGCTCGCCGTGAAGCGGGCGGTGGACCGGGACCGGCGCCCCGGACGCTATGTCCTCACCGGATCCGCCAACCTCCTCCTCATGCGGTCCGTCTCGGAGTCGCTGGCGGGCCGCGCCGCGTACCTGACGCTCTGGCCCATGACCCGACGTGAGCGGCTGGGTCAGGGACGGGCTGGACTCTGGTCGGAGCTGCTCGACCATCCGTGCGAGGACTGGCCCGAGATCCTGGCCGGCTCGGATCCGGCGCCTGAGGACTGGCGCGCGGTGGCGAGCGGAGGTGGCTACCCGGTCCCCGCCGTCGAATACGACGATCCGGCGGATCGAGCCATCTGGTTCGACGGCTTCATCCGGACGTACCTGGAGCGCGACCTGCAGGATCTCTCGTCCATCGACAGCCTCGTCGACTTCCGCCGGCTCATGGCGGCCGCGTGCCTCAGGTTGGGGCAGCTCGTGAACCAGACGGAGTTGGGGCGCGACATCCAGGTTCCACAACCCACCGTACGGCGTTGGCTGAACCTGTTGGAGGCGTCGTACCAGCTCGTCCCCCTTCCGGCCTATGCCGCGAACCGGACGAAGCGGTTGATCAAGACGCCAAAGGTCTACTGGTCCGACACCGGGCTCGCGCTGCGACTCGCCGGGCTGGCCGCGCCTGGCGGCGCCCACCTGGAGAACCTCGTCCTGTCCGATCTCCTGGCATGGCGGGACGCGAGCGTGCTCGACCGTCCGGAGCTGTTCTACTGGCGGACGGCCACCGGCGAGGAGGTGGACTTCGTGGTGGAGCGGGGCTCGCAGCTCCTCGGAATCGAGGTCAAGTCCACGGCCCGCCCCCGGCCTTCCGACGCGAAGCATCTACGGACGTTCCGCGAGGAGTACGGAGACTCGGTCACGGGATGCCTCCTCCTCCACGCGGGTGAGGAGATCGGGTGGGTCGGCCCGCGGATCCTCGCCGCGCCCTGGTGGCGCGTGGTCTGAGCGCCGCCCGTCCTTGCCGCCCCCCCTACCCCGCCCTACCGTCCCTCCGGCCGGGGCGCCGGGTTCCCCGGACACCCGCACCCCGCTCCCACCCGACGCGCGCCCGCGGGAGGCTGACGCATGACCGAAGGCATCCAGCTCGGCGCCATCGACTACGTCATCCTCCTCGTCTACTTCCTCTTCGTGCTGGGGATCGGGTGGACGCTGAAGCGCTACACGAAGACGAGCGAGGACTTCTTCATCTCCGGCCGCTCCATCCCCGCCTGGATCGCGGGACTGGCGTTCCTGTCCGCGAACCTCGGCGCCCAGGAGATGATCGGGATGGCCGCCTCGGGGGCCAAGTACGGGATCGCCACGAGCCACTTCTACTGGGTGGGCGCCATCCCGGCGATGGTCTTCGTGGGCGTGTTCATGATGCCGTTCTACTACGGCTCCCGGGCGCGCTCGGTGCCGGAGTACCTGAAGCTCCGCTTCGACGAGAAGACGCGGGCGTTCAACGCCGTCTCCTTCGCGACGATGACGGTGTTCAGCTCGGGGATCTCCATGTACGCCCTGGCCAAGCTCCTCGAGCTGCTCCTCGGCTGGGACTTCGACGTGTCGCTGGTCCTGTCCGCCCTCGTCGTGCTGGCCTACATCGTCCTCGGCGGCCTCACCTCGGCCATCTACAACGAGGTGCTGCAGTTCTTCCTCATCGTCCTGGGGTTCGCGCCGCTGGTGTACTTGGGGCTCCGGGACGTGGGGGGCTGGTCGGGACTGGTGGGGAAGCTGGACACCGTGGCATTGGCCAACGGCTACGAGGCGGGCGCGTGGAGCCACTCCTGGGCCAACATGGGGAGCCCCGCGGCCAACCCCATGGGGGTGGAGTGGTTCGGCATGGCCATGGGGCTCGGGTTCGTGCTCTCGTTCGGCTATTGGTGCACCGACTTCCTGGTGGTCCAGAGGGCTATGGCCGCCAACTCCATGGCCGCGGCGCGGCGCACGCCGCTCATCGCCGCCGTGCCGAAGATGCTCTTCCCGTTCCTGATCATCTTCCCGGGCATGATCGCCATCGGCCTCACCTATGCCGACGGCACGTTCACGCTTCCCCGCATGGCCGACGGGAGCTGGGACTACACCATGGTCATCCCCCAGATGCTGGCGCACTACTTCCCGCCCGGCGTCCTGGGGCTGGGGCTGACCGCGCTCATGGCGTCGTTCATGTCGGGGATGGCCGGGAACGTGACGGCGTTCAACACGGTGTGGACCTACGACATCTACCAGAGCTACGTGAAGAGGGACGCCTCCGACGCGCACCTGCTCCAGGTGGGGCGCATGACCACCGTGTTCGGGATCCTGGCCTCGGTGGGCACGGCGTACCTGGCCACGCGCTTCAACAACATCATGGACTTCCTCCAGCTCGTGTTCGCGTTCGTGAACGCGCCGTTGTTCGCCACGTTCCTCCTGGGGATGTTCTGGAAGCGCGCGACCGGGCACGGGGCGTTCTCCGGGCTGGTGTCGGGCACGGTGGCCGCCGCCCTGCACCACGGGCTCACGCTGCCCGTGGGAGCCGCGGCCGGCATCAAGGGCGGCTGGCTCGCCGCCACCCCCGTGCACCTCTACACCAGCGAGATGGCGCAGAACTTCTGGACGGCCATCTGGGCGTTCACCGCGTGCTTCCTCGCCACCATCGTGATCTCCCTCGCGACGGCGCGTCGGAAGACCGACGAGGACCTTAAGGGGCTGGTGTGGTCCCTGACGCCGCGCATCCGGGAGGAGCACCTTCCCTGGTGGAGGACGCCCGCGGGCCTGGGCGCCCTGGTCCTGGTGCTGGCCGTCGCCCTCAACGTCGTCTTCTGGTAGGAGGAGCCATGGGACTCGACATCCGCACCCCCATCGGCCTCATGTTCGCCATCCTGGGCGCGCTCCTGGTGGGGTACGGCCTCCTGACGGCGGGATCGGAGATCTACCAGCGCTCCCTGGGGCTCAACATCAATGCCATCTGGGGGGCCGTCCTGTTGGTGTTCGGGCTGGGAATGCTCTGGCTCGGACGCCGGAATCGTTCTCGTTGACAGCGCGGCGGCCAGCGGGCGACTTTGGAAGGAGACCCTCCGTGACATGCATACCGTGCAAGGACGGGCATCCATGAAGAGCACCCCCCGCTTCGTGGCTTCGGTCTGCGCTCTGGCGGCCCTCTCGGTCGCCGCGCAGGCGTGTGGCAGCAAGAGTTCCTCATCTCCCTCGGGACCGGCGACGGAGATCACCGTGGCCAGCGTCGAGACGGGCATCGGGGAGTTCTCCTCGGTGATGCCCATCTGCCGCAAGTCCGGGGGCCAGGCGCCGTCGGCGAGCAGCGAGCTTCCACCCGACGCCTCCGTGTGGCTGGAGAAGGCGTTCGACCTCCACCGCAGCGCCGCCGTGCAGGGAGGCTTCACGAAGCGGAACCTCACCAGCACCAAGCCCGCCGACCAGATGGGCGAGTGCGGCGGGCGCATCACTTACCCGGTCTACAACCACTCCAACGGCACCACCACGGGCACGTACGCTTTCCAGAGCTACTGCTCCATCGACGACGATACCGGCGAGCGCGTCACGCTCAACGGCGAGATGACGTTCACCAACACCGGGACGCCGTCGTCCAGCGGACCGATCACGACCAAGATCGAGGCGAGCAGCCCCGCGGGCATCACCGAGGTGACCAAGAGCCCGAGCGGCGCGCAGGTCAGCTCCCGGAAGATCGCGTTCGAGGATTACGCCTACACGCCTGGCGTTCCCGACGGGGAACCCACCTCGAGCAAGCCGGACAAGCTCACGGCCAAGTCGTTCAGCGTGACCGACCAGGTCACCGGGAAGACCTACCGCCAGACCGACTACAGCATGACCTACTTCACCACCGCCTCCGGCGGCGAGCAGATGTCGGTCTCGGGGCGTGGGTACCGCTCCAACGGGGAGTCCTTCGAGGTGAGCACGTCCTCGCCGGTGACCTCGAACGCCAACGGCGACTTCACGGGTGGCGCCATCACGTTCAAGGGCGGGAACAACACCTCCGCGGTGCTCACCGTGGTGCCGGGGAGCACGCTCCAGGGCACGATGACGGTGAACGGTCAGCCCGTCACGAGCGTGCCGGTGTGCAAGTAACCGCGAGGGGGAGGGGGCCATGCCCCCTCCCCACCCGCTCATGATCTTCCTCCGCAACGTCCTGCGCGCCCCCGCGCGCAGCCTCATGACGTCGTTCGGCGTCGCGTCGGGGGTGGCGCTCTTCGTGGGCGTCACCGCCATCACCAGCGATCTGCGCATGCAGCTCGCGGATTCAGCCCGCAGCTACGGCCTCGAGGTGGTGGCGTACGAGCGCCGTTCCAACTCGCCGGTGTCGTCCCGCATCAGCCCCGAGCAGATGGCCGAGCTCCAGGCCGCGTACGGGACCTCGGTCACGCCCCTCGTGACCGGAACCCGCAACGAGCCCTGGAACTCGTACGTCCTCATCATCGGCGTGCCCCCGGACTTCCTGCACCGCATCCCCCTCAGCGACGGCGTGCCCTACGAGGAGGGCTCCCTGGACGTGCTCGCGGGAGAGGTCATGGCCAGGGAGATGGGCCTGAGCACCGGTCAGGCCATCTCCCTGGACGGGCGCGACGTGCGCATCTCCGGGATCTTCCGCACCGGAGGCCGGATCCTCGACGGGGCGCTCATGCTCGACATTCCCCACGCGCAGCGCGTGCTCGCCGCCGAGGGGGCCGACCCGGTGTACTCCATGGCCGTGCTCCGCGCGGGCGGGGACGACGCGGCGGCGAAGCTCATCCAGGAGATCAACGGCCGCTGGCCGCAGCTCAAGGCCATGCGGGGCACGGAGTTCTCGGGGTCGCTCCGCCTCATGCGCGTGGTGGACGCCTTCGTGAAGACGTTGGCGCTGGTGGCGATGATCGGCACCTGCCTCGTGGTGGTGATCACCCTGCTCATGTCCATCTCCGAGCGCACCCGGGAGATCGGGATCCTCATGGCCGTGGGGTGGACCCCCTGGCTCGTGCTGCGCATGCTCTTCGCCGAGATCGTGGTGCTCTGCCTCCTGGGCGCCGCCCTCGGGAACGCGCTGGCCCTGGCGATGCTCCGGCTGCTCAACCGCCTCGAGTCGGTGGGGTTCGGGTGGATCCCCATCCACCTCCCGGGCTGGCTCGTCGTCTCCTCGGTGGCGATGGCGCTGGGCGTGGCCATGCTGGCGCTGGCCTGGCCGGCGGTGATCCTGTTGCGCGTCCAGCCCCTGGCGGCGCTCCGCCATGAGTGACGCGGCCGAGGGCGCGCGGGCTCCTCTGCTGGTGGTCGAGGGCCTCACCCGTTGGTTCGACGGCGGCGCCGTGCACGCGCTCTCCGGCGTCTCCTTCCAGGCCGCAGCGGGGGAGGTGGTGGCCATCACCGGGCCGTCGGGGTGCGGCAAGAGCACGCTCCTGGCGCTCGTGGGCCTCCTGGACCAACCCACGTCGGGCCGCATCGTCATCGGCGGCCAGGACCTCGCCCACGTCTCCCGCCCCAGCGCGTTCCGCGCCCGCCGCATCGGGTTCGTCTTCCAGTTCCACCACCTGGTCCCCACGATGACGTTGGGGGAGAACGTGGCCGCGCCCATGATCCCGCTGGGCGTCCCCCGGCGGCAGCGCACGGAGCGCGCCCGGGAGCTGCTGGACCGGATGCGCCTGTCGCACCGGGCGGCGTTCCTGCCGGCGAACGTCTCGGGAGGGGAGCGCCAGCGCGCGGCCGTGGCCCGGGCGCTCGTGAACGACCCGCCCGTGATCCTCGCCGACGAGCCCACCGGGAACCTGGACAGCAGGAACGGACAGGTGGTGGTGGACCTCATGGTGGAGCACGCCCGCGCCCAGGGCGCGCTCGTGCTCGTGGCGACGCACAACCCGGAGGTGGCCCGGGTCGCCGGCCGGCACATCGAGCTGCTGGACGGTCAGCTGGTCCGACCGTCCACCACCCCGTAGGACGCGAGGTCGGCCGGCCGGTCCACGTCAGCGGACAGCTCCGGCGCCTCCGAGTCGATGCAGAGGGTGCGGACGCGGAGCGCGGCCCACGCCAGGCGGTCCAGGTCCGTGGTGCGCAAGCGGCCCGTGAGGGTCCGCAGGAGCAGCGCGGCCGCGGCCCGGCGCCGGCCCGATCCCGCCAGGCGCCGGAGCACGAGTTCGTTCAGCGCCCGGGGCACCTGGAGGAACGCACCCCGCCCCCTGCGCAGCGCCCCGATGCTGTCGAGCAGGCGCTCCGCCTCCTCCCGGGACCAGTCGCCGAAGGTCAGGCGCGACCCCGCGTCCGCGAGCCCGAAGCAGGCTCCGTCGATGAGGCTCGGCGTCTGCAGCGCGTAGAACCCGCCCAGGTCGGCCGCGGGATAAGCGCGGAACGGGCGGCCGGGGAAGCGGCGCGCCAGGAGGTCCCGGGACACGGCGGTGTACGCGAAGTCGAAGTCCAGCGCGTCGGAGCGCTCGAGGAGCCGGTCCAGCAGCCCGGCGGTCACGAACGGGAGGTCGCAGGGGAGCGCGAGGAGGCGGCTCCTGCGCACGGCGGCGAGGCCGCACGCGCCCACCGTCGATTCCAGCGCGTGGCGCACCCCGTCCACGAAGCCGCCGCGGTCTGCCGGCCGAGGAACGAACACCGTCTTGGCTCCTGCCGCCACCAGGGCACGCATGTCGCACGCGGCGTCGTGGAAGACGAACACGCGCTCCACCGCCGACGCCTCCAGCGCGTCCAGGATCCACGACACGATGGGACGGCCGCCGACGGGGAGGAGAGCCCGGAACCCAGGGGCCCGGGAGCCGAACTCCGGGCGCGGCCCGCCCCCCGCCATCAGCAGGGCGATGACGGGCTTGCGCAGACGCGTGGCCAAGCCGCCGACATGGGGCGCGCGGGCTTGCCGAGCCCCCACGTCCGTGGAGATCGTATTCACTTCGGGATTCTCATTCCGTGCGACACACCAGGCAATAGCCCCGGGACCGACCCCCATGCTCATCGTCACCGCCCTGGGCGGGAACGCCCTTCTCCGCCGCGGGCAGCCGCTCACCGCCGAGAACCAGCGTGCCAACGTGCGCGCCGCGTGCGTGGCGCTGGCGCCCATCGCGGCCGAGCACCAACTCGTGGTGACCCACGGCAACGGGCCCCAGGTGGGGCTCCTGGCCCTCCAGCAGGCGGTGTTCGGCGGCTCCGAGACCTTCGACGTGCTGGGGGCCCAGACCGAGGGGATGATCGGGTACATGATCGAGCAGGAGTTGGGGAACCTGCTCCCGTTCGAGCGCCCCTTCGCCACCCTGCTCACCATGATCGAGGTGGATCCGTCCGACCCGGCGTTCTCCAACCCCACCAAGTATATCGGGCCGGTCTATCCGAAGGTGGAAGCGGACCGGCTCGCCGCGGAGAAGGAGTGGACGTTTCGCCAGGAAGAGGAGGACGCGTGGCGGCGCGTGGTGCCCTCGCCCGAGCCCAAGCGGATCTTCGAGCTGCGGCCGATCAAGTGGCTCCTCGAGCACGGCACCATCGTCATCGCTGCCGGCGGGGGCGGAATCCCGACCATGTACGACCCCCGGGCGGACCGGAGGCTCATCGGCATCGAGTGCGTCATCGACAAGGACCTGGCCTCCGAGCTCCTCGCCAGGGAGCTCGGCGCGGACGCCTTCGTCATGCTCACCGACGCCGACGCGGTCATGGCGGAGTGGGGAACCCCGGGGGCGCGGCCCATCCGGCGCGCGTCACCCGAGGCGCTGCGCGCGCTGGGCTTCGCGGCCGGCTCCATGGGCCCGAAGGTGGAGGCGGCGTGCCGCTTCGCCCTGGCCACGGGGAAGCCCGCGTGCATCGGTGCGCTGGGCGACCTGAGCCGCATTCTCGCCGGCGAGGCGGGGACGACGGTGACGGTGGAGGCGGACGGGATCGAGTACGGAGGCTGAGGCCCGGTGAGGGCCCCAGGGGAGTCGCTCAGTCCTCCGACTCGGCGAACGCCTCCGTGTGGTGATCCACGCCCCCGCCCCCCTCCGCCGCCAGATGGTGGACGCTCCGCCAAACGTGGTACATAACCCGGTCCAGCCAGCGCAGGGCCTCGAGCCGCTCCAGGGCCTCTTCGGGGCCCACCTCGCCGGACGCCGCCAGGGCCAGCACTTCGAGCCTCCGCGCCCTGCGGTGGCGGGCCATGCCCTGGGAGAGGCTGCGCGAGCGGTCCTCCGGCGCGGGACCGCGGCCCTCCAGCCACGCGCGCACCTCCTCGAGCACCACCTCGGCAGAGCCCCGCAACGTCCCCGTCTCACCGCCCGACAGCCGGTCCGGCCCCGGTGGCTCGCGCAGCGCCTCATCGAGCCGGTCCAGGTGGTCCAGCGCATGGAGCACGCCCAGGTGCCGGGCATGATCCCCCGACGACGACGAAGTGCGCACGTGCCCGAGGAAGGAGCGCACCTCCCGCAGGCCCTGCGAGGCCGGGTCCGGAGACGGAGGTGGGGGCCCGCCGTCCATTCGGCGGAAGACGCCCGCCGCCACCCGCATCTGCTCGGCGGCGATCTCCATCACCGCACGCCGGGCCACCTCCACCCCCACGGCGGGCACCTCGGCGACCGAGGTGTCCAGGTTCCGGGCGAAGGGCGATCCCCGGTCCGGGACCATCCGGGTCACCACCGCGGCGAAGCGCCCGGACACCGGGAGGAGGAGGAGAACGCCGGCCACGTTGAAGATGGTGTGGAACGCGGCCACGGCCACCGCCGGGTCTTCGGCGCCCGGAAGCCAGCGGGCGTCCTCCACCAGGAAGAGGAACGCCGGCGCCAGGGCGAAGGCCGCCACCCCCGCCACCACGTTGAAGAGGATGTGGGCCAGCGCCGTGCGCTTGGCCGGCACCGAAGCCCCGACGGCGGCCATGGCGGCCGTCGCGGTGGTCCCCAGGTTCTGACCGATGACCAGGGCGACGGCCTGCGCCAAGCCGATGGTCCCCGAGTGGAGGGCCGTGAGCGTGGTGGTCACGGCGGCGCTGGACGACTGGAGCACCACGGTCATGGCGGCGCCCACACCCACCAGCGCCATCCGTCCCAGGAGGGTGGCTCCGGGGAGGCTGCCGGGGTCCATGCGGTCCGACAGCGACGCCATCCCGTCCTGCAGCAGATCGATCCCCACGAAGATCACGCCGAACCCCGCCAGGGCCAGCCCCACGGAGGCGGCACGTCCGCGGAGGAGGAAGCGGGCCAGGGCGCCGACGCCCACCAGGGGTAGCGCCACCGCCGCCACGCTCACCTTGAACCCCACGACCGAGACGATCCACCCGGTGCTGGTGGTGCCCAGGTTGGCCCCGAAGATGAGCCCCACCGCCTGGGTGAACGTGAGGAGCCCGGCGCTGACGAAGCCGATGGTGGTAAGGACGGTGGCCGACGACGACTGGACGAGGGCAGTGATGGCCATCCCCGAGAGCATGGCCTTGAACGCGCCCCCGGTGAGCCGCTCCAGCCCCCGCCGCAGCGCGTCGCCCGCCGCGGCCTTGAGACCGTCGGTCATCAAGATCATCCCGAGGAGGAAGAGCCCGATCCCGCCCAGCAGGCTGCCGATCATGTGCAGGCCTCCCTTCCGTGGGTGCTCCGTCGGGAGTCGCCAATATTGAAAGCCTCCCGCCGGGGCGGCAACGGCCCCGCTCCACGGCCGCGTGGATTGCGCGCGTTCCCGGCCGGGGATACGCTGAGCCATCGCTCCAGCCGGAGGCCGCCATGACCCCGTCGTCTCTCGATCGCCGCGCGTTCGCCCGTCTCTTCGCCGTGGGGGGATCTGCGGCGTTCTTCGCCCATCCGGCACTGCGGGAGCTTATTGCGAACCGGGCGGGAGATGCGGCACCTGGTGCGGCGGGGGACACCAGTCCCTGGCGCCCCCGCCCCGGCGCCCCCGTCGACTGGGCCGAGGTGCGCGCCGCGTTCCTCATGCCCCCCGGTGTCGCCGTCCTCAACGCCGCAAACCTCTGCCCCACCACGCTGCACGTCCTCCACTCCCTGCAGGAGGACGAGGAACGGCTCGACAGCGCCCCCTTCCCCTCGTTCAGGAGCGAGATGCACGACGTGAAGGAGCGGACGCGCGAGCTGCTGGCAGCCCTCCTGCACGTTTCCGCCGAAGAGATCCTCATCACGCGCAACACCAGCGAGGCGAACAACTGGGTCTCCAGCGGCCTCGACCTGAAGCCCGGGGACGAGGTGCTCATCCACGCCGACAACCACCCCAGCAACAACGTGGCGTGGAAGGAGAAGGCGAAGCGCTTCGGCTACACCGTGGTGGAGGTGCCCTATGCGCCCCACCCCGGCCCGGAAGCGCTGCTGGAGGCATTCCGCCGCGCCCTGACCCCGCGCACCAAGGTCCTGGCCTTCACCCACCTCACCAACACCTCCGGCGACCTCTTCCCCGCCGCCGAGATCTGCCGCATGGCCCACGAGCGCGGCGTGCTCACGTTGGTGGACGGCGCCCAGAGCATCGGCTTCCTGGACGTGGACCTCTCGGTGATGCAGCCCGACTTCTATTCCGGGAGCGCGCACAAGTGGCCGTGCGGCCCCAAGGAGACGGGCGTGCTCTTCGTGAACCGCCGGGCGCAGGACAAGCTGTGGCCCGTCCTGTACAGCGCGTACACGGGGCGCACGCCGCTGGCCTCCACCCACGAGGGGATGGGCCAGCGGGACGAGCCCGCCATCCGGGCCTTCGGCCGGCAACTCGAGTGGCTCGCCTCCATCGGGCAGGCGGTGATCGAGGCCCGGAGCCGGGAGCTGACCACCGCCCTCCACGACGAGCTCGTGCGCATCCCGGGGGTGCGCATGTTCACCCCCGCCGACCCGGCTCGCCGGGGCGCCGTGCTGACCTTCGACCCCGCCGGCCTCGACCCCGCCAAGGTCCTGGCCGCCCTGGAGTCGGAGGGGATCGTCGCCGCCTCCCGAGGCGGCAGCGACCGCCCGGGGATCCGCTTCTCCCCCCACTTCTACAACACCCCCGAGGACGTGGAGCGGGCTGCCGCTGCCATCCGCAAGTACGTGAGCAGAGGAGTGTAACCCATGACGACGCACGCACTCGAGTCCCGCCGTTCCCTGCGCCCGGCCCTCGCGGCCCTCCTCTTGGTGGCGGCCGCCCCGCTGCTGGGCTCCGCGCAGGAGCTCGCGCTCCTCCCCGACTCCGCCGTGGTCACGCAGCACACGACCACGATCCGGGGCCAGCAGGTGCGCTATTCAGCCGAGGCCGGGACGCTACCGATCCGGGAGAACGGGAAGGTCATGGCCGGGATCTTCTACGTGTACTACGCGCGCACCGACGTGGCCGCGGGGGCCGTCCGCCCCATGGTGTATTCCTTCAACGGTGGGCCGGGCACGGCCTCGGTTTGGATGCACATGGGATACACCGGCCCGCGCCGCGTGTCCTACGACGACAACGGTTTCGCGCTCCGGCCGCCGGTGGGGCTGGAGGACAACCCCGAGTCCATCCTCGACGTCGCCGACATCGTGTACATCGACCCCGTGGCCACGGGGTTCAGCCGCATGGAGGAGGGCCAGCCCGAGCACAAGTACCACGGCACGCTCGCCGACATCCAGTCGGTCGGGGAGTTCATCCGCCTCTTCACCGTGCGGAAGAACCGCTGGGCCTCGCCCAAGTTCGTCATCGGCGAGAGCTACGGCACCACGCGCGCCTCGGGGCTGGCCGGGCACCTGGCCGACGTGCACCAGATCTACCTGAACGGCGTGATCCTCGTGTCCATGACCGGTCTGGACGGGGTGCCCGGCCCGGACGTCTCCTTCGCCACCGCCCTGCCGCAGAGGGCCGCGACCGCCTGGTACCACAAGCAGCTCCCGGCCGACCTCCAGTCCAAGCCGTTGCGCGCGGTCCTCGACGAGGTGGAGGCCTTCGCCCTGGGCGACTACCTCCACGCCCTCGTGCTGGGGGATCGCCTCACCGACGCCGAGCGCGCCCGCACCGCGGAGCGGGTCGCCCGGTACCTGGGGCTGGACACGGAGTTCGTCCTGGCGGCCAACCTGCGCATCGACGCCCAGCGCTTCTGGAAGGAGCTGCTGCGCGACCAGCGGCTCACAGTGGGGCGGCTCGACTCCCGCTACGTGGGCGTGGACAGGGACGCGGCGGGCGAGCGTCCCGAGTACGATCCCGCCATGGCGGACTGGGACGGCCCCTTCGCCAACGCGGTGAACCTCTATCTGCGCCAGGAGTTGAAGTACAACCCGGACCTGACGTACAACATCTGGGGGCCGGTGAGGCCCTGGACCCGCGACGAGGGCGCGAACACCGCCGAGATGCTCCGCTCCGCCATGCAGGCCAACCCCTGGATGAAGGTTCTCGTCCAGGGCGGCTACTTCGACGCCGCCACCGACTACTCCACCGCCATGTACACCATCTCCCACATCCAGCCCGGCGGGGAGTTCAGGGACCGCTTCCGGTTCGCGTGGTACGACAGCGGGCACATGATGTACCTGCGGAAGCCGGACCTGGCGGGCTCGAACCAGGACCTGCGCGACTTCATCGCCTGGTGCCTGGAGGGGGACGCGGGGTATCCCCGGCAGGTGCGGCCGAGGTAGCCTGGCCGGGTGAGGCCGAAAGCGTGGTGAGCCGGGCCGGGTGACGCCGACCCGGACGCTGCGGCCCGGGACCCTACTCCTCGCGCCTTCCCCTCCACGGCCGCAGCCCCGGGTAGGGCCGCCGCGTCCTCCACAGGATCCAGTACGCCACGGCCAAGCCCACCGCGGCGACGCCTGTGAGCCATGGCTCTACCTCGAACCCCTCCGGGATCCAGCCCACCTCGGCCGGCACGATGGCGAGGGCGTTGTTGAGGAAGTGCCAGAGCATGGCGGGGTAGATGGAGCCGGTGAGGAGGACCACGCCGGCCATCACCCCGCCGAGCCACGCCGTGGGAACGAGGCGGAACAGGCTCACGTGGAACATGCCGAACACGGCGCCCACGACGAGCGCGGTGGCCAGCGGGCGGAACCTCCGGCTCACGCCGTGGAGGAGGACGCCGCGGAACGCCAGCTCCTCGAAGATCCCGGGCATCACCGCCAGGAAGAAGAGGATCTGCCACACGGGGAGGTCGGGGCCCACCAGGGCCTGGCCGAAGCTCTCCAGCACCTCCCTGGGCACCGGGAACACGTATCGGTTCAGGAGCTCCGCCAGGCCGATCCCCAGGACGAGGGCCGAGGGCGCTCCCAGGAGCACCGCCGGCCACGCCGCCGCGGGCGGTGAGCGCAACGCGAACACCTCACGCACGTCCAGCCGGTAGGCCCGCACCATGAGGAGCGAGCCACCCAGGAAGATCCCCAGGAGATTCACGGCGAGCTGCGCGCGGATGTCGAGCCCGGAGCCGAACCAGAGGCTCGTGACGAAGAGCACCACCCAGAGCCCGAGGAACCAGCGGAGCACGTGCCGGGGGAAGAGGGCCGCGCCTCCCGTCAGGTCCGCGGCCTCGAGCTCCGAGGGGCTTATGAGCCGCTCGGTGGAGAGCGCCCGCTCGGTGCGATGGGCGAGCAGCGCGGCCACGGCGCCGGTGGACAGGAAGGCGACGGCGACGAAGGGCACGTCGAGGGAGCCCACCAGGATCTCGCGCACCGCGACCGCCACCCCGGCCAGGGGGACGAACGCGACGGCGGAGCGCAGCTCGATCCCCGGGAGCATGGCCGCCAGCGTCGGCACGAGCAGGACCAGGAACACCGGGAAGAAGTAGATCTGGTATTCCTTGTAGCTCTTCGAGATCCCCGAGAGCAGCAGGAGGACCGCCGCCACCAGGACGGTCACGGGCACAAAGAGGGCGAGCAGCGCGATCAGGTCCACCGGACCCAGGGCCACCTCGAGGCTGGTGGGGAGGTCGAGGATCCCGATGACCAGGTAGAAGAGGAGGTTGCCCACGTTGATGACGGCCACGGCCAAACCCACGGCGATGATCGCGAGCAGCTTGGCGCGCACGATGTCGCTCCGCCGCGCCGCGGTGGTGAGGAGCGTCTCGAGGGTGCCGCGCTCCTTCTCCCCTGCGATGGCGTCGGCGGCGACGATGGAGCCTCCCGTGAGCATGAGCAGGATGAGGAAGGGGGTGAGCGCCAGGCCCAGGAACGCCCCCGCCTCCCGGGCGGCGCTCGCCACGTTCTCCTCGTTGAGGGGCGCCACCGAGTCCAGCGGCAGGGGGAATCCCGAAGCTGCGTAGACCGAGTCCCGCTGCGCCGCGCGCAGCGCCCTGAGGTGCTCCTCCATGCCGTCCCGGGCCGTGCGCGAGTAGTCGCTGCGCCCGCGGAACTTCAGGCGGAGCGCGGGCACGAGGGGATCGAGCTCGGCGGGCTCGTTCGGGGCGGAGGCGGTGTCGGCCCCCTCCTCCCCCGTCCTTTCGGCCTCGGCGGCCCGGGCCGAATCCTCCCGCGCCCGCTCCTCCTCCTGGACGGCGCGCCACCCGGCCGCGTCGAGCCCCTCCACCACCAGCGCGATCTCGGCGGCCGCAAGCGCCGAGTCGGGGTCGGCCACCACCCGCTTCTCGAACCTCACCGGCGCGCGGGTGGTGTCCCCTGGCGCCGGGTCCACCTGCAGGGCGGCCGTCACCACGGCGTCGGCCCACTCCGCGCGCGTGCCGGTCACAGCATAGGCGTACGTAGCCTCGTCCAGTCGCCGCTGATCCCGCTCCTCCACCTTGTCGGTGACGAGGATGAAGACCGGGAACATGACGAGGGGCGCCACCACGGCGATGAGCACGGTCCGGGTGTCCCTGAGGAGCATCCGGATCTCGCAGCGGAAGAGGGTTACCAGGTTGCCCCGCGGCTCCCTTCCCCTAGGCGGCCGCCCGGTCATGCGCCGTCCTCGAGCACGCCGCCGAAGCCGATCCCCGCGCCCGCCACCCCCTCGGCCTGCGTGACGAGCTGGACGAACACGTCCTCCAGGTAGTGCTTGCCCGTCGCGTCACGCAGCTCCGCAAGGGGGCCCAGGGCGAGGAGCTTCCCGCGGTGCACGATGGCGATGCGGTCGCAGAGCTTCTCCACCTCGCTCATGATGTGCGTGGAGAAGATGATGGTCTTCCCCTCGCCCCTCAGCTCGCGGATGACGTGGACCATCTCCAGCGCGTTCATCACGTCCAGCCCCACCGTGGGCTCGTCGAAGATGAGCACCGGCGGGTCGTGGGCCACCGTGCGGGCGATGGACACCTTCTGCTTCATCCCGGTGGAGAGCTTCTCCACCCGCGCGTTCTGGTAGGCGCCGAGCCCGAAGCGCTCGACGAGCGCGTCGATGCGCTGCCGCATGCGCTCGCGGGGGTAGCCGTTGATGGCGGCGAAGAACTCCAGCGTCTCGCGCCCGGTCAGGCGAGGGTAGAGGGCGGTGGACGCCGAGTAGAACCCCAGGCTGCGGCGCACGTCCTCGGGCTCGCTCAGCACATCGCAGCCCATGATGCGCGCGCTGCCGCCGGTGGGCTTCAGGATGGTGGAGAGCATGCGGAGCGTCGTGGTTTTCCCCGCCCCGTTGGCCCCGAGCAGGCCGAAGACCTCCCCCGCGCGGCACTCGAACGTGACCCCCTCCACCGCCTTCACCTCGCCCCGGGACTCGTCGTAGAACGTCTTGGCGAGATCGAGGACCTCCACCGTCAACTCAGGCATGGGATCGCACCTCCGTGCGCGATGGGGGGTTCCTGCCCACGATCCGCTCCTTGAGGAAGCGCCAGAAGCTCCCGTCGAAGCTCCCCAGGAGGAAGTCCTCGAAGACGAGGATGCGGCGTGCCACCCACAGGAAGAGCGCCACCACGGCCAGGTTCACCGCCACCGTGAGGGCGATGAGCGGCCAGTGGAAGACGCCGTTCAGCGCGTCGCGGATCATCATGGTGACGTTGGCCACCGGCACGGCGGCGATGGTCGGGGTGAGCGTCAGGTCGGTCTGGTTGCCGAGGAGCATGGGGATGAACACCAGCCAGTAGACCGGCTGCACCATGGCCTGGCCGTCCTTGAAGGTCCGGGCGAAGGAGGCCAGGATCATCATCCCCGCGGCGAAGAAGAGCGCCAGCACCACCGCCCCCATCGCCATGACCGGGAACGCCAGCCCCGGGATGGAGAAGCTCAGCGCCTCGTTCCCCTCGAGCAGCGGCTTCAGCACCGCGCCGATGGAGAGGAACATGGCCACCACGTTGAGGAGCCCGGCCAGGATCCCGAGCGTGGCCACGTAGAGGTACTTGGCCACGATCACGCTGGAGCGCGAGGCGGCCACGGTGAGGAGCGTCTCCCATGTGGAGCGCTCCCGCTCCCCGGCGGTGGTGTCCACGGCGGGCATGAAGCACCCCAGCGCCACCATGATCACCAGGAAGAGCGGGAGCATGAGGCCCAGGATCATGGCGCCCAGCTCCTCCTCCGTGGATACATTCTCCGAGGCGACGGCGAAGAGCGCGCGCCGCTCGTCGTCCAGGCCCAGTTCCTCGCCCCTGGCTTCGAGCCACCGGGAACGGTGGGCGGACACCATCTCCTCCACCCGGTCGCGGGCCATGCGGCTCCGGCTCTCGGAGCGGTCGAAGCGCACGTGGACGCGGAAGTTGTCGGGGAGGGAAGTGGGAGCCGCCGCCGTCGCGTCCGCCGACGCAGTTCCCTCGAAGCGGACGAGGGCGTCCACTTCACCGGCCTGGAGCGCGGCAGCGGGGTCCGCCGGGATGGGGAGTGGGTCCGCTGCCACTCCCGCGTCGCCGCCGCCCTCGTCCGTCTCGCGGCCGAGGACCAGGATGTCCTTGCTGGCCACGAGCGAGTCGAGGAGCGCGGCGTGGGCCGGTGGGAGCGCACCTTCCACCACCACCCGGGACGTGAACCCCTCGTTCAGCCCCTGCACGAAGGTGATCCCCGTGAACATGACCCAGAGAAGCACCGGGTACAGGAACACGGGCATGAGGATCCCGTTCACCACGATGGCCCGCTCGCGGAGCGCCGAGCGCAGCTCGCGGACGTAGAGGAGGCGGATGTGGCTGGGGTTCATGGCGGGGCGGCGGGGCGTGGACGATGCTCCGAATCGTATCTAGATGGGCCCTTGTGTCGCCATGCGAAAGGGGGGCGTTTTGCGCCCCTCCCGAGGTCGAGCCACTTTGATCGGATCGGCCTGCCCTGAGGGAGGATCGCAGGATGCGCGCGGAGCCCCGCCTCCGGTTGGACCCTCGCTTCACCCACCTCGTCACCACCGGGAGGATGGTCATCCTCGTGGGCGACGAGGATCCGCTGGTCGTGGAAGATCCACGGGCCCGGGACGTGCTGCCGCTGCTGAACGGCCATCGCACCGCCCTGGACATCGCCGAGCGCCTGGTGGAGTGCCACCCCCCGGAGGTCGTCCACTTCATCCTGCTGCAGCTGCTCCACGGCGGCGTGGCCGTGGAGGTGGCGGCGCCACCCCGGCTCCTGGATAGTGACGGTGGAGGCACCGCGGACGGCCTCGCTGAGGCACTCCGGAGCGCCTGGGAGGGGCGCGGGGAGCGTCCTTGGGTGGATGTGCCCCCGGACGTCTGGCACGGGCCTCGGGGATGTCGCCTGCGACTGGTGGACGACTACATGAGGGAGGGGCTGGGCGATGGCGGCCCACCCTTGCTGTTGGCGGGGCTCGGGGCGCGGCGGATCTGGCTTGGTCCCGTCCTCGGGCCCGGGGCGAGCTGTCCGGCATGTCTGCAGGACCGGCTCCGCCTGAACCTGACCGGGCACGCGCTGCTGCACGACGCCGGAGCGGCCGACGCGGCGGGGGGCGAGATCGTGCCGCTCCCCGCCGAGGTGCCGGCCGCCGCGTGGGCCCTGCTGGCGGGCCAGCTCCGGGATCGGGCCGGGGAGCTGGAGGAACTCGAGCGGGCACTCCTCGTCTTCCCCCTGGAAGGCGGGGCCATCGCCGCCCGCGGCGGACCCGGCGCGGAGCCGGAGCGGCACCCCGTCCCCCGGCTACCTCACTGTCCCCGGTGCGGAGATCCCACGCTGACCATCCCCGGAGCGGATGTGGAACTCCAGTTCCGCCCCCACTCGGGGCACTCCGGAGGCGGGTACAGGATCGTCCCACCTGCCGAGACGTGGGCCCGTCATGCCCACCTGGTGAGCCCCCTCACCGGCGTGGTCCGCCGCATCCGCGAGGTGCCGGTGGCGGGGACGGACCTGATGCATGTCTACACGGCGAGCCACGCCCACCACTACGGAAGAGGGGGCGTGCGCGCCGTGAAGGACGGCCGCCGGGACCACAGCGGCGGGAAGGGGCGCACCGACGCCGACGCCCGGGCCAGCGCGCTCTGCGAGTCGCTGGAGCGGTTCTCTTCGGTCCACCGGGGCGACGAGCCGTTCCGCGTGGCGCGCCGGAGCGAGCTGGACGACGAGGCAGTGGCGCCCTGCGATCTGCTCCACTTCAGCGAGCGTCAGTATGCCGGACGCGCAGAGTGGAACCGGAGCCAGAAGGGAGGCTTCCAGACCGTTCCGGAGCCCTACCTCGACGAGGCCATCGCCTGGTCTCCGGTCCGGAGCCTGGCAACCAGGGCGGTGCGCCTCGTGCCCTCGGCGTTCCTCTACTACGGGTTCCACGGCCCCGGTGATCGGTTCTGCGATGGCGATTCCAACGGCCTGGCCGGGGGGAACTGCCTGGAGGAGGCCATCCTCCAGGGGCTCCTGGAAGTGGCGGAGCGGGACGCCGTCGCCCTCTGGTGGTACAACCGGGCCCCGCGTCCCGGCGTGGACCTGGCCTCGGCGCGCGACCCGTGGATCGCCGGGGTGGCCGCCCACTACGACTCGCTGGGAAGGGACGTGTGGGCGCTCGATCTCACCACCGACCTGGGAATCCCCACCTACGCTGCTCTCTCCGCTCTCCGCCGTGAGCGGGAACAGGACGTCATCTTCGGCTTCGGGGCGCACCTGGACGCCGGCATCGCGCTGACGCGTGCGTTCACCGAACTGAACCAGATGCTCCCCACGGTCCTCGAGACCCGGGAGGCTCGGCGCCGGAGGCTTCTCCCCGAGTTCACCGAGGCCGTGCGTTGGTGGGACGAGGCGACGGTGGAATCGGAGCCGTACCTGGTGCCTGCGCCCCGGACCCCGCGGGTCGCGATCCCGCCCACTCCGGCAGGCCCCGCCGGTGACCTCCGCGACGATATCCTGGCGTGCGTTGCGCGGGCGGCGGCCGTGGGGTGCGATGTGCTGGTCCACGACATGACCCGCCCGGACGTGGGGTTCCCCGTCGCGAAGGTCATCGTGCCCGGGCTGCGGCATTTCTGGCGGCGGCTGGGCCCGGGGCGCCTCTACGATGTGCCCGCCGCGCTGGGGTGGCTTCCAAGGCGCCTGGAGGAGGCGGAAGTGAACCCGGTTTCGCTCTTCGTCTGAGGCACGCCGCCGTACTGCGCCATTCCGCGTAATATTTTCGTTGTAGGTTGCGGATGGCCTCCCTATCTTGCGCTCATCCCTCCCAGGGATCGTCACCCGTATCCGGGGGGCGCGCATGCAACCGGACCATCGCCCGGCTTCGGGCGGCACCACGGTCTGGATCGTCGAAGACAACCCCGAATACCGCGCCACCGTCCAGGAGCTGGTGGACTTCGCGGACGGCCTCTCGGCACCGCACGGGTTCGGGTCGGGTGAGGAGTTGTTCGAATTCCTGAACCACCACTTCGCCCCCGACGTCATGCTCGTGGACATCGGGCTCCCCGGCATGAACGGCATCGAGGTCGTGCGCCGCATGCACCGCCTCGCGCCCGACACCCGCCTCGTGATGCTCACCATCCACGAGGACAACGACAGGATCTTCGAGGCCATCTGCGGCGGCGCGTGCGGCTACCTGCTCAAGACCGCCATGCCGGAGGCGATCCTGCAGGCGGTCCGGGAGGCGCTACAGGGCGGCGCCCCCATGACCCCCCAGATCGCCCGTCGCGTGCTCAACCTCTTCACCCAGGTGCGCGCGCCCGCCTGGGACTACGACCTCACCGACCGTGAGCGGGACGTGCTCCGCGAGCTCATCGAGGGCAAGACCAAGAAGCAGATGGGCAAGACCCTCTTCCTCAGCGAGCACACCGTGGATACGCACCTGCGGAGCATCTACATGAAGCTCCACGTGCACTCGCGCACGGAGGCGGTGGTGAAGGCGATAAAGGAGAACTTGGTGGACTTGTCACGCGACGGCTGAGCCGGAATGACGGCGAAGGGGGGCACTGTGAGTGATCGCGACGGCGAGATCGGTGTGTCCGGGCCAGGGAGGCCCATGTCCAGAGGCGAGTTCCTGGGGGTGGGGGCGATGGCGGCGGCGGGAGTGGGGGTGGGGCTCGCTGCAACGCGCCCGGAGGGCAACGAGATGTCAGGCTCGAGCCCCGCGGCGAAGCAGGAGAAGTGTCGGGTGGTAGAGGGAGCTTGCGACCTGCCCCAGGTCGGGCCATGGAGCGTCCCAGCGTCCGTGATCAACGTGCTCTGGGGTGAATTCTGGCCGAGGTACACCGCGCTGTGGTGGGCCGCAGGCAGTCCAGCCGACGGCTCACCGGGGTACTCGCTGTTCGGCTTCGGGCCAATACCTGCAGCCAGGTTGGAGCAAGCCATGCAGCGGCTCATCGAAGAGGAGGCCGCCGCACTCGGCCTGACCGCCCCCGGGGGGCCTCCGGGCTGGGGGGAGACTCGATTCCAGCGTCGCATGCTGCTCCTATGGAATCACTTCAGCGGGGCCGATCCGTTGCCGGTCAGCTTCGTTGGCGAAGGCGAATACGACTTCGTGCTGAGCGACGTCGGGCTCGAGCTGTTCGCGCCGAAACAACCGAAAGAAGACTTCGAATACGTGAGGTACTACGCATTCCGCCATACCGGGCGACCGAGCCTTGGAGTGCCCTTGTATCTGAAGGAGGCAGACCTCGCGCTCGCGCTGGATGCGCCCACGGGTCCGTCGCAGATCCTGTCTTCAGAGAACGCGCTGGCTCAACTCCACGCGAATGCGTCCGGATGCAGGCTCAGCCAACTTGCGTGTTTCTGCCGTCCGACCGCCGGTGACCGCTTGAAGGAGACTTACTTCACGTTCCAGGGCTTCCTGGCTGCCACAGAGTCCATGCGCCACTGGCAACTTGAGGGAGCAGTATACCGTGGCATCCTCACAGAGTTGCCGCGCGTGATCGCCGAGATATGGCTGGAGCGGTATCACGGAGCAACCAGCTCCAGCACTTACAACGCGCTATTCAGAACCAGCACGACAGTTGAGAACGGCATTCGCCGCATCTTCAAGGAACGGCTGGAAACATCACTACCTGCACCCCCTCGGATGTCGTGGGAAGTCGGCCCCGCCGGCACCCTAGCCCTAGACGTCACCCTGTCGCAGGGGGGCATCGTGTTCCCACCTCTGCCAACGGCCCCGTTGAACCCCGATCCGAATGACTGGCACGTCACGCCGGACCGTCCGAGACCTCGACTGATTCTCCGCGAGATCTACTCCGGCCGCGCCGGCAACCCCGTCTTCACGGACAGCAAGCGGCCCGACGGCGACGAATGATGCCCCTCCGCAGCACCGCGACGGCCGCCGGGACCCTCCTGGCGGCCGTCGTGCTGGTAGCCTGCGCACTGCAGGCTTCTGCGCAGGGTCGCTTCGGCCCGGCCTTCACGACCTACGGCACCGCCGAGGGGATGGTCAATCCGAGGGTCGTCTCCCTCCTCCAGGACAGCAGCGGATTCCTGTGGATCGGCACCCATGGTGGCCTGCTACGCTTCGATGGCCGGGGCTTCCAGGCCTACCGCGCCCGGCTGCAGGGACCGACCACCAGGGCCGACGACTTCATCACAGCGCTGGCCAGCGCCCCGGGGGGCCGGATCTGGGTAGGCGCAGACCGGGGCGGGCTCCGTCTGTTCGACCCCGTGGCCGACAGTGTCCGGCACTTTCCCCTGACCGAGGACGTCCTGGGCCCCTGGCGTCGTGATGTCGCGGAGGAGACGACCCGGGACCGCCCGGGCCGTCTGGTGGCGGACATCCTCCCCCTTCCCAACGGTCCGCTTCTTCTCCGCACCGACGTGGGTCTGGTGCGCTTCGATCCGACTTCCCAGGCCGTCGAGAACCTCATTCCGTCCTGGGACGGAGACGTGCCGCTTCCTCACGCGACCGCCGTCTGCCTGGGTGCGGACGGCCGCGCCCTCATCACGCTGTCCGACGGGTCGCTTGCGTGGGTCGACGCAGCCGGCGCCCCTTCGCCGGTGCCCCTCGTCCTTCCCGACTCGGTGGGGGCCCTCCGGCCTACCGGGAACGGGTATCTGGCGACGAGCTTCGAGGCCGTCGGCTACTCCCTGCCCCGGGACCTGTCCTCGTACAGGGAGGTGTTCAGGCTGCCACCCACAATCCAGCGGCGCGCCCTCCGCGACGTCCTCGTGCTCCCCGACGGCCGAGCCTGGGTCGCCACCACGCGAGGCGCTTACCTGGCCGATCCGGCCGACGGCACCATGCAGCGGGTCGGAGACGGGGAGGGCGCCCGCTCCCTCCCCGACCAGGAGGTCAGCGCCCTTGCCCTGGACCGCACGGGCATCCTCTGGATGGGAACGTGGAACGGCCTGGCGAGCCTGCACCCCCAGAGGTCGGACATGGCCCGGCTCTTCAGCGGAACGGACGTGGAGGGTGACGGCGTCGTGGCTTTCGTGGACGCCGGCCCAGGCCGGGTATGGCTCGGCGCCATGGGCAGCGGTGGCGTCCAGCTCTTCGATGCGAGGGGCCGTGGCGGTTGGGGCGCGGTGTCACGTCCTGCATCCTTGGAGCCTCTGAGGGAGAGCATGGTCTTGGCCCTCGCCGGCGGAGGGGACGGGCCGCTCTGGATCGCGGCCTTCTCGGACGGCCTCTGGGTGATGGACGGCGACGTCCGGGCCCGCAAGATCCCCGTGCTCGGCCCCGATGGAGCCGAGCGCAGCGAGACCGCCTACTTCGTCTTCGTGGACCGCGCCGGCGACGTGTGGGCCGGCACGTACTCCCTGGGCCTCGTGCGCCTCGACCGCGCCCGACAGGCCTTCCTGCCCTTCCGGGGCTCCGACCCCCGCAACTGGGACCTGGGCAGCAATTGGGTGTGGCCCATCGCGGAGGATTCCCAGGGTCGCCTCTGGGTAGGGGCGTACAATGGTGGTCTTTCCATGGTTTCGGCGGATCGGGCTTCGGCCACGCTCCACTCCGCGCGGCAGGGTGGCCTGTCGGACGAGCGCATTCTCACGGTCTTCGTGGACTCCCGTGACTTCGTTTGGGCGGGCACGGAAGGCGGGGGCCTCAACCGTCTGGATCCTACCACGGGAGACTGGACGACGTGGACCACCGAGGAGGGCCTCCCCCACGACGTGGTGGAGGGGATCGAGGAGGATCTCTTGGGGCGGATCTGGATCAGCACCCACGACGGCTTGGCTCGTCTCGACCTGGGCACGGGCGAGATGGTGGTGCTGCGTGAGCCTGCCGGCCTGGCGGGCAACGCGTTCCTCGCCAACGCGGCGCACCGTGACCCCGAGGGCATGCTGTACTTCGGCGGCTCTGCAGGCGTTACCATCCTCGACCCCTCGGCCATCGCCTCCCAGGGCACCCCTCCCTACGTCGCCCTCACCGCGTTCCGCATCCAGGGCCGCGAGGCCCCCCTGGCCCGTGCCCTCCGCACGGACCTCCTCGACCTCGAGCCCAACGAGAACTTCTTCGCCTTCGAGTTCGCGGCCATGGATTTCGCCGACGTCTCCCAGAACCGGTACCGGTACCGGCTCGAGGGACTCGACCCCGATTGGGTGGACGCGGGCACCGAGCCGGTGGCCAACTACACCTCGGTGCCGCCGGGCCGGTACACGTTCCGCGTGGCCGCCCGCAACAGCGACGGGATGTGGAACATGGACGCGCTGGCCATCCCCCTGCGGGTGCAGGCACCCTTCTACAAGACCTTCTGGTTCCAGTCCCTCGCGGTCGTGGCCCTGCTCTCCCTGGTGGCCGGCTTCTACACCTACCGGCTGCGCCAGCTCGAGGCGCGTCAGAGGCTCCGCCTGGAGATCGCCGGCAAGCTCCACGACGACATCGGCGCCAACCTGTCGACCATCGCGCTGAAGGCGGAGATGGTGCGGGGCGCGCACGGCCTCGACGACCGGCGGAGCGCCCAGCTCGCCGACGTGGGCCGCCTGGCCAGGGACACGGCCACCAAGGTCCGCGAGACCGTATGGGTGGTGAACACCAAGTATGACACGGTGGCGGGACTGGTCGGGAAGATGCACGACACCGCGGACACGCTCCTCGCCGGCGTGATCCCGTTCGGCTTCACGGCGCCCGAGCAGGTGCCGGAGCGGAAGATCTCCATGGAGACGAGGCAGAACGTGCACCTCCTCTTCAAGGAGACGCTGAACAACGTGGCGAAGCACGCCTCCGCGTCCCGGGTGGAAGTCACCGTGACCCTGACCGGAGGCAACGTCCTCGCCTTCCGCGTCGTCGACGACGGCATGGGGTTCGACCCGGCCCACGCCCGGGAGGGCAACGGCCAGCGCCTCATGCGGCAGCGGGCCGAAGCGCTGCGCGGCACGCTCCGGGTGGAGAGCGCGCCGGGGGCGGGGACCACCGTGGAGTTCACCGCACGCCTCCGGTAGCCCGCCCCCGCTGCTCCAACCTCGCCCGCGGGCACGTCAGAACGCCCTTCCGAGACACACCGTCCACACCAGACCCACCGACGCCAGGACCGACGCCGCCACCATGGCGCACTCGGCGGCGCAGACCTGCTGCCTGCCCTTCTCGCCGTGGTACCACGCCACGACGACGGCGGGGATGATGCCCATGCCCAGGAGTACCGACACGGCCTGCTCGAGGGGCGCGCTCCAGTTCCAGCTTCCGCTCAGGGCGCTGGTCACCTGGAGGACCCAGGACGCCGCGGCCACGTAGGCGACGGTCCACTGCACGAGCTTGCGCTCCATGAGTCGCTCGCCCAGGGTCGCTGTCCGCGCCTCGGAAGGCCCGGATGCAGGCCCAGACGCCCAGACGGGCGTCGTGCTCCCCCCCGCCGACGTGGCCGTGGGCGTGGCTCCCTCGGCCACGATTCCGACGTGGATGGCGGCGTAGCCGGGTGCGGTCCGGATGTCCCGGACCGTCGCGCCGCCCATTGCCCCGCTCCGCGTCTGATTCCGCGCGTTCATGGTGTCCTCCACTCCCAGGATGCCCCCGACAGGACCTCATTCCTGTCGCTGATGGGAAGCTGCTCCTGGGAAGGGGCGGTCGCGTCGCGCCTTTGCGGGGTTTCCGATCCCGCGTCCGCGGGGTCCTGACATGCCAAAGGGGGCGCCCCTGCGGGGCGCCCCCTCGACAATCACCGGCTCGGGTGCCCCAGGGGCCCCCGAGGTCGCACGGAGAGCATCAATACGGCTGCCAGTACCGGTTGCGCTGGAACTGGTTGAACGGCTCGACCCGCATGACGGGGAGCTTCTGGTGGGCCATCACGCGCATCATGGGCACCTTCTGGGGCGAGGCCAGCATCTGCTCGGCGCGCTGCCGGAAACGGGCCCTCTGGTCGGGCGGAAGCGAGGACGGGTCCATGTCCTCGGCCATGGCCGCCATGGCCTCCTCCACCGTCTCGGGGCGCACTTCCAGTAGGTGGTCGGTGTAGCCCCAGGTGATGAGGTTGTCGTCGGTCTCGGGCTCGAACAGGTAGCTGATGAGGTTGGCCCGCGACTGCGCGGTGGGGATCCAATACCAACCTGCGACCGCCTCGACCTTCTCGGCCTTCTTCTCGACCTCGACCGACTTGAGGTAGTGGCCCTGGAAGTAGGAGTCCCGGCGCACCTTGGTGGCGTAGTAGACCTCGGCGTCCAGGGTCGCCGGCGCCATGAAGCGGTACACGGCGATGTCGTGGTCGAGGAGCACGGGGAGCACCGACGCCATGGAGGGGGGCATCAGGTAGCCCACCGGCCGCGGCGTGGTCCTGGTGACGTTGTACTTCAGCCAGATGGGCACGTTCTTCTGCGCGTACCCGAGGGGCGCGGTCGAGTCGGGCATCCAGATGGTCTCGTTCCCCCGGTTCACGAGCTCGTAGTCGAGGACGATGGGATCACCGCCGGTTGCCCCGGCCTGGATCGCCCGCATGCGCGACGCCGTGGTCACGGCCCGGATCGCCGTGCGCTGCTCGGCGGCGGCACGGATGATCGTCTTCGTGGCCAGGTACTGCCCCCGCACCTGGTGGTAGTAGCGCTCCTCCTGGGGGATGGCCTTGAGCGTCCCGTCCCGCATGACGCGCACGGAACCGCTGGGCGTCTCGAGCAGGATCCCGATGACGTTGACGAGCCCGGTGTAGACGTGGTGCTTCCTGGGCTCCACGGAGGTCGCGCCCCAACCCTGCACGCCATCGCGGGTCTGGGCGCCCGAATAGTCGAAGGTGACGTAGTCCTCGGCGCGAACCGCCTCGCGGATCATGGGGAAGATGTGCTGGTACGGGTACGCCCTCAGCTCGGCGTCGGCCGCCGGGTTGAGCGTGCCCTGATACGTGATCACGTTGGGCACCGCGCCCCCATGGTGGCCGTCGATGTGGATGTCGGGCGTCCACCTGTTCAGGACCTGCGTGACGACCGCCTGGATCTCCTGGGACTCGAGCTTGAGATAGTCCCGGTTCATGTCGTACCCGGCTTCGTTCGTGCGCCGGCGCACCTCGCCCCCGTCCGGGTTGAACGCGGGCAGGCCGATCACGATGACGTCCTTCAGGAGCGCCCGCATCGGGCCGGCGACCAGCTCCTTGGCCACGAGCTGGAAGGCCTCCTTGGATGCGGTCTCTCCGCCGTGGATTGACGGGGTGACCAGCACGATGGTCTTGCCCGAGCGGATGGCGTCCTCCGGCGTGGCCACCATCGGCTCGGCGATGATGATGAGCGGCATGGGCCGGTCCAGCAGCGTGCGGGTGAGGGGCTGCATGGTCACCAGCTCGCTCAGGGCGTCCAGCTCGTGCCAGAAGGCCATCAAAGGCTCGAACATGGTGGGACCGGAGCGGAAATTCTGCTGTTCCTGGAACGTCTGCGGCAGCTGCTGGGCGTCGAGAGTCCGGCTGCCGAGCAGGAGGGCGAAGGCTACGGCGAGCGCAGCGGTGAGATGGAATGGCTTCCTCATGGGGCATCCTCGGGAGTGGGGTGTGCCGGTACCGTACCTGCCCGGCGCCGGACTGGAAAGGGGCGACCCCTTGCAGCCCACCCCCGCCAACCCACAAGCTCATCGCTTCGACGCACTCATAACCCCGACGCGGGCCCCTTCGATGCACACCCAGACGCTCACCTCCATCGCGCTGTCACCGGCCCCGGCTCGCTGCCGTATCCGGGTCACACCGCGCGGTGAGCACCTGTGCGTCGAGGCCGCCGACGCCGTCCGCGCAGGGGAGACGATCCTGGTGTTCACGGGTCGCCGGGTGAGACGACCCGACCGCCACTCCATCCAGGTCGGGCCCCGCACGCACATCGCGGCCCCCGAGGGGATCCCCTGGGACATGGCTGTGGCCGACTACGGATGGCGCTACCTCAACCACTCGTGCGAGCCCAACGCACACCTCCGGGGCATCGAGCTCGTGGCGCTGGTGGACGTCCCCGAAGGCGACGAGGTGACGTTCGACTACAACACCACCGAGTGGGACATGGCCCGCCCCTTCGACTGCCGCTGCAGAACGCCGTCGTGCGTGGGCGTGGTGCGGGGATACCGGCACCTCGACGAGTCGGCGCGGGCGCGGCTGCATCCCTTCCTGGCGAGCCACCTGCGTCTGCGCGGCTGACGTGGAGGCGGGGGTCCAGACCTTCGCGGATCCGGAGCCGTACGATCCCTCAGGCGCGCTGGTGCCCGTGGGCGCACGCGCACCCCGGCCCGCACCCGCCGAACCCGGGGCCGGGCCCGGCGGACGGAACCTCATGCCCCGGCGCCGATCCCACCGACGCCGCGCTCATGAGACGCTCCACCGGAGCGTCCTCCGGCGTCTCTCCCCGCTCGATCCCGGCGGCCGCGGCCACCTCGCCCCAACTCTCCATCCGCTCGCTCATGGCGTGGCGCACCTCCACGGTGCGCCCGTTGGCGGCGCAGCGGTACTCGTAGTACGGCACGGTCACCTCCTCTGCACGGGCTCGAGGCGGACGATGGGCGTCGGCGCGCCTCCGCTGTCCTCGATGGCCAGGTAGACGTACCCGTCCGGTCCCTGCCTGACGTCCCGGACGCGCCCCTTCCGCTGGTAGAGCTGCTCGACGTTCATCACCTTGCGACCCTCCATGGTGAGCCGCACCACCTGCTGGCCCACCAGTCCGCCGGCCAAGATGCTCCCCCGCCATCCCGGGAACTTGTCCCCGGTGTAGACCATGAGGCCCGACGCGCCGATGGAGGGAACCCAGACGTGCACCGGGTTCTCCATGCCCTCTCCCATGGTGCCCTTGTGGATGGCGAGGCCGGTGCGGTAGTTCACGCCGTACCCCACCACCGGCCACCCGTAGTTCTTCCCCGCCTGGAGCAGGTTCAGCTCGTCGCCGCCCTGGGGGCCGTGCTCGGTGTACCAAACGTCCCCGGTGGCGGGATCGACGGCCAGCCCCTGCCCGTTCCGGTGACCGTAGGTCCAGGTCTGGGGGAGCGCGCCCTCACGGCCCACGAAGGGGTTGTCGGCAGGCACGCGGCCGTCGTCGTGCAGCCGGATCGTGGTGCCGAAGTGGTTGGTGAGATCCTGGGCCGGGTGCGCTTCCAGTTTCCCCGTGGGCGGCACCTGGCGGTCGCCCAAGGTGATGTGGAGGTACCCCTTCCCGTCGAAGGCCAGGCGCGAGCCGTAGTGGCCGCGGCCCTCGGACCACACCTCGGCCACGAAGATGTCCTGCACGCCGGTGAGCCGGTCGTTCTCGAACCGGCCGCGCGCCACCGCCGTAGCGCCCTTGGTGCCGTCCTCGCTCGGCTTGGAGTAGCTGAAGTAGAGGAGCCGGTTCGCGGCGAAGTCGGGGTGGAGCGCCAGGTCCATGAGCCCTCCCTGGCCCGCCGCCCGGATGGTCGGGAGCCCCGGGACCGGGTCGGGGAGCAGCTTGCCCGCGCGGACGATGCGCAGGCGCCCCGGGCGCTCCGCCACCAGCATGTCGCCCCCGGGGAGGAAGGCCAGCGACCAGGGGTTCACCAGCCCGTCGGCCACCGTCACGGCGCGGAAGTCGTGGAGGGCGGAGCGGTGGATGTCTTCCTGGGGCTGGGCGCAGGCGGGCGCGGCGATGGCGATGGCGATCACCGCGGCGAGGCCGGGCACGCGCATGAGGAGGTGGAGGGTCGGCCGGCGGGGCATGGCGGTCTCCGGGAGGGGAGGTGGGCGCCGCCGCGGCCCGGAGGGCAGCGGTTGCGGGAGGGAAATCAAATAACACAGGAGGCGGCGCGGATAAAGGGGGGAGAACTCGCCCCCCCGTTGAAACCAATTGGGTGCTCCGCCTATCCAACCCCCTGTGAGCCGGTCGGGGGACACGACGACGAGGGGGGGTGGGATGGCACGGACGGGGTGGGGGCGGATCGCCAGGTTCGGGATGGGAATGGCGCGGATGGGGATGGTGTGGATGGGGATGATGGTGCTCGGCGCGGCGCTCCTCGCGCCGTCCGCCTTGCGGGCGCAGCCTTCGGCGCGCACGGACGCGCCGCCCCGGCGCGCTGCGGCGATGGCCGGCCGCGCCGCCGAGCGGATCGACATCGACGGCGTCGCCGCCGAACCCTCCTGGAGTATGGCACCGGCGATCTCGGGGTTCCGCCAGTTCGACCCCGTACCCGACGCGGAGCCGTCACAGGCGACCGAGTTCCGGGTGCTCTACGACGAAGAGAGCCTCTACCTCTTCGTGCGCGCGTTCGACTCCAGCCCCGACAGCATCATGCGGGCGCTCTCCCGCCGGGACCTCCGCGGCCCTTCGGACCAGATCGGGATCTTCATCGACTCCTACAACGACCGGCGCACGGGCTTCGCGTTCTACGTGAACCCCGACGGGGTGAAGCGCGACTTCTCGGTCTACGACGACAACTTCCACGACAACTCGTGGAACGGCGTCTGGGACGTGGCCACCACCGTGGACTCGCTGGGCTGGACGGCTGAGTTCCGCATTCCGCTGTCGCAACTCCGCTATGCCGACGCGGAGGCCCACACGTTCGGGTTCGGCGTGCGCCGAGAGCTCGAGCGGGCCAACGAGCGCTCGAGCTGGCCGCTCTTCAGCCGCACCACGTCGGGGTTCATGTCCCAGCTCGGCGAGCTGGACGGGCTTGCGGGGCTGGACGCGTCACGCCGCGTGGAGCTGACCCCCTACGCGGTCACCAAGAGCATCACGAGGGCGCAGGCGGCAGGGGGGTGGGAGACCGTGCCCCAGGCCTCGGCGGGGGGCGACCTGAAGATCGGCCTCACCCCCAACATGACGCTGGACGCCACCGTGAACCCCGACTTCGGGCAGGTGGAGGCCGACCCGGCGGTGCTGAACCTCACGGCCTTCGAGACGTTCGTGAGCGAGCGGCGTCCGTTCTTCGTGGAGGGCACCGGGCTCTACAGCTTCAGCCTCAACTGCTACATCGTGGTGGACTGCAGCACCAACGAGGGGCTCTTCTACTCCCGGCGCATCGGCCGGAACCCCGCGCTGCGCCGCTCCGGCGACGTCACCACGCCCGAGGCGACCCCCATCGCGAGCGCTGCGAAGCTCACCGGGCGCAGCTCCGGCGGCTTCTCCTACGGGATGCTGGACGCTGTGACCCGACGGGTGTCGGGTGCCGGCGACTACACCGCCGAGCCTCTCACCAACTACGCCGTGCTCCGCGCGCAACAGGATCTGAGGAACGGCGATGCCGTGGTGAGCTGGATCGCCACCGCGGTGAACCGCGACCTGGACGCGGCCACCGCGCCATTCCTGCACGAAAGCGCGTACGTGACCGGCGCCAGCTTCCGGAGCCGCTTCGGGGACCGGAACTACGAAGTGAACGGGTCGCTGGCCGCCTCGCGGGTGGGGGGAGACCAGGCCGCCCTCGAGCGCACCCAGCGTAGCTCGACCCACTATTTCCAACAGCCCGGCGACGATCCGGCGGTGGACGCGTCGCGCACCTCGCTCTCCGGCTACGCGGCCCAGATCAAGGTCGGAAAGTACGCCGGCGGCTTCACCCGCTTCGAGACCAGCCTGGTGCGCCAGTCGCCCGGCTTCGAGGTGAACGACCTGGGGTACCTGCGCCGCGCCGACATCCTGGACTGGAGCACCTGGGCATCGCTGAACTTCCAGGCGCCCACGCGGCTCTACCGCTGGCTCTCCTTCAACGGGAACCACTGGCAGCACTGGAACACGTCGGGGGTGGCCCTGGAGAATGCCTGGAACTTCAACGGCCACATCGGGCTCCACAGCAACTGGAACTTCCACGCCGGGGGGACGCTGGGTGGCCTGGGCACGACCTTCAACGATCGGAGCACTCGCGGCGGCCCCCCTCTTCGTCAGTCCCGGTGGATCGCGCCCTGGTTCGGCGTCAACGGCGACAGCCGGCGCATGGTGGTGCCGGGGATGTGGGTGAACCTGTCGCGGCGGGACGAGGGGCGCACGGCGACGTACTCGCTGAGCCCGAACCTCTCCGTCCAGGCATCCACGCGCTTCCGGGTGTCGCTGGGCGCGGGATACTCCCGTGCGAAGAACAACACCCAGTGGTACGGGAACTTCACCGACGACGCCGGCACGACCCGGCACACGTTCGCGCGCCTGAACCAGCGCACCGTGTCCATGAACGTGCGCGTCAACTACACCGCCACGCCCGACCTGACGTTCGAGCTCTACGGCGAGCCCTTCACCAGCTCCGGGACCTACTCCGACGTCCGCCAGGTGAGCGCCACCCCGGACGCGGCGGACTACGCCGACCGCTTCGTGCCGTTCACGCCCCCCGGCACCCCGACGAGCACCTTCTCGTACCGCCAGCTCCGCACCAACGCGGTGCTCCGCTGGGAGTACCGTCCAGGCTCCACCCTCTTCCTGGTGTGGGCCCATGGGCGCCAGGGATCTACCACGAACGAGCCGCGGCAGGCCTGGCGCGACGACTTCGCGGACCTGTTCGGGATGCACCCCGACAACACCTTCCTCGTGAAGGTATCGTACTGGCTGAATCGCTGAGGAGGGCGGCAGGATCTCCGCCGGATCGGACACGGACTCAACCTTGTCCGGCGCCGATCGCGATGGTACTATGGCGATGATGCATGATACCACTCCATCCATTTCGCTTCCTTCCGGCCGGTTCGTCCTCCGCATCACGCCCGGACTGCACGCCGCGCTGCGAGAGGCGGCGCGAGAGGAGGGCGTGTCCCTGAACGACTACTGCGCCCGCAAGCTGGCCTCTCCCTCCGGCAGCGTCACAGGGCCCGCGGGCGAGGTCGTCGAGAGGGCGTCGTCGAGGTTCGGGGCCGCGCTCGTCGGGATCGTCGCCTTCGGGTCGTGGGCCAGGGGAGATGCGGCCGACGGGTCGGACGTGGACATCCTCGTCGTCCTCGAGTCCCGGCTGTCCATCGTGCGGGACATCTACCGTGCGTGGGACGAGGAGCCCCTCTCCTGGGGCGGACGCCCCGTGGAGGCCCATTTCGTGCACCTTCCGGAGCCGGACGAGCCGATGTCGGGCCTTTGGGCGGAGGCGGCGCTGGACGGAGTGGTCCTCTTCGAGCGCGGCCTGGCGGTGTCCCGGCGCCTCGCGGACATGCGTAGACGGATCACGGCCGGAGAGCTTTCCCGCCGGCGGGTCCACGGCCAACCCTACTGGGTGGGAGGAGCTTGACCATGCGCAACCCGGACCTGGCGCGCGACTACGTACACCGCGCCGACATGCGGCTGCGGGCCCTGGACGTGCTCTTCGATGCCGAGAGTTGGGCGGACGTGGTGCGTGAGTCGCAGGAGGTGGTCGAGTTGGCGTTGAAGGGGCTCCTGCGTGCGTTCGGTGTTGCTCCGCCCCGCGTCCATGACGTTTCCGAAGTGCTGGAGGCGGAACGCGACCGGCTCCCCCCGGAGTTGGCGCCCGAGATCGGCACGCTGGTGCGCGCCTCCCGCGAGCTCCGCCGGGATCGTGAGTTGGCCTTCTACGGCGCCGAGGATCTCACGCCATCGGGCTTCTATTCGCGTGAAGACGCGGAGAGAGCGCGCGCGAGCGCCCGGAATACCGTGGAGCTCGTGAAGCCCCACGTTGGGCGTTAGCAGGTCGCTGCGCCGCACCCGGAGGCGCGCCTAGGCCCGCGCCCCGAGCTCCCGTACCAGGCGGTCCGCCTCCGCGGGCTCCGCCGCGTGGCCGAACAGGAACCCCTGCGCGTAGCGGCAGGGGAGGTCGCGCAGGCACGCCAGCTGCCCCGAGGTCTCCACGCCCTCTGCGATGACCGACATCCCCAGGGTCTCCGCCAGCCGGGCGATGGCCCGGACCACCTCCAGGCTCTCGGTGCTGTCCGTCATGCGGGCCACGAACGAGCGGTCGATCTTCAACCCGTCGATGGGGAGTTGGCACAGGTAGGCGAGGGACGAGTAGCCCGTGCCGAAGTCGTCCACATGGACCCCGACGAACGCCTCCTTCAGACGGGTCAGGGCCCGGCGGGCATCCTCGATGTTCGTCATCAGGGCCGTCTCGGTGATCTCGAGGTGGAGGGCTTGGGGCCTGAGGCCGTGCTCCGCCACGGCCTCCACGACCTCGTCCGCCAGGCCCGGGCTCACGAACTGGCGAGGAGACACGTTCACGTTCATGAACAGGGGCGTGCCGTTCCCCAGGGTCCTCGTCCACTCCCCCAGCTTCCCCGCCGCTTCGCGGATGACCCAACGTCCCAGGGCGAGGATGTCTCCCGTCTCCTCGGCCACCGGGACGAACTCGTCCGGGCCCAAGGACCCGAAGGCCGGGTCATTCCACCGGATGAGCGCTTCCATCCCGGCGAGGCGCCCCGTGCTGATCTCGACGATGGGTTGATAGTGCAGCGTCATCCCGTGGTTCTCGATGGCCCAGCGCAGCCGCGCCTCGAGTCGCAGCCGCGCCATCGCGCGCGCATGGATCACCACGTCGTGGATCTGATGCGAGCCCGGGCCCTGCTCCTTGGCCCGCAGGAGCGCGGCACGTGCCTCCTCCAGGAGAGACGCGACGCTGCCGCCGGCCAGGCTGAGGGCGATCCCCATGCACGTGCTCAATCGGATGCTTTCGCCATCGACCTTGAACGGACGCCGGAACGCGGTCTCGATGCGATGCACGACCCGCGCCGGGTCGCTGGTGTCCTTCATGTCGTCCAGGAGCAGGACGAACTCGTCGCCCCCGAATCGGGCCACCGTGTCCCCCCCGCGAACGCAGCCTTCCAGGCGGCGAGCGGCCTCGTGGAGGATCGCGTCACCCACGTCGTAGCCCAGGGCGGCATTCACCTTGCCGAAGCCGTCCAGGTCCAGATGGAGGATGGCGTAGAGGTACTGGGTCCTGCGCCCCACCTTCCGGTTCTCCCGCTCGGCGCGCCGCGCCGTGATGTTCAGGCGCTCGTAGAAGAGCGTGCGGTTGGCAAGATCGGTGACCGAGTCCCGGAGCGCGTCGCGCAGGAGCCCGGCTTCCGTCCGCTTCCGGTCGAGACGGAAGTGGATCCGGCGCTCGGCCAGGGCGAGCCGCACGGGCAGATTGGCGCTGTTGACGGGCTTGACGAGGTAGTCGTCGGCGCCGGCGTCCAGAGCGCTTCCCAGGTCTTCCAGCCGTTCGGCGCCGGTGATGAACAGCACCACCATCTCGTCGGCGCGGGGCAGCTTCCTCAGCTTCCTGCAGAGAGCCGCCCCGTCCATGCCCGGGAGCCACATGTCCAGGATGGCGAGCGAAAAGTGCTCGCGCTGCGCCGATTCCCACGCGGACTCCGCATCCGCGCAGGCTTCCACGTCATGGCCCCGCGCACGCAGCACGGTCTCGAGGAAGAGCCGAGTCGAGGGCTCGTCTTCCACCAGCAGAGTGCGGTAGAATGGGTCGCTCATGGTTCGCCCCTCGGAACTCCTGCTGGGGGGCAGGCAATACAGCATTCCCCTCCGGCAGCATTTGCGCAACCTCCGCAGGCGACCGGCGGCGGCAAGCGCCGCACGAACGTCGTAACATTCCTGGGCAGGAAGCCGTCATGAGGGGGGTGATGCCGTGCCGACCCGCAGGAGCCGACCCATGCGACGCACCTCCTTCCGCCCAGCCCTGGCGTTCTCGCTGGCCCTGAGAGGCCTCGTCCGGGACCGCGGAGCCTCCCTGGTAGCCATGTCCATCCTGGCCCTGGGGATCGCGGCGCAGGCCACCTTCTTCAGCTTCCTGGTAGGGGCCATCCGTTCTCTGCCCGTCCCCGAGGGCGAGCGCGTCGTGCGGGTTGACGTGATCCAGCCCGCCCGCGGAGGGCGGGCGCTGCCCATCACCACCGTGGACCTGGACCTGCTTCGAGGCGGCGCCGGCCTCGAAGCCCTGGGGGGCTTCCGGCTCGTGGGGGGCACCGTCGTGGACCGGGAGCACGCCGCCGCCCGGTTCGCCGGAGCGGCGCTGACCCCCGAAGTGCTTCCCCTCCTGCGCGTGGCTCCGGCGCTGGGAAGGGTCCCGGGGCCGGACGAAGCGGCCACGACCTTCCTCCTCGGGCACGCCCTCTGGCAGGAGCTCTACTCCGGGGACCCTTCCGCCATCGGACGGACCGTGGACGTGAACGGGACCCGCCGGACGATCGTCGGGGTCCTTCCCGAAGGGTTCGGCTTCCCCTTCAAGCAGGACGGATGGTTCCTCACCGAACCAGGGTTCGAAGGCAGCCTCGAGCTCGTGGGGCGCCTGGCCCCCGGAGCCACCGCCGAGAGCGTGGCCGCCGAGCTCGGACCACGGTGGCGACGGGGCGACGCGCTCCGGGACCCCGAGGGTGCCGGGGGGGTGCTGAGGGTCGAGTCCTTCACGGGGAGCCGGGGGGAGGGGGGCGAGGCCGTGGCCTTCGCCGGGCTGGTGCTCGTGGGGCTCTGCCTCCTCCTCATCGCCTGCGCCAACGTCGCCAACCTCCTGCTGGTGCGGGCCACCGAGCGGGTGCGCGCCCTGGCCGTGCAGGCGGCCCTGGGGGCGAGCCGGATGCAGATCGGGGCCCAGGTCCTCCTCGAGTCGCTCCTGGTGGCGGCCGCGGGGGGTGCGGTGGGTCTGCTCCTGGCGTCTCTGGCGGTGGGCGGCGTCCAGAACACGCTGGCAGGGGAGCACTTCGGCTACTTCTGGATGCGCATGGCGGTGGACGGGCCGGTTCTGGCCTTCGTGGGATGCCTGGTGGCGCTGACGGCACTGGTGGCCGGGGTGCTCCCCGCCCTGCGCGTCACCGGTGTGGATCTGCAGCGCGTGCTCAAGGAGGAGGGAGGAGGAAGCGCGGCCGTGGGCGGCGGCGGCGGGTGGAGCCGGGCCTTCGTCACCCTCCAGCTCGCGCTGTCGTGCGGCGCGCTGGCGGCCGCCGGTCTCACGGGACGGGCCCTGGCCGGTTCCCGGCACTTCGGGGAGGGGCTCCCCTCGGCAGAGGTGCTCACCGCCTCCCTGGACCCGCGCTCGCCCGCCACGGGAGCGCCGGAGCCCGGAAGGATGGCGGCGTTGGAAGAGGCGCTCGCCTCCCTGCCGGGCGCCGCCACGGCGGCCCTGGCCCTGGGGGCCCCGGGCTACGGGGAGCGCTACTCCACGGTGGAGATCCAGGGTGTGGCGCCCCTGGCCGGCGCCGACGGGAGCGTGATGTGGAACGCCGTGACGCCGTCGTTCTTCGCCGCCCTGGACCTGGAGCTGAAGGCCGGCCGCTCCCTGAGCGCCGCCGACGGATCCGGGGGTGAACCGGTCGCGGTGGTGAGCGAGGACTTCGCGAGGCGCCACTCGCCGGACGCCCCGGTCCTGGGCCGGCGGATCCGCCTTGCGGGCGCCGACACCGTCACCTGGTTCACGGTGGTGGGCGTGATCGAGGACGGCGGCGCGCGCACGGGAGGGCTCACCCGCGAGGACCGGGCGTACGTCCCGCTCGCCCAGCTTCCGGCCGGGGAGGTGATGACCATCGTCCGCGGCCGGGGCAACGCCGCAGACCTGGCTCCTGCGCTGCGGCGCGCGGTGGCCTCCGTGAGCCCCGAGCTGGCCCTCTGGAGCGTGCGCACGCTGGCGGAAGGCCACGCCTACATGACGCGCATCCCCCGCGTCCTGGCGGGCACGGCGGTGGCGGGCGGCTTGGCGGGACTCCTTGTCGCTGCCGCGGGGCTGTACGGGCTCCTGGCGTTCCGCGTGCGCCAGCGGCGCAGGGAGCTGGCGATCCGGCTCTCCCTGGGGGCGGACGGGGGGAGGCTCGCCTGGGAGGTGATGGAGGTCGCGCTCCGGCAGCTCGCCCCGGCCGTGGTCGTGGGGCTGGCCCTGGCATGGCTCGCGTCGCCGGTGTTGAGCGCCTTCCTCCTGGGGACCGACCCCCGGGCGCTCGAAGTGTACGTGGGCGTGGCGCTGGCCTTCCTGGGCACCGGCGCCCTGGCGGCGCTGGTCCCCGCGCTCAGGGCAGCGTCGGTGCCCCCGGCCGGCGTGCTCCGGGGCGACTGATCCTCAGGCCGTCACGCGCAGCACCACCACCGAGGGCTGGTTCTCTGCGGGATCGGCGGCGAAGTCGCTCATCTGGAGAATGGCGTCCCCCTCCCCGGCGAGACCGGCCTCCACGACCAGCCGGCGCGCCTCGGCCGGGAACTCCCCCGCCTCCAGGTCCGGCCCGAGGACCGGCACCACACCCCAGCACAGCATCAGCCGGCGGCAGGTGGCCGGGTTGGAGGAGCGCGCCAGCACCGGCGCCTGAGGGCGCCACGTGGACACGGTGGATGCCGAGCGGCCGGAGCGGGTGAACACCACGATGGCGCGCACCATGAGGTCCCGGGAGAGCTGGGTGGCGGCGTGGGCCACCGCCTCCTCCACCGAGAGCGGGGCGCCGGCGGCTGCCATCTGCCGTGCCCACCCCCCGAACGCCCCCCGGGTCCACAGGTGCGCCTCGGCGTCCCGGGCGACGCGATCCACCATCTCCACGGCACCCACGGGGAAGGCCCCCACCGCCGTCTCCGCGGACAGCATGACCGCGTCGGTCCCGCTCCACACGGCGCCCGCGACGTCCGACACCTCGGCGCGCGTCGGGCGCGGATTGGAGATCATGGATTCCATCATCTGCGTGGCCACGATGACCGGCTTCCCGCGCGAGCGCGCCATCTCCACCAGCTGGGACTGGGCGACTGGGACTTTCTCCGGGGGGAGCTCCACGCCCAGGTCTCCGCGCGCCACCATGATCCCGTCGCTGGCCTCCAGGATGTCCTCGATGTGCTCCAGCGCCTCGGACTTCTCGATCTTCGCGACGATGGCGGCCTTCCCGCCCACTCCCTCCACGAGCGTGCGCAACTCGCGCACGTCCGCCGCCTTCCGCACGAACGAGAGCGCCAGCCAGTCCACCCCGAGCCCGAGGCAGAAGCGGGCGTCGTCGCGGTCCTTCTCCGTGAGGGCTGGTGCCGACACCGCCACGCCGGGGAGATTCATCCCCTTCTTGTCCTTGAGCGTGCCGCCCACCATCACGGTGCAGGCGATCTCCGTGCCCTGAACGCCCTCCACCCGCAACTCCAGGCTCCCGTCGTCCAGCAGGATCCGGTCGCCGACCTTCACGTCGCCCGCCAGCGCCTCGTACTGGGAGGGGATGAGCCCGGGGGTCCCCACCACGACGCGCGTGGTGACCGTGACCTTCGCGCCCGTCGCCAGCTCCACCTTCCCGCCGTCGAACCGGCCGGTGCGGATCTTGGGCCCGCACAGGTCGGCGAGCACCGCGGTGTGCACGCCGAGGTGCGCCGCCGTGTCCCGCACGGTTCGGTACGCCGCCTCGTGCCCGGCCTGGTCGCCGTGGGACATGTTCAGGCGGAACACGTCCACGCCCGCCTTGATGAGGCGCTCGATCATCCCCGGCGCCGTGGACACAGGCCCCAGCGTGGCGACGATCTTGGTGCGGCGGCGGAGGAGACGGCGGGACTCGGTGGCGATGGGCATGGAGCTACCTCCCTGGGACGCCTCTCACGGGCGCGCGACCGACGAGCGTCAGCGGCCTTCCAGGATGGCCAGGGCCCTGGCCACCAGAGCCGGTCCGCCTTTCAAGCTACGCACCTTCTCCACCTCCTGCGACAGCGTGGCGCGCAGCCGCTGGAGTTCCTGCGCGGCCACGGCCGGCTCCAGCTCGGAGCGCCACCCCGCCTGTCCCAGGGCGATGAGCGACTCAGGGGCCCATTCGGTGGGCCAGAGCCCCTCCAGCACGTCCACGGCGGCGCGGACGCGGGCCAGCTTCCCCGCCGCCCCGTCCAGGAGCGCCGGATCCGCTCCGGGGAACGTGAGCTGCACATCCCGCCCCTTGGCCACCGGGCCCGAGGAGAGCTGCACCTCCACGGCCAGCGCCTTCCCGTCGTAGCGCCACCCCGGCGCCGCGCCGTCCGCGCGGTAGGGGATGTCGCCGCCGTCAGTCGTGACGGAGATCGGCGGGAGGACGCCGGGTATGCGCACCGTGAGCGCGCGCTCTGCCCTCTGTCCCGGGTACGCGCCATCCGCCGCGCCCACCGCCACGCCCAGGCTCCGACCCCCGTCCGCCCACTTGGCGACCAGGGTCGTGCGCGCCCACGCGCCGTGCAGGTATCCGGTATCGTTCCCCGCGTCCTCGTAGAGTCGTGCCTGCCCGGCCACGGCCCCTCCGGGCGCGGCGGGGAATACGGTCACCACCAGCGGATCGTGGTCGGCGGCGCCCACGCGGAGCGCAGCCTCGGCCATGGGAATCACCGCGCCGGCCCGCGCGAAGAGCGGGATCTCGTCCAGCATGTACGTCCGCTCCACGTTCGCGGGCCCGCGCAGAAGCGCGCCCGAGCCCCACTCCACCCAGTCGCCCGGGGGGATCCAGAGGGAAACGCGCGCCAGCCGCGTGGCGGTGTCCGCCGGCGTGCCGACCGGCGCCACCATGAGGTCCTCGCCCAGCATGTACTGCCCCATGTGCGTGTATGCTGCCGCCTCTTCGGGCCAGTGGTAGTAAAGTGGCCTCAGCATGGACACGCCGGTGTCGTGGGCCTGGCGGGCCGCCGTGTACAGGTACGGCACCAGCTCGGTGCGGAGCAGCATCGCCCGGCGCATGGCCTGGAAATGCTGCGGCGGATACGCCCAGATCCGCCGCTCGGCGTCGGGGTTCTTGGTCGTGTGGGTGCGCAGCACCGGCGAGAGCGCGCCGAACTGGATCCAGCGCGTGTAGAGCTCCGGCGAGACCGGCCCGGGCAGGTGCCCACCGATGTCGTGGCTCCAGAACCCGTACAGCACGTTCGCCGCCGTGGACGTGAACTCGGGCTCGAAGGCCAGGATCTCCCACGTGGAGGCCGCATCCCCGGAGAAGCCCACCTGGTAGCGGTGGCTCCCCAGGCCGCCGAAGCGGTGGAAGATGAGGGGGCGCGCCCTCCCCTGGCGCTCCATGTCGGTGAAGAAGACGTGGTTCAGCCACATGGTGGGGTTGAGCCCCGGGACCCCCGTCTCTCCCCACTGCTGCCAGTCCAGCCACCAGAAGTCCACGCCCTGGCGCTCCAGGGGGCGGATGACGTGCTCGAAGTAGGCGTCGTGGAAGCGGCGCTCCTCGATGCGGAAGGGGATGTACCGCTCCGTCGCCGGGTCCACGCCCATGGCCCGCGCCATGCGCGGATAGGCCTCTTCCCAGGGCTGGATCCCCGAGGCCGGGTGCAGGTTCAGCGGCACCTTGAGCCCACGCTCGTGCGCCCACGCCAGGAAGCCCACCGGGTCGGGGAAGAAGACCGGGTTCCAGGTGTAGCCCGTCCATCCCTTCGACTGGCCCGCCGCGTCCCGCGGCTGCCCCGCCCAGCGGAGCTCGAAGGTGTTGTGCCAGTCCATGTCCACCACGAGGACGTCCAGCGGGACGCCGTAGCGGTCGAAGTCCTCGGCGAGCTGGCGGAACTCGGTGTCGGTGTAGGCCCAGTAGCGCGACCACCACACGCCGAAGGCGAAGCGGGGCGGCATCGGCATGGGGCCGGACACGCGGGCGAAGTCACCGAGCGCCTCCCGGTAGGCGTGGCCGTACCCCAGGAAATACCAGTCCTGGCGGTCTCCCGCCGGCCTCGGCTCCACCCATGCCGGATCGCCGGAAAGGAGTGGACTCCCCGAGTCGTCCACCACCGCCCAACCGTCCCGTGACACGAGCCCCTCGCCCAGGGGGACGCGCCCCTTCACGCCGTCCAGGGTGCGGATGGTGGCGCCCAGGTTCCCGGTGGCGGGCATCCCCGGACGCCAGGTGGTGTCCACGCCTCCCGTGGCGACCCGGACCTCGAGGTTGTCCGGAGCGAAGCGCCCGCTCCCCTCGCGGTAGCGGATAGTCAGGTCACCCGTGGCGATGACCGTCCACCCAGCGTCGCGGGAGGTCCGGAACGCGGGCACCGGGAGCCTCCGGCTCACCGCGATGATCGTGGCGCGGTCCTCGAAGCGCCCGTCGGGCGACCACTCCATGCGGATCATGCGCTCGGTGAGGACGGTGAAGCGGGCGTCACCGGAGCGCACGATCGCCTCGGGGGCGGCGACGGGGTCGCTCGGCACCTGACCTAGGAGGGGCGCTGCGAAGAGCAGCACCAGGAGCTGAGCGAGCAAGGAAGAAGCGGAACGTTTCATGGAGAGGACGATCGGAGGGCCTGGGGTTTCATAGGCCCAAGAGACAGGCGCGCCGCCTGCGGCCGCAAGGCAGAGGACATGCGGACGCGCACACCGACTGGGCGCGACGTGGTCACAGACGGAACGGGCAGTACGATGCCGTGGTCATGAAGCGACGCACGCCTTGTGGACCGTCCTTGGGGATCGGCGTTCGCGGCGCCGCCCACTCTCACCACACCGGCTTTGGCTCCGCGTACTTCGCCAGGAGCGCCTGGAAGCGCGGGTCGTTGCGGATCGGATCGTAGCGGGGGTCGAGGCGGACGGTGTGGGCGCTGACCATGAGCGACGGACCGGACAGAAGCCGTTCCAACGCCTTGAGGGCGCCTTCGACGTCGCCGATCTGGGCGAGGATCAGCGCGTCACGAGCGTAGCTTCCACCGCCGCCGTAGGGTGCGAGGAAGTCCGGCTGTTCCTGGAGCCAACGGACTTCCTCCGCCGCTTCCCGTCTCCGGCCGAGCCCCGCGAGAGCCAGGCCGGAGGAGGCATGCAACCTGTAATCGTCCGGTAGCGCAGCGAGCACTGAGTCCAGGTGGGCCCTTGCCGACTCGAACGCCGTCCGAGCCGCTGCTTCGTTTCCCCGGAGCCGGTGCGCCCATGCGGCGTAGAGGGCCGGTGGTTCGTACTCCATCTGCATCGCGAAGGCGTCTCGCGGGGACCGGTCCAGCAACGCGAGGAGGCTGTCCGGCTGCCGCGCCAGGAGCAGGCGACGCGCGTGCCAATAATCCAGCGTGCCTTGCGAGCCGAGGTCCGCTCCCTGGGGAAGCCGGGCGAGCGCCACGGCGAGAGAGTCGAGCCTCCCCTGCCACATCACCCAAGCCCAAGCACGCCTTACCTCCGATACGGGAGCATCCGGCGTGAGTTCGTAGGCTCGCTGGGAGAAGTCGACGGCTTCCGGATACCGTCGCAGGAAGGCCATCGTGAGCCCCCCGAGATCGTATAGCGCATCGGAGTCACGTGGATCCAGGGTCACCACGCGGCCGATGCACGCGAGGGCCTCGTTCCACTCGCCGAGCCGGCGGTGCGTGAACCCGATCCGCCCCCACAGCTCCGCGTCGTTGGGCAGGCCCTTCAGCGCCGCCCGGTAGTCGTCGAGCGCGGCCCTCCAATCCCTCTCCTGATAGTAATGCACATGCCCCATCGCAGCGTGCGCCTGCGGGAGATCGGGCTCCAGTTGCAGCGCTGCCTCGGCAGCCACGCGCTGGCGGACAAGACGTTCTGGTGAAGGATCGTGACGGAGGAACGACATCCTGCCGTGGACCTCGGCGAGCGCCGCATACGCCAGCGCGAACGTGGAGTCCGACGCGAGGGCACGCTCGAAGAGCGCTTGCGCCGTCTCCAGGGTCTGGCGCTGGCCCCCCGGCCTCCGTTGGTACTCCAACCCCTGCAGGTAGAACCGGTACGCCTCCGGGTTCTGCGTCGGAACGGCCGCCAGGGCGGCAGTCTCGGCCGCGGACAGCGTCGCACCCACTGCGGCCGCGATCCGCTCGGCGATCTCGCTCTGCACCGCGAACGCGTCGTCCAGCGCACGGTCGTACCGCTCCGCCCACAGGTGCTCGTCCGTGGCAGCGTCGATGAGCTGGACGTTCACACGCAGGCGGTCCCCCACCACCTGCACACTCCCCTCCACGATGGTCCCGACGGACAGCTCTTCAGCGATCACCGGGATCTGCTTCGACGTCCCCGCGTACCCCATCACCGACGTGCGCCCCCGCACCGAGAGCGCCGCCACCTTGGAGAGCTGCGTCAGCAGCTCGTCGTGCAGCCCGCCCGCGAAGTACGCGTAGGGCCCCTCCCCACTCAGGTTCTGCAGCGGGAGCACCGCGATCGCGGTCCGGGGGTGAGCCAGCTCCGCGGGGCCCGACGCGAAGCGGCGCAGCCAGGGAGCCCCCGCCACCAGCCCCATGGCCACCACAACCGCCGCGGCCGTCAGCAACGCAGCCGTCCGCCACGATCGGGGGAAGGCGGCCCTGGGCGCAGCAGCCGCGCCGACGCCGGTCGTCCCGCCCGGCCCCAGCGCCTCGGAGAAGAGCGCCACCGGGTTGAACCGGTCCGCCGGCACCTTCGCCAGCGCGCGCTCCAGCGTCGCCGCCACCTGCGCGGGCACCGCGGGTCGAAAGCTCGTGATGGGCGGAGGCGGGGCGGCCAGGTGCTGGTAGACCACGCTCTCCGGCGAGGACGCCACGAACGGCGGGCGCCCCGCCAGCATCTCGAAGAGCACGCACGCCAGCGAGTAGAGGTCCGAGCGGCCGTCCAGGTCCTTGCTCCCGGCCGCCTGCTCCGGGCTCACGTACGCCGGCGTGCCCAGCGCCACGCCGGTCCCTGTGAGGCCGGCCCCTCCCGCCTGCTCGATGGCCTTGGCGATCCCGAAGTCCGCCACGACCGCGTGCCCGGCCTCCAGCAGGATGTTCTCCGGCTTGATGTCCCGGTGGATGACCCCGTGCGCGTGCGCGTAGCTCAGCGCGTCGGCCACCTCCCGGCTGATCCGGAGCGCCTCGTCCACGGGGAGCTGCTTCTCGCGCTTCAGGCGCTCGCGCAGCGACTCGCCCTCCACGTACGGCATGACGTAGTACAGGAGCCCCGCGGCCTCGCCGGAGTCGTGCACCGGCAGGATGTGCGGGTGGGTCAGGCGGGCGGCCAGGTCGATCTCACGCAGGAAGCGCTCGGGGCCCACCGCCGCGGCCAGCTCGGGCCGGAGGACCTTCAGCGCGACGTCGCGGTGGTGGCGCAAGTCGGTGGCCAGCCAGACCGTGGCCATCCCGCCCTGCCCCAGCTCCCGCTGGATGGCATAGCGTTCGGACAGCGCTGATTTGAGGCGCTCAAACGTGTCCGGCATGGGAGCCCCTGCCACAGGATCGGCCTGCCGGTTTCATGATAGGCTGCCGGGGACATAGGCGCCACGCCGCACGGAGCCACGAGGAGTCGGGCAACCGGCCCGGCGCCTGCGTCGCGCTCGGGTCGCCTTCTGACCTCAGGATCCAGCTGCGCGTGTTCGTGAAACGGAATTTGCGCAAGTACGGCCACGCGCCCGACAGACAGGCGATGGCGACGGAGACTGTGCTGGAGCAGGCCGCACTCCTATCCGCGGAATGGGCGACCGCATGAGGGTTGAAGAAGTGACAGCGAGAGTCATGCTGGCCGGCTCCCGCTTCCCCAGCCGGCTCGTGATGCGCGCCCTATCCCGTCGCCTCCATGGCCCGGAAGTAGACGTCACTCGGGATGTCGTCCTCCCGCTTCCAGCGTGCGCCGGCCGTGCGCCAGTCGGGCTCGACTCCGCGGCGGCGGTTCGCCTCGACCAGAGCCCGCACCGGGTGCTCGGCCAGCTCCGGAGCCTTCGGGCGCGCGTAGTAGTGGGTCCCGCCCCGGGGATCCACGAACACCGGAAGCCCCTCGCCCGCCCAGATCACGCGCCAACCACCTTCGTGCACGAGAGCATGGTGGTGATTACAGAGGAGCGCCGTGTTGGTGAGGCTGGTCTCCCCGCCGTCGGCCCAGTGCTTCACATGGTGGGCATCGCAGAAACGGGACCCGCACCCTGGGAAGCGGCATCCGCGGTCCCTGGCCTCCAGCGCTCGGCGGAGCGCCGCCGGGATCGTTCGGGTCCGGCGGCCCACGTCGAGCACTGAGCCGTCGGGCGCGTGGGTGATCCGGACCAGGGCGGTGTCGCAGGAGATGCGGCGTGACGTTTCAGGTGAAACGCGTGTGCCGTCCTCCAGCTCGGAGCGACTCGACGCGCCGCCCACTGCGTCGGGTGCCCCGCCGTGCTCCGAGAGCGTGTCGGAGTCCACGTGCAGCACGACCTGGTAACGGGCCGCCCGCGTGCCGCTGATGGGAGCCGCGGCTGCGTCCTCGGTGGGCTCCGCGCCGGCCGGCTGGCCGCCTCCCATCCGCCCACCGAAGCCTGCCGCCATCGCGCGCTCGGCCAGGAGCGCGAGGGCGTCGGCGCGCCGCTGGGCGGCGGCACGGAGCGTGTCGCGAACGGCGCCGGGCGGAGCCGAGTCGGCCGATGGCGAGCGCCCCGCCAAACGCTCGATGCCTGACTCGTCCCGATACAGCGCGTCGCCGGCCGCCTCCACTGCCCGCATGAGAAGCGCCCCCACCTCGGGCGGGAGCTTGCCACGGACCACGTACATGCCGTCGTCATCCGGGAAGACGGAGAACGTGCGGCTCTCGTGCCGCTCGCGCTCGAGGGCCGCCTCGTCGCGGCGACTCCCGCGTTTCCATCCCCGGACCACCCGCTCCAACTGAGCCGTGGTGCACCCCCGAGCCAGCTCCAGGAGGTCGCCCTCGTTCTCCGCCGTTGCCACGCGCGAAAGCGCCCGCACCTGGGAGAAGGACAGCTCCCCGCGCGCCATGGCGGCGCCGGTCTTGGGAAGCCCGACCAACGCGCGGGCCGCACGCACCTTCTCCCGGGCGGCACCGAGGTCGATGCCGGTGCGGAACGTGAGCCAGTGGGCGCAGGAGTTGTGCCCCTCGAGCTCCCACCCATTGCGCCGGTCGAACTCCGCGAGAAGCATGAGCAGGCGGTGCGTGGCCGCGTGGATGTGGGCGGCCAGAGTGGCGATCTCGTCGCCGAGGGCCTCGATGACATCGGCGTCGTCGCCGGAGGCCTCGTCCCCGGCGGGGAGGCCGTCCAGGGTCAGTCCGTACGCGGGCGAGTGCTCGCGAACGATGGCGATGGAGAGGACGCGAGGAGCGAACTGGACCATGCTGGGGAACCTCCTGTTCACGCTCGGGGGCAGCACCGAAGAGCACCCGAAAGTTAAGGGGAGGTTTATCGAGACCCTGGCTTGCCCGGAGAGGCCCGAAGCGGGGTTCGGAGGCTGCGGAGGCCGCCTTGTGACGGGATCGACGGGCAGGCGGGCGCCGAGGGGGTCTGCCAGCCGTGTGCCGGGCCCGTCCGGGACAGGGCGGATTGCGGCGCCCGAAAAGCTGTCCATAGCTGGATGGGACTCTGTGTGCCCGTTCCCGGGAGGCCTCCCAGTCCTCAGGATCGTGGCCAAGAGCGTGCGGCAGTCATGGTGCGTTTGGGGTTGCTTGGATCCCACGAGCACGCTGTTCGGAGGGGGAGGGGTCAGCACAGCGGTGCTGGCAGGCTCTCACTTCTTGAACGTCCACTGTCAGGTAGTGTCGAGGCAACACGCGGACGCAAACAGGTGAAGAACCTGCGGAGCCTGCCCGGACCGGCTGACCGGACCTCACTGCGCGTCGGGCCGTAGCCTCACGGCGGCGAGCCGCCGCCCGGCGCCGTCGGGAAAGCGCACGTGGAGGAAGTAGGCGTCGGAACGGGTCGCAGCACCTGCGGCCGGCCGGATCTCGGCGGCCGCGCCGGCCACTTCGGAGATCTCCGGCCTCGAACCGAATAGACGAACCTCGTACGCGCGGCCCGCCTGGCCCTCGAGCTCGAGGAGCCACCCATCCTCTGAGGCGGTGAAGTCCACCACGCGCACGCCGCTACTCGCCTGGCCGGGGACCAGGTCCACGAGGGGCGCCGCGACCTGGAGGCCGCCGGTCCACGACACCTGCACGGACGCCCGTGCCCCGTCGGCGAGGCGGAGCGTCCGGGTCACCGTGAGATCGTGGGGGCCGGCCACCGGGGCCCGGCTCCCACCGCCGGCACCCTCCCCGGCCCCGCCGCCGGCGCCGTCCGACACCGTCGCCCGCACATCCTCGGCCCCGAGCGGCACGGGGAGCACCACGTCCAGCTCCAGCGTCGGGCCCCGGGACGCCACGTCCACGCGCAGGCGTCCAGGCTCCTGGAGGATCTCCACGTCCAGCGTGGTGGCGCCCACGCGCAGCCGCGACACCCGCACGCGGTCCCAGTCGGGCGGGAGCTGGGGGGCCAGCGTCGCCCGGCCGCCGGGTGCGTCCGGCTCCCACCCCAGCGTGCCGTTGAAGAGCGGCGCCAGGAGCATGGAGGTGGCGAAGAACTGGTGCGGGACGGTCTCGTCCATGGGGCGGTAGTAGGAGCCCGAGAAGTTCTCGGGGAAGCGCCCCCGACCCCAGTCGAACGCGTGGTGCTTCACCGCGTCCACCAGGTTGTAGGCCGCCCACGGCCGCCGGTACCGGTACTGCCCCCACGCCACGTACCCGGTCATGAAGGGCCACACGGCCCCGTTGTTGTAGTGGAGCGGCTCGTACAGCGGGCTTCCCACGGAGAGGAGGCGCGCACCCCAGTCGGCGGAGATGGAGTCGGTGGCCAGCTTGCGCAGCGTGCGCTCCGCCCGCGCCGGCTCCAGGAGTCCGTAGGAGAGCGCCGTCCCCGGCCAAGCCGAGAGGTTCACGTTCGTGCCGCCGCCCTGCAGGATCCCGAACGCGTGCTGGTCCTCGCCCGCGCGCCAGTACCGCTCGTTGAGTGTCCGCAGGGCGGTCCCGCGCAGGACCCCGGCACGCTCCGCCAGCGCCCGGTCGCCCAGGTGCCGACCCAGCTCCGCGGTGGCCTCGAGGGACCTGATCCAGACCGCCGCCAGGTAGATGTCCTGGTGGAGGGCGTCGCCCATCCCGCCCACCTCGATGGCGCCGTAGCCGCCCACCGTGTTCTCGATGATCCCGTCGCCGTCGGTCTCGGCGGTGAGGCACCACGCCCACGCCTTCCGGTACGCGGGCCAGAGGGCGCGCACGGTGGCGTCGTCCCCCGAGGCCTTCCAGTACGACCAGAGCGCCACCATCCAGTGCGGCGTGGTGTCGGCGTGGTAGTACGGGTAGGGGAAGTCGGTGAACCAGGGGACGCGCTTCGCGCTCTGGCTCACCTCGTGGGGGATCTTCCCGTCGGCGCGCTGATACGTCGCCAGGAAGCGGAGCGCCTCCGCCACCCGGTCCCACTGGCCGGTGGCGTCCATGGCCAGGGAGGTGATGGCGGCGTCGCCACCGAAGAACCACCCGAAGCCGGGACGGGTGCTGTTTCCGCTGGGCCCCCACCCCGCCACGAAGCCGCACCCCAGGTCGGGGTTGCAGACCCGCTGCTCCTCCAGGTTCACCTTGGCCCACGCCACCGCCAGGTCCAGCGCGTCGTCGGGGGTGTCCATCCACGTGGAGGCGGCCAGGACCGAATCGGCCCAGAACCGGCTCTCCTCGTAGATCCCCTGGGCGTTGCCCAGGATACGCGCGTAGGCTGCGTAGGCCGAGTCCCGGGGCATGGTCCCCGCCACGACCGCCACGGGTACGAACTCCCGCGCCGCCCGGGCCGAGTCCACCTGGATGACCAGCGTGGGCGGCCAGTCGGCCTGGAAGTGGGAGGGGAGCGTCTCCCCCGCCGCGGGCCAGGAGGTTCCGATGAGCGCGTTGCGCTGGCGGAGGCTCTCGCTGAGGAGGAAGGCACCCCGCCCGGCGTCGAAGGACGTGTACTGCCCCCCGAACGCGCCCGGCCACATGTACTGCAGCTCGGGCCGGAACGAGACCCAGACCTCCAGCGGAACGAAGGTCTCCACGTCGAGCAGCATGAGGAGGCCGGGCTCATCCCTGGGCGCCACGATGTGCTGCCTCACCGTGAACGCCATGTGGGAGTAGGTGATCGTGGTGGCCTCGGGGCGGACCTCCACGCGGCTCGCCACCTCCGCGCCCCGGAGGGGAACCCGATACTGGGGAACTTTGAAGGAGAGCTGCACCTCGCGGGCCACCTTCAGGGGATAGACCCACAGCTCCCCCACCCCTGTCTCGTTCCCCAGCCACCCACTCCGCGGACCGGTGACCCCCAGGTAGGCCTTGGGGCGCACGTCGGACACGAGGCCGATGGGGGATGCCGCGATGGGGAAGCGGGGCACCGACGGCAGGCTCGCGGCCTGGGATGGAGGCGCGACCTGGGCGGCGAGGGTCGGCGCCGTAGCAGGGAGGGTGACGAGGGTGAGAGCCACGGCCATGGCGCCGGCGGAGAGGAACGCGAGGGCCTGGGCGGCGGATCGCAAGGTGCGCGCCATCGTCCGACTCCGGTCAGGGGGTGTCGTCCTGCAATGGACGACCCAGCCCCCGGGCTCCGCAAGCGCCCCGCCGGAACGGGGTGGGACGCCTCAGGGCGGCGGGAGCCCGCACACGTTCGGAACACCGTCCTTGTCCGCCGGTGGGGGGATCCGTACGCTGGGACGAGCAGCCTGGGCGATCTGGCGCCTCTCGCGGCTGTCCCCGGCAACCCAGGACCACGCCGTGCGCATCTCGGGATTCTCGTTCGCCCGCAACGCCGTGAAGCTGGACTACCCGGTGCGCGAAGCGCTCGCGTCCATCCTCCCCGTGGTGGACGAGCTGGTCGTGGCGGTGGCGCCGGGCGATCCCGACGACGGCACCCGCGAGGCGGTGGCGTCGCTGGGCGACCCCCGCCTCAAGATCGTGGACGCCGTGTGGGACGACGGGCGCCGGCAGAACGCCTACGCCGACCTGACCAACGTGGCCCTGGACGCGTGCACCGGGGACTGGTGCCTCTACATCCAGGCCGACGAGATGCTCCACGAGGACGATCTCCCCGCGCTCCGGGCGCGGTGCGAGGAGCTCCTCGACGACCGCCGCGTGGAGGGCCTCCTCTTCGACTATTATCACTTCTTCGGAGACTACCGGCACATCCAGGACGGGCACGGATGGTATCAGCGGGAGATCCGCCTCATCCGCAACGGGATCGGCGTGCGCTCGGTGCGCGACGCCCAGTCGTTCCGCTACCCGGACCAGCGCCGCATCACCGTGGCGCCGGCCCGGGCCCGGGTCTACCACTACGGATGGGTCCGCCACCCCCGCTTCATGCAGGCCAAGGTCCGGGAGTTCTGGTCGCACCGGAAGAGCATGGCGGAAGTGGAGGCCGAGTACGGCGGTCGGGAGGAGTTCGACTATGGCCCCCTGGGCCGCCTCCCCACGTACCGCGGAGGCCACCCGGCGGTCATGGCGGAGCGCATCGGGGCCATGGACTGGGCCGGGTCGCTCCGTGAGGCGGACCGCCCGGGGATCGTCCGCACGCAGCTCCACAAGGACGAGCGCTTCAAGTACCGGCTCCTCACCGGCATCACGCGCCTGACGGGAGTGGACGTGAACCACACGAACCACGGGCGCGTGCTGAAGGTCTGAGCGGCTCAGCCAGGCGGGAGCACCCGGAGCTCCGTCACCCCCGAGCGGAAGGCTCCGTCGTGGGCGAACACCACGCGGAGGCGCGCGGTCTCCACCGGCTCGATCTCGACGGTGTTAAGCGCCCATGCCGTCGGAAGCTCGGGCGTGCGCGCACGCTCCGCGGCGGCCACCCACGCCGCCCCGTCCCACGTCTCGATCCGGTAGCTCCGCGGCGCGGCCACGCCGCGCCCATCGCCGTAGAGGTACAGCTCCACCCGCCCCACGCTCCGGGGTGAGCCGAAGTCCACCTCGAGCCAGTCCTCGCCGTTGGGTGAACCGTGCGCCGTCCACCGGTTGCGCGCGTACCTGGTGAAGGAGAGGCGTCCGTCCACGGCGTGCTCGACCTGGTCGGTCTCCCCGGTGAAGGAGGCGCTCACCCGCGGGTGATCCCGGTCCCCCGGGTTCCAGGCGAGGTTGAGGACGGGGGTCGGGGTGGCGCCCGACGAGTCTCCGGCCGGGGCCAGCGGCAGCACGTCCGCGCTCCACGCCTCGATCTCGGTGAGCCCCGACGTGGCGCCTTCCTGGTGGTGGAGAACGACGCGGATCTTCGTGGTGGCGACGGCCGGGAATGTGACCCGGTTGGCCCGCCGCCCCGCCGGCACCTCCGGCACGCGGTACTGACGCGGCACGTCCACCCAGGCCGCGCCCTTCCAGTGCTGCACGCCGTACGACGCGGGCGGGCGCACCGTCGGCCCCGCAGCGCCCGGCTGATCGGGGAACCCGGACGCCTCCACCTCCCCCGTGGCCTCCACGCGCGGCCCGCGGGTGTCGTCCAGAAAGTACAGCGTCACCTCTTGCACGCGGCGCTCGGCGCCGAAGTCCACCTCGAACCAGTCCGTGCCGTCCGCCGACGGCCCGGCCACCCACCGGTTCGGGGGCGAAGGATGGTACCACCGGTTCCCGTCCACCGCGTAGAACGGCGGGGCGAGCGGATGGCTCGACGACGCCGTCGCGAACGGGAAATGACGCCCGTCGTTGTTCACCGCCACGTCGTGCAGGCGCGGCGCCGCGGCCGGAGGCGGGACGGCGGGAGGGAGCGTGACATGCAGCGTGCCCAAATCGTCGTTGCGCCCGAGCACCTCCCCATCCACCCACACCGAGAGCCCGGCGCCGCGCCCGTAGCGCGTCCCGTCGCGGTCCCAGATCACGGCGACGTCGCGCCCGTGGTAGCGCGCCCCGTCCAGCGCGAAGAAGTCCCACTCCTCCGGGGCCAGGGGCGCGATCTCCAACGCGTCGTCCGCCAGGGGCGTGAGCCCCACCAGCCCCGTGATGACCAGGTCCACGAACGACGAGTGGAAGTAGTGCTCGCTGTGATAGAACGTGTTGTGGCCGCTCCACGAGCCAGTGACCGGGTCGGCCGCCTCGGCGATGTAGGGGCGTCCGTCCTTGCGCTGGCTGAGCGCGTACGTGCGCAGGAGCCTCCAGTAGTCTTCCCGCGTCACCACCGACTGGTCGTACGCGTGCAGGAGGTTCGCCATGGCCTTCAGGGTCTGGGCGGTGGCGTAGGGCCACGCGTTCCCGCTCCACACGCAGCAGCGAGGCGAGACCAGGAACTGCGGGTCGCCCCGCTCCACGGTGGTGGGGCCGAAGGGTGCCGCGAAGCGGGCGGTGTCCAGGAGTGCCGCCCAGGCGCCCTCGAAGCCCGGGTCCGGCAGAGCGAACTGCCAGGGCACGTACCCGATCAACTCGCGTCCGTGGGGATCGCCGGCGTACGGGCCCGACCCGTAGGTCAACGTCCCCGCCCGGATCCCGCCCTTCTCGTCCGATGCGAACTGGTGGAAGAAGAACCCGCGCTCCGCGTCCCACAGCTCCTCCTGGAGGCGCGCTTTCAGCGCATCGGCCCGCGTCGCGTAGGCCGCGGCCTCGGCTGGGTCGCCCAGGAGCGCCGCCGTCCGCGACAGGGCCCGGAGGTCGGCCCAGAGGTAGCTGTTCAGCGTCGGGCGGTACCCCTCGGCACCCCCGAACTCGTCGTCGGTGAGGCGCGAGTTGATGTTCGTCTCCATCCCGTCCCACGCGCCGACCCAGCGGTACATTCCCTTCTCCTCGTCCCACCGCTCGGCGGTCCACCCGTCCACCTGGGCCTTCATATGCGGATAAACCGCGCGCAGGAAGTCGCGGTCGCCGGACACCGCGTAGGTGGCCCACATGGCGTCGCCGTACCAGTTGGAGTAGCTCCGGGGCCGCGCCCCGGGGGTCTCGAACCAGTAGCGGGCGAAGTCCTCGACGATGCGCGGGTCCCGGAGCCACCGGATCTCGTACGCCTGGTGCCCCAGCGGGCAGGAGATGGCGCCGTAGCTCCCCGACCAGAACGGCCGGTCGATGAACTCGGTGAGCGTGTACCCCGTCTCCGGCGAGCCGTACGTCAAGTGCTTGGTGACCAGCTCCCACCTGTAGTAGTAGGTGGCGTCCAGCTCGGCGTCGGGCGACTCGAAGAAGGGGATGTTGGCGGCGTACCAGTCCCAGTCCCGGTTGTCCCAGAAGTCGAAGCGCTCGAGTTGCGCGGTGCGGTCCAGGACGGTGCCGCGGGGGCCGCCGGCATCCCCGCAGGCGACGAGCGCCGAGCTCGCCAGCGCGACGGCCAGGATGACGGAGCGCGGGGGTGCGCCGGCGTGGAGGCCCGAGCGCAGGGACGCCGCGGCCGGCCCGCGAGCCCGGAGCCTCACGGCAGCACGCCGAACGTCAGGACCGTGCGGCTGCGGTACTCCTCGCCGGGGCGGAGGATGGAGGACGGGAAGGCGGACTGGTTCGGTGAGTCGGGGAAGTGCTGCGTCTCCAGACAGAACCCGTAGCGGTGATTGTAGACCGCACCGCTCTTCCCGGTGAGCGTGCCGTCGAGGAAGTTGCCCGAGTAGAACTGCACGCCGGGCTCGGTGGTGCGCACCTCCAGGAAGCGTCCGTTGGTCGGCTCCTCGACGCGGGCGGCCAGGACCAGGGCATCGGGAGCGACCCCTTCCCGGTTCAGCACGAAGTTGTGGTCGTATCCGCCCCCCAGGCGGATCTGCTCGTCGTCGGCGCCGATGCGCTCGCCGATGGCGTGAGAGGTGCGGAAGTCGAAGGGGGTCCCCTCAACGCTCGCCAGCTCCCCGGTAGGGATGAGCCCGGCGTCCACGGGCGTGTACCGGGAGGCGTTGAGGGTCAGGAGGTGCCCGAGCACGTCCCCGCTCCCGTCCCCCGCCAGGTTGAAGTAGCTGTGCTGGGTGAGGTTGACCGGGGTGGGCGCGTCCGTGGTGGCCAGGTAGTCGAACACCAGATCCCCGGCGTCGGTGAGCGTGTACGTCACCTCCACCGAAAGCGCGCCCGGGTACCCCTCCTCCCCCGCCGGGCTCGTGCGGCGGAATACCACGGCGGCACCGCTCCCGCTCTCCACGGGCTCGGCGTCCCACACCACCTTGTCGAAGCCCCGCACCCCGCCGTGCAGGTGGTTCGCCCCGTTGTTGGCCGCGAGCCGGTAGGTGGTGCCGTCCAGCTCGAAGCGCGCGCCGCCGATGCGGTTGCCGTAGCGGCCGATGAGCGCGCCGAAGTACGGGGTCTCGCCCAGGTATCCGGCCAGGTCGTCGAACCCCAGGACCACGTCGCCGAGGGCGCCGCTCCGGTCCGGCACCTTCAGCGACTGGATGATGGCCCCGTACGTGATGACCATCGCCTGGATGCCGCGGGCGTTGGTGAGGGTGAAGACCTGCACGCTGTCGCCGTCGGGCATGACGCCGAAGGGTCCCTGGGTCACGGTGGCTCCGGGAGTGGGCTGAGTGCCAGCGGCCTCGGACGAGGAATCGTCCCCGCCCCCGCAACCCGTGGACAGGAGGACGGCAAGGAAGAGGGCGATCAGGCTGCGGGATCTCATGGCGCTCTCCGGATCGGATGGGTCTCCGTCCCTGCTCGTCCCAGCGCTCGCTCGGCGGCCAGCGCGGCGGCGAGGGCCATCTCGTCCCGGCCGCCCGGGGCCACGAGCTGGAGCCCCACCGGCATGCCCGCGGCGTCGAGACCCACGGGCAGCGTCACGGCGCAAAGGCCCAGGATGCTGGCCGGGGACGTGGGCCGGAGCAACGCCGCGTTGACCGTCCCGTAGCGCTCGGGGTCGTCGAGCCCCTCGAGGGGCGGCGGGGTGATGATGGCGGTGGGGAGCGCCAGGACGTCGGCGTTGCGGAAGAGCCCGGGAGCCAGGGCGGCGAGCCGCGCCATCTCGGCGAGCGCCCGGGGATACGCGTCGGGCGGCAAGGCCGCAGCCGTGTCGATCCTCTTCCCCACGATGGGATGCACCAGCGCCCGCCACCCGGGGAGGTCGCGCTCCAGGAACGCGGCGCACTCGGTGCCGGCGATCCCCCCGGTCGCGTACAGCGTGCCGGCGAGGTCGAGGAGCTCGCCGTCCACCTCGCCCAGGCGCCACCCCGAGGCCTTCAACTCTCCCAGGGCCCCACGGAGCACCTCCGCGATGTCCGCCTGGCACGCATCCCAGATCCCGCAGCGCGGCAGGGCGACGCGCAGCTCGCACGCGGCGCGGGTGGCGATCTGCCGGACGAGGGCCTCGGGCTCGCCCCAGCCCGGGTCCACTGCGCCGAAGAACCAGATCTGGTCCTCCACCGTCCGGGTGAGCGCGCCGACGGTGTCCAGCGTGTGGCTCAGGGGGACGACGCCCTCGGTGGACCAACGCCCCCGGGTCGTGCGGTGCCCCACGTTCCCGGTGAGGGACGCCGGGATCCGGATGGAGCCCCCGGTGTCGCTCCCCAGCGCGACAAGGGCCGACCCCTCCCATAGGCTCACCCCCGCGCCGCTGGACGACCCGCCGGGGATGCGGCGCACCGCCGTGTCCCACGGGTTGCGCGGCGTCTCCCAGTTCGGGTTGTAGCCCGTAGCACCCAGCGCGAGCTCGACGGTGTGGGTCTTCCCCATGAAGACCGCGCCCTGCCCGCGCATCCGCCCCACCAGCCACGCGTCGCGGGACCAGGTCGGGGGAAGCTGGCGCACGGTGCCGGCGCAGGTGGGCATCCCCTCCACCCCGTAGAGGTCCTTCACCGAGACCGGGATGCCGCAAAGGGGCGGCACGGTCCCGCCGGCGGCGAGCATGGCGTCGGCGCGGGCGGCGGCGGCCCTGGCTCCCTCGGCGTCGAAGAGCTTGTAGGCGTGGAGCCCCTCTCCCCGCTCCGCGTGGCGCCGGATGGCTTCTTCGACCAAGGCGGCCGAGGATGTCCACCCCTCCCGGAGCGCCGACACCACCGCCGGAAGCGGCCGGTCCATCACGTGCGACATGGTCCGCTATCCGAGCGGCGGGACGAGGATCTTGGCGGTCGTCACGGGCGTGCGCGCATCGCGGAGGCCAGCCGGTGCGCCAGCTCCTCCGACGGGAGAAGGCCTGCGGCAGGTAGGCGCAGCGCCAGCTCGGCCCAGCGCGGATCCCGTCGCTGCGCCCGGAGCAGATAGGGCATCGCTTCCTCCTCCCGTCCGGACGCAGCCAGCGTGATCCCCACCCAGAACGGTGCCTCGCCGTTGGTGGCCTCGTCGGGGACGAGCGCCATGGCCCGGGTGTAGGACGCCATGGCACCCTCGGTGTCGCCCACGGTCATGAGGCCGTCGCCCTCGTTCAGGGCGTTGTAGGCGCGCTGCAGCCGGACCAGCCGGCGAAGCTCGGGCACCGGCGTGGGATGGTCCTCGATGCGCAGGTCGAATTTCCGGTCCACCCACGGCTTCCCCGTGGACGTGCCCGCCACGACGATGATGGCCGCCGACTGCTTCCCACGGATGTCGCCCCCCTCCTTCTCGGCGGCCTCCAGCGCGGCCAGGAGTCGCTCCGCCAGGTCGCCCTGCGCGCTCTCGAACGCCCTGGCCATGGCGTCCCACACCGTGGGGTTCTCCATCATGTTGGCCTGCGTGGAGAACGCCTCTCCCACGTGGTGCCCGGCGGCGAAGATGGCCCGCGAGCCGGTGTGCGCGGCGACGCGGCCCTGGGCGTCCACCATGGCCACCTGGCGCACGGCCTCGTCGGCGTCGGTGGACACCAGCGCCCTGAGCGCGTCGGGAGCCGAGCGCCCCATGCGCATGAGCTGCAGCCCGAGGGGTCCGTACGAGGGCTCGACGAACGACTGGGTCGCCACCGCTCCCACACCCGCCTCGGCCCACGTCACGATGGACCCCACGCTGAACCAATGGGACTGCACCGCCACCCCCATCTCCCCCGTGGCCGCATCCCGGGCGACGATGGAGTAGGTGGCGACGGGGCGGAGGGGAGCCCGGTCGGGCTGCGCGGCGGGAGCACGCGGAGCGCGCTGAGCGCCGACGGGGAGCGGCCCCGGCACGTTCAGCAGGCCGGCGAAGAGGATGGCGACGGAGAGTGGGGAACGCATGAAGGGCTCGCTTCGATGAGGGTCCATCGCTGCTATCATGGAGGCCGAGCGCGAATGACGCTACCGAAGGTGCCGGTCCCCTCGCTCCGGACGCCGTAGCGCCACACGATGCCCCGCAACACGCCGGCACAGCCGCCGAGACGGACCGGGAAGTCGGGGATTCCGGCCGGGGCCCGGCGTATGGTACCGCTGAGTGCCCACCGCGAAGAGGCGCTTCCTCGGCTGGAGCGATCATGTCCCCATTCCGATCTCCACTCACCGCAGCACCTGCGGCCGCCCTCCTCCTCGCCGTCCCGGGGTGCGCATCCCCTCCCGCCATCCCCCAGGAGCCGCCGGCCGACACCCCAATGGAGGGGTCGTGGCGCGTGGTGGAGATGCACCAGGCATACCCGGACGGCAGCGCCCAGCCGCTCCACGCCAGGGAGAGCTTCTTCCTGTTCGCGGGGAGCGACCACAGCATCGCCTGGACCTTCGGCGACGGCCCGTCCCCGCCCTACGCGGAGCGGTGGAAGCCCACCGAGGAGGAGCGGCTCGCCCGCTTCGGCTCCATGCTCGTGAACGCCGGGACCTTCGAGGTGGACGGGGACCGCATGGCCGCACACCCCCGGTTCGCCCTGGCCCCGGAGCTCGTGGGCGGAGAGATCCGCATCCGCTTCTCCTCCGCCGGCGACACGCTCAGGCTGTCCTGGGGCGCTACGTGGTCGGTGGACGGAGTCCCCTACCCCTCCGACGGCGCCAGCACCGTGCTGCGCCTCGTGCGGAACGGAGACGCCCCGGGGGCGTAGGCGCCACCGACGCTACGTCACGGCCCCAGCCGCTTCACCACCATGCTCGAAGGCCTCGACGGCGAGCGGTAGACACGCTGCGTGGTGGAGCGGAAGTCCGCCTCCTTCGCCTTGAAGATGTCGGTGAACGTGCCGGGGTTCAGGTCCACCATGGGGAACCAGGAGCTCTGGACCTGGACCATGATCCGGTGCCCCTTCTTGAACGTGTGGAACGCGTCCTGGAGGGTGAACGCCACCGGGGTGGGCACCCCCGGGCGGAACGCCTCGGGGCGCTCCAGGCCGTTCCTGAACTTCCCGCGGAGCACGTCGCCCCGGACCAGCATCTGGTACCCCGACAGCGGAACCGGGTCGCCGCCGCTCACGCTGTCCGGGAAGACGTCCACGAGCTTCACCACCCAGTCGGCGTCGGTCCCCGACGTGGACACGGTGAGAGAGACCTGGATGGGCCCGGCGATGGTCACGTCCTCCTCGAGGACGGGCGTCGCGTAGTCCAGCACGTCGGGGCGGCGCGACGCGAAGCGCTGGTCCTCGAGCATGAACGCCGGGTCGTACCACTCCTCGATGGAGTTGGTGTAGGGGACCGGGTTCGACGGATCGTGGACGTACTCGTCGTATTCCCGACCGGCGGCGGCGGGAGGCTCGAAGCCCAGGGCGCCCCCGGGCTGGAGGTGGAGCGCCACGTCGCTCGTGCCGGCGGGGGGCCAAACATCGAACCGGCTCCACGCCTTGGCCCCGGTGTCGAACACGTACGCCTCGGGGAGTGTCGGGTCCGGCGCGCCCTTCAGCCAGTGGTCGAAGAAGGGCCCTTCGATGCTGTCGGTGTAGAAGACCGAGGTGGCGGACCCCCAGCCAATGGCCCCGAGCGAGTCGCCCCGGGACGAGTTCCAACCGCCGTGGTACCAGGGGCCCATGACCAGCGTGTTGGGCGCTGTCGGTGAACCGGCCTCCTTCGCCTGGTAGCTGTTCAGAGCCCCGAAGAGGTTCTCGGTGTCGAACCATCCCCCCACCACCAGGGTGGCCGGGCGCAGCCCGTCGAGGTGCTGGAGCACGTTCCGGGCGGCCCAGAAGTCGTTCCACTCCCCGTTCATGGTGAGCGTGTCCCAGAACGCCACCTGGTTCTTCAGGTATTTCTCGTTGGCCTTGGGCAGCGGGCCCATCTCCAGGAAGAACCGGTATTCGTCGGGGGTGCCCTTGTCCAAGCCCTGGTCCGGCTCGCTCTTGGGCGCGGGTCGCGGCCAGCCGAACGCCGAGTAGAAGTTGAACGCGTGGGGGAGCAGGAAGGCCCCGTTGTGGAAGAAGTCGTCGCCCGCCATCCACTTCGACACCGGCGCCTGCGGCGAGGTGGCCGCCACCGCCGGATGCGCGTCGATGGTCCCCATCCAGGCATAGAAGCCCGGGTACGAGATCCCGCTGATCCCCACCTTGCCGTTGTCGGCGTCCAGGTTGGTCACCAGCCACTCGACCGTGTCGTACGTGTCCGTGGTCTCGTCCACGTCCTCGGGGCCGTCCTTGGCCGGGACGTACGGCCGCACGTTGGCGTACTCGCCCTCCGACATGTACCGGCCGCGCACGTCCTGGCACACCACGATGTACCCTTCCCGCAGATAACGCGCCATCTGCAGGGGCGATTCCTCGGGGAAGGCGTCCGCGCCGTAGGGCCGGCACGAGTAGGGCGTGCGCCGCAGCAGGATGGGGTGCGGCTCCGAGTCGTCCTTGGGGATGAGGATGGACGTGAAGAGGCTCACCCCGTCCCGCATGGGGATCATCACCTCCTGCTTCGTGTAGGTGGCAGCCAGCCCCGGGTCGGTCCCGTCCCCCGCGGGTCCGCGTTCCGAGAGTGTGCAGGAGGCGGCGAGGACCGCCGCGGCGAGGACCGCCTGGAGCGTGCGCATGGGATTCCCCTGTTGAGGGCGACACGGCACGGTAGGCCGGCCCCGCCCCCGGTGCAAGGCGGCCCCAGCGGCGCTAGACTATCCGCCGTCGTCCCCCACGCCTTCCACGCCGTCGCCGACGGCACATCAGGAGGCCGGAGCTGCCCAGATGAAGAACGTCCGACCCACCATCGTCCGCCTGCTGTCCTCCATGGCCAGCACGCGGGAGATCCAGCTCTACCTGAAGCGCTTCTCCCAGCTCGACGCCGACCGATTCGCCGTGGTGAAGGTCGGCGGCGCCATCCTCAGGGACGAGCTGGACGCCCTGGTGTCGTCGCTGGCGTTCCTCCAGCAGGTGGGCCTCACCCCCATCGTCATCCACGGCGCCGGCCCCCAGCTCGACGAGGACATGAAGGCCGCGGGGCTGGAGAAAAAGGTCGTGGACGGCCTGCGCCACACCTCGCCGGAGGTCCTGGCGGTGGTGCGCCGCGTGACGCAGCGGGAGAACCTCAAGCTCGTCGAGGCCCTCCAGGGCGCGGGCGTGCGCGCCACGTCCATCCTGTCGGGCACCTTCGAGGCCCAGCTGCTGGACCAGGAGAAGTACGGCCTGGTGGGGAAGGTGGTGCGCGTGGACATCGAGGCCATCGAGGCGGCGGTCGGAGCCGACTCCATCCCCGTCATCGCCTCCCTGGGCGAGACCGTGGGCGGTCAGATCCTCAACGTGAACGCGGACTGGGCCGCCAACGAGCTGGTGAAGAGGATGCAGCCGTACAAGATCATCTTCCTCACCGGGACGGGCGGCATCCTGGACGAGCGCGGGAAGCTCATCGAGTCCATCAGCCTGTCCACCCAGTACGAGCATCTCATGCGTCAGCCGTGGCTCCATTCCGGGATGCGCGTGAAGCTCGAGCAGATCCACGACCTGCTCATGGACCTCCCACCGTCCACCTCGCTGTCCATCACCACGCCCGGCGAGATGGCCAAGGAGCTCTTCACCCACCGCGGCTCGGGGACGCTGGTGCGCCGAGGGGAGCAGATCTGGTCGTTCCCCTCCTGGGACGGCGTGGACCTGGAGCGGCTGCGCACGCTCATCGAGTCGAGCTTCGCTCGCCGACTGGCCGCCGACTACTTCGAGACCACCGAGCCGCTCATGGTCTACGTGAGCGAGCACTACCGGGCGGCGATCGTCCTGCTGAAGCACGGTGAGCTCACCTACATGGACAAGTTCACCGTGGTGGAGGAGGCACAGGGAGAGGGGCTGGGCCGCGCCATGTGGGACGTCATGCGCGAGGACAACCCTCGCCTCTTCTGGCGCTCGCGGAGGGGAAACGCCATCAACGAGTTCTACTTCGCCAACGCCGAGGGCGCCCGAAAGGAGCCGGGGTGGACGGTGTTCTGGTACGGGATCACCGACTGGGACGAGATCCGCGCCGCCGTGGCGTGGGCGCTGGCGAAGACGCCGACGCTGGAGGGGTGACCACGCCGTGAAGATCTGGGTGGACGCGGACGCGGCGCCCCGGGATGTGAAGGACATCGTGGCCCGCGCCGCGCTGCGCCTCGAGCTCGCCGCAGTGCTCGTGGCGAACCAGCGGCTCGAGACGCCGGCGAACAACCGGTTCGTCACGGCGACGAGGGTGAAGGGGGGACCCGACGTGGCGGACGACCACATCGCCGAGCAGGCCCAGCCCGGGGACCTGGCCGTCACCGCCGACATCCCGCTCGCGGCGCGCCTGGTGGAGAAGGGCGTCAGGGTCATCGACCCCCGGGGCGCCGAGTACACGAGCGAGAACATCGGCGAGCGGCTGTCCGTGCGGGACTTCATGGACCAGCTGCGCTCCACCGGCGTGGAGACAGGCGGCCCGGCGGCCTACGGCCAGAAGGAGAAGCAAGCGTTCGCGGCGGCGCTGGACCGCGCGCTCGCGAAGCTCATGCGCGCGCGCTGATCAGCCCCCGACGCGGCCCTTCCGCTCGACGAGGACCGCGCCCCGGATTCCCGCGCTGTCGATCAGCGCCCGCATGGTGACCGCCTCGGCCTCGTCGGCGTAGGCCCCCGCGTACACGCGGTGGACCCGGGACCCGTCGTCCCGCTCCACCACCAGGACGTAGGCGGGCACGCCCGAGCGGGACAGCTCGGCGACCCACGCCGACGCGCCGTCCGCGTCGTCGAAGTCCTGGAGGGAGAACGCCAGCGGCGCCTCGCGGACCAGCCACGTCCCTGCCGGCTGCCCGGTGGCCTGGCCGAGTGGCTCACGGATCCGGGCGAGCTCCTCGCGGTCCGCAGCCAGCCCGCCGAGGACCCGATAGAGGGTCCTGCCGTCGGAGACGATGGGCGCGATGGCGAACGCCTGGTCCGGAGCCCGCCGGCGGAGCCGCTCCACCAGTGAGCGCGCCGCGTCCATGGTGCCCATGGCGGCCATGGACCAGGAGTACCGCTGATGGGGGGCCCGGGTCTCCGGCACCGCGGCGCGTGACGGAGCGCCCGGCGTCCCGGCTGTGATCGGAGTCCCGGCCGTACCCGGGGCCGCGGCGCTGTCCGGGGGCACGGCGGTATCCGGGGTCGCCGCGCCCATCTCGGACGCGAGGGCCACACCGGACGCCGACTCGCCGGCCGGAGGAATGGAGGCCCTCGGAAGCGTGGTGCTGCGCGCCTCGTAGGGCGGCAGGCCGCGGGTCGAAGTCCAGACCCAGGCGGCCCCGGCCACGACGGCCACGCCCACCACACCGGCCAGGATCCTCACGGCGACCTTCTTCCTCTGCGCCGAGCGGGATGCGGCCTCGTCCTCGTCCCCGAAGCGGTCCCACTCCGCCATCATGATGGGCGGGGTGGACAGGGGGTCCTGTGCCTCCTCCTTCCGCCGCGGCACCGGAGGCCGGGGCGGCAGCGGGGGCCGGACGGTAGCCTTGGGCCCATCCCTCAGGACAGGCGGATCTGCGACCAGGGGCCGAGGGGCCGGCTCCTCCTTGCGGGGCCGCGGAGGCAACGGAGGCTGTGCCGCTCGCGGGGCCGATGGCGTGGGCGCGGGTCGACTCGGCGGAGACGCCGGCACCCTGGGCTCCGGCGTCCAGAGGGGCAACGGCGCATCCTCGGCCGCAGCGGGCGCGGGCTGCTCCGGTTCGGCCGCGCGGAACACGAGCTTCTTGCTCTGGGTCGGGGTGGGCTCGGCCTTGTCGGCAGGCTTGGCGGCGCCCTCGGCGCCCGGCTTGGCGACCGGGGTTGCCGGCCTGGCGACGGGGGCGGATGGCGCCTCGCCTGCGGAAGGCGGCCCGGCCGCAGGCATGGCCTGGGGCGCCTGTCCCTCCCTGCGCGCGCGGAGGAGGGCCGCGGCCTCGGCCCAGCGGTCTTCGATGCGGGACGTGGTGGTCCGGCCCTGTCGTGGCTCCGGGGCCTGCTCCCGCGGCTCACGCTCAGGTGCGGGATGGGGTGCGGGCTGGAGATACTCGACTGCCGGCAAGGGGCTCCTCGGCTCCGTGGTGGGCTCGCTCACCCGCGCCGGCTGCGCCGGCTCGAGGGGCCGGTGTTGGAGGTGGGCCGGGCCCACGTTCGCTCGGATCCGGTCCTCATCCTCCTCGAAGAGAGAGGACACCGACTCACCCTCGCCGGAGAGCACGACGACATCCGTGCACACCTCCAGCGTCCACTCCGCCAGCATCGTCCCCAGCGGCACGTAGACAACCAGGGCGGACCCCGCCTCGTGCACCTGGTGGGAGAGGTCCGCCAGACGGTCCCGCGCAGCCTGGGAGCCGGCGGGAGCCGCGCTTCCCCCCGCGGGGATGAGCCTGAGCCCCGGCACCGATGTGGAGAGGGCCAGCGACGCCCACTCCTCACCCGCCAGGAGGATCTCGGTCAGGCCCCGCACATTGGTCAGCCCCAGCGTCAGGTGGAGGATGGGGCGCGCCAGGTCCCCGTCGGCGAGGACGAGGGCCACCCCCCCCTCGGTCCAGCGGCGCGCAAGGCTCACCGCCAGGCGGGCCCCCTCGGGCCGTCCCGCCAACCCCGGCGAAACGCAAAGCGCGACCACACGCCCCCCGCGGGGGCGCTCCGAGAGGAGGCGCACCGAGTGGGTGGCGTCCAGCGGACGCCACGCGGGCATGAATGCCGCCATGTCGGCTCCTGGGGAACCGTGGGGGGCTCTACGGGCCGTACTCGGCGGTAAACATATGTTGTCGTTGTGCCAGAAGGAAAGGATGATGTTCTCCGAGCCCTCTGGGCCGAGCCCGCCGGACCCTCAGTATGTACCCCGGTCCAGCGCCTTCCCGAGCGCCTCCAGGCCGCCCTGGAGCGTCTCGGAGCGGCATCCCACCGAAATGCGGAAGCTCTGGCCATACCCGAAGAGGCTACCCGGCACCACGCCCACGTCGAACTCCTCGTGGGCCACGCGCACGAAGGCGTCGGCGTCGGCGCCGTCCGCGAGTCGCGGGAATGCCACCGCGCCCCCGGCAGGTCGCACCCACGAGAGCTCGGACCGACGTCCCATGAACGCGGCGAGGGCGGCGAAGTTGGGCTCGAGGATGCCGCGGGCCCGTGCCAGCAGGCGGTCCATCTGGCCCACTGCGACCACCCCCATGCGCTCCACAGGGACGGGCCCCGTCCCCTCCACCAGGTCCTGCACCCGCCTGGCCCGCTCCGTGGTGGCCGGATCGGCGAGCACCCAGCCCAGGCGGAGTCCTGGGAGCCCGTAGGACTTGGAGAGGCTGTTCACGGATACGAAGGTGTCGCTCAGCGCCGCCGCAGGCGTCGTGTCCACGTCCGGGAGCGCGTCCAGATAGACCTCGTCCACCACGATCTTGGCGCCCACCGCGTTCGCCAGCGACTCGATGCCGAGGAGATCCTCCCGGCCGGTGTGCACCCCCGTGGGATCGTGCGGATTGCTGAGGACGATGGCCTTGACGTCGTGGGTGAGGGAGCGGGCGAGCTCGTCCGGGTCCAGCGCGAAGCCCCGGTCCCACTCGCGGACCCAATCCACCACCTCGCCCCCAAGGAGGCGGACGGTTCCCGCCAGGGGATCGTAGCTCGGCCACTCCACCAGGACCTTGTCGCCGGGGCGGACGAGCGCCGCCAAGGCCAGGAAGGTGGCGCCCGTGGCGCCATTGGCCGTCGTGACCCGGTCCGGATCCACCTCGAAGCGACGGGCGAGCGCCTTCAGCAGGGGGCGGTATCCCTCGTCGTTGCGCCCGACCAGGTCCACGGCTTCCACCGCCCCGGGCAGCTCGGCCAGGGCGCAGGGATGCACGTGGCCTCCGGTCAGATCCCACCTGGGAGGAGCGTACCGCTTCGACCAGGTCCTGAACGGGGCCCAGCTGTCGGGGTGGTTCCGGCGCTGCATGGGGCCAGGGCTTTCTGCTGGGGGGGAAGGACGGCTCCGGCCTGGTACCGCACCTCATGGTACACGGGCCCGGTGCGGGGGGCGAGAGGCGCGATGGAGTGCGTGGCACCGGGACCGAACTCCGCCCCGCCAGGAGGGTACCTGGGGCATGACCACGCGGCCCGGTGTGCGCCCGCCCGCAGTGGCGGGCCGCTTCTACCCGGACGACTCCCGGGAGCTGGAGACCCTGGTGCGGCGGTTCCTCGCCGCCGGGGCTCGGGGCGACGGGTCGCCTCCCGACGCCCGCGGCGCTCACGCGCCGCCCGTCGCCCTGGTGGCTCCCCACGCGGGCTACGTGTATTCCGGCCCTGTGGCCGGGAGCGCCTATCGCCTCGTGGTCCCCGGGCGCGGGAACGTGCGCCGGGTGGTGATCCTCGGGCCGAGCCACTTCGCCGCCTTCCGCGGCCTGGCTCTCCCCGGGTGCGCCGCCTTCGACACGCCGCTGGGGGAGCACCTCCTCGACCCGGACGGCGTCGCCGCGCTGGAGGCCCACCCGCTGGTCCGGCGCTCGGAGCGCGCCCACGCCCAGGAGCACAGCCTGGAGGTCCATCTCCCCTTCCTGCGCGTGGCGCTGGGCCCCGTGCCCATCCTGCCGCTCGTGACCGGCGAGGCGGATCCGGACGGCATCGCCGACGTCCTCGCCGCGGTGTGGGACGCGGGAACGCTGGTGGTCGTGAGCTCCGACCTGAGCCACTACCTCCCCTACGACCGGGCCCGGGAGGCCGACCGGCGCACCGCCGACGCCGTGGAGCGCCTGGAGGGGGACGCGCTGGGCCCCCACGACGCGTGCGGCGTGGTCGCGCTCCGGGGGCTCCTTGAGGCGGCGCGACGGCGGAGACTCACCACGCGGTGCGTGGACCTGCGCAACTCCGGGGACACCGAGGGCTCCCGGGATCGGGTGGTGGGGTACGGCGCGTTCGCGTTCTGGGACGCAGCCTAAGCGCTTCCAAGCCTCACGGGCATCCGCCTCGAGCCCCACGCGCCCGGGGTCGCCTCGAACACTCCCGCGCACGCCTCCCCGCAGGCGCAGCAGCGGCCGGTTTCGTCCAGACCCCACCCGGTGAGCGTGTATCCGTCGCGCCCCACGAGGCGCGCCCCGCACCCGTGGCACCAGGTGGTCTGTCCATCCGGGTCGTGGACGTTCCCGGTGAACACGTACCGGAGCCCGTTGGCCAGGGCGATGTCCCGCGCGCGCCGGAGCGTGGCCGTGGGCGTCGGGGGCACGTCGCGCATCTTCCAGTCGGGGTGGAAGGCGGAGAAGTGGAGCGGGACGTGGGAGCCCAGCTCCTCCGCCACGAAGCGGGTCAGGGCGTCCAGCTCCGCGTCGGAGTCGTTGGCGCCGGGGATGAGGAGCGTGGTGATCTCGGTCCACACCCGAGTCTCCCGCACAAGCCAGCGCAGCGTGTCCAGCACCGGCTCGAGGTGCGCGGAGCACAGCTCCCGGTAGAAGCGCTCGGTGAACCCCTTCAGGTCCACGTTCACCGCGTCCATGACGGCGTAGAACTCCCGCCGTGGCTCGGGGAGCACGTACCCCGCGCTCACCGCCACCGAGCGCACGCCCACCTCCCGGCACGCCAGCGCCACGTCCACTGCGTACTCGTGGAAGATCACGGGGTCGTTGTACGTGTACGCCACGCTCCGGCACCCGAGGCGACGGGCGGCCTCGGCGATGGTGGCCGGGTCGGCGGCGTCGGCCAGCGTGTCCATCTCACGGGACTTGGAGACGTCCCAGTTCTGGCAGAACCTGCACGTCAGGTTGCACCCGGCCGTGCCGAAGGAGAGCACCGGCGTGCCCGGGAGGAAGTGGGACAGCGGCTTCTTCTCGATGGGGTCCACGCAGTAGCCGCTGGAGCGGCCGTACGTGTGGAGCACCACCTGGCCTCCGGTTGCCCCCCGCACGAAGCAGAGCCCCCTCTGCCCGTCGCGGAGCCTGCACCGGCGCGGGCAGATGTCGCACTGGACGCGCCCATCCTGGAGCGGCGTCCAATGGCGCGTGGGATGTCCGGACACGGCGTCGGTCGGGATCACGGCAACTCCCCGGAGGGCGCGGCCGACCGCCGTGAGGCAGGCCGGGGCCGCGTCTCCCCTACCCCTACCCTCGGAGCAGGGCGATGCTCCCTCCCCGCGGCGCGCCCGAAACCGCCCTCCGGGCGCGAGCGTAGGGACGCTCGGGTCCACGCTTCGCCCAGCAGGAGCTCCCATGCGCGCCCGCCGGTTCCTCCCCTTCCTCGTCGCGTCGCTGCTCGTTCCTTCGTCCGCCTTCGCGCAGGATCACGGCATCAAGATCGCCGCGGGCGACTTCGGGCTGGGGATCGGGGACGTGCGCCGGCTGGACGGGCTGCGCCTGAACTTCCGGGACCGGGACCTGGAGCTGGTCCGGGGGATCAACGCCACGATCTGGGCGCCGCACGAGGACACGGGCGCCGAGAGCGTGGTGAAGGGGCTGGCCCTCGGGTTCCCCCTCACCGGCGGCGGCGAGATCCACGGCCTGGCCCTCGGCGCCGGAATCGCCGTGGAGCGCGACTTCGTCGGCGTCGGCTTCGCCCCCATCGGCATGGGCGCCGGGCAGAGCCTCCGGGGGATCGCCATCGGGGGCGTCGGCCTGGGCACGGGCGGTGACGCGGAGGGGGTGATGCTCGGAGGCGTCGGGGTCGGCGCCGGCGGGAACATCCGCGGCATCGTTCTGGGCGGCGTCGGTGGCGGCGCGGGCGGAGACCTGGAGGGGATCGGATTCGGCGGCGTGGGCTTCGGCGTCGGCGGTGACTTCACCGGGGTGGCGCTGGGCGGCGTGGGCGTCGGAGCCGGCGGCAACGGTCGCGGGATCCTCGCCGGCGGCGTGGGCGTGGGCGTCGGCGGCGATTTCGAGGGGATCGCCATCGGCGGCGTGGGCGTGGGCGTGGGCGGTGAGCTGCGCGGCCTGGCCCTGGGCGGCATCGGCGTGGGTGCGTCGAAGATCACCGGCGTGGTCCTCTCCGGGATCGGCGCGGGGGCGCAGGAGTTCCGCGGCCTGGCGGTGGCCCCGGTCTACTTCAAGATCGAGAACGGCGGCCTGCTCCGCGGCGTGTCGCTGAGCGCGGTGAACAACGTGCGCGGGAGCCAGCGCGGCCTCACCATCGGCATCGTGAACATCGCCGACGAGCTGCACGGCCTGCAGGTGGGCGTGATCAACATCGCCCGCAACAAGCGGTCGTTCTCGGTGCTGCCGATCGCGAACTACTGCAAGTAGGGGATCCCGGTCGAGCCCGACACCCGGAAGCGGCTCGGACGCGAACGCGTCACCCCGGGCGGCTTGCGTGCGGTCCCCGCGGGAGCGCGGGAACCATGGTCGCGCGCCTGGCGCCGCCGCGGACCTGGAAGGGCCGGGAGCGCGTCGTGGTCTCTCCCGTCTCCTGGTCGGTGACGGTCACCGTCATGCGGTAGTGCCCCTTGGACAGGGACGTGTCCACGCGGCGGAGCTCCCCCAGCGTGCCGTCCGGCGCCGACGTCGCCTTCCCGTCGAAGCGAGCCCTGACGACGCCGCCGGCCGCGTCGCGGGGAGCGCCGGCCGAGTCCACGGGCTCCACGGCGAGCTCGGTGAGGTACCGGTGCCCCGCCGGGAGGTTGTACACCTCGTAGTAGACGTCGAAGGAGCCCTCGGGGAACTGGCTCGTGGGGAGCAGCGCGAGGGTGACGTCCCCCCGCCTCCACCCTTCACGCGCGTCCGGGTCACCCAGCGCGATGTCGCTGAGCATGAGCGCCGTGCCCGTGTAGTCGGGGATGGGGAAGGCGGAGCCGTAGAGCTGGCCGATCCCCGGCGTGCTGGCGTCGGTCATGACGACCCGCTGAAGCGTGGACCCGGACGGAGGCGCCTGCACCTCGATGTGGGTGTGGATGATGTGGTCGCCGGAAAAGGAGCGGGGCACGGCCACCGCCACGGAGTCGTCGGTGCGGCGCACCGACTTGAGCGCCGTGTCGGCCAGGACCAGCGTCACGTCGAAGCGGTAGCGCGCCTCGCCGTCTTCCCACTCCCGCTCCAACCGCCCCGCGGGGATGGCGAACGCCGCCACGACCGTGGTGGCGCCGGCGTCTCCCCGGAACGTGTAGAGGTCGTAGAAGAACGGGAGTGGGCGCACCGGCCCGTCCGCCGGTCCGCCCCGAGGGGCGGCCGCCAGGAGGCAGAGGAGCGGGACGAGACCGCGGAGGATCATCACAGAGGGGTGGGAGGATCGCCGCATGGGCGCCGGAGCGGGCTGAAGATCGGTACACGGGGGTCGGGGGGGCGTTCCGGAACGCGCGATTTTCCTTGCGTCCGCCAGGGTTGCCGCGAATGTTCGGCTCATCCCGATGGATGGGAGTAGGCTATGCGCAGCGGGCGACTCCTCTTGGTGTTCCTGGTGGTGGGGGCCCTGGTAGCCTGGCGGTTCGCCCCGGGCGACGAAAGGGACGGCATCACCGACTGCCTCCCCGGCAACGTATGCCTGGTCTGCGAAGGCGAGTTGAGCCTCGACCAAGTGCACCACGTGGAGCTCGACCCGGGGGAAGTGCTCACGGATCCCGGTAGCGGATTCCGGATCGACGCCGTCCCGGTGCTGGAGAACGGCCTCCCCGTGCGAGCCACCTCTCCCAGTTGGATTCCAATCCCCGTGATCTGGGGCTCGCTGAAGTACCTGGGCCCGCAGGAGGGCTTTGCGCTGTTCTCCACGCCAGATGACGCTGAACCCGAGAAGATCTCGGGAATCAGCGCCAGGGTGAGCGGCTTCGGGTTTCCTGGGCTCGGGCATGTCCTGGTGGGCCCCATGACGGGTCAGGGGGCGTCGTTCATCAGGATCCCGCACTATCCCGGAGCGCCCCCGGAGGCCGTCCTTCAGGATTGGCCGGAAGCCGAGGACTGCAGCCCACGCGCATCGCGAGGCATGGCCGTGGCCGGGACCGCCTGGCTCGAGGACAGCGCCAACGGAAAGTGCAGGTCCTCGGCCTGGGTGTTCACCCGAGGGGCGGGCGTGCGACGGGAGCAACTTCCTTCCCCCTCCACGAAGGCGCCCGCGGAAGCCGTGGCGTCGGAGCCGCCGCCGGAGCGGGTGGTGCTCGTCAGGTTCAGACTCAACTTCGCGAGGCCTGCGGATCCGACGGAGTTCGAATACGCTTGGGCCAAGTCCCGCGCCCTGGCGGACCGCCATTTCAGCGCAAACCGCACGGGGATCCGCTTCGACTGGTCGCAGAAGGACACACTTCTCGAGGAGGTGGCCGACGGGTTCACGGGATGCGAGGACGACACACTGAAGAAGTACCTCGGCATCCCGGTCACCAAGGACAAGGCTCGCGACGGAAAGTCCCTCGACCAGCACGAGGCATGGGTGGTCTTCGTGCCCAGCATCGACGGGCAGTTCGCGGGATACACGTGCGCCCAGACTCCCCGCCGGGGCCCCGTGATCGTGATGTCGGCCGCCCACTTCAATCCCACGACCCTCACCCATGAGCTGGGCCACATGCTGGGCATGGGGGAGCACATGGCCCAGGACGGGCACACGGGGAAGGTGCCGGGTTTCACGCCCGCCAACGTGATGTGGAGCGCCCCCGAATTGTGCACGGGAATGAGTCGCGAGCGGTTCTCGCTGGGCCAGCTCTACCGGATGAACGTCGACTCGCGCTCCTGGATCTGGCTCAAGACCCCCGAGACCTCCAGCTCCTGGCCGACGGACTGGAAACGGGAATGCCAGCCGGACTCTGCTGAGGGGACGTGCCCGGCGCTGGCCACCGACTATCCCCGGGGGGAGACCAAGTGACTCGGCTGGCGTCCCTCGGTGTGGCGCTCGCCGTCCTCGCCCTCCCGGCGCAGTGCCCCTGGCTCGGGGTCTCGGAGGGGCAGAGGAACATCATCCGCCGGTGGCTGTCCTGCGAGGAGTGCGAGCAGAACGAGCGGCAATACACCGACAGCCTGAACTCGCAGGCCACGCTGATCCTGGATCAGGTTCTGGATCCGCGCAGCGAGGGGGGGCAGAACCTCCGCGGGCACCTGGAGGCCTCTGTGCGTGGGCAGCTGGCGCTCCTCCCGGTGGACTCGACCACCGACGCGGCGATCCGCTTCTTCACGAACAACGAGCTGCGGCGGGTCCAGGAGCGGGCGGCCATCGCGCTGGGTGACATGAACGCACGCGAAGGTACGCGCGGAGCCGCAACCGCTACGATCAACAAGATCCTCAGCGATAGCACCAATGCGCGCGGCCTCGACGCCGCCGTGTTCCGAGCACTGGCAGCGGCGCGCGCTCGTCCCGTCGTCAGAGCCTCGTCGGCAGTGGGAACGGTGACCCCCGGAGGAGCGGGCGTCAGCGTCGTGCCGACGGCCCGGGTCTCGGTGCTCCCGGCGTACGTGGAGCTGGAGCAGGGCGACACAATCGTGTTTTCGGCGCTGGCCTTCGACTCTCTGGGAAGCCCGGATCCTAGCGCGGTCGTCTCGTGGAGGCTGGCGCCCCGCACAGGGGGGGGCCATGCCGCCGACCTGGTCGGGGCAGGCATCCTCGCCGCCCGGAGGCCCGGGTTGGACACGGTGATCGCCGCTGACGCGAAAGGCATGGAGGGCCGGGCCGCGGTACGCGTGACTCGGATCGAGCCCATCACCGTCCTCCGCATCCGCGGCGGCGACCACCAGTCCGCCGTGGCCGGTTCGGAACTGCCCTCGCCGGTGGTCGTCGAGGCCAGGGTCCGAGGTGTGGGGCCAGCCCCAAACGTCCGCGTCGCATGGGGCGTGGAGAGCGGCGGAGGCACGCTCGTGAACCTGGATACCGTCACCGACGCGGACGGGCGCGCCCAGGCCTGGTGGATTCTGGGCGACAGCATCGGACCCCAGCGAGCCAGGGTCTCGGGACCAGACGGGCTGGTCATCGCCATCCGCGCACGGGGCGCGCCGGGGACCACGATCCAGGGCGTGATCGTCAACGACAGGAACGGTGACGGCTCGGTGGTCGACGCGGAGGAAGCCCTACCCGGCGCCGAGGTTCGGCTATACAAGGGTGGCTCTCCACCCTTCCAGGTGAGCCCGGATTCTCTCGTGAGGACCGACACCACCGACGCCACGGGCACCTTCCGGTTCACGGACCTGCCCGCTGGTGTGTATGTCGTCCAGCCGGTCTCAGGCCCCATCCCGGGCTGGCCCGTGCGGGTGCTCCGGAGCGATGGGGGTGGGGACACCGCCCTTGTCCGCACGGCCGAGCCCGAGCCCCCTCCCGGCTCGGGAAACCCCGACGCCACCCTCGTGCCCGGCTTCGGCGGCCGCACCGTGGGGATCACCTCCGGGTTCGGCGGCGCGCTCGTGCTGCCGCGCTGGGATCACGACCGCGGCGCCATGAACCTCGAGGCCGCCATGGCTGCTCATCGCCAGCCCCATTTCACCTTCCTCTTCGGCGACGGCACCGTCCAGGGACGCGTCCTCGACGGGGCATCCGCGCTCGCCGGCGTGACGGTGCGGGCGGTGCGCTGCGCTACATCGAGCGGGACCACGTCACCGCCCACCGTGGACACCACCAGCGCGTGCGTGTCCGCCGGTGCGCCGATGGCCACAACCACCGACGCCGCCGGCAGCTTCCGCTTCAGCGGCCTCCTCGAGGGGGTCTGGCGGGTGACCGTCGACCCCGCGTCCATCGGCCGCCCGGGTCCGAACAGGCACGCCCTCTACCTCCTCAGGGGTCGGAGCGCCCGGGACTCCGTCGCGTTCGACCTGCGCTGACGACCCCGGTGGGAACCGCGCAATCGGGATAGGGGGCAGCCGGTGATCCCGGCTGTCCCCCTCCCACACCACCGGACATGCGGGTCCGCATCCGGCGGTTCGAGAAGTTGAGGTCGCACCGCCGCGTTACCGCCGCGGGCGCCTGAGTGCCCGGGTCCACG
>DATIKQ010000006.1:0-151665 GCA_035477395.1 Longimicrobiales bacterium
CTCGCCGAAACAGGAGGCGGAGGAGATCGTCCTGCACGCGGTGATGGCGCCGCCGACTGCGAGGCCGGCGATTGGCGACGGCGCGCCAAGGAGGGCTCGGGGGGTGATTCCGGTGTTCGCGTGCCTACCATGTGCCAACCGCACGAACATCTGGCACCATGACGCAGTGAGGCCAGGCAGTGTAAGTCACTGCCTGGCCTCACTTTGCATAACTCCGGGGGTGGGCCTAGTATCAGGCCCGCTAACCCAAGCCCCTGGCCCGATCTGCCTGAATGTCAGAAAGCAACTGTCCCTGTCAGCAAGAGTCGTCGCCCAGAGAGGATGATCCGAGCCAGGGCAAGAAGAGTCTTCCCAACCAACAAGTGGGATGGTGATCGCAGCGGCCACAACCGCAAGTGTGGCACTTCACGCACCCCTCTTCGTACGCGGGCGAGCGCACCGCCTCGTCCACAAAGGCATCGACGCCAGGCGCACTCCCAGACCTCACGAGCCAGTGACGCGATGCGCAGCAGTCGCCCGAGGAAAATCCGATCACCGAGCCGGCCCTGCGCGTGCCACACCTCGATGTGCGCCCTACCGCCGGCAGATTACCGAACTGCCAGGTAGACCCAATGGCCCCCTCCACCCTTGTTGGGCTCCCGCCGGGCAGCATGAATGAGACCAGCGCCCGCGGTCCTGGATAACCGGTTGCTGGCGGCCTGCATCCTGATCGGCTCCCTCTGCTTCCTCGCGGAAGCAACAAGTCCGGCAGTGGTCGCACCGTTCGCCTGCCCGAGGACAAAAGCGTACGTATCCGCCACCAGCTTGTCGACTCGACCGACGATGGTGGTGCCCTCTTCCGACCGCCACGGCATTGCGAATCCTCGTACCCTCTCCTCGGACATCGTCTTCAGGGCAGCGTCGGCATCCCATCCGCTACCCGCTGACGGGTCGATGCCCACCAAGTAAGTAAGGTGAGGCGCCTGCTTCTTTGAGTGGGGATTTCGGTCAGCGATATGGAGCAGGGGTGCCTTGAGGACGAGCGCCAGCTGACTCGCCCGCAGACGTACCTTGCTGACATCGAGCCCGAAGACGTCCCCCCGCTCCCCTCCCTGCAATTCCCCCAAGAGCTCCGCCCCGATGGCTGAAAGCGTCTGGTCGTCCGTGCTCGACGGAACCACCACCGATCGCACGAACCTCAGCCCTGTATCTTTATTCATTTCAACTGTAACCGGCCCCTTCGGCCCGTCTTGTTGGCACCGACGGACGCTCTGACGGCGCCCCAACGGACGTGGACAGGATTCGGTTTCGCCTCCGAGAGGTGCGCGGAGGAGAAACTCGCTTTTCGCACCCCCCTGGCCGCGCACCAGGCCCTCATCTAAGGCGTTGCCGCCCAACGGCTTTCGCTCACTAGTACTCCCGGACCCGCTGCGAGCAACGCGAAACCCAGTTTGTCCCGCACAACCCAACATCATCGATTCGGAGCCCCGAGCACGGCCGCATCCGAACACTTGAGGGCCTCGGGGGCGGAAAGAGCGACCGGCCGAAAGCCCTACTCTCCCATGGGCTCTCGGCCAGTCATCATGCGCTCGCCGGACAGACTCGGATTTCGCGTCGGACAAACCAAGCTTCGCCTGCGGGACAAATCAGGGTTCAGCTAATAAGCGTCCGCTATTTCACCGCGTTGATCATGTCGAAGATGGGCAGGTACATCGCGACGATCATGCCGCCCACGATGGCGCCCAGGAACACGATGAAGATGGGCTCCATGGCGGAGAGCAGCGTCTCCACCGCGGCGTCCACCTCCTCGTCGTAGAAGTCGGCGATCTTGGTGAGCATCTCGTCCAGACCGCCGGTCTGCTCGCCGACGTTGATCATCTGGACCACCATGGGCGGGAACACCCCCGACTCCTTGAGCGGCCCCGCGATGGTCTCGCCGCCTGCGATGGACGCCCTCGAACCCATCACCGCGTCGTGGATGACGCGGTTACCCGCGGTCTTGGCGGTGATCTCGAGCCCCTCCAGGATGGACACGCCGGAGGACACCAGCGTGCCCAGCGTCCGCGTGAATCGCGCCACCGCGGCCTTCCGCTGCATGTCCCCCAGGATGGGAAGGGTCAGCATCATCTTGTCGAACAGGAGACGCCCCTGGCTGGTCGCCACGAACGACCGGAAGGCGAAGACGGCGACCCCGACGCCTGCCGCCATCGCCCACCAATACCCGAAGAGCACCTTCGACATCCCGATGACGATGCGGGTCGGCATCGGGAGCGGTATGCCCGCCGCCTCGAACATGGTCTGGAAGGTGGGGATCACGAAGATGAGCAGGATGATCACGGCGCCGCCGGCCACCGAGAAGATCACGGTGGGGTACACCATGGCGCCTTTGATCTTGCGGACCAGGGCGTCGTTCTTCTCCAGGAAGGTGGCCAGGCGCAGCAGGATGGTGTCCAGGATACCGCCCGCCTCGCCGGCGGCCACCATGTTCGTGAACAGCTCGGTGAAGACCTTGGGATGCTTGCCCATCGCGTCGGCGAGCGTGTGCCCCGACTCCACGTCGTAGAGCGTCTCCTGGATGGTCTTGCGCAGCTGCGGGTTCTCGGTCTGCTCGGCCAGGATGTCCAGGCTCTGCACCAGGGGGAGGCCCGAGTTGATCATGGTGGCGAACTGCCGCGTGAAGATCACGATGTCGCGCGTCTTCACGCCCCCGCCGAAGGAGAGGTTCAGCGATTTCGATTTCTCCCGCACGGAGACGGGGATCATCTTCTGCTTGTGCAGATACGCGAGGACGTCGTCCTTGCTGGGGAGTTCGATCTCCCCGCTCTTGATGTCCCCGCCCGAGGCGGGTCTCGCGGAGAACGCGAAGGTGGGCATGGTCTCCTACCTGATGGGCGCGGTGGACGTCGTCGTCACGTGAGGGTCGGCGGCACGGGCTCGCCGACGGCGCGCAGGAGCTCCGCCGGGTCGCCGGAGCGCTTCAGCGCCTCCTCCAGCGTCACCTCCCCCCGCATGTAGAGCATCTGCAGCGCGTCGTTCATGGTCTGCATGCCGTGCTTCTTGCCGGCCTGCATGAGCGAGTAGATCTGGTGGATCTTCTCGTCGCGGATCACGGCCCGGATGGCCGGCGTGCACACCATGATCTCGCAGGCGGCGACGCGCCCCTTCCCCTTCGCCTTGGGGAGCAGCGTCTGCGTGACCACTCCCTCCAGCACGAACGCCAGCTGGGCGCGGATCTGCGCCTGCTGGTGCGACGGGAAGGCGTCGATCATGCGGTTGATGGACTCGGCCGCGGAGTTCGTGTGCAGCGTCGCGAACACCAGGTGCCCCGTCTCCGCGATGGTGAGCGCGGCGGAAATGGTCTCCAGGTCCCGCATCTCGCCGATGAGGATGACGTCGGGGTCCTGGCGCAGGGCGTACTTCAGCGCGGCGGTGAACGACTTGGTGTCCGCCCCCACCTCGCGCTGGTTGATCATGCAGCTCTGGTGGCGGTGGATGAACTCGATGGGGTCCTCGATGGTGATGATGTGCCCCTTCATCTCCCGATTCACCTTGTCGACCATGGCCGCCAAGGTGGTGGACTTGCCCGAGCCCGTGGGGCCGGTGACGAGCACGAGACCGCGGGGGCGCTCGGCCAGCTTGTTGATGATGGGGGGCAGCCCGAGCTTCTCGATGGAGATGATCTCGTAGGGGATCTGGCGGATGGCCATGGCCACGCAGCCCCGCTGCTTGTAGACGTTGCCCCGGAACCGGGACAGGTTCTGCACCCCGAACGAGAAGTCCAGCTCGTCCTCGGTCTCGAAGCGCTTCTTCTGGTTCTCCGTGAGGATGGAGTACGCCAGCGAGAGCGTGTCCTTGGGCGCGAGCACCTGGTTGATCTTGGAGTTCATCAGGTCGCCGTCCACGCGGAGCTTCGCCGGATTCCCCACCGTGATGTGGAGGTCCGACGCGCCCCTCTGGATCATCTCCTGGAGGAGGAGGCGAAGGCTGATCTCCTGCTGCTGTGGCGCCTGTGCGGCCTGACCCGCGGGCTGATTCATTCGGTGTCCCTTTCGGTATGCGATGCCCGCCGCCTCAATCGGCGACGGTGGTTTCCTTCACGACCTCGTCCAGCGTGGTCACGCCGCGCTCGACCTTCTTCAGAGCGTCCTCACGCAGCGTCAACATCCCTTCGCCGCGGGCCACCTCCCGGAGCTCGTCGGTGCCCGTCTCGGCCATGATCGCCTTGCGGATCTTCGTGGTCATGATCATGACTTCGTAGAAGCCGCAGCGGCCCTTGTACCCCGAGCCGTTGCACTTGTCGCACCCGGTTCCCTTGTAGAAGGTGGTTCCGGCGGCCCAGTCGAGGGGCACTTTCGAGGACTTCAGGAACTCCTCCTCGTAGGTGGTCTCGGCCTTGCATTCCTTGCAGATCCGGCGGGCGAGGCGCTGGGCGGAGAGGAGGTTCAGGGCGGAGGCGATGTTGAACGGCTCCAGCCCCATGTCGATCATGCGGGTGATGGTGGAGGGCGTGTCGTTCGTGTGCAGCGTAGAGAGCACAAGGTGGCCGGTGAGGGCGGCCTTGATGGCGATGCCGCCCGTCTCGAGGTCGCGGATCTCTCCCACCATGATGATGTTGGGGTCCTGCCGCAGGAAGGCCTTCAGCGCCGCGGCGAAGGTCATCCCGATCTCGGTGCGGACGAGCACCTGGTTGATCCCGTAGAGGTTGTACTCCACGGGGTCCTCCGCGGTCATGATGTTCGTGTCGATGGTGTTGATCTGCGAGAGCGCCGAGTAGAGCGTGGTGGTCTTCCCGGACCCGGTGGGCCCCGTCACCAGCACCATCCCGTAGGGGCGCTGGATGGCCCACATGAAGTCCTTCTCGGCCTTGGGCTCGAACCCGAACTTCGTCAGATCGAACGTCAGGTTGCCCTTGTCGAGAATACGCATCACGATCTTCTCGCCGAAGATCACGGGCAGGGTGGAGACGCGGAAGTCCACCACCTTGTTCTTCATCTTCAGCTTGATGCGTCCGTCCTGGGGAACGCGCTTCTCGGCGATGTTCAGGTCCGCCAGGATCTTCACCCGGGAGGTGATGGCCGCCTTCATCTTCATGGGCGGCTTCATGACCTCCTGCAGGGCGCCGTCGATCCGGTACCGGATCCGGATCTCCTTCTCGAAGGGCTCGATGTGGATGTCGGACACCCCCCGGAGCACGGCGTCGGTGAGGAGCCCGTTGATGAACTTCACCACCGGGGCCGAGTCCATCTCCGCCTGGAGGGCGGCCATGGAGGTCTCTTCGTCCTTCTCCTCCACGACCTCCACGTCCTCATCGCCCACCAGGTCGCCGAGGTCCGGCAGGGCCTGCTCATCCTGCTTGCCGTAGTACTTGTCCAGGTGCTTGCGGAGGGTGAACTCGCCGACGATGACCGGCTCGATGTCGAGCTTGGACACGAACTTCAGGTCGTCGATGGCCGCGAAGTCCGTGGGGTTGGTCATGGCCACGGTGAGCATGCGGCCGACGCGCCGCAGGGGCAGGACCAGATGTTTATGGGCCTGCTCCGGCTTGATGAGCTTCAGGATCTTCTCGTCCACCGTGACCTTGTCCAGGTCCACGGCGGGCACGCGGTACTGCCGGGCGAGCATCCGGGTGAGCTCCTCCTCGGCGACGAAGCCCAGCTTGACCAGCGCGTACCCGATCCGGGTACCGCTGGTCTTGGATTCGGTGAGGGAGGCCTGCAGCTGCTCCTCGGTGATGAGCCCTTCGCGGACGAAGAGATCCCCGAGCCGGACTTCGGAGGCGACCTGCGCTGCCATCGACGGGCCGATCCTTCCTGGGGGAACGGGCGGCGGTCCGTGAGCGGACCGATGTAAGAATACGGGGGCTGTCCCGAACCGTACAAGGGAACCGGCCCGGACCCAGGGCCCGTGCGGGTCATGGCGATACCGCCACGAGGGGCCTCAGCCTGGCCAGCGTCGCCGGCCCTATGCCCCGCACCTTCAAGAGGTCCTCGAGGGTGCGGAAGCGAGCCTCCTCCCTGGCGGCGACGATCCTCCGGGCCAGCGCGGGCCCCACCCCCGGAAGGGCCTGTAGCGCCAGTGTGTCCGCCCGGTTGAGGTCCAGCCGCGGGGCGGGCCGCGGGCGCACCGGAGAGCTCGGGGCCCGCCCTGCGGCCGCGGGGAGGGCAAGGCGCCCGGGCCGGGGTGGTCGGGGGGTGGAGAGGCCGACCGGCGCCAGCTCGAGGTGGGGACGGATGCGCTCCAGGAGCGCCGGCCCGACGCCGCGCACGCGGAGGAGGTCCTCGGCCCCCCGGAACGGGCCTTCCGCATCCCGTGAGCTCACCAGGGCCTCCGCGATCGCCGGCCCGACGCCGGGGAGGCGGTCCAACTCGACCGCCGTCGCATGGTTGGGGTCGAGGCGCTCGCCGGGCTCCAGGGGGCGGGATCGGGCCTCCTCCTCCGCGGCCCGTTCCCGGCTCTCGGCCAGCAGCCCCGGGAGGACGTCGGGAGCCGGAGGGGGAGCGTCGACGTGGCGGTAGGTCAGCCCCAGGCGCACGACGCTGGCGAGGAGGAGGAGGAGGGCCACCCTGCCCAGGGACCGGGTCTCGGTGTCCGACATGGCACAGGCTCGCCCCGCGAGGCGGGCGGGCGAATGGCCGAGCGGGCGGGGGGCGCCGGCCGGCGTCAGCGCGGAGTCGCCCGCGGGAGCGTGCCGGCGGAGAACTGGAGCTGGCCGAAGACGCCCAGCTGGAACTGGCTGGATCCGTTGCGCTGGCCCACGAAGGATTGGCGGTCGTCCCAGCTCATCTGCATCCCCATCTCGAACCCGCGCACGCTGGTATCCAGCGAGACGGAGAGGCTCCGACGGATCTGGTCCAGGAACGGGACGCACGCGCTCTGGGTCACGGTGGTGCGGCAGTCCCGCTCGGCGGTGTACCCGGCCAGGAGGGAGAAGCGTACGGGCCGGTCGAGGCGCGCGGCCCACCGGCCGGGCGGGAGGAGCTGGGAGCTCACCGAGAGCCGGTGGCTGGACTGCGTCCGGTCGGTGAGCCCGGTCGGGTCCTCCGCCTCTCCGGCGCGGAAGGAGCCCCGATAGGTGGTGACGAGCGTGCCCCTCCAGGACACGGTCACGTCCACCGGCACCTGGACCTCGCTCTCGAAGCGGCGCTGGAGGCCGCGCCCACCGTAGACCGTCTCCCGCTCGGCCTCGGCGTACCCCCCTGAAAGCGTGACCCTCTGGACGAGGGTGAAGGCTGGCAGGGTGAGGGGGGGGAGGGACGCTCGGAGGTCCGGCCAGCGCCGCTGGTTGGTGGTCCGGTCGCTCCGCGTGTCCAGGGTGGAGGCCCTGGAGCGCTGGTACGCCACGTCCACCGAGCCCCCGCCGGCGGTGCGGATCCCGGAGCTCCACGTCCACGACGCCTGGTCCGTGAGGGTGGCCGCCGTGTCCCCCTCGAGGAACCGGAAGTCGTCGGTGTCCCCCCACCCGAACTGGTAGCCCAGCCCGGGGTCCACCGGGTCCCTGTGGAAGCGGGAGACGAGCCCATCCCGGTAGCTGAACGACAGGGGCCGCAACGACCCCAGGATCCGCCGGAGGCCGGTGATCCCCGGATCCTCACCGGCGGCCGCCGCGCCCAGCACGCTCGCGGCCAGCACCCCGGGGTCGAGGGCCAGAAGGGCCCTCCAGTCCCGCTGGCCCTGGGCGCTGCGCGTCAGCGTCAGGACGGTGTCCGTTCCCTCCACGCTCCGGAGCAGGAAGTTGGCGGCGCGGTCCGAGCCGTAGGCGCTCGTCCAGTCCACGTCGCTCCGCAGCCAGCTGAAGACGCGGGGCCGGAACCCGAGACGGGTCCTGACGGTGCGGTTGGTCTCCCACCCGATGTCCATCCCGGCGACACGGCCGCGCTCCCGGCGAAGGAGGACCTGGACCCTGGGGTCGGAGACCGCCTCGTCGGGGGCGAGCAGGTCCCGGGTGGAGAGGAGGGTCACGGCGGCATCCAGCGCCTGGAGCGGCCTGAGGCGGACGTCGGCGGCCGACTCCACCGTCTGACGGGGCGCCAGCGTCGCCACGGCCAGCGTGTCTCCGGCGACCTGGATGATCCGCTCGAACCGGAGGGTTCGGCTGTCCTGGCCCAGGTACGACGTCCCCATGGAGACGCGCTCGGGTGTCCAGCGGAACCGGGCCCCGAGGAGCTGCTCCTCGAGGAAGGCGGGGAGGAGCGCCTTCAGCGCGCCCTCGGCGAACGCCGGCACCACGGCGAAGGCCCGCGGCCTGGGCTCCCGGACCCAGCCCACCCCCGCGCTCACGGCATCCACCTCGCTCTCCGTCGTGACGGTGGAGCCGCGGGTCGCGGTGTACCCAACACGGGCATCCAGGCCGTCCATGACGAAGCCGACCCACGGGTTGGCGGTGCGCGTGCTCTTGCGGAAGGAGAGCCCCACCCGCGTCCGCCTCGCGTCGGTGGGACGCAGGTTGCGGATGCGGTCGGCGCGGACGTCGGAGTTCAGGAGGAAGGTCGGGTCCTGGCTGGTCCGGTCCACCCCGAAGGTCAGGGGGAGGTCGATCCCCCACTCGGCGGGGGCCCACCGGTCGAGGCGCAGCGTCGAGCTCACGGACAGGGAGCGGTCGGTCTGGTACGTCGCCTCGTCCCGCAGCTGCCGGAACATGGAGCCGCGGCTGGTCCACGTGACCCTGCTGGACAGGACCCCGGCCGCATCCAGCACCGCCTCCATGGAGCTGGCCACGCCGGCGTCGCGCACCGGGCGGCCCAGGCGGAGCTCGTCGATCCAGATCTCCCCGGAGAGCGGAAGGGGCCCCTCCGCCATGACCCCGAGGGACAGCTCGCGCACGTGGGCCAGGTCGGGGGCCCGGCCCCGGTCCCGGAGCACCACGGCGTACGCCGAGTCCGCGGACCAGAGCGTCACAGGGGGGTCGCCAGGCCCCGGCGGACTCAGGTTGATCTCCTCCTCCGCGCGCTGGCGCAGCTCGAACCACTCCTGGAAGTCCACGACCATCTCGGGGAGCCAGTCCCCGGGCGTGACCCCGGCGGGGCCCGCGGGGGCGCTCAACCGGGACCGGAACAGGTAGAAGTTCTCCGCGTCGGTGCCGACCTTGAGGAAGAAGTAGTTGGCGCGGTCGGGGCCGAGGTCTCCGGAGCGGGTCACCACCCACACCCGTGCCTGCCGGTACTCCAGGAAGTTGCGGGGCCTCTGGGGGAACCGGTGGTACACCTCGGCGCGGGCGCCGGAGGGGATGCCCTCGAAGGAGAGGCCGAGCGCCTTCTCGTTGAACTCGATCCCCTGCCCCGCGTAGGCGGTGGTGGGGTCCACGAGCTCCTCGAGGACGCCGGGCGGGGACGCGTAGGCGTCGCCCTCGGTGACCCGGGAGACGGAGGCGACCTCCAGGCGGCCACCGGCGAGCAGGGTGTCACCCCCCAGCCCCGCCAGGATCCCCTCCCCCCCGCGCTTGATCCAGCGCGAGCCCACCAGGCGCATCCTGGCCAACCGCAGGCGCTGGGAGCGCGAGCCGGTGACGGTGACCCGCAGGTGCTTCACGGCGCGCAGGTCGGCTTCGCCGACGGCCCCTCCCACCTCCACCGCGTCGGTCCCGCGCAGAGGGATTCGGTAGAGCTGGAACTCGGTCCCCGTCTCCGCCCTCGTCCGCGCCAGGTACGGGGACATCCCGTCCAGGCGGACGACGTAGCGGAGGTGGCGCTCCTGGACGTCCAGGTTCCCGTCCCCGTCCAGGTCCTCGGAGTCGCGGCGCCCGTTGCCCCGGGTGCAGTTTGAGCGCGGATCGCCCGGGCGGTAGATCTCCCCGGGTCTCACGCTGCAGCTCTCGTTCCACACGCCCACGGCGTCGGCGGCGCTGTTCCAGATCTCGCCCAGGCGGGGGTCGGCCTCCTGGTCCAGCACGCCGAGGCCCCACGGGTCCCCGGTCTCCGGCCGGCTCCCCGACGTCCTCCCGGCGGCGTCGAGGAAGAGGGCGTCCTCGCTCACCGAGCCCAGGTCCAGGACGAGCGTGAGGGCTTCGCCCCCCGCCACGTAGAACTCGAGGAAGTCGGTCTTCGTGAGGTCGAGGCCGGTGGTGGCGAGCGAGGTGGTGAAGGAGCGCCATGCGGGGCGCTGCTGCTGAGGCCTCCCGAACGAGAGGAGGAGGCCGGGCTCACGGGCCTCGGAGCCCGCCACCCGGATCTGCCGGTCGATCTCCTGGCGGGGGAAGAACCCCTCGTGCACCCCCACGCTGTCCCCGCCCAGCGACTCCACCACCCACTGGTGCTGCCAGGTGAGCGGCGCGGAGGTGGACGCGTCCGGCGCAGGAGGGAGCGCTGCGGCCGCGCCCTCCGGGGACGACGGAGCGCTCCCCAGCGCCCACTCGGACGAGACGAGGGAGACGGGGAGCTCCGCGGCGGCATCGAAGTCGTCCACGAACGCCGTGCCCCTGGTGTTGGGGTTCGGGAGGGAGACGCCCACCTCCCCGCCGAGCGACAGGCTGGTCGTGCCGTCGAAACGGAGGCCCGGGAGCCGATCGAGGAGGCGGTCGAACCACGCGACGTGGGTGGCCGCCGACCCGCTGATCCCGCCGGTGAGGGCGCCCCCCGGCTCGGTGCCGAGCTGGGGGCGGGTGACCACCGTGCGCTCGGCCTGGTAGAGGGTCAGGAAGTCCAGGCTCCCCCAGTCGCCCAGGGCCGAGTGGGTGCTGAGCCCGAAGACCTGCGTGGGTTGGACCTGGAAGAGCGAGCGCTGCTCCCACGTCGCCCGCACCACGGCGTCCGGGCTGGCGGTGAAGAGCTGCTCCGGCTCCAGGAGGGTCACCTGGCCCACGTCGTAGTCGATCTCGTAGTCCACGCCCCGGGCAAGGAGCCGGTCGCCGAGCCACACCCGCTCGCTCTCCGGCCGGATGCCCAGGGCGCCGAGGGAGAAGGACGAGATCACCCCCTCGCTGCGGATCCGGTAGGCGAGGGTGAGGCGGAAGAGCCCCGCGTTGTCCCGCTCGAAGGGGTCCTCCTCGTCGTAGATGCGACGGTTGGCGTCGTCCCCGAGGATGGCCGCCGTCTCCTCGGGGCCCAGCCCCAGCGACGGCACCGGAGGCGGCTCGGCGAAGGGGCGCAGGGTGGGGAGGACCACGAAGGTCCCCTGCACCGGCGGCTCGTCCTCGAAGGCTTCGGAGCCGGGAGCGTACACGAAGGCGGGATCCAGCTGGTCCAGGGGCGACTCCTCGTCCAGCCCCAGAAGCCTCAGGAACGTGAGGTCGTCGCCGGAGGGCGCGCGCTTGAAGGTCCTCCCGGCGGAGAGCTCCCCCAGGGAGAGGGTGAGCGTAACCGAGGCCTGCTCGACGTCCGGGGACCCCGACACCCGGTAGATCTGGTGCATCTCCAGGTCCCAGGTGGGGCGTCCGGGCTGGTGGTTCGCCCCCGAGGCCCTGAGGAGGCGGAGTCTGGCACGGCCGCCCAGGTTGTGGATCCGCTCCGGATTGTAGTCTCCCACCGTGTCACCGGTCGCGGTGATGTAGGTGACCGCGAGCATCTCCTCGCGGCGGAGCGGCGTGCGCAGCGCGATCCAGAGCCCCGAGGGATGCACGAAGTAGTCCACCCCGGGCTGGAGGTACCGGAACCACCCCGACTCCACCACCGGACCGCCCGGCCCTTCGGCCTCGGCATCGGCCTGGATGAAGCCCTGGACCTGCTGCCGGAGCACCGGGTCGTCCTCGAAGCGATACAGCTGGATGGGATCGGCTCCGGGAGCCAGGGTGGGCGGGGCCGATCCGGCGTCCAGTGCCAGCGCGTCCACATGGGGATAGCGGTCGATGGCGCGGGGGTCCACGAGGAAGAAGAACTGACCCCGGACGTAGTCCGCGTCGTCGAGGACGAGCGTGTCCTCCTGCATGAAGGCGCGCTGGTCGCCGAGCCCCGTGAGGCGGAACTCCCTCGAGTTGAGGTCGCCCCGCTGTTGCGCCCACACGGTCTGGAAGTCCAGCGGGCCGAGCTGGCCTTCGGCCTGGAATCCGAAGTTCCCGGCGGGGATCCCCTCGGTGAAGAAGCGCGACGCCGGGAGCCGGAAGGTCACGTCCCCCACTTCCAGCCGGCGCAGGATGGCGTCCTCCGCGCCGTGGTAGACGATGTTGATCCGGTTGGCGGCGTCGAACTCCCGGACCTGGTCGAAGTCCACGTCCACGGCGACCCGGTCCAGGATCGTCCCCGCCACCTGCACGCCGAACTGGACGTCGGGGCTGAGTTGGGGAATGAGGGTGGGGGTACAGCTGATCTTGAGCTGGGGATCGCACGGGGTGTAGCGCGACCAGTCGCCGCCGAGCTCCATGCGGCTTCGCACACGCAGGGCCAGGTCGGCGAAGTCGGTGACGAAGCGGGGTAGCTCGTCCCCCACCGCCGCCGCCCCGGGGGACGGCGCCACCGGCGCCGCCGGCAGGAAGAAGGCGGTGTCGGCGCTCGAGCGCCCCCACTCGGCCACCCGTGTGCGGAGCAGCCCGGCCAGGAGCGCCTCGGGGCCGGACTGGCGGACCAGGCGCGACGCCCACGCCTCCCCGGACGTCAGGCCGAAGAGGAGGGGGGGCGCCACCGGAGCCAGGGCGCCCCCGGACGTCATCGGGATGCGCCGGAGCCCCAGGCGGGCGTGGGGGGCGTCCTCGTCGGCGGCCAGCCCTGCCGCCACCGCGCGCGGCACTCGGCCCAGGTCGGTCCGGATCAGCGTGTCCGCCCGGGGCGCGCTCGCCGGCGCGTCCGCGCCGCCGTGGGACGGGGCGCCGGGAAGGCCCAGGGAAAGGACGAGGACGAGGAGGCGCAGGATCACGGCGGCGCGTCAGCCCGAGGACCGGTGGGGAAGGCGCGGTGTACCGGAGGGGCAGCGCTGCAGGGTCCGGAGCGCGCGCCACCTTGAGGCGGCACGCCCTTCGGGCATAGCTTGGCGCGCCGTCTGGCTCTTCGACGCCGACCCGAGGATCCCCGCGATGCGGATGGGAGTGCTCAGCCGATACCTGGTGCGGGCCCACATGGGCCCGTTCCTGTTCAGCCTCTCCACCATCACGGGGCTGATCTTCCTGAACGCGGTGGCGCAGCGCATCGACTCGCTGGTGGGCAAGGGGCTCTCGTGGACGGTGATCGTGGAGTTCCTGGTCCTGTCCCTACCGCATACCGTGGCCTTGTCCCTCCCCATGGCGGTGCTGGTGGCGGTCCTCTACGCCTTCAGCGAGCTCACCGAAAACAACGAGATCATGGCCATGTCGGCGGGAGGCGTGCGTCCCACCCGCGTGCTGGTGCCTCTCCTCGGCATGGGCGCCGTGGCGACCCTGGGCATGCTCTACTTCAATGATACGGTGCTCCCGGAGGCCAACCACCGGCTAAAGAACCTCCTGATGGACATCGGTCGCAAGAGCCCGACCTTCGAACTCCGGGAACAGGTGGTCAACGAGATCCGCACCCAGGACGGGATGGAGCACTACATCCTGACCGCGACGCGCATCGACGCGGCCACGAACACGCTGGAGGACGTGACCATCTTCGACCGCAACAACGCCCTCCGGCAGCGGACAACGTACGCCGCCCGGGGCCAGATGGCGTTCAACGAGGAGCGCACCGACCTGTATCTGACCCTGTACGACGGGGAGGTCCGGGAGGTACAGGCGGACCGGGAGGGCGGCTTCCAGCACGTGTACTTCGAGCGGCAGATCGTCCCGCTCCGGGGCGTGGGCGACGAGATGGACCGCCGCATGGGGGGCGCCGAGCGGGGGGACCGCGAGATGGACTTCGACATGCTCATCGAGCAGGCCGTCGAGCGCGACCTCGAGCAGGCGGTGGTGCGCAAGCGCAACAAGGAGCGGGCCCTGGAGGCGGTGCGGCTGGCGCTGGGCCGCCCGGCGGAGGCCGACCTGGGCACCCTGGCCACCTTCCAGGCCTCCCGGGAGACCGGAGGCTCCAGACCCCCGGACAACGCCACCCTGCTCTCCCGCGACCCGCTGACCCAGGGCGTGGTGGTGGGGACGCGGACCCACGTCTCCCAGCTCGAGTCGCTCCAGGAGACGGCCAACCGGTACCGGGTCGAGCTCCACAAGAAGTGGGCGATCGCGGTGGCCTGCCTCGTGTTCACGCTGATCGGACCGCCGCTGGCGCTCCGCTTCCCCCGAGGAGGCGTGGGCATGGTGGTGGGTGCCTCCACGGCGGTGTTCGCCGTGTACTGGATGGGGCTCATCGGCGGCGAGAGCCTGGCGGACCGGCGCGTCGCGGACCCCTTCGTCACCATGTGGGTCCCCAACCTGGTCTTCCTCGTGGTGGGCCTCCTCCTGGTGAGCCGCATGGGGAGGGCCGGCTCCACGGTTCGGGGCGGCGGGTGGGAGGACGGCTGGCTCCGGCTCAAGGACTCGGCGGCGCGCCTGGTGCGGCGCGCCCCGGCGGGGGCGGGCGCATGATCCGCATCCTCGACCGCCTCGTGGCCCGGACGTTCCTGAAGCTCTTCTTCGTCTTCCTGGCGGCCTCCCCCCCCCTGTTCATCCTCGGGGACATCACCGAGAACCTGGACACGTACCTGGACCGGGGGCTCACCCGCGCCGAGGTGGCCCGGGCCTACCTGTTCCAGCTTCCCCTCTTCGTCCAGTGGTCCTTCCCCATCGCTGCGCTGGTCGCGGCGGTGTTCACGATCCACTCCATGACCACGCACCGGGAGATCGTGGCGGCCAAGGCCGGCGGAATCTCCTTCCACCGCGTGGCCCGCCCCGTCTTCGTGATGGGGCTCCTGCTCACGGTGGTGGCGCTGGGGCTCACCGAGCTCGTCCCCCGGAGCAACCGCATCGCCGCCCAGATCCTCCGGGACGAGGACCCGCGCCGCTCCTGGCGGGCCGACTTCGTCTACGAGTCGGAGAACGGCACCACGTGGCAGGTCGGGCGCCTGGACGCTCCCGAGCGCCGCATGGACAACGTGATCATCGAGATCCCGCCCGGTGATGGGAGCGGCGGGCTCCACGTGCTGGCCGAGAGCATGTACCACGACTCGGAGACGGGGTGGACGTTCGCCCGAGGGTACCTGCGCCGCTTCGCCCCCGACAGCTCGCACAAAGTCTTCCAGTTCGAGCGCATGAACATGGTCGGGATGACCGAGGCGCCCCAGGAGTTGCTGGAGGCCCCCCGCAAGCCGGATGAGATGACCTACGCGGAGGTGGACCGCCTGGCGCGCGTCGTCGAGCGCTCCGGAGGCGACCCGGCCCAGCTCCTCGTGAAGCGGGAACAGAAGTTCTCCATCCCGGTGGCTACGCTGGTGGTGATCCTCTTCGGCGTCCCGCTGGCCACCAGCACCGGCCGCGGGGGCACCGCCTACGGGATCGGCGTGTCCCTGGGAACCACCATCCTGTACCTGCTCCTGTTCAAGGTCGCCGGGGCGCTGGGGGGGGCTGGCACCATGGCTCCCTTCGCGGCGGCCTGGATCCCCAACGTGCTCTTCTTCGTGGCGGCGCTCGTCCTGCTGCGGCGGGTGAGGACCTAGGGCAAGCCCTGACGGAGCCGTGACCGCGCTCCCTCGCAGCTCAGGCGCCGAGGCCGGCCAGATTGGCGACGAACGCCGGTGTGAGCGTCCCCTCGGCGACCTCCTCCACGGGTCCCCGCAGCTCCACGCGCAGATCGTCGGTGACGTTCACGCGGAGGTCCCCACCCTCCAGGTGGACCGTGATCAGCCCGGGCTCGACCGCCTTGCGCACCACCGCGGCGGTGGCGACTGCACACGACGACGTGCCCGAAGCCCATGTGTGACCGACGCCCCGCTCCCAGATCAGGGCCCGGCACTCGCGCGACCCCACGACCTTCGCGAGCTGCATGTTGGTGCCGTTGGCGATGGCCGGATGGGTGGCCACGAACGGGCCGACCACCTTCAACTCCTCCATGGTGGGATGGTCGCTCCACACCACCACGTGGGGGTTGCCCACGCACACGGCCGTGATGTCGAGCGGCCTGCCGTCGGGCCCGGGGAGCCTCCCGTCCTTGTCGAGCGCCGCAGGGTCCAGCGCCACGGCCGCCGGACCGATGGCCACCTGGCCCATGTCCACGGAGATGTCGTGGATGCCGGACGCCACGGCGTGAACGGTCATGGGGATGCGATCTCCGGCGACCTCGATGACGAAGGGGCGCCGATCCACCCAGCCCTTGTAGGCCAGATAGGAGCCCAGGCAGCGCAGCCCGTTGCCGCTCCGCTCGAACTCGCCGCCGTCGGGGTTGAACATGCGCAGGCGGAAGACCCCGTCCGAGCGGTCCTTCAGGAGGAGCACGAGCCCGTCGCTCCCCATGCCGAAGTAGCGGTCGCACACCCGCTCCACGGCCTTGGGCGTGAGGGTCCACGCATCGCCTTCGTCGAAGATGACGTAGTCGTTGCCGAGACCGTGGGCCCTGTAGAACGCTGAACCGGCCTTGGGCCGGGGAAGATCCTTCAATGGCATCGCCGTCCTCCGTTCCACCCCGCGAGGGGTCCGGGCCACCGGGGGAGCGGACCCCCCGCTCCCGCCCGCGACCGTCCCTGATGCGGCGCGCCGCGAATCCCGGGCGCACCGCCCCGACAATCTCGGCTAACGGCCGGCTCAGGGCGAGCATCGGAGAAACCCCCGCGTCGACATTGCCGTAGGGAGCGAGGGACCGACGTGCCCCCGGGGAGGGGGCTCGTGTGTCCCGGGGTGGTGGCCGGGGGGGCGGGGAAGCACGGATACGGGGGGCGCGATGAGCCGACGGGGTGGGGTGGGTGTGGCGATGGCCGCGGTGCTCGCGGCCGTCGGCGGACTCGAGGCGCAGAGCAACCAGAACGGGAGTTGGGCGCCCGTGGACGGGGCCCGGGTCGTGGTGGGCCGGAGCGCGGGGACCGGGCCGCTCACCATGCAGGCCGTCCGGGTCCGCGGAGCCGACATCGACATCGACGGCCGCGCCGTGGAGGGCCCGTGGCTCCAGGCACCCGTCGCCGCGGAGTTCACCCAGTTCGAACCCAACGAGGGATCCCCCGGCACGGAGCGCACCGAGGCGCGCGTGCTCTACGGCGAGGATGCCCTGTACGTGGCGATCCGGGCCTACGAATCCGACGCCTCCGCCATCGTGGGGCAGCTCACCCGCCGGGACCAGGACTCGTATTCCGACATACTCGGCGTGGTGGTGGACTCCTACTTCGACCGGCGCACCGCGTTCCAGTTCGCCGTGAATCCCGTCGGCGTGAAGCACGACGTCTACCACTTCGACGACACCGACGAAGCCTCGACATGGGACGCGGTATGGGACGTCGCCACCACGCGGGACGACGAAGGATGGACCGCGGAGTTCCGGATCCCCTACTCCCAGCTCCGTTTCAGGGATGCGCCGGAGCAGACCTGGGGGATCGAATTCTACCGGACGATCGCGCGGCGCGACGAAACGTCGCTGTGGGCCCCGCTCAGCCGACAGGAGTCGGCCATCGTCTCGAAGTTCGGGGAGCTGCGCGGGCTGCAGGACCTGAAGGCCCCACGCCACATGGAGATCCTCCCGTACTCGGTGGCGCGGCTGGAGCGTGCGCCCGGGGAGTCGGAGAACCCGTTCTACAAGAGGAACGACGGGTTCGGCACGGTGGGAGCCGACGTCAAGTACGGGGTCACCAGCGACCTCACGCTGGACCTGACCATCAACCCCGACTTCGGGCAGGTGGAGGCGGACCCGGCGCAGGTGAACCTCACGGCGTTCGAGACGTTCTTCCCCGAGCGCCGGCCGTTCTTCCTGGAGGGCTCGGGGATCTTCCGGTTCGGCATCGCCCTGGGCGACGGTGACGGCGCCAACGAGTCGCTCTTCTACTCGCGGCGGATCGGGCGTCCCCCCCAGGGGTCCGTGGACGACGACGACGGGTACAGCGACGCGGACCCGCAGACCACGATCCTGGGCGCATGGAAGCTCTCGGGGAAGACGTCGGGCGGGTGGTCGGTGGGCGCGATGCATGCGCTCACGTCCGAGGAGAGAGCGCGCGTGGCCCCGGAGACGGGGGCGCGCTACGACGAGCCCGTCGAGCCACTCTCGAACTATGGCATGGTGCGGCTCCAGAAGGACTTTCGAGACGGGCGCTCCGCGGTGGGCGTCATCGGCACGGCTGTCAACCGTGACCGCGGCGTAGCCGCGGACCTCGAGCTGCGCAACGCGGCCTACGCCGGCGGGGTGGATTTCCGGCATCGGTTCGCGGGAGAGCGGTACGAGGTGTCGGGATACGTGCTGGGATCGCAGGTGCAGGGGTCCGCCGACGCCATCGGCCGCGCGCAGCGCTCCGCGGTGCGCTACTTCCAGCGTCCCGACGCGGAGAGCTTCACGTACGATCCGACGCGCACCGCATTCTCGGGCGGATCCGCCTTCCTATCGTTCGGCAAGATCGGCGGGGAGCACTGGCGCTTCTCCACCGGCCTGCACACGCGCTCCCCCGGGTTCGAAGTCAACGACATGGGGTACCAGCGCGACGCCGACTCGTTCACCAACTGGATGTGGGTGCAGTATCAGCAGAGCGTGCCAAAGGGGCCGTTCCGCCGGTGGAGCGTCAACCTCAACGGCTGGATGGGGCACAACTACGATTGGGACCTCGGCGGGCTGGGGGGAAACGTCAACGGCTCGTTCCAGCTCAACAATTTCTGGTCGGGCTACGGCGGGGTGAACCGGGACCTGAGCGCCTACTCCGGGCGCGTGCTCCGCGGGGGGCCGCTCTTCAAGCGCGAGGCGTCCACCAACTTCTGGGGCGGCTTCGAGTCGGACTCCCGCAAGATCGTCCAGCTCAACCTCAACACCTGGGGGAACGTCACCGGCGAGAGCGGCTCCTGGAGCGCCGGGCTCTCGCCGTACCTCCGCTTCCGGCCGTCGGGGAGAGCAACGTTCTCGGTGGGGTCGAGCCTGAACTGGAACCACGACGACCACCAGTGGGTGGACTCCTTCGAGGGCGCGCGCACCGACTACCTGTTCGCGCGCATCGAGCAGACCACGGTGGGCCTCTCGCTCCGGGCCGAGTACGCCTTCACGCCCACGCTGTCGCTCCAGGTGTATGCCGAGCCCTTCGTGAGCGCCGGGTCCTACGCCGGGTACAAGCGCGTGGCCGACCCCGTGGCGGACCGGTACGCAGACCGCTTCGAGATGCTGTCCGCGCGCACGGACGGAGACGAGGTGCTCGTGGACGTGGACGGCGACGGCACCGCGGAGTCCCTGGACCGGCCGGACTTCAACGTCAAGCAGTTCCGGTCCAACACGGTGCTCCGCTGGGAGTACCGGCCCGGATCGGTGCTCTTCTGCGTCTGGTCCCAGGGGCGCGACCACTCGGTTCAGGACGGCGCCTTCGACCTGGGCCGAGACGTCGGCGACCTCTTCGGCGCCGAGTCCGAGAACGTCTTCATGATCAAGGCGAGCTACTGGCTGAGCCGCTGAGGCGGCCGCGAACGGGCGGGCGCGGGCCGGTGGGGTCTTCCCACCTCGCCGCCGCGCGCCTAGCTTCGAAACACAACGGATTCCGGGCGATTTGCGGCGTATTGCGGCCCAGCCGGAGCCTCCGGGCTCCCGGCGAACGAGCTAAAAGGCCCGGGACCCCTCCGCGCTACCGCGCGGCGGGGTCCCGGTTTTCGGGAGCACCTCTCATGGATCCACGGTCGTCGGCATCACGGCGCGCCCCGCGCGCCGCCCTTCTCCGCGAACACCTGGCTCGGCGCATCCTGGTCATGGACGGCGCCATGGGCACCATGATCCAGGGGTACCGCCTGGGCGAGGACGATTTCCGGGGCGATCGGTTCCGGGACCACCCCCGCCCCCTGCAGGGCGCCAACGACCTCCTGAGCCTCACCCGCCCCGACGTCGTCACCGCGATCCACCGTGCGTACCTGGAGGCCGGCGCCGACCTCATCGAGACCAACACCTTCAACGCCACCCGCGTCTCCCTGGCGGACTACGGGCTGGAGGGCGCGGTCCGCGAGATCAACCGGGAAGCGGCCCGCCTGGCCCGCGCCGCCGCCGACGAGGTGGAGGCCCAGGACCCGTCGCGCCCGCGCTGGGTGCTGGGCGCCCTCGGGCCGACCACGCGCTCGTGCTCCATCTCCCCGGACGTGGGGGACCCGGGCCACCGGAGCGTGACCTTCGACCAGATGGCGGAGGCGTACGGAGAGCAGGCGCGGGGCCTCCTGGAGGGGGGCGCCGACGTCCTCATGGTCGAGACGGTCTTCGACACGCTGAACGGCAAGGCGGCGCTCTTCGCCATCTCCGGGATCCTCGCGGAGCTGGGCGAGGACGTGCCCGTGATGGTGTCGGGGACCATCACCGACCAGAGCGGGCGCACCCTCTCGGGACAGACCCCCGAGGCCTTCTACAACTCGGTGCGCCACGGTGTGCAGCCGGGGCCCGGCCGAGCGCGGGGGCTCCTCAGCGTGGGGCTGAACTGCGCCCTGGGCGCCGACCAGCTCCGCCCCTTCCTGGAAGAGCTGTCCGAGGTGGCCGAGCTTCCGGTGAGCTGCTACCCGAACGCGGGGCTCCCCAACGAGCTGGGGGAGTACGACGACACCCCCGAGCACATGGCCGAGGTGGTGCGCTCCTTCGCCGAGGACGGGTTCCTGAACATCGTGGGCGGGTGCTGCGGCACGCGCCCGGAGCACATCCGGGCCATGGCCCGGGCGATGGAGGGGATCGCCCCCCGGACGGTCCCGGAGCGGCCGCGGCGCACCCGCCTCTCCGGGCTCGAGCCCCTCACCATCGGTCCCGACTCCCTCTTCGTGAACGTGGGGGAGCGCACCAACGTCACCGGCTCCCGGCGCTTCGCCCGGCTCATCAAGGACGGCGAGTACGGCACGGCGCTCGAAGTGGCGCTCCAGCAGGTGCAGGGCGGAGCCCAGATCCTGGACGTGAACATGGACGAGGGGCTCCTGGACGCGAGAGCGGCCATGCCCCGCTTCCTGAACCTGGTGGCCGCCGAGCCGGGGATCGCCCGCATCCCCATCATGATCGACTCCTCCGACTGGGGCGTGCTCGAGGCGGGACTGAAGACGCTGCAGGGCAAGGGCGTCGTGAACTCCATCAGCCTCAAGGACGGCGAGGACGCCTTCCGCGAGAAGGCGCGCCTGGTGCGCCGCTACGGCGCGGCCGCCATCGTCATGGCGTTCGACGAGGACGGCCAGGCGGACACCGTGGAACGGCGTGTGGACGTGTGCCGGCGCGCCTACCGCATCCTCGTGGACGAGGAGGGGTGGGCGCCCGAGGACATCGTCTTCGACCCCAACGTGTTCGCGGTGGCCACCGGGATCGGGGAGCACGACCCCTACGCCATGTGGTTCATCGAGGCGGTGCGGCGCATCAAGGAGGAGTGCCCGGGGGTCCTCACCAGCGGCGGGATCAGCAACGTGTCCTTCTCCTTCCGGGGGAGCCCGGAGGTGCGCGAGGCCATGCACGCCGCGTTCCTCTACCACGCCATCGGGGCCGGCCTGGACATGGGGATCGTCAACGCCGGGGCGCTCCCGGTCTACGACGACATCCCCCAGGACCTGCTCGATGCGGTGGAGAACGTGCTCTTCGCCCGCACCTCCGACGCCACCGACGTGCTCACGCGCATGGCCCAGACCCGCGCCGGCACCACCGAGCGGCGGAGGGAGGAGGATCTCACGTGGCGGGAGCTGCCGGTCGGGGAGCGCCTCGTGCACGCCCTCGTGCAGGGAGTGGACGCGTTCATCGAGGTCGATGCGGAAGAGGCGCGGCTGGCGCTCCCCCGGGCGCTGGACGTCATCGAGGGCCCCCTCATGGACGGCATGAACGTGGTGGGGGACCTGTTCGGAAGCGGGCGCATGTTCCTCCCCCAGGTGGTGAAGAGCGCCCGGGTCATGAAGCGGGCGGTGGCGCACCTGGTCCCCTGGCTCGAGGCGGAGAAGGCCGGCGCCTCGGACAAGGGAACGGTCCTCATGGCCACGGTGAAGGGCGACGTCCACGACATCGGGAAGAACATCGTGGGCGTGGTGCTCCAGTGTAACGGGTACAAGGTGCTGGACCTGGGCGTCATGGTCCCCGCCGATCGGATCCTGGAGGCGGCCCGCTCCCACGACGTGGACGTGGTGGGACTCTCCGGGCTCATCACGCCCTCCCTGGACCAGATGGTGCACGTGGCGAAGGAGCTGGAGCGCCAGGGCTTCGAGCTCCCTCTGGTCATCGGAGGAGCGACCACGTCGAAGGTGCACACCGCCCTGAAGGTGGAGGGTGCGTACCACGGGCCCGTGGTGCACGTCCTCGACGCGTCCCGGGCGGTGGGCGTCATCGGGCGCCTCCTGGACCCGCAGGGGCGTGACGCCTACGTGGCTGAAGTGCGCGCCGAGTATGCCGAGGTGCGCCGGCGGCGCGCCGGCGGGCGCGACCGCACCGAGCTCCTACCCCTGGAGGAGGCGCGCGCCCGCGCCTTCCGCTGGGACTGGGGCGGATACCGGCCCCCGGTGCCGGCCCACCCCGGCGTGCGCCGCTTCGAGGTGGACATCCGGGAGCTCCGCGACACCATCGACTGGACACCCTTCTTCCAGGCGTGGGAGCTGAAAGGCGCGTATCCCACGATCCTGGACGACCCGCGGGTCGGTGCGGAGGCGCGCACGCTGCTCGCCGACGCCGAGGCGCTCCTGGACCGCATGGAACGGGAGGCGGCGCTCCGCCCGCGGGGCGTGGTGGGGCTCTTCCCCGCCAACGCCGTGGGCGACGATGTCGAGCTCTACGCCGACGAGGCGCGCACCCGGATCCTCGCCGTGGTGCACGGGCTCCGCCAGCAGTTCGCCAAGGAGGGACGGGAGAACCTGTGCCTCTCCGACTTCGTGGCGCCGAAGGAATCGGGCGTCCCCGACTGGATGGGTGCCTTCGCCGTCACCGCGGGGTCCGTGGACGCGCTCGTGCGCGCCTTCCAGGCCGCTCACGACGACTACTCGGCCATCCTGGCCAAGGCGGTGGCGGACCGGCTCGCCGAGGCGCTGGCCGAGTGGACCCATCGCACGGTGCGCACCGGCTGGTGGGGGTACGCACCGGCGGAGGCGCTGGCCAACGACGAGCTCATCGCGGAGGCGTACCGGGGGATCCGCCCGGCGCCGGGATACCCGGCCTGCCCGGACCACACGGAGAAGCGCACCCTGTTCGCCTTGCTGGGCGTGGAGGAAGCCGCCGGGATGGCGCTGACCGAGAGCTGCGCCATGGACCCGCCCTCGTCGGTGAGCGGCTGGTACCTCGCGCACCCGGCGGCCGGGTACTTCGGCGTCGGGCGCCTCGGGCGCGATCAGGTGGAGGACTACGCGGACCGGAAGGGGATGACCGTGGCGGAGGTGGAGCGGTGGCTCTCCCCCAACCTGGGATACGACCCGGAGGAGCGGACATGAGGGAGCTCATCGGCGACGGCCGCGTCCACGTCTTCGACGGCGCCATGGGCACGCTGCTCTACGGCCGGGGCGTCTTCGTCAACGTGTGCTATGACGAGCTGAACCTCTCCCGGCCGGAGCTGGTCCGGCAGATCCACGCCGAGTACGTGGCCGCGGGCGCGGAGATCCTCGAGACCAACACCTTCGGCGCCAACCCGGTGAAGCTCTCCTCGTACGGGCTGGACGAGCGCACCGAGGAGATCAACCGCCAGGCGGTGGCTCTGGCGCGGGAGGCGGCCCGGGGCATCGCCAGGGTGTGCGGTGCCATCGGCCCCCTGGGGATCCGCATCGAGCCGTGGGGGCCCACGGGGCGCGACGAGGCGGTGGAGCTCTTCCGCAGGCAGGCCCAGGGGCTCCTGGAGGGAGGCGTGGACGGATTCGTGCTGGAGACCTTCTCCGACCTCGCCGAGCTCCAGTGCGCGCTGCAGGCCGTGCGCTCCCTCAGCGACCTCCCGGTGGTGGCGCAGGTCACGGTGGGCCCGGACGGGGCCACGGCGTACGGCACGCAGCCACGCCAGGTCGCCGCGTCCCTCACCGAGATGGGTCCCGACGTGGTGGGGCTCAACTGCTCGGTGGGGCCGGCGGTGATGCTCGATGCGCTCGAGGAGATGGCCGAGGGCACCTCGCTCCCCCTCTCCGGGCAGCCCAACGCCGGCCTCCCCCGGACCGTGGGGGACCGCAAGATCTACCTGGCGAGCCCCGAGTACGTGGCGCAGTACGCCCGGCGCATGATCGACCTGGGCGTGCGCTTCGTCGGGGGGTGCTGCGGGACCACGCCGGAGCACGTCAAGGGGATCCGGGACGTGGTGACCTCCGTGCAGCCGCGCCACGCCGCGGTGGCGGTGAGCAGGCCTCGCGCCGCCGGCACCCCCGTGGCCGAGCCCGTCCCCCTGGAGCGCCGCTCCGCGCTCGGGCGCAAGCTCGCCCGGGGTGAGAAGGTGGCCACGGTGGAGATCCTCCCGCCCCACGGATGGGATCGCACCCAGGTGATCGCACCGGCCCGGCTCCTGAAGGTGGCGGGCGTGGACGCGGTGAACATCGTGGAGTCCCCGCGCGCGCAGAGCCGCATGGGCGCCGTGAGCGCGGCGCTCATCGTGGAGCGGGAGGTGGGGATCGAGACGGTGGTCCACTACACGTGCCGCGACAAGAACATGCTGGGGATGATCTCCGACCTCCTCGGGGCCGCCGCCGCGGGCCTGCGCAACGTGCTGGTCGTGAGCGGTGACCCCCCGGCGCTGGGGCCCTACCCGGACACCACCGCCGTCTTCGACATCGACTCGATCGGGCTCACCAACGTCCTCGCCGGGCTCAACCGCGGGCTCGACCCCGGCGGCAGCTCCATCGGCGCGCCGACCGAGTGGGCCGTGGGTGTTGCGGCCAACCAGGGCGCCGTGGACCAGGAGCGGGAGGTACGCCGCTTCGGCTACAAGGTGGAGGCAGGCGCGGACTTCGCGGTCACGCAGCCGGTGTTCGACCCGGAGGCGCTGGAGCTCTTCCTCGAGCGCGTGGCGGCGTGGAGGATCCCGGTGGTGGCGGGGATCTGGCCCCTCCTCAACCTGCGCAACGCCGAGTTCCTGGCCAACGAGGTCCCCGGCATCACCGTTCCTTCCGCCGTGGTGGAGCGCATGCGCGCCGCCGAGGAGTCGGGGCCGGACGCGGCGCTGGACGAGGGGGTCGCCATCGCCTGCGAGATGATCGAGGCGGTGCGCGACCGGGTGCAGGGGTTCCACCTGAGCGCCCCCGCCGGACGGGTGGACGTGGCACTGCGCACGCTCCGCGAAGGAGGCGTGCGCGCCACGGCGTAGGGTGCGGCGCGCACGCGGCGCCTACACGCGCTCCAGGATGCGCCGGAGGCGCGGCACGGCGCCGCGGTTCCCGAGGTTGCTGACGTAGATCTTGTCCGCACCGACGGCGCGCAGCTCCCGGATGGAGCGGGCGCAGATCTCCTCCGCGTCGAGCCCGGACTCGAAGTCCCGGAGGATCTGGGCCTCCGGCACCGGAAAGAAGCTCCCCAGGGTCTTCAGCGTGGCGGGGCTGGCGCTCCTGTAGAAGAAGACCCCGAACACCACGGGGAGCCCGCTCGCGCGGCGCTCGCGCACCTCGAGGAACGCCTCCACCTGCGCCAGGGCGTGGTGGGAGACGACCTGCCCGAGGGCGAAGTCGGCGAAAGCGCCCTCCGGGCCCACGAAGCCCACCTGCTCCTCGGGGTCCTTTAGCGGGTTCACCCAGGCGCCCAGGGTGAGGCCGGGGGCGCGAGCGCGGATCATCTCCCGCAGCTCCCGGGCCCGGGGAACGCAGCGCGCGGGCCCCACGGACCGGTCGCCCCCGAGCACGGTGAGCGCATCGAAACCCTGGCTCAGCGCCCGCGACGCGAACATGAGGCAGTAGTCCAGGGAGTGCTTGGCGGTGAGGATGGGCACGATGCGGCGCCGGTCCGCGTCCTCGCCCACGTTGCCCCCGACGTGGGCCAGGTTCTCCTCCTCGGCGGCGCCCACCGCGTTGTCCGTGAGGAACACGAACAGCTCCTCACGGATGAGCCGGTGGAGGGTGTGATGCAGGTCGATCCACGCCGAGATACCCAGAGGGGTCTCCAGGTCGGCGCGGGGAGGGCGCAACTCCACGGTCACGAGGGGCCCCGGACGACGGAGGGCCTCCGCCAGCAGCCCGTGCGTCACCGGAGCTCCCCGGCCAGCGCCTCGACGTCCTCGGCCCGCGTGGGGAGGGCGGCCGTGAGGTTCTCGTGGCCCCTGTCCGTGACGAGGACGTCGTCCTCGATGCGCACGCCGATCCCAGCCCAGGGGGCGGCCGCGCCCTCCTGCCCGGGCGGGACGTAGATCCCCGGCTCCACGGTGAGCACCATCCCCGGCTCCAGGGGCCGGGACGCGCCGCGCTTCGCGTAATCGCCCACATCGTGGACGTCCAGCCCCAGCCAGTGGGAGGTCTGATGCGGGAAATACGGGCGGTACGCCTCCTGCTCGATCAGGTCCTCGGCGCGTCCGGCCAGGATCCCCAGCGCCAGGAGCCCGTCCACGATGGTGCGGACGGCCGTGGAGTGCACGTCGCCCACGGTCGTGCCCGGAGCGACGCCGGCCACGGCGGCGGCCCGGGCGGCCTCCACCACGTCGTACAGTGCGCGCTGGCGATGCGTGAAGGCGCCGCCGGCCGGGTATGTGCGCGTGATGTCCCCCTGGTAGAGCGCCACTTCGGCGCCCGCGTCGAGGAGCACGGCGTCGTCTCCCCCGATGACCCTCCTGTTGGCCACGTAGTGGAGCACGCATGCGTTGGGGCCGGACCCGACGATGGTCTCGTACCCCGGCCCCGAGCCGCTCCCGCGGCGCAGCGCGGCATCCACCGCCGCCTGCACCTCCCACTCCCCCGCCCCCGGGCGGATGGCCGCGATCCCCGCGCGGTGCGCCTCCACGCTGAGCGCAGCGGCCGCGCGTAGCCGCTCCACCTCCCAGGCGTCCTTCACGAGGCGCAGCTCGTCGAGGATCTCCCCCGGGTCCACCACCCCCCTCGGGCCCGTCCCCCGGCGCGCTCCCCTGGCCCGCGTCTCGGCCAGGGCCTCCACGACGGCGCGATCCAGGGACACATCCCGGCCGAGGCGGAAATGGACCCGGTCCCCGGCGCGTAGAAGCCCAGGGAGCCGGAAGTCCAGCTCGGAGCGCGGGTAGGTCTCCGCCATGCCCAGCCGTTCGGCCGCGCCGTCGGGGCCGAGGCGGGGACCGGACCAGAGCTCGGCCTCGGCGTCCCGCTCCCGGACGAAGAGGAGGGAGCGGGGCTCGTCGCCGCCCACGAGCACGGCCACGGCGCCGACCTCGGTGGCCCCGGTCGTCCAGAAGAGCTCGCTGTCAGCACGATAGGCGACCTCCGTGTCCCGGGATCGGTGGAGGAGTGGCGCCGCGGGGAGGACCATCACGCCGCGGCCGAGGGCGCGGAGCACGGAGGCCCGGCGCGCCTCGAACACGGCCAGCGGAATCCCATCCAGGGGGTCGACAGGGGTCATGGAGAGCAAGCTAGCGACGGCCCGCCCCGGCGCGCACCCCGCCGGTGGCGGCGAGGGATGCCCCGGGCCTGCCCCTTCTTTGTATCGTTCCTGCATGCGTCGCACCTCGTCCATCGTCGTCGCCGTCCTCGCCCTGGGGCTGATCGCCGTCCCCGCCCACGCCCAGATCGTCCGCGGCCAGGTTCTGGAGGGCGGCAGCGTCGCTCCCGTGGAGGGCGCCATGGTGGTGCTCCTCGAGCCCGGCGGGCACGTGGTGCGGCGCGTCCTCACCGATCGGTCCGGTGGGTTCATCGTCCGGTCCGACCGCCCGGGTCCGTACATGATCCGCGTGGACCGCATCGGCTACGAGAGCCTGACCACCGAGGTGTTCGATGTCACCGCGGAGGGGACCTTCCGCAGCGTGGTCATGCCCATCCAGCCCGTTCAGCTGCAAGGGCTGGAGGTGGGCGGCTCGCGCAGGTGCGCGCTCCGGAACGAGCAGGGGGAGGCCACGGCCCGGGTGTGGGAGGAGGCGCGCAAGGCGCTGGAGGCGGCGGCATGGACCCTCGCCTCCGGCACGTACCGGTACACGTTGCTCGGCTACGAGCGGGAGCTCGGCCCCGACCGGCGCACCCTCAGGGAGCGCCGGCAATTCCAGAGGGGCACGGGCCAGGCGCCCTACGTGAGCTTCCCGGCCGCTCAGCTGGTGGAGGAGGGGTTCGTCGTCGAGAACCGCGACCGCAGCCTCACCTACCGTGCCCCGGACGCCGCGTCGTTCCTTTCCGACGAGTTCCTGGACACGCACTGCATGAGCATCGAGTCGGTGAAGGACGGGCTCATCGGGCTCGAGTTCCAGCCGGTCCGGGGGCGGCGCGTCCCCGACATCCGCGGCACGCTCTGGATCGACGAGAGGACGGCGACGCTGCGCAAGCTGGATTTCAGCTACGTCAACCTCCCCCCCGGCCCCGATCAGGGCGGCTCCGGGGGCGAGGTCGTGTTCGGGCGCCTCCCCGACGGCACGTGGATCGTGCGGGAGTGGAGCATTCGCATGCCCAAGGTGACGGTGAACCCCGACCGGACACGGGTGAGCGTCACCGGCCACCTGGTGCAGGGAGGCGTGGTGTGGCGGGTCAGCGACCGTGAAGGGAACACCGTGCTGGAGTCGGAGACGGCCACCGTCTCCGGAACGGTGGTGGATTCGCTGGACGCAGGCCCCGTGGAAGGTGCACGCGTCCGCGCCGCCGACGGCGGCGGGGACGTGGTGACCGCCGGCGCGGGCACGTTCTTCCTCCCGGGGCTCCCCGTCGGGCTGGCGGTGCTGGAGATCTCCCACCCCTACCTGGACTCGCTCGGCCTGGGTCCCGTCGCGGCGCGTGCGGATGCGACGGCCGGAGAGGTGGCGTCGCTGCGCGTGAGGCTCCCCGGGGTGCGGGAGCTCCTGGACGAGGCCTGCGCGGGCGCCCCCCAGAGCGACCGTGAGTCGGCACCGGTCCTCGGGCTGGTGACCAGGGACGGCGAGCCTGCGGAGGGCGAGCGGGTCCGGGTGCGCTGGATGGGCACGAACATGGCGGGCTTCCAGCTCGCGGCGCGCGCCGCGCCCCTGCTCCCCGACGGCGCCGCGTCGGAGTGGAGCGAGGACCCCGAGGACGGGCGCTGGCTCGAGACCCGGCTCGACCACCGCGGGGTCTTCCTCGTGTGCGGCGTCCCCACCCGCACCCAGCTCCGCGTGGAGGCGGGCTCGGCGGGCGCGGGCGCGGCCACCACGGTCACCGTCCTCCCCGGCACCCGGGTCCTGGTCGTGCCCTTGAGCCTCGGCGGGGCCGGCGACCCTTGAGGCAGGCCGCATCGGTGCTGGCCGCGGCCCTGGCTGTGGGCGCCCTGCCCGCCGCCGCGCAGGAGCCGCCGGACACGGTCGCGCGCCTCGACCCGGTGGTGGTGCGCGTGCTGCGCGGGGCCGTGGGCGCCGGGAGCCCGTACGCCGTGGCCGTCGCCACCCGGACGCAGCTCATCCGCGCCCACGCAGGCGCCTATCTGGAGGAGGCGCTCCGGGCCGTGCCGGGGGTGCAGGTGCAGAACCGGTTCAACCTCGCGTCGGGAGAGCGCCTGGCCGTGAGGGGGTTCGGCTCCCGCGCCCAGTTCGGGATCCGGGGACTTCGGGTGCTCGTGGACGGCGTTCCCGCCACCCTCCCCGACGGGCAGACGGCGCTCGACCACCTGGACGTCTCCGCGCTGGAGCGGGTGGAGATCCTCCGCGGCCCGGGCTCGGCGCTGTACGGCAACGCAGCCGGCGGCGTGCTCCTCTTCGAGTCGGTCGCGCCTTCCGACGCGCCCGAGGGGATCTTCCGGAGCGCGGGCGGATCCCACGGGCTCCGCACCCTGTCGGGGTCGGTCTCCGGGCGTGCGGGCAGCGTCGGGGCCAGGTTGGGCGTCTCCCGCTACGCGTACGACGGCTTCCGCCGGGACCCGGTCGCGGACGACGGCAGCACGTACGGGCGGCAGGAGCGTACCCTCCTCAACGCGGTGGTGGACGGTCGCCTCGCCTCGGGCCGCATCCGCCTGGTGGCCAACGCGCTCGACATGGGGGCCGCCAACGCCGGCTCCCTCTCCCGGGCGCTCCTGGACCGCGGGGAGCGGGAGGCCTTCCGGAGCGCCGTGACCCAGCGGACCCGGGAGGACGTCCGGCAGGGACAGGTGGGCGCGACCTGGAAGGGGCCGGTGCGCGGGCTCGACGGCGAGGTGGCCGCGTGGGGGATCCGCCGGGACTTCGAGGGGCGCATCCCCTCGGACGTGGTGGCCTTCGACCGCGCCGCCGCCGGGCTCCGGGCCCTCCTCTCCGGGTCCCGCCCCGTCGGGTGGGGGCGGGTGGCGCTGGGAGCCGGGGTCGAGGTCGAACTGCAGCGGGACGACAGGCGGAACTGGGCCAACGCGCTCGGCGAAAGAGGCGCGCTCCGCCTCGACCAGCTCGAGCGCGTCCTGGGGACCGGCCTCTTCGGCCAGGCCCGCCTCGAGCCCTCGCCACGGCTCTCTCTGGCGGGGGGGGTGCGCTGGGACGCGTTCCGCTTCCGCGCCGAGGACCGCTTCCTCTCGGACGGGGCCGACGACACCGGCGAGCGGGTGCTGCGCGCGCTCAGCCCGTCGCTGGGGATCGTGTGGGAGCCCGCACCCCGCCTGGAGCTGTTCGCGTCCGTGGCCACCGCCTTCGAGACGCCCACGACGACCGAGCTCGCGAACCGCCCCGAGGGCGCCGGGGGGTTCAACCCGGAGCTCGAGCCCACCCGGGCACGCACCGCCGAGGGCGGCGTGCGAGCGCGCGCGTTCGGCGGGTGGAGCCTGGAGGCCACCCTCTTCCGGACCCGGCTGCGCCACGAGCTGGTCCCCTTCGAGGTGACATCGCCCCCCGGGCGGACCTTCTACCGGAACGCCGGGGAGTCGTCGCACCGGGGGTGGGAGATGACCGTCGAGGGGAGGCCTGCACCCCGGGTGCGCGCGCGCGTAGCCTACACGCATGTGGATGCCCGCTTCCAGCGCCATGTCACTTCCGGGGGCGACTTCGGCGGAAACAGCATCCCCGGCCTGGCCCCGCACCGTGTGGACGGGGTCGCCGCGGTGGAGCGGGGCGCGGCGTTCCTGGAGCTGCGCGGGCTCTGGCAGGACGCCATCCCCGTGGATGATGCCGGCTCAGCCGCGTCGCCCGCCTTCCTGGTCGTGGACGTGCGGGCCGGGCTTCAGGGCGCGACGCTCGGGCGCCTGAGGTTGGAGCCGTTCGTCGCCGTGGCCAACGTCTTCGACGGGACGTACAACGCGTCGGTGGTCGTGAACGCCTTCGGGGGCCGCTTCTTCGAGCCCGGGCCCGGGCGGACGGTCCAGGCCGGCGCGAGCGTGACCTTCTCAGGTCCTTAGCGACCGGCGCAGGCCGCCGCGTCGCGCACCAGCGCCAGGGCGTTGACCACCGGGCGCTCTCCTGCCTCGTCGGAAGGACGGTTGCGCGCGGTCCCCAGCACCACCATCACCGACGAGCCGCCGCCGTCCAGGTTGAGGCCCTCCTCTGCGCCCAGGGCCTCGAGCAGGGCAGCCAGCTCGGGGAGCGTCATCCCGAGGGAATGGGGCGGCTGCCTGCCATCCACGACCACGAGCCAGAGGCGCTGCTCGTCGGCGTCCCACGCCACGGCGGTGCGAGGGTGCCGGGAGGCGGCGAACGCCGGCCGCTCGGTGACGGCCAGGTCCCCCACCCTCGCCCCGCCGTCCAGGAGCTCGGGATAACCGCCCACGGCCTCCGTGCTCCCGTCTCCGGCCCCGAAGGGGATGCGCCACCCGGCCACGAGGGTGTCGCCGGAGATGGCCGTGCTCCCCATCCAGGGGACGGAGCCGGGCCTCCAGGCCACGGCCGGCCGGAAGCGCGCCGCGGTGACGCGCCCCCCCGCCACCTCGCTCCCGACCGTCCCGCCCTCGGGGGTGAAGAAGTCCGCGTTCACGGCCACCAGCGCCGTGCCCGGGAAGCGCCCGACCATGGAGCTGACGCGCTCGTGTCCCCGCCCGCCCGTTTCCCGCGCCTCGGCGCGCAGCGTGCGCAGCGCAAGGTCGCACCGGCCCAGGTCGGCCTGGACAAGGTGGACCGCCCACGGGCCCTCGGAGGACCAGAGGTAGCGGTACCACACACCGCCGCCCAGCCAGCCGCTCCGCGTGGTGTCGGGGCCGAGCAGGTCCCGCACCGCCGTGGGGAGCGCGTCGGCGAGGGCCGGGGGGGTGTCCGGGGGCTCGCACGCCCCGGTGGCCAGAAGGAGGGCCGCCGCCGCGGTGCGAAAGGCGTGGACCCGCCCGCTCCCTCTGCCTATACTCCGGCTCCCATGGCCCTGCTTCCCCGCACCGCCCCTGGCCTCCGCGCCGTCGCCACGCTGCTGGCGCTCTTCTCGGGCGTGGCCGCTCCCCTCGCCGCCCAGGGCACCGGGACCGGGTCGGCGGTGCGCGTGGGGGTGGGGTTCGGCGGGATCAGCACCGTGGGGCTGACCGTGGAGTACGTGCACGAGCACAGCGCCCTGGAGCTCACCCTGGGCACCTGGTCCTTCCGCGACCTGAGCGTGAGCGTGGTGGGCAAGCAGTACCTGGGCGCCGGCGACCTCCTCCCCTTCGTGGGCGGCGGCCTCTGGCTGGTGGCCGCCCGTCCTCCGGGAGAGCGTACCGGCGTGGCCGCCGTGCTCCAGGCACCGGTGGGCGTGGACTGGCAGGCCGCGGACGGGTCCTACGTGGGGGTGACGCTGAACGTCAACCGGGCCCTGGCCGTGCGGCGCACCGACCCGCAGGACGAGCTGCCCCTGAACCGCCGCCTCGTGCCGCTCCCCGGCGTCTACTACCGCTGGAAGAGGCCCTAGCCCCGAGGCGCTCTCCTGCCTCACCGCTCCTCCGGCTCGTCCCAGCGCCCCGACCAGAAGCGGCGCTCCTCCTCGTCGATCCCGGCCTGGTCGAGGGGCTCGTCGTCCTCGGCGGCCAGCACCCCCGTCTCGAGGATCCGGCTCACCGCTCGGTCGTCCACCACCGGCACGCTCCGCGCGAGGCGGCGGCGGATACGCCCCCGGAGCCTGAGTCCGGAGGCGCCCAGCAGCCCCACCATGAAGGCGGAAAGGAGCGCGATGGTGAAGTACAGCATCAGTCGATGGGGACCATCCCGACGTACTTGAGCCCGGAGCCGGTGTTGAACAGCACCACCTCGTCGCCCTCGGCGATGAGGCCCTTCTCCTTCAGGATGGGGACGGCGGCCGCGGTCGCGCCACCCTCGGGCGCGGCGAAGATGCCGGTGTCGGCCCCCAGCTTCCTCACCCACTCGACCATGACGTGGTCCGGCACGGCCACGGCGCCGCCACCCGAAGCGCGTATCGCCCTCAGGATCAGGAAGTCGCCGACCGCCGCCGGCACCCTCAGCCCCGAGGCGTACGTCGCCGCCCCCTGCCACATCTCCGCGTGCTCGTGGCCCAGCTCCCAGGCCTTCACCATGGGCGCGCACCCCGCGGCCTGCACGGTGAACATCTTCGGACGCTCCGAGCCGATCCAGCCGAGCTCCTGCATCTCGTCGAAGGCCTTCCACATGCCGATGAGCCCGGTCCCGCCGCCGGTGGGGTAGACGATGGCGTCGGGAAGGCGCCGCCCCAGCTGCTCGAAGAGCTCGTACCCCATGGTCTTCTTCCCCTCCACCCGGTACGGCTCCTTCAGCGTGGACAGGTCGAACCATCCGTGCTCCTCGACACCCTTCCGCACCACCTTCCCACAGTCGGTGATGAGCCCGTCCAGGAGCTGGACGTCGGCGCCCAGCGCGGCCATCTCCTCGAGGATGGGCGCGGGGGTGTCGCGCGGCACCACCACGTGCACCGGAAGGCCTGCGGCGGCGCCGTAGGCCGCCGCCGCGCTCCCCGCGTTCCCCGCCGAGGGGAGCGCCAGCTCCCCGGCACCCAGCTCCAGCGCGCGGGACACGGCCAGGCCCAGGCCGCGGGCCTTGAACGAGCCGGTGGGGTTCTGCCCCTCGTCCTTCACCCACACCCGGGCCACCCCGAGGCGGTCCGCCGTGCGCGGTGCGTCGAGGAGGGGCGTCCACCCCTCGCCCAGTGCCACCTGGCACCTCCGGTCACGCACGGGGAGAACCTCCTCGTAGCGCCACAGGTCGGCACGCCGCGAGGCCACCGCGTCGGGGGTGAAGCTGCTCCGGATGGCGCTCAGGTCATAGCGCGCGAAGAGGGGCTTGCCCGCCGGGGACAGGCCGATGAGCTGTTCGCTTTCGAAGCGCTGCCCGGTTGCGGTGCACTCGAGGTGGGTGGCGCCGGGAAGGCGGGAAGGTGCGGTCATGGTTCTACTCTCGATGAAGGAGGCCCCTCGCCCGGCCCCCGTGCGGACCCGCCACCGAGGAGTTCGGCGCCTGCCGCCAGGGAGAGCATCCCCATGGCCAGGAGCCAGAGGGGAGGCGGGGCGTCGGGATCGGTGACGAGGCCGCTCACGGACGGGGCGGACGCCAGGAGCACGATGCTCGCGTTGTTGAGGAGGTGCATGAGCACGCCGGTCCAGACCGACCCGCTCCGGAGCACCGCCCACGCGATGATGATACCGAGCCATGCGGTGGGAAGGAACCGCACCGGGGATTCGAAGGAGAGGTGGAAGGCCCCGAACACGACGCCGTTGAGCAGGACGGCGCGCCACGCCGGGAGCTGCCGGGTGGAGGAGAGGAGGACGCCGCGGAACACCGCCTCCTCGCAGAGCGCCGGCGTCAGCGCCACCGCCAGCAGGAGCCAGGCCAGCCGGCCCGGGGTGTGGGCGGTGACGAGGTTCCGCATCGCCTCTTCCATCCCGGGGGGCACGGGGAGGACGAAGCCCTGCGCCCAGCCGATCGCCCACGCGACCGGTGTGGCCCCGCCGACGAGCAGCACGCCGGCGGCAAGAGCCCGCGGGGCAGGCCGGCGCAGCAGGAAGGTCGCCGCGGGGTCGTACCCCCCCAGGCGCACGAAGAGGAGAGCCGGGAGGAAGAGGAGGAGCCACTCGGAGGCGACGACGCCGGGCTCGCCGAGCCAGACCGAGAGCCCCAGGCCGCCGGTGACGAAGAGGACCGCCACGCCCGCCACGAAGGTGACGGCGGCGGCGGGCGTGGGAACGCGGATCATGGCTCGGCGGACTCGGGTAGGAGTCCCGGGACGTGCCCCGGGAACCGGAGCCCCGACACTAGGTGCCGGTCCGGGCCCAGGCAACCGTCCGGAAGCCATGGGCCATCCAATCTGTCGAGAACCCCATCATCGGCGAGGGGCATGACGGAAGGCCAGCTGATTCGACAGGCCGCATCCGGCGACGCACGGGCCATCAAGGCCCTGTACGACCGGTACGCGCCCCGGGTGTTCGCCGTGGTGCGCCGCATCGCCGGCGACGACGAGACGGCGCAGGACTACGCCCAGGAGGCATGGATCCGCGCGGTGCGCGCGCTTCCGTCGTTCCGGGGCGACGCGCGCTTCTCCACCTGGCTGCACCGGGTGGCCGTGAACTCGGCCTTGCAGGGGCGGCGCAAGTCGGAGACGCGGCGACGGAAGGAGGCCCCCTTCCCCACCGACGTGCCGGTGGGGCCGCGGGGCGGAGACACGCTTCTCCAGCGCCGGCTGGAGCGGGCCCTGGACGCACTCCCCGACGGGATGCGCCAGGTGCTCATCCTCCACGACGTGGAGGGCTACACGCACGAGGAGATCGGCGACGCGCTGGGCGTCGCCCCGGGAACGTCGAAGTCCCAGCTGTTCAAGGCGAGGGCGAAGATGCGGGAGCTGCTCTCGGCGCTGGAAGGAACCGTGCAGGAACGAGGAGCGGAAGCATGGAGCATCTGAACAGGGAAGCGCTGGCCCGTCTCGTGGACGAGACCCCCGGGCCCGAGGAGACCGAACACCTGGCCACGTGCCTGGCGTGCAGGTCGGAGCTGGAAGCGCTCCGTGCCCAGACCCAGGCCCTGGCGTCGCTCCCCGAGATCCGGCCCCCTCTGGGGGACTGGGAGGTCCTCGAGGACCGCCTCCGCGCCGAGGGCCTCGTGCAGCACCGCGGGCTCATGCAGCGCCTGACGCTGGCGCAGGCGCCGGCGTGGATGCGCGTCGCCGCCGCCGGCGTCCTCTTCCTCGGAGGCTCGACGATGGGCGCCGGGCTTGCATGGCGTCCGGCCGCCGAGATCGAGACCGCCTCGGTGCCCGCCGACGACGCCGCCCAGTTCACGGCGGCGCAGGACGTGGATGATGCCGCCGCCGCCGTGCGCATCGCGGAGGCGAACTACATCAGCGCGCTCACACGCTACCGCCAGCTCCTCGACGCCCAGGGCGGAAGCGACGTCATCGGGGACCCGAGCTCCCGGTTCGCCGCGCTCGAGTACCTGGTGGCCGCCGGTCAGGCGGCCGTCCGCCAGGCCCCCGCCGACCCGTTCCTCAACGGGCTGCTGGCTTCCACCATGGCCGAGCGGGAGGCCACGCTCCGGAGCATCTCCAACAGACAGGACAACTGGTTCTGACATGACCCGCGCCCTCCGCACGCTCGCCCTCGCACTCGCCCTCGCACCGGCGCCCACCGCCGCGCAGGTGGCGGCGCCTCCCCCGCCTCCGCCGGAGCCGAGGGGATGGATCGGCGTCTCCTACGAGACCACGAAGTCGCAGGAGGGGCTGCGCATCCGGGCGACGAGCCAGGTCGTGGAGGTGCGGGAGGGGAGCCCGGCGGCGGGGGCCGGGATCCGCGCCGGGGACGTGCTGGTGTCGATCAACGGGAAGCCGTGGGAGGAGCAGTTCGAGAAGGGCGCTCCGCCGCTCCGGCCCGGCGACGCCGTACAGCTGGTGGTGGAGCGCGACGGTCGCCGCCGGGACATCCGCCTCGTGGCAGGCATGCGTCCGCCCGAGCGCGGAGAGCCCGGCATGCTCAAGGTCACGGTGATGCCCGACTCCGTCGTGGAGCGCCTCTACCTGGCCATGGACTCGCTCCGCATCCGCATCGTCGAGGACGAGGGGCTTCGTCAGCGCATCTCCGAGCTCCACATCTCGGCCGATTCCATGATGGAGGACCTGGCGCGCGAGCGGGTGGTCCGGCTGCGCCGTGCCGGCCCCGGCCAGAGCGTCGTCATCGAGCGGTTCGGCGTGCCCGCCTCCCCCGCTGCGCCCGGCCTCCCATCGCCCGAGGCAGCCCGGCCCCTCGGCTTCTGGTTCTTCGCCGACTCGCTGCGCGACTCGCTCCGGGTCGCGATGGAGCGCGAGCTGCCGTTCACCTGGTCCGCAGGCGAGGCCACCGCGCCCTTCGTAGAGTTCCGGCCCACGGTCCCCTACGTCCTCGGGGAGACCCGGGCCGCCGGCGCCGAGGTGGTGGACCTGCGCGCGGAGCTGGCCGAGTACTTCGGTGTGGAGGGAGGCGTGCTCGTCGTGGACGTGGCGCCGGGCACGCCTGCGTCGCAGGCGGGGATACAGCCCGGAGACGTCCTCACCCACGTGGACGGCGCCCCGCTCCACTCCATCGCCGACCTGCGCCGCGGCCTGATCCGCACCTCCGGCGCCCTCCCCCTCACCCTGGTGCGCAAAGGACGCGTGCTCGAGGTGCGGCTGGGTCGCTGAGCGAGGCCCGAAGCACAACGACCGCCCGACCCATGTGCTTCCAGGCCGAGCGGTCGCCGCCGAGGGGCGCGCCGGGCGCCCTCAACCCAAGGACCTATTCGTACCTCAGTGCCACGATGGGATCGAGCCTGGCCGCGCGCTGCGCCGGCCAGATCCCGAAGAAGAGTCCCACGGCCGCCGAGAATCCGAGCGCCATGATGATCGCGGACGCGGAGATGGCGGTCTCCCACTGCTGGAGGTGCGTGAGGAGCATCGCCCCCCCGATCCCGACGGCCACCCCCAGGAGGCCGCCCAGCACGCACAGGAAGAGGGATTCGATGAGGAACTGGTACAGGATGGCCCGGCGCGTCGCCCCCAGGGCCTTGCGCACGCCGATTTCCCGGGTCCGCTCGGTGACGCTGACGAGCATGATGTTCATGATGCCGATGCCGCCCACCAGGAGGCTGATGCCGGCGATCCCGGCCAGGAGCATGGTGAACGTCTGCGCGGTCTCGTTGAACGTCTCCAGCAGGTCCGTGGAGTTGCGCACGCTGAAGTCGGCCTCGGCGCCGGGCTCGATGCGGTGCTGCCTGCGCATGATGCGGTCGATGACCGCGTAGGCCTCGTCCATCAGCTCCGGCCCCGCCGCGGACGCGTAGATGGATCCGATGCGGTCACGTCCCCCGAAGACCCTGTACTGGGCTGTGGACTGGGGGATGAAGACCTGGTCGTCGGGGCGCATGAAGGCCGCGTCCCCCTTCACCGCCATGATCCCGATGACCTCGAAGGGCACGCCCCGGATCTGGATGGTCTGCCCCAGGAGCGCCGTGGTGTCGACCTCCTGACCCAGGTTCGCCGGGACGTTGGCGCCGAGCACCGCGACCCGTCGCCGCCCCTGGACCTCGCCCCAGTTGAAGAAGCGGCCGGCCATGAGGCTGTGGTTGTACATGGAGAAGTACTCGGGCCAGGTGCCGAGGATGGTGGTGTTCGCGTTCCAGCGCGAGTAGGCGACCTGCAGGCGGCTCTGGAGCTCCGGCGCGACCGTGATGAGCCCTTCGGATCCGCTGCGCAGGGCCTCCGCGTCCTCGACGCTCAGACGGGTGTCGCCGCGCGCCACGCCGCCGAACATCTCCTGCCCCGGACGGATGGTGAGCACGTTGGTGCCCATGCGCTGGATCTGCGCCTGCACACGCTGCTGCGCACCCTCGCCCAGCGACACCATGGTGATGACCGCGGCCACCCCGATGATGATTCCCAGCGTGGTCAGGACGGAGCGGAGCACGTTGGCTCGGATGGCGGCCATCGCCACCATCAGGATCTCGAAGAGCAGCATGGGTCAGTCCCCTCCCGGGGGCCGGCCACCACCGCCTCCGGGCGGGCCACCACCACCACCCATGCCGGGGCCGCCGCCGCCGAAGGGACTGCCCCCCATGCGGCTACGGATCTGGTTCAGCCACTCGGTCTGGCGCGCCTGGAGTTGGGCCGCGCTCACCACCACCAGGGTCTCGGTGCCGTCCAGCCCGCTCACGACCTCGGTGTTGTCCCAGTCGTTGAGCCCCACCTGGATCAGGCGCGGCTCCGGCACCGAGTCGGCCCTGAGCACGAACACCACCGACGAGCGCGTCTCCCGGGCCGATGCCGTTCCTGTGGCCACCGCCTGCGCCCCGCCGCCTGCGCCTCGGTCGGAGGCCATGCCGCCGGCAGGGAAGCCGCCGCCCTGCGGACGCAGGGCCTGCATGAGCACGCGCATGGAGTCCTGGGTGATCTCCCCGCGCTCCACGCGGGCGCGCAGCGAGTCGACGCGCGCGCGCCGCGCCGCGGCCTGCGGGTCGTTGGCAGCCGGGGCTCCCTGGGGCGATCCGCTCGCGGCCCTCGCGCTCTGCGCCGCCGGGGCCTGGGCCGCGGGGCTCGCCGCGCCGCCCTGGGTGGCCGCTCCACCCTGCGCCGCCGCAGCCCCACCGTTGCGGCCGCCCGTGCGCCCCGCCCTCATGAACTGGGTCAGGTCCATCGACTCCACGTCCAGTCCCAGGGCGAGCGCGGCGGGCCCGACGTCGGCGGGCCGCACGATGGCGCTGTTGGGCACCAGGAGGACGTCGGTGGCCTGGTCCACCAGGATCTCCACCTCGGCGTTCATCCCTGGCTTCAGGAGCCCGTCCCGGTTGTCCAGGCTGACGATCACCGGGAACATGGTCACGTTCTGCTGGACGGTGGCCTGGGGCTCGATCTTCTGCACGTCGCCCCGGAAGGTGCGGTCGGGAAAGGCCTCCACCGTCACGATGGTCGAGAGGCCGGCGCGAATGTCCCCCATGTCCGTCTCGTCGACGAGCGTGCGCACCTGCATCTGGTCCAGGTTGGCCATGATGAAGAGGGTCGTCCCCCCGGAGACATTCCCCGAGGCCGACTGGATCACCTGCCCCTCCTCCACGCTCTTCTGGATGATCGTGCCCCTCATGGGCGCCCTGATGGTCACGTCGCCGAGCTGCAGCTCGGCCAGTTCGAAGTTCGTCTCGGCCTTCACCTGGTTCGCCACGGCATTGGCGTACTCCAGCCGCTTGGACTCGTGCTCCTGCTCGGTGATGACACCGGCGGTGAGGAGCTCCTGGGAGCGATCGAGCTGGGCCTTGCTGATCTCGGTGCGCGTCTTGGCCACCTCCAGGTCGGCCTGGGCCTGGTCGTACTTGTTGCGCACGTCCCGGGGATCCACCTCCACCAGGAGGGCTCCGGGCTCCACCACGTCGCCCACGTCCACGTGGAGCTTCAGGATCTCGCCCGACGCCTTGGACTTCACCTCCACCGACCGGACCGGCTCCACCGTCCCGGTGGCCTCGGCGCGGATGACGAGGTCGCCCCGGGTGACCTCGGCGGTGGCGAGCTTGGGGGTGCTGGCCGCCTGGCTGTCCTTGCATGCGGCGAGGGCGAGGACGGCGAGGGCGGTGCCCCCCCATCTCGAGATCTTGACGTTCATGCGCGGTTCTCCGCGTGGCTGTTCAGGAAGTCGGACTCGACGACGCCATCCTTCAGGTGCACCTGCCGCTTCGCGAAGTCGGCGATGTCGTGCTCGTGCGTCACCAGGAGGATGGTCTGGCCCTGGCGGTTCAGCTCCGCGAGCTGCTCCATGATCTCGTGGGCCGTCACCGAGTCCAGGTTCCCCGTGGGCTCGTCGGCCAGGAGGAGGGCGGGCTCGTTCACGAGCGCCCGGGCCATGGCCACGCGTTGGCGCTGCCCTCCGGACATCTCGGGGGGACGGTGGTCCTTGCGGTCCCCCAGCCCCACGAGGTCGAGCTTCTCCGCCGCCCGCTTCCGGCGCTCCTTGGCCCCCATCCCGGCATAGATGAGGGGGAGCTCCACGTTGTGCAGGGCGGTGGCACGGGGCAGGAGGTTGAAGGTCTGGAAGACGAAGCCGATGGCCCGGTTGCGCACCCGGGCCAACTCGTCGTCGGAGAGGTCGCTCACCAGCTGACCGTTGAGCCAGTACTTGCCGTCCGTGGGCGTGTCCAGGCATCCGATCAGGTTCATGAACGTGGACTTGCCGCTTCCGGACGGGCCCATCATGGCCACGAACTCGCCGCTGTGGATCTCGATGTCCACGCCGCGCACCGCGCGCACGGTCTCGGCCCCCAGCTCGTAGTATTTCTTGAGGCCTTCCGTCTTGATCACCACACCGTTCGTCACAGTCCCCTCCCCAGAACGGCCTCGAGCTGCGCCCGGGCCAGTACATAGTCGTAGCGCGCCGTAACGGCGGTCGCGCCGGCCTGCACCACCGCGATCTGACTGCTGACCAGCTCCAGGACCGTGGCCACGCCCACGCGGTACCGCTCGCGGATCACGCGCAGGTCCTCCTCCGCGACGTTCAGCGCCTCCTCGGCGATGACGATGGCCTGCTCGGCGGTGCGCACGTCCTGGAGCGCCCCGTCGGCCTGCTGCCGGGCGGCGAGGCGGGCGTCGTCCTCCTGCAGGCGCGCCAGCCGCTGCGTGAACTGGGCGCGCTCGAGCGTGCCTTCCCGGCTGAAGCCGTTGAAGATGGGAAGGCTGACGGAGAGGTTGAGGTTCCAGCTCGTGGTCCCCCCCGCGAACGACCTGTCCTGGTTGGCCCAGCTGTACCCCGACGACAGGCGGAACGAGGGGATGTACTGCCCCTTGGCGTCGCGCACGTCGTAGGCCGCCGAGCGCGTCGCCTCCTCCGCGGCGATCACCGACGGGGATTGGGCCTCGGCCAGCTGCAGGATCTCCTCGTCGGAAAGCGGGAGCGGCGTCGGCTCGAGGCTCTCGGGCCGCACCGGGATCGCCTCGTTGGACTCGCCGATCTGACGCCCGAGGGCATAGCGGGCCGCCCTCGTGCTGTTCTCGGCCTGCAGCGCGGACTGCCGGGCGTTGATCAACTCGAGCCTCGCCCGGAGCGAATCGCTGGACGTGGCCGTCCCCACCCGTGTCTGGGTCCGCACCATGTCCAGGCTCTCCCCCGCCTGTCTGACGCGTTCCTGGGCCACGGCCAGGAGGTCGGCCTGGCGGAGCGCCGCGAAGAAGAGGTTCTTGGTCTGGAGCGAGACCTGCGCGAGCTGGTTGTCCCGGCGCGCCTCGGCGGCCCGATAGTCGGCCCGGGCCCCGGACAGGTTGGCGAACATGCGGCCGCCGTCGAACAGCGTGATCGACGACGACAGCCCGGCGCTGTAGGAGTCCGAGCTCCCCTCGACGATGCGGTCGGTGGCCTGATCGAAGCGCTGCGTGCTGCGCAGGGAACCCCCGGAGCTGGCACTCAGGCTGGGGAGGAAGGCACCCCAGGCCTGCCGTTGGGTCCAGGCGGCGCTCTCCACGGCCTGCTCCTGCTGGACCATGGTGGGGCTCCGCACCAGCGCCCGCTGCAGCGCCTCCTCCAGGGTCACCGTGAGCTGGCCCTCCGCCGGACCTGGGAAGCCCAGCAGAGCCAGGGGCAGTGCGAGCCCGGGCCAGCCAGCCCGGATGATCCTCGTGCGGTGCGTCATGGTCTATTCCCTTCCGTCCCCGGAGCTCTGCTCGTCCCGCCGGCGGTCACGCTCCGCCGCCAGCGAATCGCGCTCGGCGATGAGGGAGTCGTAGGCGTGGGCCTGCTCGGGCGTGAATACGCCCTTGATCGCGGCGCGCGTCTCCCGGAGCAATGCCTGGTAGCGGGGATCGTACGCGGCGTTGAACTCGGCGTGGAGCGCGCGCATGGCCGTCCGATACTCCTGTACGATGGAGTCGATGACCATCTTCTGGGCTTCCGTGGGGCTCACCCGCTCGTACATCGCCTGCCGGCGCTCGGTGGGCTGGTCCTCGTCCTCCGTACGCGCCTCGTCGCCGATGGGTGTCGCAACCAGCGAGCGATCGGCGGCAAACCCGAGAAGGACCCCCGCTCCGAAGACGAGCGCGAGGACCACCACCGTGATGAGTCGGGTGCGCAGGAGCTTGTCCATCAGAACCTCTCGGTGGCGAAAGCCACGGACGCCGCGGCCTCGCTCTCATGGAGCGCTTCCGGGATGGTCCGCGTCTGGATCCCGGCGGTGAGGAGGTCCTCCACCGTAGCCGGCAGCGGCGCGGGCGTCAGTCGGATGAGGACCAGCGCGGCGACGGCGGCGGCCAGCACGGCGGTTGGCACGAGGGCCCGGGCCCACCCCGTGAGCACGTCGCCCACCGTCAGGTCGGCCATGAGGCGGCGGCGGGCCAGCTCCGGCGCCGCACCCTGCAGCACCCGGGCCTGGAAGCGCATCCAGAAGCCGGGATCCCGCGAGGCCGGGTCCAGGAATCCGAGAGCCGACGCGACCCCCACGTCGCGGGCCTCGTCGTCGTCCGCACCCCCGGGGGTCGTCCAGTTCCTGCTCATGGTGAGCTCCTCCTTCTCTCTTCCACCGTCTCCTGACCACTCAGTGCTTCCCGGAGCGCCCTGCGCGCGAAGTGCAGGTGCGAGCGGACGGTGCCCGAGGGCAGATTCAGTCGGTCGGCGATTTCCCTGTGCTTCCACCCCTCCAGGTCGTGGAGGAGCACGATCTCCCTCTGCACGTCCGGAAGAGCGCCCAGCGCGTCCCGCAGCGCCGCCTGGAGCTCCGAGCGCTCCGCGTCCCGGTCCGGGGTCGGCGAGCGGGTGCTGGCCGAGAGCGGCACCTGATCCGTCTCGCGCAGGCTCTCCCTGCGGACGAGGTTCCTGGAGCGGTTCCGCACGATGGTCATCAGCCAACCCGCAAAACGCTCCGGGCTCCTGCATTCGTCCAGACGTTGGAGCGCGACCAGGAACGACTCCTGGGCCGCGTCCTCCGCGTCCTCCTGCCGTCCCGTGACCGAGTACGCCACCGCGTACGCGGCCCGCCGGTACCGCTCGACGAGCTGTCCGAAGGCGCGCTCGTCGCCGCGCCTCGCCCTCACCACCAGCTCGCCGTCGTTCGGCGTTTGGGACCCACTCAAGGACACGGGCCTGCCACACCCTGTTGAGGAGCACCGTACCTGCTTGGAATCCTGACGCAAGCGGGCAGCGAAGTCTCGATCTACCCTGCATGGACCTTAGACGGTCCCGCAGGGCCGCGCGTTAAGTCCCGGGCTGCGTCCGGTCTAGCCTTCCTTGCCGCCGCGGTCCGCGATCTCCGGGAAGAAGGGCTTGCGTGCGCCCGGAGGCGTGAAGGGGCCACCGGAGCGCCACGCCTCCTCCAGCTGGAGGTGGGTGACGTGCTCCAGCGAACGGGCCACCATCCACGCCTCGCGCCGGGGCTCGCCGGCCTCCTCCGGGTGGAAGAACCCCACCAGGACGAGCGTCGCATGGGAGGACCGCGAACGCCCCAGCTCCCGCACGGCCCATCGCACGCCGTCCGCCTCCAGGAAGAGCTCGGGGGCGGGACGGTCCGTGGCCTCGGGGGGAGGCGCGGTCGGGGGGACCTTGGCGGCACGCACGGGCTGCGGGGGGACAGGGGCGTGAAGGCGTTTCGACTCGGAGCATTCCATGCGGCACCTCCCTCGGGATGCAGAGGGCTTCAAGTTCGCCGCTGCCCGCGCCTTGATCCACCCCGACCGGCCCGGCGATCCTTCACCCATGGCCTCGTCCCCCAACCCGTTCCCCCGGGGCTGGCGCCCCAAGGCCCGCGACGACGTGGCATTCCGCGTCGTGGGCGGGGGCTGGGTGCTCTTCGATCCCGCGTCCCAGCGCATCCAGGTGTTGGACGTCGTGGATGCGCTGCTGTGGTCGTTGTGCACCGGCGAGTCCGGCGTGCCCGAGCTCGACGAAGAGGTGCGCCGGGCGTTCGGCGCCGCCCGGGACGAACCCGGGGTGAGCCAGGCTCTCCAGCGCTTCCTGGACGCAGGCGTCCTCGAGGCGCCCTGACGTCAGCCGCCGGCCGGCCAGGCGCTCCCCAGCCCGTCGCTCTCAAACACGCGCACCTCCGCGACCCGGGCCGGGGCCGGGAGGATCTCGGCAAGGCGCCCGTGCACCCACCTGGCCAGGTTCTCGGTGGAGGGGGTCATGTGTCCGCGCGCCACCTCGGGGACGAGGGCATTCAGGTCGCCGCCGTCCCACCCCGCCGTGGCCCTTCCGATGGCATCATCCAGCGCGGCGAGGTCGACGCACCACCCTGTGGACGGGTCCACCGGCCCCACCACGTGCACCTCCACCCGCCAGTCGTGGGCGTGGGGTTCGGCCTGGGGGCCGAAGACGCGGCGGTTGTCGTCGTCGGACCACCCTGCCCCACGGTAGTGGTGCACCGCCCGGAACCGCACCGTGCGGATCAGCCTGGCCTCGTCCGCCCCCCCGGTCGTCATGGTTCCCACGCTCCTTTCGTCATCGTGCCTCTACAATTGCAGGGCGCGGCCGGCTAGTGTGGTGGTCCGAGAAACCCCTCCCGTCCCCTGTCCCAACCCCTCCGAGCCATGACCACCCTGGACCCCCTCTTCCGCGCCAGGTCCATCGCGGTGGTGGGCGCCAGCCGGCGACCCAACACCATCGGCTACCAGATCGTAGACAACCTGCTCCGCCACGGCTATACCGGCGTGGTCTACCCGGTGAACCCCAGTGCCGCGGCGGTCCATTCCATCGCCGCCTACCCGTCGGTGAAGGACATCCCCGGGCCGGTGGACATGGCGGTCATCGTGGTGCCCAAGGACCGGGTCCCCGGCGTGGTGGAGGAGTGCGGCCAGAAGGGCGTGCAGGGGCTCGTGGTCATCTCCGCGGGCTTCAAGGAGGTGGGGGGCGAGGGTCATGCCAGGGAAGCGGAACTCCTGGAGATCGTCACGCGCCACGGAATGCGCATGATCGGGCCCAACTGCATGGGGATCCTGAACACCGAGCCCGAGTTCAGGATGAACGCCACCTTCGCGCCGTCCTTCCCGCCCGCCGGCGCGACCGCCTTCCTGTCCCAATCGGGGGCCATGGGCGTCACGATCCTGGACTACGCCCAGGAATACGGCATCGGCATCCACCACTTCGCCTCGGTGGGGAACAAGGCCGACGTCAACGGCAACGACCTGCTGGAGCACTGGGAGCACGACCCGGGGTGCAGGCTGGTGCTCATGTACCTGGAGAACTTCGGTGAGCCCCGGCGCTTCACGCGCCTGGCGAGGCGCATCACGCGCACCAAGCCCATCGTCGTGGTGAAGTCGGGCCGCACCCGGTCCGGCGCCCGCGCCGCGGCGTCCCACACCGGGGCACTCGCCGGGATCGACGTGGCCATCGACGCCCTCCTGGCCCAGTGCGGGGTGCTCCGCGCCGGCTCGGTGGAGGAGCTCTTCGACATCGCCATGGCGATGGAGGAGCAGCCCATCCCAAGAGGGAACCGGGTGGCCGTCGTCACCAACGCCGGCGGGCCCGGGATCATCATCGCCGACGCCTGCGAGGCCTGCGGGCTGGAGGTGGCCGAGCTCACCCCGGAGACCCAGGAGAAGCTCCGCAGGATCTTCCCCGCCGAGGCATCGGTGCGGAACCCGGTGGACATGATCGGGTCGGCCACGCCCGAGTCGTACAAGGTGGCGCTGTCCGCCGTCCTGGACGACCCCCTCGTCGATGCCGCCATCGCCTCGTTCGTCCCACCCCTGGGTGTGCAGCAGCTGGACGTCGCCCGCGCCATCGTGGCCGTCCAGAAGGATCGGTCCCCTTCCCACAAGCCCCTCCTGGCGGTGCTCATGGGGCGCCACGGCCTCCCGGAGGGGCGGGCCGAGCTCAACGCCGCCGGCGTGCCCGCCTACATCTTCCCCGAGTCGGCGGCCGGGGCGCTGGCATCCATGTGGCGCTACCGGCAGTGGCTCGACACCCCGGTGGTAGAGCCCACCCGCTTCGAGGTGGACGAGGCGAGGGCGCGCGCGATCCTCGATGGCGCCCTCGCCGAAGGGCGCGCCCGCCTGAAGGAGCACGAGGCCCTGGACCTTCTGGGCGCCTACGGGATCCCGGTGGTGCGGCACCGGCTGGCCACCACCCACGCGGAGGCGCATGCGGCCGCGGAGGAGTGCGGATATCCCGTGGTGCTCAAGGCCGTGGCCGCCGGCCTCGTCCACAAGAGCGACGTGGGGGCCGTGCGCGTGGACATCCGCGGCCCCGAGGAGCTGGATGCGGCATTCGGCGACATGGTCCGGCGCATGGGGGAGGCAGACCTCGACCTGGAGGGGATCCTCGTCGAGAAGTTCGTGTCCGGTGGTAGGGAAACCATCATCGGCATGACCACGGACCCCTCCGTGGGCCCGATCCTCATGTTCGGCGTGGGCGGGATCTACGTGGAAGCCCTCAAGGACGTGGCGTTCCGCCTGGCCCCGGTGAACGAGCACGACGCCCGGGAGATGCTGGACTCCATCCGTGGCGCCCGCCTCCTCCAGGAGTACCGCGGTGGAGCCGTGGACCGGGAGGCGCTGGTGGAGGCCATCCAGCGCGTGTCCCAGCTCGTGTGCGACCATCCGGAGATCGCCGAGATGGACATCAACCCGTTCTCCGCCTTCGCCGACGGAGGACTGGCCGTGGACGCCCGCTTCTCGCTGTATCCTCCCGACGTGAAGCGCCAGGAGTTGGGTTGACGGACCCGGAACCAACCTCCCCCGGTTCGCAGGGTGTTGCCCCCGGCGCGGGGAACCCCCCATTTATAGCGCCCCCAAGACACTCCCCAGGCTCTCCCGCGGGCATGACCGACCTCGACGACACCGAGCTCCAGGCGAAGCGAGAGTACGCCCAGCTCCTGCGCCTCCACGAGCGCCTGATGGCCCAGCTCCAGCGGACGCTGGAGGAGCTCACCTCGTCCCAGACCGGCAAGCTCATCAAGGACATCAGGTCCCGGACCGGCTCCGAGCCCGATCTGACGTCCATCAACGCCGCCCTGGAGGAGTCCATCCGGGCGCTCAAGCTCAGCCAGTCCGAGATCCGCCAGGCCATCACCGAGCACCACCAGCTCCTCGAGGTGGAGGGGATCGACAACCTCCCGGCCCACCTGCAGCGGTTCCTCGCGGAGCGGGAGCAGCTCCCGGGCTTCACCTACGAGGTGGTGCAGGACGAGGTGCGGGGGTGGGTGATCTGCTGGAAGGAGTACACCTCCCGGGGGACGGTGCGCGGGTACGGCCAGTTCTACGAGCGGCCGTACGCGTACCTGGACGACTGAGCGCCCGGCAAGCGCCCCGGGCACGCCTCAGGCTTCCGCCGCCACCCCTCCCAGGGCCTCCAGCGCGTCCTCGCCGTAGAACATGCGCACGTACTTGGCCTGGATGGCGGTGACCCTCCGCACGGCCCAGACCAGGTGCACGTAGTTCGGTTCCCGGGGCACGGTCAGGAGGTCCATCCCCGCCTCCTTCGGCGTGCGGTTCCCCTTCCGGTTGTTACACGGAGAGCAGCTCGTGACCACGTTGTCCCAGCGGTTGAGGCCTCCCCGGGACGTCGGCAGGATGTGGTCGCGGGTGAGGAACTGCCGCCCCCTGAGCTCGTGCGCGTGCTTCCCGCAGTACTGGCAGGAGTAGTCGTCCCGCGCGAACAGGAACGTGTTGGTGACCTGGCGGCGAAAGCGGAAGGGAACGTGCACGTAGCGCACCAGGCGGATCACGGAGGGACAGGGCAGCACCCGTCTCGCGGACCGGAAGCGTCTGCTTCCGTCCACCTCCAATACCTCCGCCTTGCCGTCCAGCACGAGCCTCACCGCCCGCTTCGGGGGGACGATGGTGAGCGGCTCGTACGAGGCGTTCAGCGCCAGGCAGCCCAAGGGTACACGACCTCCTGATCCCTACGGTGGTGTTGCGCGGGACCCGTAGGCCGAACATACACCGACACGGCGAGAGCGGGCAATCCTCCCCCGGGCGCGATCACCGGACGCGGCGCGCCGGGCGACGGCGCGTCCGCTTGCCCCCGGGGAGGCCGGCTCCTACCCTCCCCGACCATGGTCCTCCAGCTCAGCGTCGCTGAAGTGGTCCCGGACGGGGCCGCGGTACTGGCGGCGCTGGACGTCCCCGCCGACCAGGGGGGGCGGCCCCATCTCGAGGCGCTGGTGGGCGCCGCATTCGCCGCATTCGAGGAGGCTGCGGCGCCGGTGGGAATGGTGGCCGACCTCTCCCGCGACGAGTTCGCCGGGGTCTACGCGGGAGCCGGGGGGAACGCCCCGGACTCGGTGGTGGCGGACATCTTCCCGCGTGCCGAAGCCATCTCCCTGTTCGTGGTGACGCTGGGACCCGGCGTCGGCGACGCCATCGCCCGGCGGTTCGCGGAGCGGGACTACGCGCTGGCCGCGGCGCTCGACGCGGTCGCCTCCGAGGCGGCGGACCGGGCGGCGGAGGTGGTGGAGCGCCGCGTCGAGGAGAGCCTCCGCGACCAGGGACGGCTCGGGCACGACGGCGCCGCGCTTCGCTACAGCCCCGGGTACTGTGGATGGCACGTCTCCGGCCAGGCTGCGCTCTTCCGTCACCTCGGCCCCGGGCGCATCGGCGTGCAGCTCACCGAGGCCGGGTTCATGGTTCCCGAGAAGTCGGTGTCGGGGGTCATCCTCGCCGGCCCGAGGGAGATCCACCCCTTCACGCCCAGCTACCCGTTCTGCGCGGCCTGCGCCACCCGCGCGTGCCTGGCACGGGTGCGCACCCTCCTCGGGCAGGAGGCCCGCGCGGTGGGAGGAAGTCGGTCATGACGCTCCTGGGCGACCTCGCCGAGGCGCTCATCGGCGGCGACCACCGGCGGGTGGAGGCGCTGACCCTGGAGGCCATCGACGCGTCGCTTCCCCCGCGGGCCATCCTGGACGACGGGCTCCTGGCCGGCATGAAGGTGGTGGGAGAGCGCTTCCGCGTGCGCGACATCTTCCTGCCGGAGGTCCTCATGGCCGCCCGCGCCATGCACGCCGGGATGGACCCCCTCGCGCCCCTGCTTGCCGCGGAGGGCGTCGCCTCCGTGGGCAAGGTGGTGCTCGGCACCGTGCGGGGCGACCTGCACGACATCGGGAAGAACCTGGTGGGGATCATGCTCCGGGGGGCGGGCTTCGAGGTGGTCGACCTGGGGTTCGACGTGGCCCCCGAGGCCCTGGTGCGCGCGGCGGTGGAGCACGGCGCGCCGGTCATCGGGATGTCGGCGCTTCTCACCACCACCATGCCGGCGATGCGGGAAGTGGTGGACCGGCTCCGCGACGAGAAGCTGGACGGCACGATCCGCACCGTGGTGGGCGGCGCCCCGCTCTCCGCGGAGTACGCGCGCTCCCTCGGGGCCGACGCTTACGCCCCCGACGCCTACTCGGCCGTGGACGTGGTGAAGCGTCTCGCCGGAGTGCCCTGAGGTGGAGCCCTTCCTCACCCGCCTCCGCTCCGGCCCCACGCTGGTGGGCGACGGAGCCACCGGCACCCTCCTCATGGAGCGGGGGCTCCCTCCCGGGCGTCCCCCCGAGGAGGCCACGCTCACCCACCCCGAGTGGGTGGCGGAGGTGGCCCGCCGGTACGTGGAGGCCGGCGCCGAGGTGGCGGAAACCAACACCTTCGGCGCGTCGCCCCTGAAGCTCGCCCTCGCGGGGATCGGCGAGGAGGTGGAGCGCGTGAACCGCGACGCCGTGCGCCTGGCGCGGGAGGGTGCGGGAGGCAAGGCATACGTGGTGGCCTCGTGCGGGCCGTGCGGGAGGCTCCTGGAGCCGTACGGCGACGCGCCGCCCGCGGCGGTCCACGCGGGCTTCCTCGTCCAGGTGGGGATCCTGGCCACGGCGGGGGTGGACGCGGTCTTCATCGAGACCATGACCGACCTGGAGGAGGCGAAGCTCGCGGTGCGGGCCGCCAGGGAGGCCGCACCGGCCCTGCCTGTGGCCGCCATGATGACGTTCGAGAAGACGCCGCGCGGATTCTACACGATCATGGGGGACTCCGTGGCCGACGCCGCGGCAGCGCTGGAGGAGGCCGGCGCCGACGCGGTGGGCTCCAACTGCGGGAACGGGATCGGTGAGATGGTGGAGATCGCCCGGGAATTCCGCCGCCACTCGGCGCTCCCCGTGGTGATCCAGCCCAACGCCGGGCTGCCCCGCCTGTGCGACGGGCACCTGATCTACGACGAGAGTCCCGAATCCATGGCGGACCGGGCACGGGAACTCGTGGCCATCGGCGTCGCGCTCATCGGGGGGTGCTGCGGGACGACCCCGGATCACATCCGGGCGCTTCGCTCGAGGATCCAACGCCACGCGCCCCCTCCCCGCCGGCCGAGCGGCCCATGATCCTCAACGGTCTCGACTGGGCGATCATAGCGGTATATCTGCTTCTGTCGTTCGGCATCGGCATCGTGTACCGGCACCGCGCCGGGAGGAGCCTGGCCGACTACTTCGTGTCCGGGCGCTCCCTCCCCTGGTGGATCGCCGGCACCTCCATGGTGGCCACCACGTTCGCGGCCGACACGCCGCTCGCGGTCACGGGGCTCGTGGCCCGCCACGGCCTGGCGGGGAACTGGTTCTGGTGGGCGTTCGCCCTGGGCGGGATGATCACCGTGTTCGTGTACGCCCGCATGTGGCGGCGCTCGGAGGTTCTCACCGATGTGGAGCTGGTGGAGCTGCGCTACGGCGGCCGGCCCGCAGCCTTCCTGCGCGGCTTCCGTGCGATCTATGTCGCGCTCCTGCTGAACAGCATCATCATGGGGTGGGTCACCGGCGCCATGATCACCGTGCTCGAGGAGACCGTGTTCGCCGGGCGCGCCTCCCTCCCGGGCGGCGAATGGGGGATGACCTTGATGCTCCTGGGGATCGTGGGCGCCTACTCCACGCTCGCCGGGATGTGGGGGGTGGCCATCACCGATTTCTTCCAGTTCGTCCTCGCCATGGCCGGCTCCATCATCCTGGCCGTGGTGGCCGTGGGCCACCTGGGCGGGGCCCAGGCCATGCGCGCGCAGGTGGTGGCCACGTTCCCGGGCGGCGAGGATGCGTTCCGCTTCTTCCCCGACTTCACCGCCGCCGACCCGTGGATGCCCGTGGGCGTCTTCCTGGCCATGCTGTTCGTGCAGTGGTGGGCCACCTGGTACCCGGGGGCCGAGCCGGGCGGGGGCGGCTACATCGTGCAGCGCATGGCCTCCGCCAAGGACGAGCGCCACTCCGTGCTGGCCACCCTCTGGTTCCAGATCGCCCACTACTGCGTGCGGCCCTGGCCGTGGCTCATGGTGGCGTTCGCGGCGCTCGCGCTCTACCCGGACCTCCGCACCCTGGACAACCCGGGCGTGGGCTTCCCCCGCGTCATGCGCGACCTCGCGCCGGCAGGCGTGCGCGGGCTCCTCGTGGTGGCGTTCTTCTCCGCGTTCATGTCCACGATCGCCACCCAGCTCAACTGGGGCGCCTCCTACCTGGTGAACGACGTGTACAAGCGGTTCGTCCGGCCCGAGGCCGGCGACAGACACCTGACCCGGGTGTCGCGCGCCGCGTCCGTCCTGGTCCTGGCGGCGGGGAGCGTCGCGGCGTGGCTCATGCGCGACATCTCGGTCGACGAGGCGTGGAAGCTCCTCACGGCGCTGGGCGCGGGGACCGGCGCCGTCTTCATGCTCCGCTGGTTCTGGTGGCGCATCAACGCGTGGAGCGAGATCGTCGCCATGGTGGTGTCGCTGGTGGCGTTCCTGGTCTTGAGCCAGCTCATCGAGACCGTCGAATACCGGATGGCTGCCGTGGCCGGCGTGACCATCGCGGCCTGGCTGGTGGCGACGTGGGCCACGAAGCCCGAGAGCCCGGAGACGTTGGAGCGCTTCTATCGCAAGGTCCGCCCCGGCGGGCCCGGGTGGGGTCCCCTGGCCCGGGCGCACCCCGGGGTCGAGGTGGACCGCCACCTCGGGCTCTCCGTGGCCGCCGCCGTCCTGGCGGCGGGGATCGTCTACTTCACGCTCCCGGCCATCGGGTTCGTGCTCTTCGGGGAGTACCTGAAGGGCGCGCTCTGCTTTGGGGGCGCGGCCGCCTGCGCGGGCGTCGTCGTAGCTCTGGTGAAGCGGATCGGGTGGGGGCGGGTGGTGGGGTGACGCAGGAGGCATGAACGCCCCACCCCCCTGCAACGGTTACCGGGGCAGAGGAGCACGACGCCGAAGCCGAGGAGGTGAACGATGCCAAGAGCGGAGTGGTCGGTTGTGCTGGTGGCGGCAGGGCTGGGGCTGTTCGGGTGGGCCGGCGCTGCCGGGGGGCAGGAGGTGGCGGACCTGAGGACGGTGATCCGTACGAACGCGGATCGCATGCTCCAGGGCCCCGGGGGGGACCCGCAGGCGACGATGACGAACCTGGTCGGCGCGGTCTCCCGGCTGGCCGAGGACGGCGGCCTCCCTGCACCATTCCGGGAAGGCGTGGACGCGGCGGCGGCGCACTCCCGGGAGGGCCGGTTCCTGGACGATCGCGTCTTCACGGAGCTCCAGGCGGCCTACCGAGCGCTGAACGGCGGTCGCGCGTTCGCCGTTCCCGAGAGCGCGAAGGACATGGACTCCATCCTCGCGTGGGGCAGGGAGCGCATCGAGCGCTGCCTGGCAGCCCTGCAGGCAGGTCGCCACGAGGAGAGCGCGCGGGAGCTGATGGCGTTCATCATCATGGTCATCACCCCCGTGGAAGCCCCGTAGGAGGTGCCCGGCGGACAGCGACGAGGGTTTCTATCGGGAATACCTGGCCCCTCTCGAGAGCCAGATATCACGCACGGTCTGGAGGATCGTCCGCGACCGGGAGACGGCGAGGGACGCCGTGCAGGACGCCCTGGCGGTGATGTGGCGACGCCGGGAGCGTGTGCGCTCCCACCCCAACCCGAGGGCCCTCGTGCCGAGGGTTTGCACGAACGCCGCCCTCGACGCGCTGCGCAGGCGCCGGACGGAGTCCGGCCGGATGGCCGCGGAGCTCCCCGACGGCGTCGCGGCCGGGCCGGAGGGGAAGCCCGACGCGGGCATCGAGGTGGGCGAGCTGGTCTCCCGCGTGCGGGTCGCGCTGGCCCAGCTGCCTCCCCGCCAGGCCACGGCCGTGCTGTTGAGGGTGCTGGAAGAGCGACCGCACGAGGAGATCGCGAGCGCGGCACCGAGGTCCGCAGCTTCGTCCTCCCCGCCGAGCGGGCGAGCCTGGCGGAGCTGGAGGGCCCGCTGAGGCCCGCCCGGGCGATGGTGCCGTCGCCCGACCACCCTTCGCTCTGGGCCGCGCATGCGTGGCTGACCCCCGAGCGCCTCGCACGGAGCCTCGCCGGAGCGTGGCAGCCGATCCCGGGCACCGAGCCTGGGACGGTGAGCTTCCGTGTCTCCGGGGCAGGAGGAGCGGCCCCGATCCGAGTGACGATCGAGGCGCACACGCAGCTGCCCGTGCGGATCGAGACGCCCTCCGTGGACGCGGCAGGACCAGGCGAGGGCACCCGGGCAGAGGCACGCTTCGACTGGCAGACCACGGCGCCGTCGGCCTCCTGGAGCGCCCCAGAGGGGCGGTCTGAGACGCCCCGAGGAGTCGGACATGTTCCCCATGGACACGCGCGGGCTGGTCTTGGTGACGGTCGGAGAGATCGCCCTCCTCCTGACCGGGTTCTCCGTGACGGAGCTCGCCGTCACACTCCACCTCGGGCCCGACTCTTCTTCGCTCGCCATCGGATGGGCGGGAACGGTCGCGGCGCTCCTCGGCCTGGCCAAGGCCGGGCATGGGTTCGCGACGTCCAGCATCGAGTTCGTCGCGGGCGCCCTGACGTTCATGCTCTGCGCGTGCTTCGTCTCGCTCGTGGTCATGGCCGTCGTCGGGTTCCCGCTGTACGATCGCGCCGCGCCGGGGCCCGGCGTGGACAAGAGGTGGCGCCGCGCGACGCGCCTGGTATGGTGGGGCCTGCCCCTCGTCGGGTTCCTCGCACTCGTGCTGGCGACCGTGCTCGTGATGGTGCCGATGACCGCCCAGGCCAGGTGAAGGCGGGAGCCCTCAGCGGTACCGTCCGTACTCCACCGCCAGCCGCGTCATGAGCTCGAGGTGCCCGGGCTTCACCCCCGGGGCGACGGAGCACGCCGAGCTGAGGATGTAGCCCCCGCCGGGCGCGGCGACCCGCAGCCGGTGCAGGACAGCGTCGCGCACGGCCGCCTCGTCGCCGTGCAGGAGCGTGTGCACCGGGTCGATGTTCCCCTTGATGAAGGCCCGCCCCTTCAGAGTGCGCACGGCGTCCTCCAGTTCCACCGTCCCCAGGGGCGGGGGGTCGAGCGTATCGATCCCCTGGGTTCCGCTCTCCAGCATGAGCTCGAGCCGGTCGCCGATCCCCCCGCAGGTGTGCGTGTAGACCTTCACATCCGGATGGCGCTCCCGCACCGAAGCCACCAGGCGTCCCTCCCAGGGGAGCACGAACTCCCGGTAGTGCCCCGGGGAGATGAACCCGTCGCCCGCGAACGCCGACGAGATCAGGACCGCATCCACGCCGGCCCCCGCCTGGGCGCACGCCAGCTCCACCGCGCCGTGCGTGAGCCGCTCCAGGCAGGCCGCCGCCTTGCCGGGGTCGTCCATGAGCGCCAGGAGCGCTGCCTGGTATCCGAGCAGGTCCAGGAACTGGGAGAACGGGCTGAACACCTCGGCGTGCACCGAGACCTGGCCCCTGGTGCGGCTCAGCACCGCGCGGAGGGTGTCGAGGTGCCAGGGAGGGAAGAAGGCACCCGGTGGCCGGGGCCCGGCCTCGAACCCCCATCGGTACGGACAGGTGATCCCGGTGACGTCCCACGGCTCCACGTACCAGAGGTCCTGCGGGTCGAGCGTCTCGAACGCCGGGTGCGCGTGCTCGCCGCCAGGTCCGGTCCAGTGGGGGTTGTCGTCCTTCGGGACGCGGGTGGAGCTCCCGTCCTTCCAACGCACGACGCTCCCCTCAGCCGACTGCTCGATGCGCGCGATGTGCGATTCGACATCAGGGTCGCGGCCGGGAAGGTTCACCAGGATCCCGTCGAACCCATAGCGCCGCTGCAGCTCGATGAGTGCGTCGGCGAACCCCTCGGAGCGGAACCAGATGTCGAAGGACGGAGGGGTCGCGTTCAGGAAGTAGTGGCCGATGGCGAGCTGGCAGAAGACCGGCACGCGGTCGGGCACGCCCAGCCCCATGGCGACGCGGACGCGCTCCCGGCCGGTCAGGGCAGGCGGGGGCACGAGCGTCATAGGAGCGCCACCGGGTCCCGGTCCAGCGCAAGGCGCACGTCTCCCGCGGGGAGCGTGTGCTCCTCGGCGAGCCAGCGCGCGGCCTCGCCCAGGGCGAGGGGTGAGCGGCCCCTCATGAGGAAGTGCCAGCGCCAGCGCCCGTGGAGCCTCTCGATGGGGGCGGGCGCAGGACCCACGAGCTCCACCCCTTCCCCACCTCGTCGCACCGAGCGGGCGAGGCGGGGCCGGAGCCACGCCACCGCCGCCTCGGCGGCGCCCGCCGCCAGGGTCTGGTCCGGGCTGGAGAGCACCACGTTCACGAGGCGCACGTGGGGTGGATAGCGCGGGCGCTCCCGCTCGGCGAGCTCGCGCTGGGCGAAGGCCTCGAAGTCGTGGGTCACGGCGGCGCGGATCGCGTAGTGCTCGGGGAGGGACGTCTGGATGATGACCTCTCCGCCCAGCACACCCCGCCCCGCCCTCCCCGCCACCTGCGACAGGAGCTGGAAGGTACGCTCGCTGGCGCGGAAGTCGGGGAGGTGCATCCCCACGTCGGCGTTCACCACCCCCACCAGCGTGACCCGGGGGAAGTCCAGCCCCTTGGCGATCATCTGGGTGCCCAGGAGGATGTCCACCTCGCCCCGCTCCACGCGGCCCAAGATCTCCTGGTGCGACCACTTCCCCGAGGTCGTGTCCACGTCCATGCGCGCCAGGCGTGCCTCGGGGAAGGCCTCGGCGGCGATGCGCTCCACCTGCTCGGTGCCGAGGCCCCGGAACGACAGGTCCTGCGACCCGCACCGGGTGCAGCGCGTGGGCTCGGGCTCCTCGTAGCGGCAGTGATGGCAGACCATCCGGCGCGTGGTGCGGTGGAAGGTGAGGGACACGGAGCAGTTCTCGCACTGCTCCACTTCGCCGCACTCCCGGCACTGCACGAACGCAGCGTATCCGCGGCGATTCAGGAGGAGGATGACCTGCTCCCGCCGCCGGAGACGCTCGTCCACCGCCGCCACCAGCTCCCGGGAGAGCACGCTGCCGCCGCGGCCCGGGTCCTCGCGCCCGCCTGCGTCCTCGCGCCCACCCGCGGCCCGAGCCGCAACCCGTGGGCCGCCCTCGTCGCGCTGCCTTCGCCCCACGCGCAGGTCCAGCACGCGCACCTCCGGGAGGCGGGCGCCGCCCACCCGGTAAGGCAGGAGGAGCCTGCGGAACTTGCCGGTGCGCGCGTTCTGCCAGCTCTCCAGGGAGGGGGTCGCGCTCCCGAGCACGCACACCGCCCCGTGGGTGCGGGCCCGGATCACGGCCAGGTCGCGGGCCTGGTAGCGGGGGGCCTCCGACTGCTTGTAGCTCCCGTCGTGCTCCTCGTCCACCACCAGCGCGCCCAGGTTCTGCAGGGGGGCGAAGAGGGCGGAGCGCGCCCCCACGGCGATGCGCCGCTGCCCGGATTGGAGCTGACGCCAGGCGTCGTAGCGCTCCCCGTCGGAGAGCCCCGAGTGCAGCACCGCCACCTGGTCCCCGAAGTGGGAGCGGAACCGGGACACGGTCTGGGGCGTGAGGGAGATCTCGGGCACGAGGACGATGGCCGTGCGGCCCCGGGCCAGCGCCGCGCGGAGGAGCTCCACGTACACCAGCGTCTTCCCCGAACCGGTGACGCCCTGGAGGAGGAAGGGCGCCGGCTCGCGCTCGTCCAGCGCCGCCACGAGGGAGTCCAGCGCCGCGCGCTGCTCCGGCGTGAGGACGTGGTCGGGAGGCGGAGGAGCGGGGGTGTCGGCGTACGGATCCCGCAGCATCTCCTGGTCCACCACCTCCACCAGCCCCTTGCCCTCCAGCTGGGACACGACGCCGCGGCTGAAGCGGAGCTCGTCCATCAGGTGCGCCAGCTCCTGGACGCCTCCGGCCGCCTCCACCGCCTCGTAGGCCTCCCGCTGCCGCCCGGCCCGGCCGAAGAGCTCCTCGCGCTCGGCCAGCGTCCCCAGCTCCCGGGTGAGGCGGACCACGCGCCGCCGCTTCACCGGCAGCGCGGCGCTCCTGGATGCGTCTCCGAGCACCGCGGGCAGCGCCGAGCGCAGGGCGATCCCCAGGGGCGTGACGTAGTAGTCGGCCATCCACCGGCACAGCGCGAGGACGTCGGCGGCCACCGTGGGCTCGGCGTCCAGCACGGAGAGGACGGCCTTGAGCCCGCGGATCGGGCCCTGCTCGCCGGGCCCCACCACCCACCCGATGCGCTTCTCTCCCCGGAACGGAACCAGGACCCGGGCTCCCAAGGGGGGGGGCGCCCCCTCCACCCGGTAGGTGAACGTGCGGTAGATGGGGAGCGGAAGCGCCACCTCCACCCGGGCGCCGGAACCCTCCCCGGCGCCCCGGGGCGGCGACGCCGCTCCCCGGACGGCGGCGCTCAACCGTCGAGGAAGAAGAAGATCTCCCGCTGGATCTCGGCGGGGGTCACCACCGGCCCCTCGGCGCTCCAGTAGACGTTGACCTCGCTGCGCACGCCGATGTCGCCCAGGAGGTAGATCCCGGGCTCCACGGAGAAGCCCACGCCGGGGATGAGCAGCCGGTCGTCACGGGTCTCCAGGTTGTCCAGGTTCGGCCCGCTCCCGTGCAGCACGGTGTCGATGGAGTGCCCTGTGCGGTGCACGAAATACGCACCGTACCCGCGCTCGGCGATGACGGTCCGTGACACGTCGTCCACCTCGTAGCCTCGCACCTCCTGGCCCGCGTCGAAGCGCTCCTTCAGGAACGCGAGCGCCGCGTCGCGGGCGTCGCGCACCGCCTCCCATATCTCCCGGGTGCGGGCGTCCACCTCCGGGCCCATCATCCCCATCCAGGTCTGGTCCGCAGGGACCGATCCGGGCTTGCCGGCCCAGAGGTCGATGAGGAGGAGATCCCCGCGGCGGATGGTCTCGCCTGCTCCCTCGGGGGCGTAGTGGGGGTCGGACGCGGTACGGCCCACGGCCACGATGCACTCCATGTTCTCCGTGAGCCCGTGCCGCCGGAACTCGCTCCGGATCCAGTCGGACAGGGCGCCCTCGGTGGTGGGCTTCCCGCCGCCGATGGCCGAAGCCGCCTTCCGGAACGCCTCCATGGCGACCCGGGGGAGGATCTCCGATGCCTCCAGGTGGTCGGCGAGCTGAGCGTCGGTCCACACCGAGTAGAAGCGTGACACCAGGTTCCCCGAGGACGCGGCCTCGATCCCGCTGCGGAGGAGCACCTCCGCCAGCCCGGCGGGGACGTAGTCCAGCGTGGGGACGGCGGCGCCTGGGGATACCTCCATGGCCAGCCGCCCCCGGCCGCGCAGCATCTCGCCCAGGGCGTCCTCCATCTGGCGCCATCCGGAGTAGGTGCGCCGGGCCCATGGCCAGTGGCGCCACGACGAACCCTCGATGGCGTGCAGGAGCGCCTGGGGCTCCCCTTCCGCAGGGATGAGGAAGAACGCGCGCCGCGTGGTCTTCCCCACGCCCAGCATGGACTTGGCGATGGGGTTCGCGCCCCGGAACTCGTACAGGAGCCAGCCGTCCAGGTCCTGCTCGCGCAGGGCCTCCTGGACCTGTCGGATCCCCTCTTCAGTGCACAGGATGGAGTCGCTCACGGTGCTCCCTTCGCGTTCGTGGATCGGTGGGTCGGGCCGCGTCGGCCCGCTAGTCCTTGCCCTTCTCCGCGCCGGCGCCGAAGAGCGGGAGGCCTGAGGTGCCCGCGTCCCCTTCCCCTGCGTCGCCCTTCCTGCCACCCCGGCGCGCCTCCGGTGTGCCTGCGGCCGCGACCGCTGCCGCCGGCCCCTCCCCGGACGACTCCGGCCCGCCCGGGGCGTCGTGCGGCTCCTGCTCGACCGAAGCGCGCCGGCCGACGAGGAGGACAAGCCCCAGGATCCGCTCGTGGGTGAGGAGACGGTGGATCTCCCACTCCCGCTCGAGGAGCCATCGCACCCCCTGGAGCCCCCAGCGCGCCCAGGCCCGGCGCAGGACGACGAGCTTCTCCCAGACGGTGAAGACCTCGCTGAAGTCCGGGAAGGGCTTGTCCACCCGGGGGCGGAAGGAGGTCTCCTCCTCGGACCAGTCCTCGATGTGGACCGCGGTGACCCCCTCGTCCCGGAGCATGCGCTTCCACTCCACGAGCATGAGGGGCCGGGCTCCCAGCTGGCGGGTGATGGCCTCCTGGCGGGCAGCGTCCACCGGCGCCTTCCAGACCAGGCGGACGAGGACGACCCTCCCCCCGGGCTTGGTCACCCGGACCATCTCCCGGACGGCGTCGACCGGGTCGCAGTGGGCGGCGAAGCCCAGCTCTCCCACCACCACGTCGAAGATCTGGTCGCGGTACGGGAGGGCGTCGAACGGGGCCGTCTGGAACTGGATCCTCGCCGCCACACCCTCGGCCCGGGCCCGGGCGTCGGCGGCCTCCACCAGCCGGGGATCGGCCTCCACCCCCGAGCCGTGAACGCCGTGCTCCCGGACGAAGTACTCCAGCGGCGCGCCCGTGCCGGCGGCCACATCCAGGACCTCGCCCCCCTCCGCCATCTCCGAGAGGAGGGCGATCTGCCGGTAGAGGTCCACGCCCCCCGGAGGGAAGAGCCGGCGAGGACTCAACCGGACCATGTCCAGCATGGAGGGGGCCACGGGCTGGCTCCCGGAGGACCGGGCGGTGGGGGACGGCATGGGAGATAAGGTAGGGTGCGGGAGCCGGGCGGCAACGCGGCGGCCACAGCCTCCCTGCCGGTCGCGCGTCAGAAGACCGGCTCCTCCTCCTCGTCCAGCTGCTTCATCGCCGCCCTGAGGCGCGCTTCGTCCCCGGCCGCAACGGCGGGGGCCGAGGCGGCCGTACCGGAGGCTGCCATGGCCGGGGCCACGCGCCGGCGGCGGGCCAGCACGGCGGCCACCGCCCCCAGACCGGCCAGGAGGATCAGGGGTGGGATCACCCAGGCCATGAGCCCGGTGCCCGCGGCGAGGGGCTCGGCGCGGTACTCCTCCCCGTACTCGGCGATGACGCGCCCGATGATGGAGTCGGAGGAGAGCCCCTGGGACGCCCAGCTCTGCGCCGAGTCGCGCAGCATGGCGCCCCCGGGGGAGGTGCACACCGCCAGCATCATCCCTGGACAGTACGGCGACCAGAGCCCGTCGATGGCGGCCTTGGCCTCCGGGTGGATGGTCATCGCCTCCCCCGAGGCCGGGGGCGACTGGGCCGCCGCGGGGGCGGCGGCGAGGACCAGGAGCAGAAGGGCCTGTCTCGCGTTCATGGAGAAATAGTAACGCCTGAGGGGGGCGGACGGCGTGGAGGAAGCCCCGCTCCGGACGTCCGTGGTTTCCCCGAGGGGGATGGGGCCTCAGATTGTCGCCCGTGCCTGCCCATCCGAACTCCACCCCAGGAACCCGGACGATGCCACCCCGTCACGTACTTCGCTCCCTCGCGCTCGTCCTTCCCCTGGCCCTGGGCGCGTCCACGTCCGAGGTGCCCCAGGCGGCGCCCGAGCCCATCTACGTCGTGTATTACTGGAAGGCCCGGGCCGGCCAGGAGTCCCAGTACGCCGCCTACGTCCGCGACGTGGCGGAGAAGATCGACGCGGAAGCCCGCAAGGCGGGGGTCTTCGAGGAGGTGCACACCTACACGCCTGCGCTGCGCACTGGTGCCGAGGGAGCCGACTGGACCCACATGCGGGTCTTCAAGCTCTCAAGCTGGGCCGCCCTGGACAGCTTCTCGCCCGGGCTCGACGCCGCCACCCGCCGCCTGTACCCCAACCCGGCCGACCAGCCGAGCTCGGCGGGGATGCGGGACCTGGTGCGCCAGGAGATCTGGCGGGAGTTCAGATAGGCTCGATCCCCGCCAATGCCCGAACCGTCTGCACGGTGGCCAGCCCCAGGCGCTCGGGATCGTAGCCGCCCTCCAGCACCGCCACCACACGGCCCCCGCACGCCTGGTCGGCGAGGGCCAGGACCTCCCGGGTCATCTCGTGGAAGTCCCGGGGCTCCAGGAGCTGGTCGCCCAGGGGGTCTCCGGAGAGCGCGTCGTACCCCGACGAGATCAGGATGAAGTCGGGGCGGCAGTCCTCCACCGAGCGGCCCAGCGCCTCGGTGAAGCGGGCTCGGTACGTCTCCCGGGGCGTGCCGGCGGCCACCTGGACGTTCAGCGTGGTGCCCCGCCCGTGCCCTGCACCCGTGTCGCGCTCGTCCCCGGTGCCGGGAAAGTGGGGCGACTGGTGGAGCGAGAGGTAGAAGACCGTGGGGTCCTCGTAGAACACGTCCTGGGTCCCGTTCCCGTGGTGCACGTCCCAGTCGATGACCAGGACGCGTTCGGCCCGTCCGGAAGCCTGGAGGAAGCGAGCCGCCACGGCAACGTTGTTGAACAGGCAGAACCCCATGGCACGGCTCGGCGTCGCGTGGTGGCCAGGCGGTCGCGTCGCCACGAACGCGGACGACAGCATCCCGTCGGCCACGGCCCGGGCTGCGGCCACGGCGCCGCCCACGCTTCCCAGCGCCGCTTCCCACGTCGCCGGAGAGACCCGGGTGTCGTTGTCGATGGAGAAGATCTTCTGCTGGGCGTCGGCGGCGTCGCACATCTCGTGGATGATGTTCACGTAGCCCGCCGGGTGCACCAGGAGCACGTCCTCCACCGCTCCCTCGGGCGCCTCGCGCTGCTCGACGCGGCCGTGGAGCGCCACCATGTCCTTCCCCACCGCCGACGCCAGCGCCCGCAGACGCCCCTGGTGCTCCGGGTGGCCCCAGCCGGTGTCGTGGAGCGGCGAGGCCGGGTGCATGTAGAAGCCGACGGGCAGGGACGCGTTCACGTGCGGGGCCTCAGTCTCCGCGCCCCGCCACCGACGCGATGCGCTCCTGCAGGGACCGCACCGAATGGGTGCGGTTCTTCATGGCGATGAGCGCGTCGCACGCCGCCGAGGTGGCGGACATGGTGGTGAGGTACGGCGTCTTGTACATGATGGCCGCCCGGCGGATCGCGTAGTCGTCGTACTGCGACGCCTTGCCGAGCGGCGTGTTGATGAGCAGCCGCACGCCGCCGCTCACGATGTGGTCCACGATGTTCGGACGCCCCTCGTGGACCTTGTGGATGCGCTCCGCCGGGACGCCCAGGCGCTTCAGATACTCCTGCGTTCCCCTGGTGGCCAGGATCCTGAAGCCCAGGTCGGCGAAGCGGCGAAGGATGGGTGTGACGGTGGCCTTGTCCCGGTCGTTCACGGTCACGATGAGATCGCCGGGCTCCTCCGGGAGCACGTTCCCGGCGGACACCTGCGCCTTGGCGAACGCCATGCCGAAGGAGTCGTCGAAGCCCATGACCTCGCCTGTGGAGCGCATCTCGGGACCCAGGATCACGTCCACGTCGAAGCGGTTGAAGGGGAAGGCCGCCTCCTTCACCGCCACCCCGGGCACCGTGAGCTCGGCGGGGATGTCCAGATCGCGGATGCGCTCCCCGGCCATGATCCGCGCCGCCAGGCGCGCCAGGGGCACGCCGGTGGCCTTGCTCACGAAGGGCACGGTGCGGGACGCCCGCGGGTTCACCTCCAGCACGTACACCACGCCGTCCTTGATGGCGTACTGGACGTTCATGAGCCCCACGACCCCCAGCTCCAACGCGAACTTCCGCGTCAGCTCGCGCATCTCCTCCAGCGCCAGCGGGGTGAGGAGGTAGGGCGGGAGCACGCACGCCGAGTCGCCCGAGTGGACGCCGGCGTCCTCGATGTGCTGCATGATGCCGCCCACCACCACGTCGGTCCCGTCCGCAAGGCAGTCCACGTCGGCCTCGAACGCGTCCTCCAGGAACCGGTCCACGAGGACGGGATGGTCCCCCGAGGCCCGCGCCGCCTCGGCGAAGTAGCGCGTCAGCGAGTCCTCGTCGTAGACGATGCGCATGGCGCGCCCGCCGAGCACATAGGACGGGCGCACGAGGACGGGAAAGCCGATCCTGCGGGCCACCTCCAGCGCCTCCGCCTCGCTCGTGGCGATCCCGTTGTCGGGGACGCGGGCGCCGATCTTGCGGCACACCTCGGCGAAGCGGTCCCGGTCCTCGGCGCGGTCGATGGCGTCCACCGACGTCCCCAGCACCGGAATCCCCGCCTCCTCCAATCCCTTCGCCAGCTTGAGGGGCGTCTGCCCGCCCAGCTGGACGATGATGCCCCGGGGTTTCTCCAGGTGGAGGATCTCCAGCACGTCCTCCAGGGTGAGCGGCTCGAAGTACAGCTTGTCGCTGATGTCGAAGTCGGTGGAGACGGTCTCGGGGTTCGAGTTCACCATGATGGTCTCGAGCCCGGCCTCCTTGAGCGCGAGCACGGCCTGCACGCAGCAGTAATCGAATTCGATTCCCTGGCCGATGCGGTTCGGGCCGCTCCCCAGGATGACCACCTTGTCCCGGTCCGAGCGCACCGACTCGGTCTCGTCCTCGTACGACGAGTAGAAGTAGGGGGTGGCGGCGGGAAACTCCCCCGCGCACGTGTCCACCACGTTGAAGGTGGCGTGGATGTCCCACGCCCAGCGACGTGCGCGGGCGTCGGCCTCCCTCTCCCCACGCAGCTCGGCGAGCTGGAGGTCACTGAACCCCTCGCGCTTCATGTGCCTGACCAGCGCAGGGGTGACCTCCGGCGCAGCGGCGTACGCCGCCTCCTGCTCGAGAATCTGCCGGAGCTGGTCGAGGAACCACGGGTCGATCTTCGTGGCCTCGAAGATGTCCTCGTCGGAGATGCCTGCCTCCATGGCCCGCTTCAGCTGGTAGGGGCGGCCCGGCGTGGGCCGGCGCAGGGCCGCGAGGAGCGCCTGGGCGTCGTCGGTCTTGAGCCCGTCGTCGATCAGGCGCTTCCCCCTCACCCACCCGTGGCGCCCCGACTCGAGCCCGCGGAAGCCCTTCTGCCACGCCGCGCGGAACGTGCGCCCCACCGCCATGGTCTCGCCCACCGACTTCATCTGCACACCCAGGGTGTCGTCGGACTCGGGGAACTTCTCGAAGGCGAAGCGGGGGATCTTCACGACCACGTAGTCCAGCACCGGCTCGAAGGAGGCGGGCGTGGTCTTCGTGATGTCGTTGGGGAGCTCGTCCAGGCGGTAGCCGACGGCCAGCTTGGCCCCCACCCGGGCGATGGGGAATCCGGTGGCCTTGGACGCCAGCGCCGAGGAGCGCGACACCCGCGGGTTCATCTCCACCACGAGCAGATCGCCGTTCTCGGGGTTCACGGCGAACTGGATGTTGCACCCCCCGGCCTCCACGCCGATCTCGCGGATGATGGCGATGGAGGCGTCGCGCATCCTCTGGTACTCGACGTCCGTGAGCGTCTGCGCCGGCGCCACCGTGATGGAGTCGCCGGTGTGCACGCCCATGGGATCGAAGTTCTCGATGGCGCACACGATGATGACGTTGTCCGCGCCGTCGCGCACCACCTCGAGCTCGTATTCCTTCCAACCGATGACCGAGCGGTCGATGAGCACCTCGCCGATGGGGGACGCGTCGATCCCCTTCCTCACCGCGACCTCGAACTCCTCGCGGTTGTAGGCGATGCCTCCGCCCGTCCCGCCCAGCGTGAACGAGGGGCGGATGATCGCGGGGTAGTCGGTATCCTCGACGATGACGAGCCCCTCCTCCACGGTGCGGGCGAAGCCTCCGTGGGGGACGTGGAGCCCGATGCGGTGCATGGCCGCGGTGAAGTGCTCGCGGTCCTCGGCCATCTCGATGGAGCGCTCGTTGGCGCCGATGAGCTCCACCCCGTGCTTCTCCAGCACGCCGCTCCGGTGCAGCTCCATCGCCAGATTCAGGGCCGTCTGTCCGCCCGTGGTGGGGAGGAGCGCGTCGGGCTTCTCCCGCTCGATGACCTTCTCCACCCACTCGGCCGTGAGCGGCTCGATGTAGGTCCGGTCCGCCAGGTCCGGGTCGGTCATGATGGTGGCGGGGTTGGAGTTCACCAGGACGACCCGGTATCCCTCCTCCTTCAGGGCGCGCACCGCCTGGGTCCCGGAATAGTCGAACTCGCAGGCCTGGCCGATGATGATGGGCCCGGAGCCGAGGATCAGGATCGTCTCGAGGTCGTCGCGTCGGGGCAAGTCAGGCGCCGGTGGCGGGCCGCGGGAGGGGGGGGCGGGCCAGGCGTCAGCACGCTTCCCCGATCCGTCGGCCCAGGTGGTGGTCTTCGGGCGATCGGCGGGGGACCGCCGGCATCCCGGCCGACGGGCCGCAGAAAGGTGGCGCAAGGCGGGTGGGGGAGCAAGCCGAAACCGGGAGCGAGGTCCCGGAGGCTTCCTACCGTTCGATGCGCACCTTCAGCCCGGCCGCCGATGCGTTGGCGTTCGAGGGCGACGATGCCGTGATCGCCACCACCGACGGCAGCTCGCCCGCCCGGTCCTGGAATGCGATCCCGAAGGGGATCTCGGTGGTGCCGGCGGGGCTCACCAGGATGACCCGGTGCCGCTGGCTTCCCGCGCCCCCCACCGCGCCGAAGACCTGGGTCGTGCCCCGGGCCTCGAAGCCCGTGATCCCGGCTCCGGTGAACTCCAGCACCACGGCGCCCAGGGGCTGGGGCGACGTCACCTTGGCGGCGAGGACGCCCGGGCCCTCGGGGCCCGAGTCGCATGCCGCCAGGGCGAGGGCCGCGGACAGGGCGAGACCCGACGCGAGCCTGCGTCGCGCGCTCATCGCTGCACCTCCGGCTTGCCGACCGGGAGGACGGGGACGACCACCTTCCGGGGCGCCGCCAGCGCCCGCATGGGCGCGCTGAGCGCGAGGCCCGGGTGGGCGAGCACCCAGGCGCGGAAGTCACCCAGGTCGTAGTTCCCGTCGCCGTTCCCCCGCCGGTCCAGGTAGGCGCTCTGCACGGAGGTGAGGGCGGGCCCCGCGAGGAGGAACTTGGAGGCCAGGTTCGCCGCGGGGATGGTGGCGTCGTCCACCTGGAGGACGAGGTCGCCCCGGGCGGTCAGCCCGATGCCGTCGCCCACCTCCACGCCGAGGGGGAAGGCACCGGTCTCCATCGCGGCGCCGAAGAGCTGCCCGACCAGGTTCAGGGACAATCCCTCGGGGAGGGTGCCGGACACCACCTTCCATGTGTACGGGGGCGTCCCGTTCTCGGGCTCCAGGGTGATCAGGGGGTCCTCGGCGGCCCGGACGCGCACCGTCGTGGCGGCCACCCTGTAGGTGAGCTCGAACTCGGCGGCGGCCTGCACGGGTCCGGTGAGCGTCAGGGTGGTGGGGTTGGGCCGGCCCGCCAACGCTCCACCCCAGCGCAGGAAGCCGAACCCCTTCCGGGCCTGGGCCTGCACCGTCAGGGAGGTGCCCGGCGCGAACCAGAGGTCGGCGGCGGCAGGCTGGGTGACGAGCGTGCCGGGGGCCACGTCGCCCTGCCCCCCCTTGAGCTCCACGGCCAGCTCCACCTGCTCGCCGGCGTAACGCGCGACCAACTCCACGTCCTGGAGGGGCGTGACCAGGGTGCGACCCCTCGCGGCGGCCGGGTCGTCCTTCCACCCCGTGAAGGGGCGGCGCACCCCCGGCCCCAGGCTCTCCCCGGCCGCCGCCGCAACCGAAAAGCTGGAGAAGGGCGCCGAGCGGTAGGTGGCCAAGGCCTCGGCCATGGGCGCGCCGTTCACGGTGAAGAGGCCACCCTTCCCGGCATCCCCCTCGGATCGGACGGCCATGCGCGTGAAGCGGGTGCTCGCGCGGAACGACACCACGCCCGCCTCCTTGCGGATGTCGGTGAGCGTGAGGCCGGACGGCTTCCCCGCGTCGGTGACCGAAGACGGGGCGGACGCGGCGTGGAAGACGCGGTTCTCACCGTCGGCGACCTGGTTGTTGCACCCCCGCAGAGGCCCGACGAAGGGGTACGTGTCCCCCGCATTCCCCCGGGGACACCCGGGGGTTGCCAACTCGTTCAGGCCGTCGGCCTCGCGGATCCAGACTCCGAGGCGGGCGTGCGCATTCACTTGGTTGGCGCTCCAGCGGGCGTCCACGATGTCCTGGCTCACCCGCCACACCAGCATGCCGTCGTTGTACAGCCGCCCGTCGAAGCCCACCCGCTGCCGGTTCTCCAGGAGGTAGAAGTCACGGGAGCCGTCGGCGGCGTCGATGCGCAGCACCCTCCCCGAGGTCTCCACCGCCGGGAGGGTGAGCGTGCCCAGGTCCGTGTCCTGGGGGAGCGTGCGCACGTCTGCCCACCCCATCACCATCTTGCTCCACGCGCCCAGGTGGCACGGGAAATCGGGAGACTGCCCGTTGCACCCCCACGAGCCCGTCGCCATGAGGTCCCAGTTCCCCGCGCCCTGGTGCTTCCCGTTGTCCTCCAAGGTGTCGTAGAGGTCGGGGAGCCCGAAGGCGTGCCCGAGTTCGTGGGTGAACACTCCGATCTCGTTCAGGCCGCTGCCGCCGCAGGCGTACGTCGGCTGGACCACGTAGTCGTCCACGCGGATGAAGCCGCCCCGCGCCGACGGTGCGGCCGTCACCCAGCCGTTCGTGTCCTTGGCCTCCCGCGAGGCGTACCGGAGCGCCCACCGGTGGGACCAGATCCGGTAGTTCCGGTTGGTCGTCCCGCACTCGGCGCCCTGGCCTGGCTGGAGCACGGCCAGGACGTCCACGTACCCGTCGTCGTCCCCCGAGTTGGGAATGGCGTCGGGACCGTCGTTGTCGTAGGCGCCCCAGTCGATGCCAGGGGGGAGCTTCCGGAGCAGGTCCACGATGAACGCTCCCGTGGAACCCACGGTGAGGCCACTCTGACCGGCCGTGGCGGCCGTGTCCGACAGCGACGAGCGCACCCAATCGCTCACGTCCGCGCCGAGCTTCACCCGCCCCCCCGAGACCTCGTCGTAGTAGGCCCGGATGGTCGCGTTCCCGCTCCCGAAGTACGCCTCGTGGATCCCCTCGCGGGTGAAGGGGACCGCGCCGGGAGGAGAGTTGGAGTAGAGCCCGAGGACGAGGGGGATGTGGAACGTCCCCTCCACCACGTCGTCTCTGGCTCCCAGGGCCGCCGAAGGTCCCACGCGGACGGCCTCGGCGCGCACCGTCTCCAGCTGCCGGAGCCGCTCCCCGAGGCGCACCGCACGCCCGGTGCCGAACTCGAAGGCCCGGGGGAAGGCGGCGCGGGTCCGATGGTACCCGTCCGGCAGGGGCGTCCCGTAGTGACGCGAGAGGAGCTCCACGTCCTGGCCGGCCGCAGGGCGCGCGGCTCCGCCCGCGAGGGCGGCGCAGGCCATGGCGAGCAGGGCGGAGGGTCGGAGCATGGGAAGGGCGGCGTCTCCTGGGGGTTCAGACCTCCGTACCCGCCCCGGAAGAGGCGGGTTCCTGCCGCTACCTCTGCAGGTCCGCGCCGCGGATCCCCAGCTCCGCGCCCACGGCGCGCATCCCGTCGATGACGTTCTGGATGTGCTCGTTGCGCTCGACGCCGATGAGGCCGAGCCCCTTCTCCACGTCGTGCCGGTCCACGCCCGCGGCGAACGCCTTGTCCTTGAGCTTCTTCACCACCGACCTGGGCGTGAGGTCGTCGATCCCGGTGGGGCGCACGAGGCAACAGGCGAAGACGAGCCCGGAGATCTCGTCGCACGCGTACAGGACCCGGTCCAGATCGCTCTCGGGCTGCACGCCGGTGAACTCCTCCCGGTGGGCGAGGACGGCGTGGAGGATCTCCTCGGGATACCCGAGCTCGCGCATGCGCTCCACGCCCTTGAGCGGGTGCTGCTCCGGGTGCTTCTCCCAGTCCAGGTCGTGGAGGAGCCCCGCCAGCCCCCACAGATCCTCGTCGGCGCCGCGCAGGCGGGCGTACTGCCGCACCGCGGCCTCCACGGAGTACATGTGCTTGCGCAGGGCGTCGTTCTCCACCCACTCGTGGAGGAGGGCGAGGGCTTCGGCACGGTCGGGCATGGGATTCCTCCTTTGGCGGCTCCGTCTCCCCGTCAAAGTGGGGCTTGGCGCTCCGGGGAAGAAGGGGACCGGAGGGGGCGCCGCACCCGACCCCGGCTCCTCACACGCGCGACGAAGGGCACAGCCCCGCCACCGCGCACGCCTCGCAGCGCGGCCTTCTGGCGTCGCACACCCGTCGCCCGTGCCAGATGAGCAGGTGGGAGAGGAGCGTCCACCGTTCGCGGGGGAAGAGCTCCATGAGGTCCTCCTCGATCTTCTCCGGGGTGCGCTCCCGCGTGAATCCGAGCAGGAACGAGAGCCGCTTCACGTGGGTGTCCACCACCACGCCCTCGTCCACGCCGAAGGCGTTGCCCAGGATGACGTTCGCGGTCTTACGACCCACGCCCGGGAGGGCGTGGAGCTCGGCCATGGTCCGGGGGACCTGGCCGCCGTGCTCCGCCACCACGGCCCGGGCGAAGCCGATGATGTTCGCCGCCTTGTTCCGGAAGAACCCGGTCGTGCGGACGATCTCCTCAACGTCCTCCTGGCGCGCCGACGCCAGCGCCCGGGCCTCCGGGTACCGGCGGAAGAGCTCGGGGGTGACCATGTTCACGCGCACGTCGGTGGTCTGCGCCGACAGGATGGTCGCCACGCCCAGCTGGAAGGGGTCCACGAAGTCCAGCTCGCAGTGGGCCTGGGGATACTCGGCGGCCAGCACGTCGTAGACCTCCGCGGCCCGCGCGGCCCGCGCCCGCTTCGATTCCCTCGCCACGCTATGCTCCTCCTCCGCCCAGGGTCACGCGCCGGTACGTGAGCCTCGACGGCGCCGGCGACGCGCCCTCGGGCCCCGGCTCGCCTGGGCCCGAGGCCTCCGGCGAGCCCGCCAGGTGGGCGAAGAGGCGCGCGGCCAGCTTCAGCACCTCCCCGGCAGCCGTGAAGGAGAGGAGCCCCTGCAGCTCACCCCCGGGAAGCGTGGTGGCGAAGTCGGGCCCGTCCTCCCGCACGGCAGCGGCGAGCCATGCGCCCGCCTCCGCCAGCGGCGCATCGGCGACGGGGACGATGGAGAGGCCGGGCCTCCCGTCCCGCATCCCCGTGGCGAGGAGCAGGTGCAGGACCGCCCCGGCGGAGACCGTCCAGAAGAACCCGTCCACCGGCTCGGGCGGCGCCCCCGGCTCGGCGTGGGCCCAGAAGAGGTTTCGCGGGAGCTGGACGTACCCCGCGGACCCGGGCGGCGCGGGCGCCCCCCTCCCTTCCCAGGCTCCCGTCAGGGAGCGGCACAGCGCCGTGTCCAGGAGGAACACGGGGCACCCGGCCTGCTGGAAGGGGACCGCGTGGAACGCGAGCACGCCGTACTCCCGGAGCGGGGTGGCGCCCTGGAGGGGCGTGCCCCCGGACGCCCCGGCGCCGGGGAACGCGAGCTCGAAGGGGGTGAGGCGCAGGTACGCGTCGTGGAAGCTCATGCGCCGTGGGCTACCCCCCGTCCGGACACGGTTCCGCGTCGGCCTCGGACTCGAGCACCACGGGCCGGGAGGTGCCGAAGAGCCGGCGGGCGTCCCCCCACCACGACCGCCGGCGCACCAGCACGAGCTCGAGCGTCTCGTCGTCGCCCAGCTCCACTCCCCCGATCCAGACGAAGTGGACGTCGCCCAGCTCCACCGGTCGGGGAATGCGATGGCGCTCTCCCCTCCACGCGAACTCCACCCACCCGGCGGCGGCGAATTCCCGCTCCGTCCACGGCCGCTCCACGTACCAGCTCTTCTCCGCGCGGTAGACGCCATCGCCCAGCGCGTCGCCGCGCTGGTAGTACCAGGGGTCGAAGTCCTCCCCCTCGTCGCGCTTGAACGTCTCGTCCAGGGCGTAGTCCACGCCCTCCAGCGCGTCCTCCCGCGCCAGCGACTCCAGGTGGTGGCGCAGCTCGTGGGTGAGCGTCTCCCAGAGCTCCTCCCCCCAGTCGAAGTCCGGGTTCAGCGCCGCAAGGTTCCTGAAGGAGCCCCAGTACAGCACCACCCGCGAGCGCGTGGTCTCGGGGCCGCCGAAGTCCGACGCGTAGTCCTCGGTCACGCACTCGCCGAGGGTGAAGATGTCGGGGAGCGTCGGGTGCGGGAGCGCCTCCCGGCTCACCACCAGGTCGTCGATCCCCTCCTTGTACGATTCGGGGACATCCTCGTAGGCCTCCCGCGCGGCCCGCTCGAATTCCTTGAACTTCATGGCGCGCGCTCCTCGGCCTCAGCTCCGCCCGGCGGGGAGGACCACGGGGAGGCGCCGCAGCAGCCCCCGCGCCTCGTCCAGCATGCGTTCGTCCACGGTGCTGCGTGCGGGCAGCTCCACGGTGGCCGCCAGCACCGGGCCGGCTTCGTCCTCGCGCCCCTGCCCGAGGAGCAGCTTGGCCAGCTCCAGCCGGGGGGCGATGGCAGTCTGGTCCAGCTCGGCGGCCCGCCGGTAGTGCGCCTCGGCCTGCGCCCACGACGCATCTCCCAGCACCTGTCCCATCCCCATGCGCAGCGCGAGGCTCCGCACCAGCCAGGGGAGGCGCATCACGCCTGCATGCAGGCGGCCCATCATCTCATGTCCCCCGGCGTGCAGGGAGTCGAGCTCCAGCACCCGCGCCGTGGTGAAGAACACCTCCCGCCCCGTGGTGAGCTTCTGCCAGGGCCCGCTGTGCTCGGTTCGGATCCCGAGCGCCACCGCCAGCCAGTAGTGGGCGTCGGCCGACGCGCTGTCCAGCTCGACGAGGTGGCGGGCCATGCGCTCGGCCGCGTCGAGGTGCTCGTCGCGGATCCCGCCGTCCTCGGCCAGGAGCGCGGCGTGGACCTCGGCCTCCACGCGGCGGAGGAGCGCCGTCTCGTGGGTGGCGGCCACGGGGGGAAGCTGCACCCCCTGGGCGGCGCCCCTCCCAGGGAGCGCCATCCCGGCGACCAGGGTCCCCGGGAGCGCGAAGGCCAGGGCGGCGAGCGCCGCCCTGGCCTGGACCCGACGGGCCTGACCCGGCGTCACGCCGAGGCGACCTCCGACGTGCAGTGCGGGCACCGCTTCGCCTTCAGCGGGATGGCAGACGCGCAGAACGGGCATTCCTTGGTGGTGGGCGGGGGCGGCGGGGCGGCCTCCTCGCGCTTGAGGCGGTTGATCCCCTTCACCAGCAGGAAGACGGCGAAGGCGATGATCGTGAAGCTCACCGCCGCATTGATGAACATCCCCACGTTCAGCGTCACGGCACCGGCTTCCTTGGCGGCCGCGAGCGTCTCGTAGGGCCCAGGGGTGGCACCCTCCTTCATCACGACCATCATGTCCTGGAAATCGATGTCGCCCACGAGCATGCCGATGGGCGGCATCATGACGTCGTTGACGAAGCTGCTCACGACGGTGCCGAAGGCGCCGCCGATGATGATCCCCACCGCCATGTCCACCACGTTGCCCTTGACGGCGAACTCGCGGAACTCCTTCACGACGCCCATGCGTACCTCCGTTCTGGAGTGACCCTGCTCAGCCTGCCAGCCTCTCCCGGACCCAGCCCACCACCTGGTCCGCCGACACCCGGGCCTGCTCCAGGGTGTCGCGGTCGCGGAGCGTTACCGTGCCGTCCTCGTTGGTCTGGCCGTCCACGGTGATGCACCACGGGGTGCCCGCCTCGTCCTGGCGGCGGTAGCGGCGCCCGATGGAGCCCGCTTCGTCGTAGAAGGAGGGGAGCGCGGCCTTGCGCAGCCCGTCGTGGAGCTTGTGGGCAATCTCGGGAAGCCCGTCCTTCTTCACCAGCGGGAACACGGCGGCCTTCAGGGGAGCGAGCCGGGGATGGAGGGCCAGCACCACCCTCTCCTCGCCTTCCACCTGCTCCTCGCGGTACGCGTCGGCCAGCAGCACCAGGGCCGTCCTGTCCACCCCCATGGACGTCTCGATGACGAAGGGGATGTAGCGCTCGTTGGTGGCCGCGTCGATGTACTCCAGGCGCTTCCCCGAGTACTCCTGGTGGCGCTTCAGGTCGAAGTCGGTGCGGTTGTGGATCCCCTCGAACTCCTTCCAGCCGAAGGGGAACTGGAACTCGATGTCGAAGGCCTTCTTGGCGTAGTGAGCCAATTCCTCCTTGGTGTGCTCGTGGAAGCGGAGGTTCTCCTTGCGGATCCCCAGCGACTCGTGCCACGCCATGCGCTCGGCCTTCCAGCGCTCGAACCACTCGTCGTCGGTGCCCGGCTTCACGAAGAACTGCATCTCCGCCTGCTCGAACTCCCGGGTGCGGAAGACGAAGTTCCCCGGGGTGATCTCGTTCCTGAACGCCTTGCCGATCTGGGCGATCCCGAAGGGAACCTTCTGGCGCGCCGCGGTCTGCACGTTCAGGAAGTTGACGTACTCCCCCTGCGCGGTCTCGGGCCTCAGGTAGACCGTGGCGGCGGCGTCCTCCACCGGCCCCATGAACGTCTTGAACATGAGGTTGAACATGCGGGGCTCGGAGAACGCGCCCCTCGTGCCGCACGTCGGGCACTGGCCGCCGGCGACCTCCGGGAGGTCGGCGCGGAAGCGGCGGTGGCAGTTGGAGCACTCCACCAGCGGGTCGGTGAAGCCCTCCACGTGCCCGGACGCCTCCCACACCTTCGGATGCATGAGGATGGCCGCGTCCAGCCCCTCCACGTCGTCCCTCTGGTGGACCATGGAGCTCCACCACAGATCCTTGATGTTGCGCTTCAGCTCCACGCCCAGGGGGCCGTAATCCCACACCGAGCCGGTGCCCCCGTAGATCTCCGAGGACTGGAAGATGAAGCCGCGTCGCTTGGTGAGCGAGACGAGCTTGTCCATCAGGTCCGGGCTGGCCATGAAGCTCCCTATCCCCTTGCGTGTCCGGGGGTTTCGACGTTTTCTCGTGGGTCGCCAAAGGTATCGGGCACCTCAGGACCGATCAACGCCCGGCGGGAGAACCCCGGTCGGCTCCCGGGGTAGTCGAACGGACGCCGCCGGCGGCGTGACGTACCGGCCCCACCGAACTCGAGAGCACACAACGATGCTGACGTTCACCGACCGCGCCCGCGATGTCGTGCGTTCCTATATGGATCAGAGCGGAGGCGATCTCCAGGCCCTCCGCATCGCGCCCCAGGACGGGAGCCCCGTGGCACCCCGCTTCGAGCTCAGCCTGGTGTCGCTCTCCGAGAAGGACTCCGGGGAAGTTCAGATGGACGGTCCGGGCTTCCCGGTGCTCGTGAAGACGGGTGACGCCGACCGCCTCGAAGGGGCGGTGGTGGACTTCGTGGAGCGGGTGAACGAGGCCGGCTTCGAGGTCCGGTTGGCCGGCTCCACCACGCCGGCGCCCCTGCCCCGCACCAACGGCGCGCCCCAGGGGGAGATCGCCGACCGCGTGCGGGCGGTCCTGGACACGCAGGTGAACCCGGCCATCGCCGGCCACGGCGGGATGATCTCGCTCGTGGACGTCCAGGACACCGAGATCTTCGTCCAGATGAGCGGCGGGTGTCAGGGGTGCGCGCTGTCCCGCATGACGCTGCGCCAGGGCGTGGAGCGCATGCTCCGCCAGGCGGTCCCCGAGCTGACCGCGGTCCACGACGTCACCGACCACGACTCCGGGGTGAACCCCTTCTTCCAGCACTGATGATCAGTACATGATCATCACGCCGCCGCTGCTTCCTCCGAAGCGCGGGTTCACCACGTTGTTGAAGATGGACCCGAAGCGGTACGAGATCCCGAAGGACGTGTAGTACTCGAAGTCGGTGGACAGGGCCCGCTGCCGGAGGAGGATCTGCTCCTGGGTGGCCCCCGCCGCCGAGATGTAGAGTTGGTCGCGGATCCACTCGTAGTTGCCGTACAGGTTCACCGAGAAGCCCTTGAAGAGGCGCACCTCGAAGCCTCCGCCCAAGCCGGCCATCCACTTGCCGGTGTCGTGCAGGTAGCGGGAGTGCTCGGCCGAGACGGAGACGTTCCCCCACGGCTGGACCAGGCGCAGCTCGGACCGGATCTGGGCCGCCAGCCGCGTCTCGGCGCTCTCGCCGAAGATGGTCTCCTCGGCGTAGTCCCAGTGGCGCGCCTCCAGCAGGCCCTGGAGCGTGAGCGAGCGGCGGCTGGACTCGGCGTAGGGGAACGCGTTCAGCTCGACGCCCGACGCGAGGTTCCAGCGGAAGTCCTCGTTCAGGTAGGTGGACTTTCCCACCCCGCCGCGCATGCCCAGCGAGAACCGGTCGGTCACGCTCCGCACCACCAGCCCGCTCCCGCTCCTGTCCTCGCGCGTGTACTCGGACTCGGTGCCGTCGCCCAGGTCGAACGTCTGCTCATACTCGTACAGGCGGCCGCTGAAGCTGAGCTTCCAGGCGTCGGTCGTGCGGTTGGCGCTCACACTCGTGTTCAGGCTCGTCGAGGAGTAGGACGACTCGCCGCTCAGGTTTGCGTTGACGCCGACCCGGAACGACCAGAAGTCCCAGGGATCGTCCTGGGGAGGGGCTCCGGGAGGGGGGCCCGGAGGGCGGGGCCCGGCGGGGCCGGGCCCCTCGCCGGGGACGTCCACGCGGAGCCTGTCCGCCATGGCGGTGCCCGCCAGGTACCGGCCCAGCCCCAGGCGCAGGCGGACCGCGATGGCCCGGCGCACTTCGTCCTCGGTGGCGTCGCCCGCGGTATTCACCTGAAGGTCCTGCCCCTGCCCCTCGAACCGGCCCCGCCCCAGGAACGCCAGGACGTACTGACGGCCGCCGCCTCCCGTGGTCTGGGTGGTGACCAGGACGTGGACGTCGGCGCTCTGGCGGTCCCGGACCCAGTTCACGTACGGGATCTCACGCCGGAAGAAGTCCAGGTCCCAGCAACCGAAGCCCTGGCAGTCGAAGAAGAGGTTGACCGTCTCGGCCGTCGGTAGCGCGGAGGCTTCCTGCGCAACGGCCCCGGCCGACGGTCGAAGGAGGAGGAGGACCGGAACCGCCCACGCCCACACACGACCCCTGCCCATGCCATACCTCCACACGTGAACTCGCTCGTGCCGCCCTGGGGGGGCGCGGAGGAAGCCGCGCTTCAAGCGCCCAGTTTGGCGGGCGAAGCGCATGCAGGCAAGGCGCGGCCCCTAGCGGAAGCCGGCCCGCCGGATCCGGTCGAAGAGCACCGCGGTCAGACGCTCGGTGGTCACCTTGTCCAGCGTCCCCATGGCGTCGAGGGCTGCGGTGATCCGGTCCACCCGGTCCCACATCTCCTCCCCCAGCTCCTTGGTCGCAGGCACCGCCTCCAGGACCGGGTCCCGGGACACGCCGCCGGCGGCGGGCGCGTACTCGATCTTCGCCTCGTTGACGAGGAGAAACTCGTGGAGGTCGAGCGCTGCGGTCACGAGGTCGCCCATGAGCGCGTAGGCTTCGAAGCGGTCCTCCCGGGTGGAGAGGAACCCCGAGTCGGCCCGCTCCAGGAGGATGGCCGCGGTGTCGGCGGCGACCCCCAGCTCGGCGAGGCGGGCCTGATACCGTTCGTGGAAGACCCGGGTGTCGGAGTCGCGGACCTGGTCCACGAACGTGCCGATCCCCTCCCAGAAGGCCTGCACGTCCTTGAACCGGCTGGCGTCGGCCAGGTAGATCCCGGCCAGCCAGTCGCGGTTCGGCTCGACCGGGATGGCGAGCGCCGACTGCGAGGTCCCCAGCTCGACCAGCATGTCGCCCAGCGCAAGCTCCCCCACGTCGCGCATCCGGGGGAGGAGCTCGGCGGGGATGGACGGGATGGTGACCGGCGGCAGGGCGGGCGTCGCCTCCTCCGCGGCCTGAGCGGCCCGCCTTCCCTGGAAGGCCTTCCACCCGAAGAAGCCTCCGCCACCCACCACGGCCAACCCCACCACGCCCAGGATCAGCGGCGCGAGCGGACGGCTCCGGGTGCGCTTCGGAGGGGAGGGGCGATTGCGGGGCGCGGGGCGCTCCCCGGACTCCGACTGCTCCTCCTCGGCTCCCTGGGAGGACGCGGCGGCCGCGGCTGCGCCCGCCGACCGCCTCCGGGGCGCCGCCGCCTCCCCGCCTGCGGCAGGGCGCCTGGCCACGTCCAGGGCGCCGTCCTCGGGGGCAGGCTCGGTCTTGGCCGCGGGCCCCTCCTCCCTCATCCAGGCAGGAGGAGACTGACGCGTGAAGTCGGACATGGCCGGCTCGAGGTCCATCGTGCTGCCGCCCACGCCGCTCCCCGGGGAGAAGTCCATGGCGGGCGGCGCCGCCGAGGGCTCGGGCGCGGCGAAGGGGTCGGGCGCCAGCTCCAGACCTCCGCCGAAGTCGAAGGAGCCCGGCTGCGCTTCCTCTTCCTTCTTCTTGGCCTTCTTCTCCGGCTCCGGCTCGGCGGGCATGGAGAAGTCCAGCAGTCCTGCTTCGGCCTCCGCTGCCTTCGGCGCGGCCGCCGGGGCGGCCGCCGCAGGCGGGGGCGCCGCAGGAGTCAGATCCAGGTCGAGGCCGAAGTCCCCGGCACCCCCGGCGGACGGGGAAGGAGCCAGCGTGAAGTCGGGCGTCCCGGTCTCGGGGGCCGGTTCCTCCATGGGCATGAACTCGTCGCGCAGGTGCGGCGGAGGCTCGGCCGGGCGGGGCGCGGGCGGCGGCGGAGCGGGTTCGTCCGGCGGCGGTGCGACCGGGGGCGGAGGAGCGACGAATCCCCCTTCCCCACCCAGGTTCCGGGACAGCGTATGGAAGATCTCGTGGGTCTGCGCCGGGCCCCAGCGGTCTGCCTGCGCGTCGTACAGATCCGTGTCCGGCCCGATGGCTCCCAGCTCGATGCGCAGGGCCAGCGCATCCACGCTCGGGATGGAAACCTCGTTCCCCTGGGAGTCGATGTAGGCGAAGCGCATGAGGGTACCGTCGTCGGGGCGGTGCGGGGTCGGGACAGCGGTAGTCTACACGGTAGGTCCCGGGTGGGCCACCGCGGAAGGGCCAGGCGGCCCTTCCGCGCCTCGATCCCTCTGATCAGGCCTCGATGCGCCCCCCCAGGTCGAGGATCCAGCGCATGCAACGGTGCACCGGGTCCACCCGGCCGCAATACATCATGGGGCACCCGCCCACGATGACCCGGATGCCGCGCTCCCTGCACAGGGCGACGGCTTCGGGAGACACGCTCCCCTCGCCGAAGGAGCGGTGCATCCAGACGAGCGGGACCCCCCGGTCGGCCGCGGCGCGCACCACCGCGGGGGCCACCGCCGGGGGCGTGGCCACGACCACCGCGTCCACCGCGTCGGGCACGGACGCCAGGTCGGGCCAGCACGGATCCCCCTCGACCTCGGTCGCTGCCGGGTTCACCGCCACCACCTGGTGCCCGGTGTCACGGAGGCGCCGGTAGATGAGGTTGGCGGGCTGGTTGGCGTCGCGGGACACGCCGGCGACGGCGATGCGCCGCGCCGCGAGGAAGTCCCGGACGGTGTCGGGCATGTGGGTCATGGTTCCCTCCTACGAGATCACCTTCTCCTTGGGCCGTGCCCGGTGCTTCTCGTAGAGCGCTTTGTGCTTGTTGTCGGTGCTCACCTGCCGCCCGAGGATGAACAGGTCGAGGACCTGGGTCTGGATCTCGAGGGGATCCCCGTCGGTGACGATGAGGTTGGCGATCTTCCCGAGCTCGATGGTCCCCATGCGGTCCCCGAGTCCCAGCATCTCGGCGCCGTTCTTCATGACCGCCTCGAGCGCCGCCTCCCTGGGGAGCCCGAAGGGCACCGCCATGGCCGCCTCGTACGGGAGCGTGCGCGAGTCGGACGAGTTGAAGGTGGCGAAGGCGATCTTCACCCCCGCCGCGTGGAGCTTCCCGGCGTTGGCGTAGGCCTCGTCGTAGCTCGGGTCCGAGCCGCTCGGCATCACCTGGCTCGGGCCGAGGATCATCGGCACGCGCTTCCCGGCGAGCCAGCTCGCGATCTTCCAGCCCTGGCTTCCCCCCGTGATGACGTAGCGGATGTTCTGACGCTCGGCCCACTCCACGGCGTTCCTGATGTCCCGCTCGCCGTTGGCCTCCAGTAGGACCGGCATCTCCCGGCTCACCACCTTGGCCAGCGCGGCGAGCTCCAGGCTCGGCTCGGCCGCCCCGGCCGCCGCGGCGCGGCTGTGCTGGCGGGCCGCGTCCATCCAGGCGTCGAGTCGCGCCACCTGCTCCCGCCATGCCTTCTCCACCTCCTTCCAGGGGCGGCTCGCCCCGGAGGCACCGTAGCCCCGCCGGGGCGTCAGGCTGGGGAAGTTGATGACCATGGCCGCGCCCGGCTCGATGCTCATCTCCTCCACCGTCCACCCGTCGAGCCCCACCAGCGACGCCTGTCCTGCGATGATCCCGCCCCCCGGCGCCGCCATGGTGTGCGTGACGCCGTTGGCGCGGGTGACCGGGATGTGCTCGGTGGCCGGGTGGATGGCGGCGGCAGTCTGCAGGTGGGGCTTGAAGTCCCCCTGCTCCTCGCTGTCGTTGGTCACGTCCACCGCGCCCACTTCGGTGAGGCCCAGGCCGCTCACCGCGTCGAACATCCCCGGGTACACGTGCTTGCCCGTGGCGTCCACGATCTCGGCCCCCTCCGGCGGCTGCACGTCGGGGCCCACGTCCACGATGCGGCCGTCGCGCACCACCACGGTGCCCACGAAGGTCCGCCCGGTGAGCGTGTGGACGGTACCGCCCCGGATGGCGTACGTCTGCGCCCCGGCCGGGGCCGCGAACGCGAAGGCGGCGGCGAGGACGGCGAGCGCGCCGACCGCGCTGCGGATGATCCCGTTCATGGCGTTCATCGCGACACCTCCTCCGGCGTGCGCCGGTGACGCTCCAGGAGTGCCGCCTTCTCTGCGGCGACGGCCTTCTGGCGCTCCATGTCCAACTCCCGGTCGAAGTAGAGCTTCCCGTCCACGTACGTCTGCAGCGGCTTCGCGAACATGGAGAGCGGCGGCCCGTCCCAGACCACCAGGTCCGCGTCCTTGCCCGCGTCCAGCGAGCCCGTGCGGCCGTCGATGCCCAGCTGCTTGGCCGGGTTCAGCGTCACCAACCGGAGCGCGTTCTCCTCCGCAATGCCGCCCCACTTCATGGTCTTGGCCGCCTCCTGGTTGAGGTGGCGCATCTCCTCCTCGGAGTCGGAGTTGATGGACACGAGCACCCCCCTCTCCTCCGAGAGCGCCGCGTTGTAGGGGATGGCGTCGTAGGCCTCCATCTTGTAGGCCCACCAGTCGGAGAACGTGGACACGCCGGCGCCGTGGGCCGCGACCTCGTCGGCGATCTTGTACGCCTCCAGGCCGTGCTCGAACGAGCGCACCGTCACGTTGAACTCCTCGGCCACGCGCATGATCTGGAGCATCTCGTCGGCGCGGTACGCGTGGGCGTGAATCCAGCTCTTCCCACGCAGGATACCTGCCAGACGCTCCAGCTTCAGGTCCCGGCGCGGCTGCACGCCCTGTCTGCCGCCCGCCTCCCACGCGTCCCAGACCTTCCGGTACGCGTCGGCCTCCAGGAACCCCTGGCGGAGCACGTCCTGGGCGCCCATGCGGGTGGCGGGGTAGCGATCGGGGTTCCGGTCGCGCTTCACGTTCTCGCCGAGGGCGAACTTCACGTCCTCCTGCACGCCGGGCATGAGCATCGTGCCCGCGTCGCTCCCCCACTTGAGCTTCAGCACGGCGTTGCCTCCCCCGATCGGGTTGGCCGAGCCGTGGTAGCTGTTGGCGATGGTCACGCCGCCGGCGAGGGCGTAATAGATGCTCGGATCCCCGGGGTTGATCACGTCCCGGACGGTCACCATGGCGGAGTTGTTCACCGTGCCCTCGTTCACGGCGTCGGTCGCGATGTGGGAATGGGAGTCGATGATGCCGGGCGTCACCCACTTCCCGGTCCCGTCCACGATCCGGGCACCCGGGGGCGCCTGCAGGCCGGAGCCCACCTCCGCGATCTTGCCGTCGCGGACGAGCACATCGCCGTTGGCGATGGTGCCCCGCGACGCGGTCATGACGGTGGCGTTGCGGATGAGCGTCACCGCGTCCTCGCGGAAGGGCCCCTTGTCCGTCGCCATCGGGACGGGCGCCGTCGGGGCCGCGTCCGGCGTGCGCCGCCCCCTGGCGGGTGCGGCCGCGGCGGACGCCTCACGGGGCGCCTCGGGCGCGGGGACGTCGAAGCGCTCTCCGTCCACGAGCACCGTCTCCACCCGGGCGCCCTCGCCCAGAAGGTCGCCGGACGCCAACACGAGGTTGGCGAGCTTCCCCACCTCCACGGAGCCGAGCCTGTCGGCGACGCCGAAGATCTCGGCCGCGGACAGGGTAAGCGCGCGCAGCGCGGCCTCCTTGGGCAGCCCCAGGGCCACGGCCTTGCGCGCGTTGGCCCAGATGTCGGCCGGGTCGCTGAGCCCTCCCGAGCTGAACGCGAAGCGCACCCCCGCCTTCTGAAGCTCGGCGGGCGTGGTGGGCGCCCGGTCCCAGAGGCGGAGCGTCTCCAGGGCGGGCTCCTCCTCGGGATCGACGTCCTTCGGTGCCGAAGGCCAGTTCAGGTCCACCACCACCGGAACGGCGGACAGCACGTCGGTGGCGGCATACGCGCCCTGCGCGCCGTACACGATGGGCTTCGTGCCCATCTCCCTGGCCGTGGCGATGGCCCGGAGGATCTCCTTGCGGTCGGCGGCCGGGAAGAGCACCGGGTACCCCACCTCGAGCTGGCGCCGGATGGGCTCCAGCGCCGCATCCCACTCGGGCCGCGGCTTCCCCCGCGGGGCGGCCTCGTAGGCGTCCCACACGCGGTCGTAGTACTGGGCGTCCAGGTAGAGCTGCTTCAGGTAGGCGAAGCTCCCGAACAGCGAGTTGGGGAACCCCGTGTAGGAGCGGTCCTCCAGCTTGAGGTGCATCGCCACCGGGGTGGCGACCACCATCTCACGGGGCCGCACGAATCCGCCCAGGGCCAGGACGGCGGCCTGGCCCGTGACGAGTCCCTCGTCGCGCGTGCTCACCACGATGGTGAACCCCGCGTCCCTCCACTTCGCGATGCGCTCGTCGGCGGCGTTCAGTTCCTCGCCGGCGCTCAGCCAGCTGCGCGTTCCCGGCCGGTCCTCGGGGCCCCACGAGTGCTTCGATTCGTCGATGGCACCCTGGGGACCGAAGGGGCTCTCTCCGCCGGACGCCGCGCGTGCCGCCCGCGGCGCGGGGTGCCCGAGCGTGGTCAGGGCATCCACGAAGCCGGGATACACCGTCTTCCCGGTCCCGTCGATGACCCAGATCCCTCCCGGCACGGCCACGTCCGCGCCCACGGCGGTGATGACGCCGTCCTGCACCACGACCGTCCCCCGGTCCAGCGTGGGTCCCGAGACGGTGACGATGCGCGCCCCGGTGATCGCGTAGTTCCGCGGCACGTCGGGCCTCGTTGGGCGGGGCTGGGCCTGGCCCGACTGCGGAAGGGCCGCCAGGAGCGCCGCCAGCACCACGGAGGCGCGGGCGGTCCGGAGCCGTGAGGGCATGGGAGAACCTCCCCTAGGATGGAGATGCGAGAGGACGCACGGCGCCCGGAGGCGCCGGTCCGGCTACGGCGGGAGGCGAGGGACAATACCGACGCCAGGCGAAGGGGGCCAGCGGTGCGGGGTGGGGGAGCGGCGGGCCGCCCCGGATCTACCAGGCCAGGTCGAGGATGACCCCGTTCATGAAGCCGCCGTCCTCACGCTCCGATGCCAGGCGCAGGAGCGCCTCGATCTCGTCGTGGTCCAGCCAGATCCCGCCGCACGCGTCGCACCGGTCGATGAGGAGGTTCCGCACCACCTCCTTGCGCATGGGCGTGCCGTCCACCGGGCAGAGCCGATGGCTCTCGGACTTCAGCCGGACGAGCGCCCCGCAGCGTTCGCACGTGGGAAGTCCGTCGAGCACCTCCTTGGCGGGGTGCTCGCGGCAGCGGGCGCAACGCTCCTGGCTCGATTCCGGTGTCATCCTCGTGCTCTCCGCTTCGCGGTCCGCCACCAAGATACGGGGTTCGCCTTCGTCCTGCTCCTCCTGGCCGGTCATCCGCCCAGCACGAACATCATCTGCGTGGGCGTCCAGAATGCGGACACCCCGGCGAGCGCCTGGAGCGCATGCGCGATGGGATCGTCGGCGGCGTATCGCACCCAGAGGACGCCCACCGCGCCATCCAGCGACGGAGGCGGGGCGCCACCGCCCTGGCCCTGACCCTGGCCCTGGCCCTGACCCTGACCCTGACCCTGACCCTGACCTTGGCCACCACCCTGGCCCTGTCCCTTGCCTTGCCCCTGGGACGAGCCTCCCTCCTCGGGCGGCGTGACGAGCGTGTAGGCCCACACCCTCAGCGTGGGGAACCCCAGCGCCGCCCCCGCGGGCGCACCCGCGTCCAGGAGCGACCATGCGTACTCCACGCCCTTGTAGGAGAAGTCGAAACCCTCGGGCAGGTACCCGACGAGCTCGGGCGGAAGCGCTCCCCAGGCCCCGGCCGCGGGAAGCGCGCCGCCGTCCGCCAGGTATTGGAAGGCGGCCAGGCGCACGGTATTCACGTCCGAGATCACGCGCGCGGCGTCGGCGCGCGCCACCGCCCCCCGGAGGATGGGGACCGTGATCCCCGCCAGGATGGCGAGGAGCGTCATCACCGTGAGGAGCTCGAAGAGCGTGAACCCCCCGCTTCCCGCCCTCCACCCCCGGCGGCGCGCGTTCACCGCGGGCCTCCCGGGACGTCTGCGACCCGCCCCGTGAGGAGCTGGGGATCGCGATCGCTCACGAACGTCACGACCACGTCGCCGGCCACGGCCTCCAGGGCGTAGCCGCCCTCGGTGCGCCGGTACGTGACCCCATCCAGGGGCGGCGCGACGGCGGCCAGGCTCACCGGGAAGGCACCGGTGGCGCTCCGCACCCTCTCGACCTGGCGCGACAGGACGGTCACCACCGCGACCAGCGACCGCTCCTGCGCATCGGGTGCGAGCGGCGGCGTGCCCGAGCGGACCTCCCGCACGTTCCACGCCACCACCCCGACGGCAACCGCCGCCAGGAGGAGCACCACGACCCAACGTAAGCTCCTGTGCTCGGGACGCTCGAAGCCCTCGTCCGCCGCGTGTTCCCGGGCGGCGTGGTCGGCAACCTGCTCCATCAGCTTCTGACGGCGCCCGGACGGGTCCTCCCGGCCGGCGGTCATCGGACCGGCACCTCGCCGGTGCGGCGCACGCCGCCCTTGTCCGAGCCCGCCACCACGCGCACCGAGGCTCCCGGGCCCGTGGGGCGCACGATCCAGGACACCGTCCGGGAGCGCTCGGTCACGGCCTGCAGATACGGGTTGGACCCGGCCAGGTGCCCCACCGCGCGCCGGGGTGTCCCATCTGTGATCTCCGCTCCCTGCACCTCGAGGAGGGCCCAGGGCGGGCGCACCACCGGCGCCCGGACGCCCCCCTCCTCCCTGGCCTCGCCGACGGCGCCCCGGTCCGTGAGCGTCGTGGGAAGGTACCCGGCGTTGGACAGCGTCACCTCCACCTGGAACGTTCCGTCGCCCTGGGCGGTGAGCCGCGGCTCCGTGACCTCCAGGAGGGGCGACTGCTCCGCGATGTACAGGTACCAGGGCATCTGCTTCGAGGTCTCGGCCTCCAGGAATTCGGGCGGGGGGTTCTGCCCCCAGAACTTGGTGTGCCACCCGCCGATCTCCACCCTCCCGAGCTGGGGATGGTCGTGGGCCTTCCAGGGCGAGAAGTAACGCCCGCCGAGCTTCTCGTCATTGAAGCGGTGGCTCTCCGCCTCGCTGATCTCGCCGTTGCCGTCGTAGTCGGTGACCCACTCCTCGGGGCCGGGGACGAACTCGGGGACCCACCCGATCATCCCCTGGTCCCAGTATGCCCACGACAGGAGGGTCCCGTAGCGGTGCTCCGTGGGGTGCGTGGAGCTGGGGCGCACGGGCCGCCCCGTGGTGCGTGTATACTCCTCGCCGAGGTGCACGATGAGCTGGAGGTCGATGGCCGGGAAGGTCGAGGGCGCCTCTGCGGACGGGAGCCGATAGACGAAGCCCCCGGACGTGTGCCCGTGGATGATCCCCGTGATGTTCCGGTGTGCGTTGATGAACTCCACCGCGGCCCGGGTCTCGGGCTCGGAGAGGGGGAAGTCGCCCGCCCCCTCCTGGAGGTGCTCCCGCTCCCAGTTGCGGGGGAAGTTGCGGTTCATGTCGATGCCGCCGAAGCCGTCCTCGTTCAGGGCGCCGTCGCCGTCGTCGTCCACGCCTTCCCGCACCACGTCGAAGCGGGCCCCGGGCTGCTCCCTGCGCGGATCGCGGATGAGGATGCGGGCGTCCGCCGGGTCCAGCACCCAGGCGCCATCGGGGTCGGGGACGCGCATCTGTGTGATCCATCCATCCCCGTCCAGGTCCTGGGGCGGGTCCTCGTCCGCGACGCCGTCCTCGTCCTCGTCCATGGGAGTCGGCGTGCTGCGCAGGAACTGGTCGTGGAGGAGGGCCAGGTCGGATCCGTCGGGGTTGAACTTGGGCCGCACGTAGAAGGCACGCCGGTCCAGGAGCGCGGTGACGCGGGGGTCCTTCCCGTACCCCTGGAGCAGGTGGCCGATGAAGTGCGTGGCCACCGAGGAGCCGGTGAACTCCCCGGCGTGGATCCCGCCGTCCACGTAGAGCGCGGGCTTCTCCGACGCCGGCCCGGTGCTCTCGTTGGTGATCTCCATCATCATGAGCGGCTGGCCGGCCCGGCTGGTCCCCACCGCGTAGAGCTCGGTGAGCCCCGGGTAGAGCGCATGGAGCTCGGCGAGGATCTGGTTCGTCTCGGCCGCGGTGTAGAAGCGGTTCCAGTCCACGCTGCCGCCAGGCCCCACCAGGCTCGCGCCCTGGCCCGCCAAAGCGGGAGGAGCGGCGAGGGCCGCGAGAAGGGCTGCGGTGCGGACGGCTCTTCGGACCATGGTGCGCTCCGGTTCGGCGGGTTCCCCCTGGCCCGCAAATGTGTGGCCCCGCCCGGCTCCTGACCACTCCCACACCCCGGGTCGGCCGAGATCCGTTGGGTCCCGGACCGGCGCCGCTTGTGGGCGCCCCCCGATTCCACCCACTATAGGTGGTCGTCCTCGTCCTCCCCCCCACGGATCCGAGGCATCTTCTGGCGAACCTCGCGTACCGAGGGCTGACCCTGGTGCTGGCGGCCCTGGCCCTCACCGGCCAGATGGCCTACCTCGACGTCATCTTCTGGAACGTGACGGGGCTCGGCATCCTCGGCGACAACGAGCTCCACCCGGCGCTCCGCTCCACCGTCGTCACCGGCGCGGTGGTGACCGTGGTGGTGTCGGTGGCGGCGCTCACGCTGGTGCTCCGCTCCGATGGCGCACGGGGGGCGCGCCCCTTCGGCCTGGCGCTGGCGGCGTGGGGCTACCTCCTGGCCTATTCGGGGCTCACCGTCCTCCTCGCCCCTGCGCCGGAAGCGCCCGCACGCGCCCTCTTCGACGTCCACTTCCTCCTGGTGGAGGCGCTGGCGCTGGCGGCGCTGCTGCGGTTCACCGCGCTCTTCCCGGTGCCGCTCAGGCGCGCCGCCATCCAGGACCCGGCCACGCTGCATCCCCTTCTGCGGCCCGCGCAGCACGTCCGGGCATGGCTCCTGTCGCCGGCCGGGCCCTGGCTGGCCGGAGCGGCGGCGTGCGCCGTCGTCCTGGCCGCCGCCGCCGCCCAGGGGCGCCCCATCCAGGACGCGCCGCTCATCGTGCCCGCCGACGTCTTCCGGCTCTCCGCGCTGGCCGTGGTCGTGCTCAACCTACGTGCCTCGTTCGTGGCCACGGACACCGAGGGGAGGCGCGCCGGATTCTGGTTCGTGGTGGGCTTCACGCTCCTGCTCGGGGCGGTCGGGGTCCTCCTGGGCGGGAACGTCCTCACGGCCGTCACCAAGTGGGCCATCCCCGGCTTCAACTGGCGCCCCGTGGTCCTGGACCTGGGCGTCCTGGGGCTGATCTGGGGGGCGGTCAGGGGGATCGCGTACCGGGGGCAGAGCAAGCCCGGGCCCCTCGCCCGGCATGCCGCCGTCCTGGGAGCCACGGTCACGGTGGCGCTCTTCCTGGCCGCGGGGCTCGAGAGCCTCCTCACCGGCGTGGTGGCGTCCCCGGTCTCCCTCCCGCGGGGAGGCGGCACGCTCATCGCGTTCGTGGCCATGGGCCTCCTGTACGTGCGCATCCGTGGGCCCGTGGAGAGCATGCTCTACCACGCCTGGGCCGACGAGTCCGAGGCCGCCCGGGAGCGTTGACCCCGGGGGGCCGGGCGTCACACTCCGCCGCCCCCGCTCGTTCCCTCCTGCGAACGGCGACCTCCCCGGGGGGTCGCGGGTACGATCAGCTCGTCCCGTCCTTCGAAACCCGAGCCCCTGACGGCGTGGACTTCGACCAGACCTTCGACGAGCTCTACCCGCCCCTGGTGAGGTACTGCCAGCGGCTCACGGGCGACCGTGACGCCGCCGAGGACACGGCGCAGGAGGCCCTGGTGCGCCTCTTCACCCACAAGGTGGAAGGCCCCACTCCGGCGCTGCGCGTGTGGCTCTTCAAGACCGCAACCCACCTCGTGAGGGATCGGTACCGCGTGGAAGAGAATCGCCGCCGCCTCCTGGAGGCGAACCCGGTGACGCCGGGCGCCACCGAGGACCCGGAGCGCGCCCTGGAGCGCCGGACCGACCGGGAGCGCGCCCGCAAAGCGTTGGACCAGCTCGCCGAGAGGGACCGGGAGATGCTCCTCATGCGCCACGAGGGGTTCAGCTACAAGGAGATCGCCGAGATGGCGAACGTCGCCGCCACGTCCGTGGGCACGCTGCTGGCCCGGGCGGAGCGGCGTTTCCTCGACGTCCTGGAGGGGGAGGGGGAACCGGCATGACGCATCTCGACGATGGACGCCCCCTGGCCGGCGCCGTGGCCTCGGCCCTGGACGCCCTCGAGGCCGACGCCGGAGACGTGGAGCGGGCGCGCCTTGCCGTGCGCCTGCGGGTCGCCGAGCACGCGGCGCAGGCAGCCGGGGGCACGTCGCTCCCCGGCGTCGCGTCCCGCCGCGCGTTCTGGAGCCTTTCCCGGGCCGCCGGGATCCTCCTGGTGACCGCCGCCGGCCTCTCCGCGCTCCCCGGCTCGCCGGTCCGGGTCTGGGTGGAGGACCTCGTGCGTCCCGCGCCGGAGGAGGTGGCGGCGCCCGAGCCCGAGCCCGCTGCGGAGGCTGCGGCCACGGACGTCCCCGCCGCGGAGGCCGGCGTCCGCCTCACCGTCGCCGGAGGACCGCTCGCCGTCGTGCTGCGCGGGGCGGAGCCCGGAACGGAGGTCCGCGTCACGTGGATCCCCGGGAGCGAGGCCGCGCTCTTCGCCCCGGTGGGGAGCCGCTTCACGTCGGGGGAGGGACGCCTGGAGGCCACCCTCGCCCCGGGGCGCGTCCGCGTGGAGCTCCCTCGGGGCTTCTCCCCGCTTGCGCTGGAGGTGGACGGCAGCGTCCTCCTGAGGAGCACCCCCCAGGGGCTGGAGGTGAGGGGAGCCGTGGTGCAGCGCGGAGAGGCCGGGATCACCTTCGTCGTGCCCCAGCGCTGAGCTCGGGCGGTCCCCATGCGCCGGATGCTCCGTGTCCTCGTCCTCGCCGGTGGGATCGCGGCCGTCGCCGGCCCCGCCGCGGCGGCCGCGCAGGAGCCGGGCACCGTGTCAGGCACCGTGCTGGGGCGCTTCGAGAGCCGGGCCCGCCCCCTCCCCTTCGCCATGGTGGAGGCCTGGGGGCCCGCGTTCCGGTCCGCCGTGCTCGCGGACAACACGGGCGCGTACCGACTCCGGGGCGTCCCCGGGGGCGCGCTCCGGGTGCGGGCCAGCCACCCCGGCCACGACCCCGTCACCCTGGACATCATCGTCCCCGCCGGCACCCCGTTCGTGGTGGACCTCGAGCTCCGCGTCCGCCCGGTGGCGCTCCGGCCCCTGGACGTGACGTCCGACGTGCGCATCCCCGACCCGGACCGGCGCGAGCTGGAGGCGGAGATGGATGCACGGCTGTCCGCGGCGGCCCTGGAGATCGGGTCGGGCGCCGTGGACGCCGGGCTGGCCGACGCGGTGCGGGCCTTCGCCGGGAACGACCCGGCGGATCCCAGCGACGTCCTGTTCATGCGGGGCTCCACCACGGACCTGAAGCTCGTGCTCCTGGACGGGGCCCCGGTGTACACCCCCTTCCACGTCGCCGGGCTCCTGAAGAGCTTCGAGCCTTCCGTCCTCGGGCGCGCCGACCTCCACGTGGGGGGGGCCCCCGCGCGCTACGACGGAGGCCTCACCTACATCCTCGACCTGCGCACGCGCCGCCCCCGGCGCGACGGGCTCCACCTGTCGGCGTCCATGGACCTCATCTCCGCATCCACGGCGCTGGATGCCCCGCTGGGGGCGAACGCCGGGGTCGTGGCCTCGGCGCGCAGCCTCCACTCGTTCGCGGAGGCACCGCTGGGCGCATCTCCTTACGGGTACCGGGACGTGCTGGTGGGCCTGGAGGCGGAGCCCGCCCGGGGGCATCTCGTGCGCGCCACCGGGTTCTGGAACCGGGAGTCGGTGGTCCTGGACCTCCCCTCCGCGGTGGGCGTCGCCGCCGCAGCCGCCGCCTCCGCGCCGGACCAGGCGTGGTGGTCCAACCAGGCCGCGTCGGCGAGCTGGTCGGGGAAGGTGGGCTCGCTGTTCCTCGAGGCGATGGTCGCCGCCAGCGCCTACGACGCCACCCTCCCGCTCCAGCCCTCCTCCGCGCCCGGCACGGCGAAGCCCGCCGCGCTGCTCGCCTCGGCCAGCACGCAGCGTATGCGCGCCGGAGTGGAGGGGGCCCGCCCGGTGGAGGGCGGGATGATCCGCGCCGGGCTGTCCGTGGAGTCCCTGGACGCGCACTACACCGCCGATCCGCTGGGCGCGGGGGCGCGCGCAGCCGACGCCGCCTCCGCATCCACGGCCGTCGGCGCGTACCTGGACGCCTCCCGGCAGCTCGGCCGCGAGGTGACGCTCCGGGCGGGGCTGCGGGCCGACCACTTCTCCGGGGACGGCGCGCCCCGCTTCGCCCCGCGGGCCTCGATGGTCTGGCAGGTCGGTCCCCAGGCGCTGGTCACGGTGGCCACCGGGCGCTACCACCAGACCGCGCGGGCGAACGACGTCACGGTAGAGCAGTCCCTCACCGCAGCGGTGCAGGACCGTGCCGTGGCGCGCGCCCTCCTCCCGGTCGCCACGGCCGACCACGTGGTGGTCTCGCTGGACCAGACGCTGGGGCAGGCAGTGCGCCTGGGGCTGGCGGGATTCTGGAAGGGGTACCGGGGGCTGCGCGCGGATCCCGACGAGGAGGTGCTCAGCTCCGGCGTGGACCTGAGGATCCAGCGCCGTGGCGAGCGCTCCACCGCATGGCTGGGATACGGGCTGTCGTGGTACTGGTCCGGGAGCGACCTGTCCGGGACGTCCTCGGACTTCACCGGCCGCCAGCTCCTCACCTCCGGGCTGTCCGGAACGCTGGGCTCCCGCTTCGGCGCCGAGGTGCAGGTGGCGTACGGCGCCGGGCTCCCCTACACGAGCGTCCCGTTCCGCAACCCGGACCCCGCGGAGGCGGAGCAGAGCCTGGGCGCCGCCCAGAGCCAGCTCGACCAGTCGCCCCCGCTCACGGGCGGGCTGGACGAGGACTTCCTCCGGGTGGACCTGGAGGTGCACGCCGCGTTCCGCATCTCGTGGCTCGGGCGGGACGGCTCGCTCCGGCCCTACGTGCGGATCCTGAACGCGCTGGACCGGCGCGACGCCCTCTTCTATGCGTTCCAGCCATGGCGGAGCGACGCCCTCACCCCGCTGGCCCAGCGTCCCCTGGTGCCCGTGGTGGGTCTCGCCTGGACGTTCTGAGCCACCTCCCGGGCGTCACGTAGGGGGGCCGCCGCTCGTTCCCTCGGTAACGACCCGGCGCGAGCCGGGCGCACCCCGCCCCCACCGCACGAGACGACCATGGCTCCGTCCTCCGTCCGTTCCGCCGCGCTCTGCGTCGCCGCGCTGGCCTCCCTCGCCCTCCCGGCATCGGCCCAGGTCATCCAGGTGAAGAGCGTCCCGGTGGCCTCCGGGGACCAGTTCCTCGTGCTCCCCTCCTCGACGCTGGGGATGGGCGGCGTGACGCTGGCGGTGGACGACTCCCTGGCCGACCCGTGGAGCAATCCCGCCCAGGGCGTGTTCACGGCGGAGTCCGCGCTCCTCGGCGCGCCCACCCTGTACGGCATCTCCGACGGCGGCGGGGGCGGCCGAACGCTCCCCGTGGCCGGGCTCTTCCGCGGGGGCCGCTGGTTCGGCGGCGCCGCGCTGGCGCTCCAGCAGATCGACAACACGACGGAGCGGAACGAGTGGATCTGGACGCGACCCGTCATCTGGTTCGACGACACTCCGCGCCTCTCCGACGCCTCCAATCGCAACCTCTACGTCCACGGGATGGTGGGAGCGCGACTCGGCGACGGTCCCTGGTCGCTGGGGCTCGGCCTGTCGGCAGCTTCGCTCGACGCCGTTGACGGCGTGGACCTGCTCTACGCGAACGCACAGGGTATCCGCCAGTCCGGCACCACGGGCGACGTGCGCTTGGGGCTCTACCGGAACGCCGCGCGCGACCGGTTCGGGGTGGTGGTGCTGCACGACCGTGTGTCCATGACCCACGACGTGACGTACGTGGACATCGTGTGGGACTCGGTCGCGCACACGCCCCGGGCCCGCGAGCGCGTGGACGTCAACGAGGACCACACGCGCACGTGGGGGGCGCAGGTGACCTACGACCGGAGCCTCGCCGCCCCGGGATGGCGCCTGGGCACGCTGGCCACGGTGAACCGCAAGTCCCACCCCAAGATCCCGAACTACGAAATCCAGAACATCCCCCGCGACCCGGGCATGACGTGGGCGTACGAGGTGGGGCTGGGCGTGTCCCGGGAGCGGGGGCCCACCACGTTCGGCCTCGACGTGGTCCTCCAGCCCATCTGGAGCGACACCTGGCAGGAGGCCGACCAGGCGGTGAAGACGGCGTCGGGCGGGCTCATTCCCAAGGGCGGGCGCACCATCGAGAACGATTTCTTCTTCACCAACGTGATCCTGCGCACCGGCTTCGCGTACGCCGCCGGCCCCGCGATCGTGCAAGCCGGCGTGGAGGTGCGCTCCTACGACTACACGCTGGAGCAGCGGGACAACGTGGCGGTGACGTTCCGCGACCAGGACGAGACCTGGATGGAGTGGAGCCCCTCCCTGGGCGCCGCGCTGCGCCTGTCCGACGTGGAGCTGCGCTACGCGGCGCGCCTCACCACCGGTACCGGGAGGCCGGGGATCGCGCCCACCGCGCAGGCCGCCGCCGCACGGGAGGCCCTGGCCGACTTCATCGTGGCGCCGGAGGGTCCGCTGACGCTGCAGGACGCCACGGTGACGACGCACCAACTCTCGGTTCGGATCCCGATCCGCTGAGGCGTCGGGGGGCTAGTCGCGGAGCAGCGCCTCCAGCACGTCGACGCCCCGCGACAGCGCGTCCCGCTCCGAGGAGGGGAGGGCCGCGACGTCCCGAGCGAGCCGCTCAACCCGCCTCCTCCGACCTTCGTGGAGGAGGCAGCGGCCTCGCTCGGTAGCCTCGACCCTGCGGACCCTGCGGTCCTCGGGGTCGGGGTGCACCCGCGCCAACCCATCCGCCTCCAGGTCCCGCACCAACCGGGTGACGGTGGGGGGACGTACCTGCTCCGCGGCGGCCAGCTCCCCCAGGGTCAGCGGCCCTCGGAAGACGATGACCGAGAGCGCCGAGAGGCGGGGGGGCGTGAGCCCCGACTTCGCGTCCTCCACGCGCACGCGGCGCAGGACGTGGATGGCCGCAGAATGGAGGCGATCCGCGACCCGGGCGGCCTCCCTGCTCGCGACGTCCCCGGCCGCCCCCGTCTTCTCGGGACCTCCGGGCTTCCCCGACCCGCCTCGCGCCTTCCCCATTGCGGCGAACCTCGCGACGATCTATTTAGTTACGCTAAGTAAATACTACCGCGCTCCCCCTCCCGCCACAACCTCGCGAGGTCCCCATGTCCGACTCCTTCGGCCTCCGCGCCCTCGGCCAGCTCTCCATGAACGCCAAGGACCTCGGCCGGGCCACGGCGTTCTACAGGGACGTCCTGGGCGTGCCCTTCCTCTTCCAGGTCCCGAAGATGGCCTTCTTCGATCTGGATGGGCTGCGCCTCATGGTGGCCACCCCGGAGACCCCCGAATACGACCACCCCGGGTCCATTCTCTACTTCAGCGTTCCCGACATCCGCGAGGCGCACGCGGCGCTTTCGGGCAGGGGCGTGGCCTTCGATACCGAGCCGCACCTGATCGCGGACATGGGCGACCACGAGCTCTGGATGGCCTTCTTCAAGGACAGCGAGGGGAACCAATTGGCCCTCATGGCTGAGATCCCCTTGACCCGGGGTCGGTAGGGTCCGTATTCATCGGTCAGCGACCACAGAACCACCCCGGGGGCAACGAATCCAGGGAGCCCTGATGGCTGAGAGTGGCAACCGCATCCGCGTCATCCTCCGTTGGATCCAGATCAAGGACAACAAGGAAGCGGCGTGGGACGACGAGGGCGAGTTCCGCTTCCGCTCCAGGGTCACCACCGGCGGCCACACCACCGAGTGCCGGTTCCCCGAGCACGGGTTCTGGTCCATCTCGGACCACCCCCGCCGCAACAAGGTGGACAAGATCGACAAGGTCCTGTTCGAGGGTGAGCCGGGGGACACGCTCGTCGTGGAGCTCTTCGGCGAGGAGCTCGACCAGTACTCCGCGTCCGACCACCTGGAGGACTACCGCAAGGAGTTCATCGGGGACGCATCCGCGTGGCTCGGCCGGCGCCAGCCCTCCGACGAGGGCGTCGGGGATCCGGAGAGCATGTCCGACTGGCGCATCTGCTACGACATCGAGACGGCCTGAGGGCCCCTCGACGCACGCGCACCGAAGCCTCCCCTGACGCACTTCACCTTCCTCGACTGGTTCTGGACGCTGGCCTTCCTCCTCCTCATGGTGGGGGGAGCGGCGTTCTTCTATCGCCTGGCGCGCAGGTCCGAGTCGGACTTCTTCCTGGCCGGGCGGCGGCTCCCATGGTGGCTCCCGGCGGCCTCGGTGTTCAGCACGCACACCGCCACCGACACACCCATGTGGGTCACCGGCACGGTGTACGCCCACGGCCTGCGCGGCCTCTGGTACACCTTCTTCGCCGCGTGGACCTCGGTGGCCGCCTTCGTGTCCGCCCGCATCTACCGCCGCTCGGTGGCCTTCACGCAGGCCGAGTGGCAGGTGGTGCGCTTCCACGGGCTGGGAGCCGAGCTGTTGCGCGGCTGGATGGCCGGATGGCAGGTGTTCATGAACATGTTCATCCTGGGCTGGGTGGGGATGGCCATGGGCAAGGTGGGCGCCCTGGCCTTCGGATGGCCGGTCTGGGTGGGCCTGGTGATCCCGTCGGTCATCACCGCCGGCTACACGCTGGCCGCCGGGTACTGGGGGGTGGTCATGGGCGACTTCCTCCAGGGGATCGTGGCCATCTTCGCCATCCTCCTGGTGTCCACCGTGGGGATCGTGGCCGCCGGCGGTCCCACCGGGGTGGTGGACGGCATCACCGCCATGGGCGAGGCGTGGCGGCTCGACTCCCTGGCCTTCACCGGCTGGCTCTCGGGCGACTTCCCCGTGGTGTGGTGGCTCACCATGCTCGTCATCGCCATCGTCGGCGGCTTCGGCATGGGCACCAGCATCGACTGGTACGTGGAGGCCCAGCGCATCCAGTCCTCCAGGACCGTGCGCGACGCCGCGTACGGGATCTGGTGGGGGGGCGCCATCACGCTCCTGCGCAACGGCGTCTGGGCCTCGTCCATCCTGGCGTTCTTCGTCATGGCGCCGGGAATCACGAACGGCGCCGAGTACGAGCTGGGGTGGTTCCGCCTGGGCTTCGAGCTGCTGCCGGCCGGCCTCGTCGGCGTCTTCTTCGCCGCCATCCTCGCCATCCACCTCTCCACCATCTCCGGGCACCTGAACCTGGGAGCGCTCTACTTCACACGCGATCTGTACCAGCGCTATGTGAAGCCTGACGCTTCGGAGAAGACGCTGGTGTGGATGGGTCGCCTCGCCACGGCGGTCCTCCTGGTGGGCTCGTTCTTCTACGGGCTCATGATGGAGGAGATCACGCAGTGGCTCATCTTCGCCCTCTGGCTCATGATGGCGGGGATCTGGCTCCCCAACATCCTCCAGGTGGTGTGGTGGCGCTTCAACGCCTGGGGGTACCTGGCGTCGTGGATCGCCAACCTTGGGATCTCGTGGCTGGTGGTGTGGGTGCTCCCCTCCTTCGGCGTCATACCCGTCCTCCCCGACTACCTCCAGTTCTGGTCGCTGATGGCGCTCGGCGCCGTGGTCTTCGTCCCGTTCACGCTCCTCACGAAGGCCGAGCCCATGGACCACCTGGTCCGCTTCTACCTGCAGACCCGCCCCCTCGGCTGGTGGGGGCCCGTGCGCGCGGAGGCCCGGCGGAGGGGGCTCCTCGCGGAGGAGAAGCCGGCGTCGGCGTCCGCGCCGCGCCCCTTCATCCGCCGGACATGGACTCCCGAGGAGGCCGACGCGTGGAGCCGGGAGGACTGGATGGCCATCGTCCTCTCCCCCCTCGTCATGGCCCTGGGGATGATCGGTGCCGCCAACCTCTTCCTGGGGCGGGTCTCGGGCGCGCTCCAGCTCGGCCTGGCGGTGGCGCTCGGGTGGTTCATGTTCTGGGTCATCGACCCCAAGCTCCGCGCCGTGTCGGTGGAGTACGAGCAGCGTCAGGCGCGCCATCTGGAGGCCCTGGAGCGCAAGATGCGGTGGCAGGGCCACGAAGACGCCGGCGCCCCGGACGCCGCCGGCGAGGAGGTCGGCTGATGGAACGGGGACTCGTCACGCTCATCGGGATGAGCATCGCCTACGTGGCCTCCTTCATCGGACTGGGGCTGGCGTGGTACGGCTGGAAGAAGCGGCACCGCGACGGCACGGAGGCGGGCCGATGAGCACCGCGGTGGTGGCCGCTGCCCTAGCCCTGGCGGCCCAGGACACGGCGCGCGCCCCCCTCCCCGCCGAGCCACCCATCGGGGGGCCCGGCTGGACGGTGGTGGTGCCCGCCATCCTCTTCCTGGTGACTGCGGCCGGGACATGGGCGCTCTGGCGCCGCTTCGCGGACATGGACGACGAGGAGGAGTGACACCCATGAGCGCATCCCTCACCGCCGCCGAGCTGGCCTCGCTGGTCGAGCGCGTCTTCGCCCCCACCGCCGAGGACCGGCGTCTCGGGGTCATGGTGGACCTCCCCGACGAGCGCGTCCCCGACGACGCCTCGTGGGAGGAGCGGCGCCACGTGGCCGCCGAGTGGGTCAACCTGCTCCAGGCCCAGGCCGATTCCGTGGGGTACGGCACCGAGCTGCTCCTGTATCCCAACGTGGGGACGAACAACGGCGACCTCCCGGACCGTTGCTGGATCCACGGGGAGGGCCCGGTCCCGTCCCACGCCGGCGCGCTGGATCCAGCCGCCTCGGTCCCCATGGAAGACGTCTTCGACACGCATCCCATGCTGCTGTCGGTGACGAAGTTCAGCGCCACCGCGCCCCTCAAGGTCGCGGCCCGCACCCACCCCATGCGGGCCGCCACCATGCCGGGCTTCACCCCCGCCATGCTCCCCGCCCTCCGACTCGACTACACCGAGATCAACCGGCGGGTCGGGATCCTCAAGGAGCTGCTGGACCGGGCCACCGGCGCGGATCTCGTCTTCCGCCACCCCGGAGGGGAGGACCGCCTCCACCTGGACCTCCGCCACCGCACGGGGCACGCCTCGGGCGGACTCCTTCCGAAGCGCGGCGTGGCCGGCAACCTCCCCTCGGGCGAGTCCTACATCGTCCCCTACGAGGGGGAGCGGCCCGACGACCCCAGCCAGTCCCGGGGCGTCCTTCCCGTGCAGTTCGGGAAGGGCGAGCTGGTGCGGTACCGCATCGAGAGGAACAAGGCCGTGGAGGTCCTGAGCCAGGGCCCGGTGTCGGCGCGGGAGGCGGACCTCATCGCGCGGGAGCCGGCCTACGCCAACCTGGCCGAGCTGGGGCTGGGAGTGCTGGGCGCGTTCGGCGTGAAGCCCATCGGCGTCGTGCTCCTCGACGAGAAGCTGGGGCTCCACATCGCCTTCGGACGCAGCGAGCACTTCGGCGGACAGGTGGGCCCCGAGGCCTTCTCGTCCCCCGGGGCCGTGGTCCACATCGACCGGGTATACGTGCCCGAAGAGCAGCCTGAGGTCGTTCCCGTGAGCCTGGACCTGCGCTTCCCGGACGGCTCCTCGCTGGCGCTCATGCGCAACGGCGACTTCGGGCCGGTGTTCTGACGGGTCCCCGGCGCGGGGAGCTGCGCCCGGGGCCTCGCGCACGTGGGTTCGGCCAGCCATCTTCGGGGCTTCGCAAACCTCTCCCACAGGAGAACCCTCGATGGCCCGGACCCTCCCGATCCGTACCTTCCTGACCTCCCACACGGTTGCAGCCCTCGCCGCGCTCGCCCTGGCGGGCACCCCCGTCGCCACGCACGCCCAGGCGCTCCCCGCGGACGGCGAGTCCGCGGTCCAGCGGCTCGAAGCGTCCCCGCGCCACGGCGAGTGGGTGAAGGTGGACGCGGGCGCCGGCGACCTGGTGGACGCGTGGGTGGTCTACCCCGAGCGTGCCGACGCCGCCCCCGTCATCCTCGTGATCCACGAGATCTACGGGCTCTCCGACTGGATCCGCGCGGTGGCCGACCAGCTCGCCGCCGAGGGGTTCATCGCCATCGCCCCCGACCTTCTCTCCGGCAAGGGACCCGGCGGCGGCGGCACTGCCTCCTTCGACAGCCAGGCGGTGGGCACCGCCATCCGCGACCTGGACCGCGGCGAGATCAACCGGCGACTCCGGGCCCTCGGAGCGTACGGCATGGCCCTCCCCTCGGCCGCGAAGAAGGTGGGGGCGGTCGGGTACTGCTGGGGCGGCACCTCCAGTTGGCTCCTCGCCGTCGACTGGGCCGACCTGGACGCCGCGGTGGTCTACTACGGCTCGTCCCCCCAGGCCGGCTACGAGAGCATCCAGGCTCCCGTCCTGGGCCACTTCGGGGGGAACGACAACCGAGTGAACGCCACCGTCCCCGCCGCCGAGGAGGCGATGAAGGCGCTGGGCAAGAGCTTCGAGCCCCACGTGTACGAGGGCGCGGGGCACGGCTTTCTGCGCCAGCAGCCGGGCCAGGAGGGCGCGAATCTGAAGGCGACGGAGCAGGCCTGGCCGCGCACGGTGGCGTTCTTCCGCGAGCACCTGGGCCGCTGAGGTTCCACCGCCCGTCATGTGCGCCCCCGCCCTCGTCGTGCTGGCCGCCGGGCTCTCCACCCGCTACGGCCGCTTGAAGCAGGTGGACCCCATGGGGCCTGCCGGCGAAGCCATCATGGACTACAACGTCTTCGATGCCGTGGCGGCGGGGTTCTCGAAGGTGGTCTTCGTGGTCCGGCCGGAGATCGAGGACCAGGTCCGGGAGCACGTCGAGGCGATGGTGGGCGGCGCTGTGCGCACGGAGTACGTGCACCAGCGGCTCGGTGACGTGCCGCCGGATCTGCCGGCCCCGCCGGACCGGACGAGGCCGTGGGGGACGGGGCACGCCGTGCTGTGCGCGTCGTCCCACGTGCGCGGCCCCTTCGCGGTGTGCAACGCCGACGACCTCTACGGCGCCGACGCCTTCCGGCAGCTCTTCCTCCACCTCTCGGCGGACCCACCGAGGTCGGAGGCGGCCATGGTGGGGTACACGCTGGCCGACACCCTCTCCGGGTCGGGAGGGGTGGCGCGGGGCGTGTGCGTCCTGGGGCGCGACCGCCTCCTCGAGCGGGTCACCGAGGTGCGCGGGATCCGCCGGGTGGAAGGGTGGATCACCGGGGAGGACCCAGGCGGCGAGGTGGTGGAGCTGCGGGGCGACGAGGTGGTGTCCATGAACCTCTGGGGCTTCACCGACCCCGTGGTGGAGCTGCTGGGACGCCAGTTCCGGCGCTTCCTGGCCCGGTGGGGCGGCGACCCGTCGTCCGAGTTCCTGCTCTCCACCGCCCTGGGCGAGCAGGTGCAGATGGGCACGGTGCGCGTGGCGGTCCTCCCGGGGAGGAGTGACTGGTTCGGCGTGACGCACGCCGCCGACGGTCGCGAGGCCGAGGCCCTGCTCCGCGCGCGCATCGCCGATGGCGTGTATCCCGACAACCTGGCGGCCGCGCTGCGCGGCGAGAGGGTGATCCCGTGACGCTCACGACGCTCGACTGGGTGGTGGTGGCCTTCTACGGCGTCGTGACCCTCTCCGTCGGGCTCTGGTACACGCGGCGCGCCAGCGCCGGCACCACCGAGTTCTTCCTCGGCGGCCGCCAGATCTCGTGGTGGATGCTGGGCACGTCTCTCGTGGCCACGACGTTCTCCACCGACACGCCCAACCTGGTCACGGACATGGTGCGCACCGGGGGCGTCAGCCAGAACTGGCTGTGGTGGGCCTTCGTGCTCACCGGCATGACCACGGTGTTCTTCTACGCCAAGCTCTGGCGCCGCTCGGGGATGCTCACGGACATCGGCTTCTACGAGCTCCGCTACTCGGGCAAGCCCGCGGCCTTCCTGCGGGGGTTCCGGGCCATCTACCTGGGCGTGTTCTTCAACGTCATGATCATGGCCACGGTCACGCTGGCCGCCATCAAGATCGCCGGCGTGCTCCTGGGCTGGGGAAAGTACGAGGTGGCGCTGGGGGCCAGCGCGGTGACGGCCCTGTACTGCATGGCGTCGGGGCTCTGGGGTGCCGTGGTGACCGACTTCCTCCTCTTCATCGTGGCGATGGCGGGCTCGTTCACCGCCGCCTACTTCGCCGTCACCCACCCCGACGTGGGCGGGCTGGCCGGTCTGTTCTCCAACCCCGCCGTGCAGGGCAAGCTCTCGCTCCTCCCCGATTTCTCCGACGGGAGCACGGCCATGGCGGTGATCATCGTGCCGCTGGCGGTGCAGTGGTGGAGCGCCTGGTACCCGGGCGCCGAGCCGGGCGGCGGCGGCTACGTGGCGCAGCGCATGCTGGCGGCGAAGACCGAGAAGGACGCGCTCAAGGCCACCCTCTTCTTCAACGTGGCCCACTACGCGCTGCGGCCCTGGCCGTGGATCCTCGTGGCCCTGGCGTCGCTCATCGTCTACCCCTCGCTCGAGTCCATCCAGATCGCCTTCCCCCACCTCGACCCCTCCATCGTGCGCAATGACCTGGCCTACCCGGCCATGCTCGTGTTCCTCCCCCACGGCATCCTCGGGCTCGTGGTGGCGTCGCTGGCCGCGGCCTACATGTCCACCGTCGCGACGCACCTGAACTGGGGTGCGTCGTACATGGTCGACGACGTCTACCGCCGCTTCATCGCCCCCGACGAGAGCGAGCGCCACTACGTGGGCGTCGGCCGGGTGGCCACGGTGGGGTTGGTGATCCTGGCGAGCGCCGTCTCGCTATGGCTGCAGAATGCGCTGCAGGCCTTCACGATCCTCCTCCAGATCGGCGCAGGCACGGGCCTGGTGTTCCTGATGCGCTGGTTCTGGTGGCGCATCAACGCCTGGAGCGAGCTCGCGGCCATGGTGGTCTCGTTCCTCGTCGCACTCTGGTTCCAGTTCGGCCACACGCAGCTGGGGCTCGCCCCCTGGCCGGCGCACGTGCAGCTCGTGGTCGGCGTGCTCGTCACGTCGGCCGGGTGGATCGCCGTCACCCTGCTCACGCCCCCGGCGGACAGGAAGACGCTGCAGTCCTTCTACGACCATATCCGTCCCATGGGGCCGGGATGGCGCGGCGCGGGGATCACGCTCGCCGCCGCCGACCCGTCGGAGAGCGCCGCAGCCGGCTTCCTCGCCGTGTTCCTGGGGTGCGCCGTGATCTACGCCGCGCTCTTCGGCACGGGATACGCGCTCTACGGGAGCTGGATCGTGGGCGCCGCCTGCCTGTCCGTGGCGGCGGCGGCATCGTGGGGGCTGCTCAGGGTGCTCCCCAGGGTCGGCCTGCGCTGACTCAGAGCGCCTTGAACGACGCCCCGTCCGAGGGCACCGCCAGGAAGAGGCGTTGATCCAGGCGGCCGGCCATGTTCCTGGGCTCGTAGTAGCCCGCGACGAGGGCCTCCAGAACGTCGTCCACCGTTCCCGTGGACGCCAGCGCCACGATGCAGCCGCCGAACCCCGCCCCGGTGAGCCGGGCGCCGGAGGCGCCTCCTTCGTTGGCCAGCGCCACGAGCTCGTCCAGCTCCGCCGAGCTCACGTTGTAGTCGGTGCGCAGGCTCCCATGGGAGCCGTCCATGAGCGTCCCGAACCCGGCGTGGTCCGCCTGGGAGAGGAGGTCCTGAGCCTCCACCACCCGCGCGTTCTCCGTCACCACGTGGCGGAACCGCTTCAGGAGCGTCGCGTCGAGGACCCGCTTCGCGGCGTCCAGCACCTCGTCGTCGGGGACCGCGCGAAGCAGCCCCTGATACCCCTTGGGCGGTCGGGGAATGCGACGGGTGTGCACCAGCTCGGCGGACACCGCCTCCAGCGCCTCCTCGCACTCCGCGCGGCGGCGGTTGTAGGTCGCTTGGGCCGGCCCCGACTTCTCCGCCCGCACCCCCGTGTCCGCCACCACGAAGCGCCAGTCGGACGGCACGGGGACGTGGCGCATGCGAAGGGGGTTGAAGTCGATGCGGGCCGCGTGGCCCGCCCGGGCCGCCATGGAGATGGCCTGGTCCATCCCGCCCCCGCGGGTTCCGGTGAAGCGCTCCGCGTCGGCCATGAGGTCGCCCAGAGCCAGGGCATCCAGCCCCACCTGGTTGATCTCGGCCAAGGCGAGCCCCACCGCGTTGACCAGCGCCGACGAGGACGACAGCCCCGAGGCCACGGGGACGTCGGAGGAGAGCACACCGTCGAAGCCCCTGAAGATGGCGAAGCGGCGGGCGAGCTCCTGGGCGGGGGCCTTCACGTAGTTGCCCCAGTGCCCCGGCGGCCCCGGCTCGATGCCCACACCCACCTCGAACTCCACCGCCTCGAACTCGGCGTCGGTGTTGGCCAGCCGCACCACGCCGTCCTCCCTGGGGACGAGCACGATGCGCGCCTCCCGCTGCAGCGCCATCGGGAGCACGGGGAGCCCGTTGTAGTCGGTGTGCTCGCCGATGAGGTTCACCCGCCCCGGCGCGCGCGACGCGTGGGTGGGCTCGGTGTCGAAGCGCTCGCGGAAGGCCTCGGCGAGGGGCTCGAACATGGCGGTCACGCTCCGGGCACTAGGCCCGGAACAGCTCCAGCTTCGGCCACGTCTTCCAGCGCCCACGGGTGAAGTCCGGAAAGGCCGCAGGCCGGCTCCCGTTCGCCACGGACCACTCCGAGAGGGGCCCCACCGCGGAGATCGCCGCCGCGTCGTAGACGTTCATGTCCGTGGGAAGCCCTTCGCGCAGGCACTTTACCAGCCTGTAGTCCTCGATGAAGTCCATCCCCCCGTGCCCCGCCCCCTGGGACATCTCGTCCAGGTCCTTCCAGAGCGGATGGTCGAACTCCCGAAGGTACGCGCTCATCTCCTCCCAGCGGTGCGCCGGACTCCGCCCCTCCACGTACACCCGGTCCGGGTAGCCCTGGAAGATCCCCCGCGTCCCCTGCACCAGATGGATGCGCGAGTAGGGCCTCGGGAGGTTGGTGTCGTGCGTGACGTAGATGGTCCGTCCCCGCTCGGTGCGGATGAGGCTGGTGTTCACGTCCCCCAGCACGTAGCGCTCCTGCCACTTCGCGTCCCCGGCGGGAACGTGCGCCTCCCGCCACTCCTGGAGGCCCCGGGACGGCGAGCTCATGGAGACCAGGTAGGCGAGTTGGTCCCCCCGGTTGATGTCCAGGACGTTGGCCACCGGCCCGAGCCCGTGCGTGGGGTAGAGGTTGGCGTCGCGCTGGGTGGCGTGCCACCGGCGCCAGAGGCCTTCGTCACGGTCCTCGAACTTGATCGCGCGGAGGTCGTGGTTGTAACCGCATTCGGCGTGGAGGATCTCGCCGAACATCCCCAGGCGGGCCATGTGGAAGACCAGCATCTCGGGGCGGTCGTAGTTGCAGTTCTCCATCATGACACAGTGCTTCCGGGTGGCCTCGGCCACCTCCACCAGCCGCCAACAGTCCTCCAGCGTGTAGGCCGCGGGGACCTCGGTGGCGGCGTGGCTGCCGTTCTCCATCGCGGCCACGCACACCGGCACGTGCCACTCCCAGGGGGTGGACGTGAACACCAGGTCCATGTCCTCGGTCTCGCACATGCGCACGAAGTCGGTCGGCGTGCGCCCGTACAGCCTCGGCTCGGCGCGCCCCGCGGCCGTCACCCAGCCGGCGACCTCGCGGGCGCGGGGCTCGTTGATGTCGCACATGGCGACGACGTCCACGCCCTCCAGCTTGAGGAAGTTCTCCACGTGGGAGCCTCCCTGGAGCCCCACGCCCACGAAGCCCACGCGCACCCTCTCGAGGGGAGGCGCCGCCGGCGGCGCCTCGGGTGCGGGGCCCGGCGCGGGACGCCCCTGGGGCTCCGCCCCGGTGTCGGCCGCCAGGACCCCCGGCGCGAGGGCCGAGGCGGCCCCCAGCCCCAATCCCACGGCTCCGAGCTTGAGGAGGTCGCGGCGGTGGAGGAGATCGCGGGGGGACGGCGGCGTGGGAGTCACGGGTGCTCCGGGGCGCGCGTGAGAGGGGTTCTCACGGCCAACCTGGCGGTTGGGCCTCCTCCGCTCAAGGGCAGCCCGGCCCGCTTGACCCCCTCATCCCCCCCGGTAGGTTGCAGCATCGCCCTCGCCGTACGAGGCACGCCGCAGGCCCCTCCCAGGAGCGTCCCCATGCGCCGCCCCGCCCTCTCCGCCGCCCTCCTCCTCCTGGCCCTCCTGGCCGGCGCCCCAGACGCGCGCGCCCAGGCGCTGGAGCAGGCCTCTCGTCCCGAGGACGTGGGCGTCTCCTCCGAGAGACTCGGGCGCCTCACCTCCACGCTCGACGGGTACGTGGATGCCGGGCTCCTCCCGGGCGGCGTGGTCCTGGTCGCGCGCGGCGGCCGTGTGGTGCTGCACCACGCCTTCGGCCAGCGGGACCGCGAGGCCCGCGCGTCCATGCGCCCGGACGCCCTCTTCCGCATCGCCTCGCAGAGCAAGGCGCTGGTGAGCGTGGCCGTGCTCATGCTCCAGGAGGATGGGAAGCTCCTCCTCTCGGATCCGGTATCCAAGTACCTCCCGGCCTTCGCCGGCACCACGGTGGCCGTCCCGAAGGCTGGTGGCGGATACGACGTGGTGAGCGCCAAGCGCGCCATCACGCTTCGCGACCTCCTCACGCACACGGCGGGGATCGGATACGGGAACGGCGTCGCCGCGGACCGCTGGGCGGCGGCGGGGATCCAGGGGTGGTACTTCGCCCACCGCGACGAACCCATCCGCGCCACCGTGGACCGCATGGCCGCGCTCCCCATGGACGCCCAGCCCGGCGAGCGCTTCGTCTACGGGTATTCCACCGACATCCTCGGCGCGGTGGTGGAGGCGGCCTCGGGGCTCACGCTCGATGCGTTCCTCCGCTCCCAGATCCTCGATCCCCTGGGGATGAGGGACACCCACTTCTACGTGCCGCCGGAGATGGCCGGACGCCTGGCCACGGTCTACTCGCTCCCCCAGGGCGGCACCCTGGTCCGGGCCCCCGACGGCACCGGGATGCAGGCGCAGGGCGAGTACGTGACCGGTCCCCGGGCCAGCTTCTCCGGAGGCGCCGGGCTCGTGTCCACCGCCGCCGACTATGCCCGCTTCCTGCAGATGCTCCTCGACGGCGGCACGCTGGACGGGGTGCGGCTCCTGTCCCCCGCCAGCGTGGCGCTCATGACCGCCGACCACATCGGCGAGCTCTACGGCGTGCCCGGCGTGGGATTCGGCCTGGGGTTCTCGGTGGTCGAGGACCTTGGGGTCCGGGGGGCGCCGGGGTCGGTGGGCGAGTTCGGGTGGGGCGGCGCGTACCACTCCACCTACTGGGTGGACCCGTCCGAGGAGCTGGTGGTGGTCTACCTCACGCAGGTCATCCCCGCCGCGGGGCTGGACGACTTCGGCAAGCTGCGGGCGCTCGTGTACCAGGCGATCACGGGCGCGGGCAGGCGTTAGCCCGTCGCCGCCCGCCTATCGCCCTTTCCCCGACAGGATCACCAGCCCCCTCCACAGGCACTGGGGGCAGAACCTCGTGGAGGCGCGATGGGGAAAGACCCACCGGATGGGGCGCGCATACCAGCGGGTGCGGGTACGGTGCGTGGAGGTACCGCACTTGGGGCACGTTCTCGATGTGGGGAACCAGAGCATCCGGGCGGGCGGGCTTCTCCTCGTGACTCCAGCCTGGGGGGCCGCTATGGATATGTCGGCGCACCGGACGGCGCAACGCTCTCGATAGTGCCGCGGATGATTCCGATTCGCGACGGTCCCTTCACCCCCCCGGACGCGACCACACCAGGATCACCGCGCACGGATAGCGGAACCCGGGGCGGACGAACTCCGGAGGCGCCTCGGTTCCCTTGAAGACCTCGATGGCCTCCAGAGGGCGGGCGAAGTTCTCGTTGAGCCCGGCGGCGGGATCCAGGGGAAAGAGGTGGCCGTCCATGTACACGTCCGGCGTGCAGCTCCGGCCGCGGACCTCCATGTAGGCGCGGGGGCCGTCGCGGAAGACGAGCACGCCCGGGACCTCGCGCAGGTGCTCGGCGAGGGGGATCTCCCCGCGGCGCTCCAGCGTCTCGCGGGTCAGGAAGGTCCCGAAGCCCAGGTTCATGCGCCGGATGAGCCCTTCCAGGTCCTGGCGGACCCTCCGGGGAGCCACGCTCACGCTGATCCCCTCGAGCTCCACCGCCTGCTGGGAGAGCTCGATCTCCACCGCCTGGGTCAGGTCGCCCGCGACGTGGACGGGGACCTCACGGGCGGCGTACCCCAGGCGCTCCAGGTCCACGTAGTGCACTCCCGCAGCGCGCTCGCCCAGGGAGAAGTACCCGCGCTCGTTGGTGACGATGGTGGTTCCCGCCTCCCTCAGGCGCACGGTGACGCCCTCCACCGGCGCGCGGGACTCGGCGTCCAGCACCCGCCCCACCAGGACCCCCGTCTTGCCGGGGTTCGAGAGGGGAAGGCGGATGGACTCCACGTGGAGCATCCCCGCCTCGATCGGGACCGCCACCGCCGGCGACGTCTTGCCCAGCGTGGCGGACAGGAGGACGACCACGTCGGCGGGGACGGCGCAGAACGCGAAGAGCCCGTCCTTGTCGGCCACCACCTCGGCGGTGCGGGCCATGGCGTCCCCTGGGGCCTGCCAGGCGATCTTCGCGCGGGCGCCGCGGAGCGGGATCCCGGAGAGCGAGTCGGTGACCACCCCGGCCAGCACGCCCTGGGCGGTGGGGTCCACCACCCGCCCGCACACCCGGGCGATGGCAGTCCCCAGGGCGGAGGGATCCTGCGCGGCGACGGGGCGGGACGACGCCATGGGCACGAGGCAGGCCGCGAGGGCGGTGACGAACACGGTTCGGCTCATGCGCGGAGCGTACCGCCGCATGATGCTGCCGGTTCCCTCCTCCGGCTCGCTTGACACCCTCCCCGGCGCGACGGAGGTTGCCCGAGTTGGCCGGCCCCCTGCCGGCCCCCGCACGCGTCATCCTCTCGCTCCCGCTCCCATGAGACCGCTCACGTTCTGCGCCCTGGCCCTCCTCGTTGCCGCTCCGGGGTGCTCCACCGCTGGCTCGGCGCCCGCCCCCTCTCCCGCAGGCCCGCGAGCCGGCACATCCTCCGGCACATCCTCCGGCACCCCCTCCGGCACTCCGGCGGCCCGCCCGGGCGGCCAGGCCGCCGCAGAGCCGTCCCCGCAGCCGTACGACCGCGTGGTCACCTCCGAGGCCGTCACCCGCGACGGCCTCTTCAAGGTGCACCGCATCGGCGCCAAGCTCCTCTTCGAGATCCCCAGGGCCCAGCTGGACAAGGACCAGCTCCTCGTCACGGAGATCGCCAAGACGGTCCTCGGGTCCGGGTACGGCGGGCAGGCGGTGGGGAACCGGGTCCTGCGCTGGCAGCTCCGGGACAACCGGGTGCACCTGCGCACGGTCTCCTACGAGGCCGTGGCCGACCCCGACGTGCCGGAGTATGCGGCGGTGCAGGCGGCCAACGTGGCCCCCATCGTGGCGACGCTCAACGTCGAAGCCTACGGGCCCGACAGCTCGGTCGTGGTGGACGTGAGCCGCATCTTCACGCAGCCCCCGGCGGAGCTCGGGCCGGGGACGCGGATCCCCGGGACCGTGGACGCGGCGCGGTCGTGGATCGAGAGCGCCACGCCCTTCCCCGACAATCTGAACGTCTACGCCACGCTCACCTTCGCCCAGCCGCCCGCCGCGGCCCGCACGGCGGCCCCGGCGCCGGCCGCCTTCGGCGCGAGGCCGAACACCAATCCGTCCAACACCATCGTCATGAGCTGGAGCTTCCACCGGCTCCCGGACCAGCCCATGCAGGCCCGACTTTGCGACGACCGCGTGGGGTACTTCTCGGTGCGGCTCATCGACTACACCGACGACGAGCAGCAGGTGACGGAGACGTGCTTCATCACCCGGTACCGCCTCGAGAAGAAGAACCCGAACGCGGCGGTGTCGGACCCCGTGAAGCCCATCGTCTACTACATCGACCCCGCGACGCCGAGGAAGTGGGTGCCGTACTTCAAGCAGGCCATCGAGGACTGGCAGCCCGCCTTCGAGGCCGCCGGGTTCAGCAACGCGATCGTCGCGAAGGAGGCGCCGGACGATCCCGACTGGTCTCCTGAGGACGCGCGCTACTCGGTCATCCGCTGGCTTCCATCGACGGTCGAGAACGCCTCGGGGCCCCACGTCCACGACCCACGCTCGGGTGAGATCCTCAACGCGCACATCCAGTTCTACCAGAACGTGCAGCGTCTCCAGCTCACCTGGTACTTCACCCAGGCCGCGGCGGTGGACCCCCGCGCCCGGTCCTTCCCCTTCCCCGACGACCTGATGGGAAGGCTGCTCCGGTACGTGGTGGCCCACGAAGTGGGGCACACGCTCGGCTTCCAGCACAACTTCAAGGCGAGCTCGCTCTACCCCACCGACTCGCTGCGCAGCGCATCGTTCTTGAGGGAATGGGGGCACGTGTCCACGATCATGGACTACTCCCGCATGAACTACCTGGTCCAGCCCGAGGACAACGTCCCCGTGGACCTGCTCATCCCCGGGATCGGGCCGTACGACATCTGGGCCACCATGTGGGGGTACAAGCCCATCCCCGCGGCGGCCACCGCCGAGGCCGAGCGCGCCACCCTGGACGCCTGGGCCCGGGAGCAGGACACCAAGCCCTGGCTGCGCTTCAACACCTCGGGGAGCGCGGGGAGCGATCCCGGCGAGCAGAGCGAGGCGGTGGGCGACCAGGACCCGGTGAAGGCCACGGGGTGGGGGATCGCCAACCTGAAGCGCTCGGTTCAGTACATGATCCCCGCCACGAGGAAGCCCACCGAGGGGTGGGACGACCTGTCCAACCTCTACGACCGTATGATCGGCCAGTGGCGCACCGAGCTCGGCCACGTGGTCGGCGTGGTGGGCGGAACCGACTCCCGGGAGCAGTACGGGAGCCAGGCCGAGCTCCGCTTCAGGCCCATCGGCCGGGCGAGGCAGAAGGAGGCGGTGGCGTTCCTGAACGAGAACGCCTTCAAGACGCCCACCTTCTTCCTCGTGGAGGACATCACCCGCCGTCTCGGGCCCTCGGGCGACGTGGCCAGGATCTCCTCGGCCCAGGCCGGGATCCTCGCCGCGCTGCTCCGCGACGATCGCCTCGTCCGCATGAGCGAGTACGCCCACGGCGGCGGCGCTGCGGCTTATGCGCCGCTGGAGCTCATGGCCGACCTGCGCGCGGGCATCTTCAGCGAACTGGCCGCCGGACGCGACATCGACGTGTTCCGGCGCTCGCTGCAGCGCTCGTACGTGCAGGCGCTCAACCTGAAGCTCAACCCGCCGCCGGCGAACCCGAACGCGACGCCCACGTTCCAGGCGGCGCCCACGGGCCCCCAGCTGTCTGCGGAGCTGTCCGACGTCCGGGCGGCGGCCCGCGCCGACCTGAAGGCGCTGGACGGTCAGCTCCAGGCGGCGCTGTCGCGCACCTCGGGGACGAACCGGGCGCACCTGGACGACCTGCGGGCACGCATCGCCCAGGCGCTGGACACGGGAAGGTGATGGCAGGTCGCTGACGAATGGGGGCACACCGCGTTACGGACGCCACGGCCCGACCACGCTTCGCGTGGTGCCCCCTAGGCGGAGCGACGAAGGCATAGCCCGAGCTACGCCGAGGAACTCCAACGACGGGGTAACAACGCGAAGCGTTGTCGGGGCCGTGCCGCCGTAACCCACACCCACGCCAGATCATATCGTCCACGGTGATGGGCGCATGGGGGTTTCGTGGTTGATCCTTCGTCCCTCCTCCTCGCCGTAGCGCTGCTACGACTCGTCGTCGCTCCTTGCCTGAACCGCGAAAGCCCCTTGCGCGCGGTGTACCCCCATTCGTCAGCGACCTGCTAGAACTCCACGCTGAACCCGAAGGTGGGGAGGAACGTCGTGCTCGTCTGGGGCCGGATGCGCCCCGGGTTGGCCGGGTCCTCGGTGTAGTCGTAGCCGGCCACGTTCCCCCGGCCGGTGACGTTCTGCACGTCCAGGTAGAGCACGCCGTTCCAGGACTCGAAGGAGAACATGCGCTCCACGCGCACGTCCAGGCGCGCGTAGGCCGGCGTGCGCGCGGCGCCCACCTTCGACCAGTCCAGCACGCCGCGCCCGGTGAGGGCGTACTCCTGAGCCGAGCGCTCCAGGTCGAAGGGGGTGTAGGCCAACCCGGAAAGGGCCCGGAGCTTCGCTCCCACCTCCCACTCCGCGTTCGGCCGGTACCCCCAGGTCAGGCTCAGGGCGTGGCGCCGGTCCCACGACGAGGGCCGGAGCACGCCGTCCTCGCCGGCGTACTCGCTCCACGAGAGCGTGTACGCGCCGATGAGGTAGGTGGCGCCGAGGAGCTTCTGCTGAGCGAAGAGCTCCACCCCTCGGGCACGGCCGGTTCCGGTGGAGCGCAGCGGCTCGGCCCCCACGAACCCGTAGTCGCCCCCGAGGTTGGGGAGCGCGATGCGCGGGTCCGATGCCAGCACCGGAATCTGGTCGTAGGACTTCCAGAACGCCTCGGCGGAGACGCGGAGCCCCGTCGTGGCCTGCCAGGCCGCGCCGGCGGCGAGCTGGCGGTTGCGGAGCTGCGGCAGGTCCAGGTTCACCCGCTCCCCGCTCTCCCGCACGCCCAGCGAGATGAGGTTGGGCGTCTGGTGGAACACCCCTCCCGACGCCTTCAGCGTCACGGTGTTGGTCAGGTCGAAGCGCACCGACGCCCTGGGCGAGAGCGCGAAGGGCTCGTCCAGGGCGCTCACGCCGTCGCCGCGGAGCCCCGCGGTGAGGGCCAGGCGCCCCTCGGCCAATTTGCGTGTAGCCTGCGCATACCCCCACGCCTTCCACAGCCCCAGCGCGTCGTCCCAACGCAGGTCCGACGCCAGGGTGCCCCCGGGCGTGGCACGCTGGAAGAAGTCCGTGTCCAGCCCCACGCGGGCCGCGCCGGCCCCGAAGCCGAACGACCACGCCGCGCCCCGGGCCACCTCACCGTCCACGGTGAAGCGTGTGTCGGTCTCCACCGAGCGGTTGGAGAGGACCGGGCTCCCGTCGGTGCCCTGGTCGGCGAAGCGGAAGTCGGACGCCGAGCGGCTCACCGCCGTGGTCAGGTAGCCGTCGCCCACCAGGCGCCGCCAGGAGGCGCCCAGCGTGTAGCTCTCCTGGTCGTTGTCCAGGACGCGCTCGAAGATCTCACGGTTCTCGAAGGAGTCGTCGGCGTCCGGCGTCACGATGTCGAAGTTGTCCAGCGCCCCGAGCCCCACCAGGAGGAAGCGGTCGCGCGAGGTGGGCTCGGCCTCGACGCGGAGCTGGGCGTCCCAGTAGTCGGGGCGGATGGGGAGCCCCAGCGCCTGGAAGAGGAACTGGAGGTACGAGCGCCGCGCCGAGAAGAGCCAGTTGGCGTTCCTGCCCAGAGGCCCGTCCAGGGTGAGCGCCGCCTCGGAAGCACCCAGCGTCACGTCGCCCTTCACGCCGTCGGGGCTCCCCGGGCGGTTCTCCACGAGGAGGACGGAGGAGAGGGCGTCCCCGTACTGCACGGGGAACGCGCCGCTGAAGAACTCCGTCTCCCGGATGAAGTCCACGTTCACGAGCCCCAACGCCCCGCCCGTGGCCCCCTGGGTGGCGAAGTGGTTGATCTGGGGGATGCGGATCCCGTCCAGGTAGTACGCGTTCTCTCCCGGGCCCCCACCCCGCACCACGAGGTCGTTGCGGTTGTCCACGCCGCCCAGCACGCCGGGAAGCGAGAGGAGGGTGCGGGACACGTCCTGGAATCCGCCCGGCGTGCGCCGGAGCTCCTCGGCGGCGAGGAGCCGCACGGAGGTGGGCGCCGCGTCGGGCACGCGGAACGCTCCCGCGCGCACCACCAACCCCTCGACCTCGATCGCCTGGCGCTCCAGGAGCACCTCCACGTAGGTGGGGCGGCTCGTCTGGACCACGACGTCGGAGACGATGGCCGGGCGGTAGCCGAGGAACGCCACCTCCACCACCACCATCCCCGGGGAGAGCGCGCTCAGGGCGAAGCGGCCTTCGGCGTCGGTGAGCACGCGGCGACCGGCCGACGTCGCCCCTCCGCCGACCACCACGTCGGCCCCCGCCACGGGTGAGCGCGTCACCGCGTCCACCACCCGGCCCCGGAGCGTCGCCGTCTGGGCGGCTCCCGGGTTGGCGAGGGCGAGGGCCGCCGCGGCGGCCAGGGTAGCCACCAGGACGGGAGCGATGGGGAAGCGCATGGCAGCGTGTTCGGGGTTACGAGGTTGGCCTGAGCCGACCCAGGGACCCCCTACGCCGCGGCGGGTTCCCCCCCCGGAGCACCCGCGCGGCCCGCCGGCGGCGGGCGAACCTCAGTCCTCCAGGAGCGCCGGTCTCTTCGCGTCGCCCACGCCCAGCGCCACCCCGGACCCGACGCCGAGGCCGGCGGCGATGGCCGTGCCGGCGCCCACGATGGGGAGGATGGCCACCACCGGGGCGGCGACCACCACGGTGACCACGCCGGCCCAGACACCCAGCATGGGCTTCTCCACCAGGTCGGTGTAGCGGAGCTTCCGCCCCACGAACTTCCGCGAGGCGATGTGCCCGTAGACCCCGGCCAATCCCGCGATCCCGAGCGCGATGAGCTCGAACATGGTGCCTCCCTTCGTCCGTGGAACGCCCTGGAGCACGAAGCCCCGCTCCTCTTCCACTACGGAGGAGCGGGGCCTTGTGTTCCGCGACGCGCAGGCGCGCCGCTACTTACCTTCCTTCTCGTCCAGCGCCGCGTGCGCTGCCGCCAGCCGGGCGATGGGCACCCGGAACGGCGAGCACGACACGTAGTCCAGCCCGAGCTTGTGGCACAGGTGGATGCTCATGGGGTCACCGCCGTGCTCTCCGCAGATCCCCACCTCCAACCCGGGCCGGGCGGCACGTCCCTGCTCCACCGCCCACTGCATCAGCTTGCCGACGCCGTCGGGGTCGATGGTCTCGAACGGGTTCCGGGCCAGGATCCCCTGGCGCAGGTACTCCACGAGGAAGCCCTGCTCCGCGTCGTCCCGCGAGATCCCGAACGTGGTCTGGGTGAGGTCGTTGGTCCCGAAGGAGAAGAACTCGGTGACCTTCGCGATCTCCGCCGCCGTCACCGCGGCGCGCGGGATCTCGATCATGGTGCCGAACAGGTAGGGAACCTGGACGCCCTGCTCGGCCATGACCGCCTTGGCCTCGTCCACCAGCATGGCCTGGATCACCTTCAGCTCGTTCACGTGGGACACGAGCGGGATCATGACCTCGGGCTTCACGTCCACGCCGTCCTTCTTGCACTGGCACGCCGCCTCGAAGATGGCGCGCACCTGCATCTTCACCAGGCCGGGGATGTTGATCCCCAGGCGCACCCCGCGCGTGCCCAGCATGGGGTTCTCCTCGTGGAGAGCGTCCACGCGGTCCAGGAAGCGCTGCTTGGTGCGGACCTCCTCCAGCGCCCCGTCGATCTCCGACAGGGTGTGGAAGTGCTGCAGGCGCACCTTCAGGTCCGCCAGGTCACGGACGAGCTCGTTGCGGGCGGGGAGGAACTCATGGAGCGGCGGATCGATGAGACGGATGATCACCGGGAGCCCGTCCATGGCCCGGAAGATCCCGTCGAAGTCGCCCCGCTGCAGGGGCAGCAGGTCGGCCAGGGCCGCTTCCTGATCGTTGGCCTCCTTGGCCATGATCATCCTCTGGACCACCGGGAGCCTGTCCGTCTCGAAGAACATGTGCTCGGTGCGGCACAGGCCGATCCCGCCGGCGCCGTACTTGCGCGCGCGCTCGGCGTCCCTGGGATAGTCGGCGTTCGCGCGCACGCCCAGCTTGCGCACGTCGTCGGCCCAGGAGAGCAGCGTGGACAGCGCAGGGTTGTCCAGGTCGGCCATCACCGTCGGGATCTCGCCCTGGTAGACCAGGCCCCTCGTGCCGTCCAGGCTCAGCCAGTCGCCCTCGTGCAGGAGCACGTCGCCGACCTGCAGATGGCGCGCGATCAGGTCGATCTCCATGTCCGTGACGCCCACCACGGCGGGCTTGCCGAACTGGCGTGCCACCAGGGCGGCGTGGCTCGTGCGGCCGCCGCGGCTGGTGAGGATCCCCTTCGCCGCCAGCATGCCGTGCACGTCGTCGGGCTTGGTGTCGGGGCGCACCAGCACCACCGCTTTACCTTCCTTGGCCATGCGCTCGGCGATGTCGGCGTCGAAGTACACCTGCCCGACCGCCGCGCCGGGCGATACGGCGAGCCCCTGGGCCATCGGCTTCGTCCCCTGCACCGCCTTGGGGTCGAGCTTCGGGTGCAGGAAGATGTCCACCTGCTCGGGCGTCACGCGCCGCAGGGCCTCGTCGCGGGAGATGAGCCCCTCGTTGGCCTGGTCCACCGCGATGCGGACCTCGGCCTCGGCGGTGCGCTTCCCGTCGCGGGTCTGGAGCAGCCAGAGCTTCCCGCGCTCGATGGTGAACTCCATGTCCTGCATGTTCCGGTAGTGCCTCTCGAGCTTCTCGGCGATCGCCTGGAGCTCGGCATAGACCTTCTTGTTGCGCTCCCCGAGCACGTGGATGGGGTCGGTGGCGCGCACGCCAGCGACCACGTCCTCGCCCTGCGCATCCTCGAGGTAGTCCCCTTCCAGATGCGGCAGGCCGGTGTTGCCGTCTCGGCTCATGCACACGCCGGTGGCCGAGCCCTCGCCGATGTTGCCGAACACCATGGTCTGCACGTTCACCGCGGTGCCCAGGTCGTGGGGGATCCCCGAGGCGTTGCGGTAGTCCATGGCGCGCTTGCCGTTCCAGGAGCGGAAGACCGCCTCGGTGGCCCGGCGGAGCTGCTCGCGGGGGTCAGCGGGGAACTCGGCGCCGGAATAGGTGCGGACCACGCCCTTGTACGCCTCGACCACGGCCTTCCAGTCCTCTGCGCCCAGGTCGGCGTCGAGCTTCGCCCCCACCTCTTCGCGGCGCTTGTCCAGGAACTCGTCGAAGGGGTGGTCGGGGACGTTGAGCACCACGGTCCCGAACATGTGCAGGAGGCGCCTGTACAGGTCGTACGCGAAGCGCGCGTCACCGGTGGTCTTGGCGATCCCCTCGGTGATCTCGTCGTTGAGGCCGAGGTTGAGGACCGTGTCCATCATCCCGGGCATGGAGCGCTTGGCGCCGGAGCGGCAGGAGAGGAGAAGAGGGTTCTTCGGGTCGCCGAACTTCTTTCCGGCGGCCTTCTCCAGCGCGGCCAGAGCCGCCAGCTCCTGCTCCCAGAACCCCTCGGGGAACTCCCCTCCGCCGGCCAGATAGGCGTTGCAGGCCCGGGTGGTGGCGGTGAAGCCGGGAGGCACCGGGATCCCCAGGCGCGTCATATCCGCCAGGTTGGCACCCTTGCCGCCGAGCAGTCCGCGAACCTCGTCCCAATCGCCGCCTACAGCGGCTTCCGCCTCATCCAGCTCCGAAAAGAGATATACGTACTTCTCCATGGGATTCTCCGTAAGAAACTGCGCCAAGGGAGGGTCGGTCGCAGTGCCGGATTCCCATCCGGGTCCCGGGCACCCAGAAAGGATGGGCCAGGGGGCCTGGAATGGGAAGTCGGGAGATTTCCTATGGTCCGGGCGGCTATTCCAGGGCCACCGTGCGCCTGTCCTCGGCGACCTGGACCCTCAGCCCCAGGCGGCTTTCCGCCACCTGGCGGAAGGCGTCGGACTCCCGGGGCTCCCCGTGGACGAGGAAGGTGGTCCGGGGTGCCACCGGGGTGGCGCCGAGCCAGTCCAGGAGCTCGCTCTGGTCCGCGTGCCCGGAGAGGCCGTCCAGCGTGGCCACCTCGCAGCGCACCGGGACGTCGCGCCCATGGATCTTCACGCTGGTCTTGCCCGACAGGAGGTCTGCGCCCCGCGTCCCCTCGGCCTGATGGCCGGTGAGGAGCAGCGTGTTGCGGGTGTCCGGGGCGAAGGCAGCCAGGTGGTGGAGGATGCGCCCGCCGGTGAGCATCCCGGCGCCGGCCAGGAGGACCATGGGGCCGTTGCGCCCGTTGAGGTCCTTGGATTCGGCCACGGTCCTGGTGTACTCGGCCACGGAGAAGGCCCGGCGCGTCTCGGCCTCGGTGAGGCGGTGGTACTCGGCGTGGCGCAGGTACAGCTCCGAGACGTCGATGGCCATGGGGCTGTTCAGGAAGACCGGGACCCGGGGCGCCAAGCCGGATTCGAACACCCTGGACAGGGCGTAGAGCACGAGCTGGGAGCGACCCAGGGAGAACGCAGGGATCATGAGGACCCCGCCCCGGCGGGCGGTGCGCTTCAGGACCAGCGCCAGCGCCTCCACCGGATGGATGGTGGGGTGCTCGCGGCCCCCGTACGTGGTCTCGATGACCACCCAGTCCGCCGACGGCGGAGGCTCGGGAGTCGGGACGAGGAGGTCGTAGGTGCGCCCCAGGTCTCCGGAGAGAAGGAGGGTCCCCTCCTTCGACGCCAGCGTCACCGATGCCGCACCCAGGATGTGCCCGGCCAGGGTGTAGCGGAGCTTGACGCCTCCCAGCGCGAAGTCCTGCCCCACCGGGACCGGCTTCAGGAAGGGCGTCACCGCCCGAGCGTCCTCCTCGGTGTAGAGCGGCTCGGGGTGCTCGTGGCGCGAGAACCCCTTCTTCGCGGCCCAGCGCGCGTCCTCCTCCTGCAGGTGGCCCGAGTCGGCCAGGAGGATGGGGACGAGGTCGGCGGTGGGCGGCGTGCAGTAGATGGGCCCCGAGTAGCCGTTCTTGACGAGCACCGGAAGGAACCCGGTGTGGTCCAGGTGCGCGTGGGTGAGCACCACCGCGTCGAGCGCCTTCGGGTCGAAGGGGAGCGCCTCGCGGTTGCGCAGGCGGAGCGCCTTGAGCCCCTGGAAGAGGCCGCAGTCCACGAGGATCTGCTTGGCGTCGGTCTCGACCAGGTGGCGGGATCCGGTGACGGTGCCGGCGGCGCCGAGGAAGGATATGCGCATGAGGGCTCTGGGTCGGCTGAGTCAGGGGCACGGCACGAGCCGTGCGGAGCTAGTCCCCGGATTCTAGGGGATGGGGGGCGGTGGGGACAGCGAGGGGGGAACCACGCGCTGACGGCGGGCTGACGGGGTGACTCCAGACTCAGTCGGAGGCCATCCCGACCCGACCCGACCCGACTCGACGCAGGAGAGAGTAATGTGTATGCTTGATGCACATCACCATACTCTCAGCCCATCGAATCCATGGCCGACCGCATCCACCTCGTCCTCGATCCCGCGGAGAAGGAGCGTTTCCGCGCCGCCGCGGCGCGGGAGGGGAGAACTCTGAGCGCCTGGCTGCGGGACGCTGCCGAAGAGCGCCTGGCGGCTGCGGACCGCAACCGCGGGCTGCGCACCCCGGAGGATCTGGCCGCGTTCTTCCGGCGCTGTGACGAGCGCGAGGTCGGACAGGAGCCGGATTGGGAGGTCCACCGGCAGGTCATCGAGCGCTCGATCCGGAGCGGAGCGGGGGATTCGTGATCTTCGTGGACACGAACGTCTTCATGTACGCGGTCGGGCGGGAGCATCCCCTCCGCGAGGAGGCCCGGGCGGTCTTTGCCGATCCTGCCTCCACGTCTTCGTTGGCGACCTCCGCGGAGGTGTTGCAGGAGCTGATGCACGCCTACCTGCCGGTGGGAAGGACGGAGACGCTGGACGCGGCGCTGGAGCTGGCCCGGAGCAGGACGGCCACCATCTGGAGCGTGGAAGTCGAGGATGTGGAGCTCGGCCGGAGTCTTGCGGTCCGCCACCCCGGCCTGGGCGCGCGGGACCTGATCCACCTGGCGTGTATGATGCGCCGGGGCGCCTCCGGGCTCCGGACCTTCGACCGGGGGCTGGCCGCCGGCTGGGGGTAGCTTTCAGCCCCCACCCAGCGCGTCGAACAGCCAGCTCACCTTCACGAAGAAGGCATCGTCGGTGCGGTCCAGGCCCCGGAACGAGAGGGGGTCGCTCTCCTTCAGCGTATTGCCGTACCCCAGGAAGAACACGGTCCCCGGAGACGGACGGTACGAGAAGAGCCAGTCGGCGCGGAGCGTGTTGGAGGCCGTCGGCGCCGAGGGCGAGAGCGTCCCGTCGGAGCGCCGCACGAGGAGGACCTGCCCGCTCCTCGGGTCCTTGAGCGGAGCCCGCTCGGTGGCGGTGTACTGGGCCACCATCCTCAGGAAGAGGGCGCGGGTGACCTGGTACTCCACCTTGAGCCGGGGGATGCGCGTCGTGGCGGTGCGCACGTCGTCGCTCCTGCGCCGGAACGACGTGCTCCGGTACGTGGCGCCGAGGCGGATCTGCTGCGTGGGCCGCGCGTCCAGGCTGGCGTTGTAGTCGAGGCGGCGCACCCGCGACGTCTCCAGGAAGTCCACGTCGTTGCCCACCGTCATCCCCGCCGAGGCGGCGAACGTGGAGAACTGGGGCGTGGACAGGGAGAGCTGCGCCGTGAACGTGCCGATGCGGCCGGAGGGCACGAAGGGCCGCGGCCCCGCCGGCGTGAGCGTGAAGAGGCGCGCGTAGTCCCCGGCCTCGAATGCGTAGCCGGCCAGGTTGGGGGCCACGGTGACGTTCCAGCCGCCGCGGAAGGTGAGCTGGTTCATGGCCATGGCCTGGCTCTCCAGGATCCCCCGTCCATCGAAGAAGCCGTCGTAGCCCCAGGTGCCCTCCCAGCGCAGGAACACGTTGTAGCGCTCGACGAAGGCGCCGGGAGCGCCGTACAGGCTGAACCGGTTGGCGGCGCTTGGCTGGACGATCCCCGCGCGTGGCACGAAGCCGTTGTCGGCGGCGAACCCGTCGCCGATCCCCGTGAGGTTGTAGTTGAAGCCCCAGCTCCGCCCGGTGCGGTCCACGAGGATCTGCCAGAGGGGCGCCGTGCGCGTGGCGCCGTCCTCGGTGGTGCGGCTCAGGACGGCCTGCGCCTGGGCGAAGTACATCCCGCCGAAGACGTGGCGCACGTCGGCCCCACCCATGCGGTTGGAGCGGCCGCCGCCCACCCGCTCGCTGTAGAGCAGCCCCGCCGTGGACTGCTCCCCGTATCCCCGGCGCAGCCGCGCGATGTTCACGAGGGGCCGGCCGCCGTCGGGCGTCGTCCCCTCGGCGTCCAGCGCCGAGAGCACAGCCACGTCCGTGCGCCCCATCTTGCCGGTGAGCTTGAGCGCCGCCTCGGGGTGGACGAGCGTGCGGGTGTAGACCAGCGTGTTGGGCGCGTTGAACTGGTCCACGCCCTCCACGAAGAACGGACGGCGCTCGGCGTAGAAGAGGGCGAAACGCTCGTCGGCGGCGATCTGGGTGGCGTCGGCCTCCACCTGGCTGAAGTCGGGCTTCACCGTCCCGTTCAGCACCCAATTGCTGCCGATCCCCCAGCGCACGTTGCCGCCCAGCTGGGGGTTGGCGTCGTAGCGCCAGTCGCGGGAGGCTGCTGCCGCGGCCCCGCCGGAGCCGGCCCCGGAGGCGCCGCCCGATCCGGCCCCGCCCGCACCTCCGCCTGCCGGCGCCGGCGCTCCGTTCACCGTGTTCGTGAGCTCCGGGTTGAGTTGGATGACCTGGCCGTGATGCATCCCGGTGAGGCCCACCAGCCGTCCCTGCTGGGCGATGAACGACGCCGACGCGCGCACCGCCGGCGTCCACGTGTCCTGGGCTCCCCGGTGCTGCACGTTGCGCTGGATCTGGATCCCCCAATCCTGCACCGCCTTCGCCGGGTAACGGAGCGCCGCGAAGGGGATGCGGATCTCGACCTCGAAGCCCTCGGCGGTGACGCGCCCCCGGGACTCCCAGTGGAAGTCGGCGGAGAGGTCGTTCTGCCCCGGCATGATGTTGGCGCCGGGGATCCAGCCGCCCCCCTCGCTCTTGGTGCCGTCGGCCTGGACGCCGAGCGGGTTCACGATGAACACGAAGGCGCGGTTGCGCTCGTGGTACGTGTCCAGGTGGATCTCCACGTTGTCGTCGGCGTCCACCTTGTCGCGCTCCGCGAGCTGCGAGCGCACGTCGCCGTGGGGCTCGAAGGCGCGGATGCCGAACCAGATGGCGTCACGGTCGTGCCATACCCGCACTTCGGTGGAGTCGGGGGAGGGCCGCCCGTCCACCGGCTGGTACTGGGAGAAGCCGGTGAGGACGGCGGCGCGCCGCCAGGCCTCCTCGTCCAGGACCCCGTCGATGGTGACGTGGGCTGAGCCGTCGCGCGCTGAGCCCCCTCCCGCATCGACCTCGACGTACGGAACGCGCACGGAGGTGTGGCCCTCGCGGGCGTTGTAGACCGAGTCGGGCGACGGCATGACCGGGCCGGAGGCCGACGCGGCGAGCTGAAGGATGGCGAGGGCGGGAAGAAGCATGGGCGGAAAGATATCAGCGTGAAGGGCGGAGGTGGGGCTGGGGCAGGGGGAATCGGGAGATGGGGCTCACGGCGACGCGCGTGCCGCTTCGGCCGCCGTTGCCGTCATGCCGCCCGGTTGCCGGAGTCGCCGGGGTCGGCCCGGTCGCCGGGGCACATGAGGTCACCGGGGTGCACGGCCTGCAGCGCCCGGCTCAGCACGGCCGCCGGGATGGCGTCGTCGTGGCGCCAGCGCGGCTGGGTGGTGTGCCAGTCGGGGTGGACGCCGCGGAGGCGATGGTCGTTGAGAAGTGCGGCGAGGGGGTCGGGCGACATTTCGTCCGCATCGTCCGGGCCGCCCGGGCCGCCGCCGTTCGCGCCCGCCCTCAACGGCGGCGGCGCATCCGGGAGCGGCACGCCCCGCGGGTCGTAGAAGTTGACCTCCAGGCTCGGCCTCGCGGTGCCACCGCCTCCGCCCCGCCACGCCGCCGAAATCGGCACCAGCTCCACCCGGTACCCGCCTTCGTGCACCATCCGGTGGTGCGAGCGGCACAGCAGCACCAGGTTGTCCAGCTTCGTCTCCCCGCCCTCCGACCAGTGCCGCACATGGTGCGCGTCGCAGAAGCGACTCCCACACCCCGGGAAGCGGCACCCCCGGTCCCTCGCCTCCAGCGCGCGCCGGATCGCCGGCGGGACCGTGCGCGTCCGCCGCCCCACGTCCAGCACCGCGCCGTCCGGCGCGTGGCCGATCCCCACCAGGCCGGCGTCGCACGCCAGCCTCCTCGACGTTTCCGCGGAAACGCGGGTGCCGTCGTCGAGCTCGGCGCCGAGGGCAAAGGCACCGGCCACCGGCGGCGCAGCCACCGTCGCCGGAGCGTCGCCCGCTCCACCCCCATGGCACGTTTCCGCGGAGACGTGCAGCACCACCTGGTACCGCTCCGCCCGGCTCCCGCTGAGCGGCGCGTCCCCATCCCCGAACCCCACCGCCATCGCCCGCTCCGCCAGGAGCCCCAACGCGTCCGCCCTGCGCTGCGCGGGCTCGACGTCGGGTGCCCGCCGGTAGAGCGCGTCCCCCGCGGCCTCGATGGCCCTCATGAGGAGCGAGCCCACCTCGGGCTCCAGACGCCCGCGCACCACGTACATGCCGTCCGGGTCCACCACCACGGAGAACGCGCGGGCGCGGTGGCGCGCCTCCTCGCGTTGGGCCTCCGCCTCGGCACCCAGAAAGCGCCAAGCCCGCACCAATCGCTCGAGGTTCGCCGCCGTCCCGGCCCGGGCCATTTCCAGCAGGTCGGCCTCGTTGACCGGCGTGGCCACGCGGGTGAGCGCGCGCACCTTGGCGAAGGAGAGCTCGCCCCGCGCCATGGCGGCGCTGGTGAGGGGGAGCGCCTCCAGCGCTCGGGCCGAGCGGACCTTCTCGCGCGCGGCGCCGACGTCCACGCCCGTCCTCCACGCCAACCAGTGGGCGCAGGTGCGATGCCCGGCCTGCTTCCATCCGCCCCGACGGTCGAACTCGGCCAAGAGCACGAGGAGCCGGTGCGTCGCCGCGTGGATGTGCGCCGAGAGCGTCGCGATCTCGTCAGCCAGATCCTCGAGGGCGTCGCCTTCCGTCATCGTCCCCATCATCGTCCCCATCATCGTCCCCATCGTCGTCCCCATCGTCGTCCCCATCCCCACCTCCCCCCTCGTCCGGTGACCGGCACCGTTCCGGCCGCGAGCGCGATTCCCCGCCTGAAATCTACGCCCGGGTTCGGCGACCTCCTGGGCGCCGCGAGGAGCAGCGAGGACGGCTTCGGAGGACGGCGCGCGGCCCTCGATGCGACGCCGCCGGTTCTGAGGGAAGCCAGGGGCCCGGGCCGTCACGCGCGCGCAGGACGCCGGACGACCTCGCTCGTCGCCCTCCAAAGACGTCCATGGCTGGATGGGACAGCTTATCCACAATCTGCCCTCAGGGGTCCGCGTCCGCGCCACGACTGGGACTGCCGCTCATCCTGCGCTCGCCCCGCCGCTCAGCCCGCCAGCCCGCCAGCCCGCTTACGAAGCCGACCCCGGCTCCTCGCCGATGTCGACGATGCGGATCCAGGGGAAGCGCGCGAAGTCCCGATCCCGGGTGAGAAGGCCCGAGATACCGTGCTCCCGGCACACGGCGGCGATCTGGGCGTCGAACGCCAGGTTGCCCGTGGCGCGCGCCTGCCGCACCGCGTCGAGAAGGATCGCACCGTATCGGGGACCCGGCGAGAGGACGCGCACGCCCGGGCTGGCCAGGAGGCCCTCGAGCGCGCTCGAGGCCTCTTCCAGGGTGGACGGCTCGGGCCAGAGCCGTGGGTGGGTGACGACGCGGAGGAACTCGGCCAGGACGAATACGGGCAGCCCCCACGGGGCCGCGCCCTCGGCGAGGTGCCGGAGCCACGCCAGGCTCTGCCCGTGCTCACGCGTCCCGGAGCGGTGGGCGTACACCAGCACGTTCGTGTCCAGCGCGATCACCGCCGCTCCTCCATGATGTCCAGGAGCGCGTCCCGGTCGGAGAGGTCCACGCCGGCACGCGGAGCGCCGGCGACGACCACCCATCGAAGCGACGCGCGTGGTGCGTCGGGGGAGACGCGCGCGAGGTGGTCGCGCAGCGCGTCCTCAATGAGGGAGGTCATGGTCCTGCCCGTCTCGGCGGCGCGCGCCTTCACGGCGCGGACCAGGGCGTCATCGAGATCCAGAGTGGTGCGCATGCAGAAATACATATCATTATACCAGAAATCTGTCCATCCACGCCCTCCGTCTGGGTAGAAGGATGGGACAGCGCCGTCTCGGCCAAGGCCCCCCGGTCTCAAGGGGCCTTCGTGGCTACGGGATGATCAGCGGGATCGTCTGCCGCCCGAGGCGACGGTAGTGGCGGAATCCTGGGTCCAGCGTGAGCACTTCGGCGCCGGGCGAGAGCTCGCTCATCCGCACCAGGCACGCGTCGGCCAGCGACATGGGCACATCGGCGTAGCGGTCCATGAGCTCCGCGACGCGGCGTACGTGCTCGTCCAGGCGGAACCCCACGGAGACCAGGCCGCGGTCGAGGACGGTGAGGAGCGCCGGAACGCCCCCGGGATGGCGGCGCAGGAGGTCGCACGCCTCGGCCAGCACGGCCTCGCAGGTGAGGAGCGGGGGATGCAGGCGCTCCAGCTGCGTGCGCGCCCACCGGTGGTGCGTGTCACCCCGGTTGAGGAAGGCCACCAGCGGACCGGCGTCGACCAGGGTGGCGCCGCCCAGCGTGGCGCCGCTCAATCCCCGAACTCCTCCGCGTGGACCGGGCTCGTCGAGAGGTCGGCGGGCCCCAGGATGCACCCCGCCAGATCGCCGGCGAGCGTCGCGAACGAGCGCTCCCCCGCCCCACCGAGGAGCGACTCCAGGTGCGCCTCGAGCGCCTGGCGCACGAGCTCGGACTTGGACGTGCCGCGCTCGGCGGCCAGCAGCTCGAGGTGGGCGTCGAGGCCCTCGGGGACCTTCAGGGAGATGGTCTTCATGGGGGGTAATACTAATGCGGCGGCATGGTAATACAAGGCACGGCGAGGTCGTGGTCGCCGAGGCGCCAGGATGGCCTCCGACAGCGCGCCGCGCGGAACCCTCTCCCGGTCACCGCCCGAAGCGCGGATCGATGCCCACAGCCTCCGGCTGACCGATCTTCAGCTTCCCGAACTCCGGGTGGCGCGGGTTGAGGACGTAGTTGGATTCCCCGGGCACGACCACACTGGGGACCCGCAGCACCGGCGAGGTCCCTCCCCTCACCCAGTCATCACCGATGCGCTGGACGGCGGCCGGTGGGGGGTATGCCCTCCAGCTGTCGGGCAGCTTTTCCGGATCCAGCTGCGATACCAGAGACTCCGGGAAGCGCACGCCGACGAGGACGTACGGGGCCAGCGCGCCGACGGCACCGAGCCCGGCGAGCACCTCGAGCATGGCGAGCGCCCTGCTCTCGGACGCGTACACCACCGCCGTCCCGGGGCTGTTCCATCGTCCCCCGAAGCGCCGTGCGCCCTCGCCGTCGAAGGCGGAGGCCGCATGATGGCTCCTGACCATCCGCCAGGCCGAGACCACTACAGCGGGATCCCGTGCTCCAGGCGCCCGATCAATCGCTCCACCTCACGCGATCCCACGTCGGTGGTGGCCAGGTCCAGCGGCGCCTGCTGGCCGAGCGCCATCTGGGGTTGGTCCAGCCACGCGCGGGCAGGATCCACATCCCCCTCGAATAGCCCCAGCGCCAGAGCGACGACCCGTGCGAGACGGAGAAGCCGGTCCGACTCCTCCGGCTGGAGGCGCCCGGCGTCCTTCCTGCGCGCGAGGGTGCGCAAGGGGATGCGCACCAGCTCGGCGACCCTGGCGACCGGCACGTCCAGCACGGCCCGCAGCCGCTCGAGTGCCTCGTAGGGTAGACCCTGCTCCAACCGCGCGTGCAGCTCAACCGGGCCTCCGAGCGCGAGCCCCAGGAGCGGCGTCCATTCGTCCTCGGCCCAGGGCATCCCCGCCCCCGGGCGCCGCCGGCGGTGCCTGCCTACGGGCCGTGACCGACTCGTTGCCATGAATCTCCCTATTTCTGCCGTTTGGCGTAATATAGTATGCCGTTTGGCATTCGCCCAGGACCGTCAGCTCCCCGGAGCCAGCGGATCCACAGTCTCGAGGAACGGGAATCGGTGGAAGTCCATGTCCCGGGTGACGATCCGCCGGATCCCGTGCTCGAGCATGAGCGTGGCGGTGTGGGCGTCGTGGAAGAGGTTCCCCGCCAAGAGGGGCACCTGGTGCGAGACCTCCTCCAACAGCGCGGCGTGGCGGTCGGTGGGCCTGAGGATCCGGAGCCCCGGCGAGGCGAGCAGGGCCTTCAGGAAGCTCAGGGCTTCGGCGGATGTGAGCGGGCGCTCCAGCACGCGCGGGTGGGTGACCAAGCGGAGGAACTCGTAGGCGATGCCCCACGTGAGGTACCACGCGCCCTCACTCCGGCGCCACTCCTGGAGAAGTCGACGGCACCGCTCGTGCTCGGGAGCGTCCCGATTGGCCGCGAAAACAAGGACGTTCGTGTCCACCACGAACATGCTACCGGTCCTCCATGGCGTCGTAGAGGGCAGCCCGGTCGGCGACGTCCACCAGGAGGCGGCCACCGTGGAAGGCCGGCAGTGGCCCCAGGTCGGCCCCCTCCGCAGGAGCCTCGAGCATCCGTCGGAGCGCCGTCTCCCTGAGCTCGGACATGGTCCGCCCGGTCCGTGCCGACTCCTGGCGGAGCCGCTCCATGACCGCGTCGGAGATGTTCAGCGTGGTCTTCATATGGATAACCATATGCTGCGTATGGTTTTATGGCAATTCGGTCCGGCCCAGGGGCAGCGCCATGTCGCGATCGACCCCGGCGTCGACGCCCGGGAACCCGCGCCCCGAAAGGCTTTGACGGCCAAGTGACGCGCCGGCAGCACTGTGCAGCTACCTCAAACGACATCCGCGGCGGGAGATCCCATGGAACCAGCCCTGTCGAGCCGGTCCAGCGAAGCCGTGGTGCAGGCGCTCCAGGCGGCAGATGCCGCCGTCGGTCACTCCTCCTGGGGGTCCGGAGCGCAGGCGTCCCGCGGAGGTCGTAGCATGGGCGCCGGGGGTGCAACCCTCGACGCTCCCTCCACTCCCCACCTTCTCCCGTAGCGCTTCGCAGGGGCTGACCGCCCCGCTGCCAAGGGCCCCGTGCCCGCCGCAGGAGCAACAAGCCCCCGGGCGCCGAAGTTGGCGCCCGGGGGCTCCTACCAAGGGGGGGCGGGCGCCTGGGCCAACTGGTTAACCACTCACCCCCCGGCCGGGCGGGGCATATCACCCGGCGCTGACGGCCATCGAGACTCGAGTTCGGTTGGGCAAACCCCGGCCAGCGACCGTGCGCCGCTAGCCCAATCCTCCTATCGGCAGCTGATCATCAGGTTGTCAGACCAGGTGCTGTTGTCCGTCGTGGTGTAGGTGGTGAAGGTCACACCCGTCACGGCCGACAGAACCAAGTCCGGCGCAGGCACATCGGCGGCAATCACGCGCGACCCGTCTGCCGCGGTCATCGTCCAGTGCGCAACACCATCTTCTACAACTTGGTCTGTCGGCCCCGGGTCCAGGAGGTTCTGACCCGCATGCCGGTGGAGCCTCGGCTGCCCCCACCATCCTCCCCCCCGGCAAGCCGTTCGCGCTCCTGTGCCTGCTGGCCCTGGAGCCGCACGGCGTCCCGCGCGACGACCTGATCACCTATCTCTGGCCCGCCTCCGAGCCCGAACGCGCCCGGGCCTCCGTGCGCCAGGCGCTCCACGTGGTGCGCAAGGCGGTGGGCGCCGAGGCCATCGTGGAGAGCGATGGCCGTTTGACGCTGGAGTCCGGAGTCGTCGGCTCGGACCTGGACGAACTCCAGGCCGCCCTCTCCTCGGGTGACATCGAGGCCGCACACAGCCTCTGGCACGGCGGCCCCTTCGCCCACTTCTCCCTGGCCGACGCCCCCGCCTTCAACGACTGGGCCGACCGCGTCCGATCCCGCTGGGAGCGCAAGCTGGGAGACGCCCTCTCCGCCAGGGCGGCCTCGCTCCGCTCCGCCGGCGACGATGCCGAGGCCCTGGCCTGGCTCGGCCGCGCGCTGGACGTGCGCCCGTTCGACGAGCGCTGCCACGCCGAGCGCGTGGAGCTCCTCCTCGGCCTGGGGCTCCTGGACGAGGCCGAGGCCGCCCTCGACCGCGCCCGCGCCGTCGTGGACGAGCCCACCCCGGGCCTCCTGGACGAGCTCGACGGACACCTGAGGGCCGCCCGACGCGCCCTCGCGGCCAGCGCCCCCGAAGGAGACACGGCCCCCTACCCCATCCTCGCCTTCGTCGGCCGCACCGCCGAGATGGCCCAGCTCCGATCCCTGTGGCGGAGCGCCCTGTCCGGGCGGCCCCGCTCCGTGGCCGTCCTCGGCCCCGCCGGGATCGGCAAGACGCGCCTCGTCGAGGAGTGGGCCCGCCACACCGTGGGGCCCGACGCCGTCGTGGTGCGCGCCAAGGCGCTCGACACCGAGCGAGCGCTCCCCCTCGGCCTCGCCGCCGAGCTCGCCAAGAGCCTCTCCTCACGGCCCGGAGCCGCCGGGATGGCCAACGCCTCCCTGGCCGTGCTCCGTCACCTCGTCCCCACCCTGGGCAACGGCTCGGCGCCCACTCCCTCCGGAACTGCACGGGGTGCTCGGCGCGCTGGCCCACTGCGCAGGCCCCGTGGGTCCCGAGGAGCTGGCCCGGCGGATCGGCGCGCCCCTCTCCGCGGTGCGCGGTGCGCTCCAGGCGCTCGCCGCCCACGGGATCCTCGCCGGGGAGGCGGAGGGGACCGGACGCGACGAGCGGGACTCGCGCGACGTCCACTTCGCCCACGACTCCCTGCGCGCCATCGCCCGAGATCTGTTCCCCGCTCCGAAGAGGCCCGGGCTCTTCGGGCGCATCCCCCGCTGGGCTCTCGCCGGCGGAGGCCTCGCCGCCGCCGCGGCCGCCGCGTTGATGCTGGCCGCTCCCTGGCTCAGCCGGCCCGAGCCCGCACCCCTCTACCCAGGCATCATCTACGTCTCCCAGGACGGCCTCGTCCGTCGCTTCCGACTCCCGACCCGCAAGGGTGAGCCCTGGGACACGCTCCCCTCCCTCCCGATCCCGGATGGCATGACGTTCGCTCAGTCCGCCCCCAGGCTCGACGGAGGCGTGGACGTCTATGGGGACATCTACTCGGAACGCATGGTGCCCGCCGCAGCCCGGGTGGGACCGGACGGCACACCCGTTCGCCTCCTCGACCACGACGGCGACGTGAACCTGAGGGGGCTCTCCCCGGACGGGCGCTACGCCCTCCTGACCGTGGCCGACGAGTCCACCGGCACCTACCGCCAGAACCTGGTCCGATACGACCTCGCCACCGGCGACACTCTCGTGCTTCTGCGCCCAAGTGAGCACGCCGGAGGACGATGGTTCCCCGATGGCGGCGCCATCTCCGTGTTCGAGCGCGGCGCCGCGGACACGCTCACCCTGCTCCGCCCGGACGGCACCGTGCTGGATCGTCGCGCCATCCCCTGGGGATTCTCCGCAGATGCGATCGATCCCTGCGGTCCCTCTGGACGCCGGTCGCTGGCGCTCCGCTGGGTCGAGGGTGTGATGGAGATCGTGTCCTGGGACTGGACCTCCGACGCCATCGAGACCCGCTGGCGCGCGGGCATCCCGGTGCTCTACCAGTTCAGCTGCAGCCCCTACGGAGGCGCCGCTGCAGGGGTGGTGCGGCTCCGCGGCGTGTCCAGGATCATGGCCCTCGACCTCGCCACCGGCGACACGTTGCTGGGACCCGCAATTCCGCGTGTCCGGCGAGTGCAATGGGTGGTGGACGCACCGCTCCCCGTGCCTTCCCGCGTGGAGACGGACGAGCCCACGATGGTCCTGTCGTGGGGCGAATCCCGCCCCGTCTCCGCGACCGTCGCCCTCGCCGACGGCACCACCCCCAGCGACTACCCCGTGGACTGGCGCTCTCTCGACCCCACCGTGGCCTCCGTCCGCGACGGCGTCCTCTACGCCAACGGCGTCGGCACCGCCTCTGTCGTCGCCTCCGTCCAGGGCTGGATCGCCGATACCCTGCGCGTTCGCGTCACCGGTGCCTCCCTCGCCGACGAAGCCCTCCTCGCCGACCCCTTCCAGACGTTCGACACCACGGCATGGGCGGTGTACGGCACGCCGGGGCCGGAGGCGATCAGGACCGACGACGGCTCGGCGCTGGCGCTCCGCGGAGATGGCGTCGGCACCGACGGGATCGTCAGCCGGCGCGAGTTCGACCTGTCCCGTGGCGGCACGCTGGAGCTCTCGTTCCGCCTCCCCCTGACCCGGACCGATCGGCAGGCGCTCCACGTCTGCCTCACTTCGGGGCTGGCCCCCAACGAGCCCGGCGCCCTGCGTGCCATGGGAGCTCGGGAGAACGTCTGCGTCCGACACCCGACGGGTGAGTTCGCGCAGATGAACCCCGAGGGGTTCGTATTCTTCTCGGTGGGCATCACCCCTCCGTTCCAGGCCAGCCGGATCCTCCCGGCCGAGCGTTGGCGACGCGTCTCCATCGTCCTCGCCCCCGACGGCAACGCCCGGCTCCTCCTGAACCAGCAGGAGGTGGCCCGGATCCCCTGGCCCGTCCACAACAGCAGGGACGTGCGCTGGTACGTGCAGCTCATCGGCGCCGCAGCCGACACCGAGCTGCTGGTGCGCGACCTCGTCCTCTGGGAGGGGATGCGGTACTAGCGAGGGGCGGGCTCACACGACCTGCCACCACGGCGCCGCCAGGATGCCCCTGTCCAGCCAGAAGACCTCCTCGCCGTCGTAGAGCAGCAGCGCGCCGGGAGCGGACGGGTAGTCCGCCAGGAACGTGCGGAGATGGCGGGCGTCGGCGTGTGTGACCCGGCGCGACGCCTTCACCTCGATGGGGAGGAGTCGATCCGGCATCTCCACCAGGAAGTCCACCTCCGCACCGCCCGCCGTGCGCCAATGCAGAACGCTCGGACGCCCGGGGGCGGCGCCCGCCCACGCCATCAGCTCGGTGAGCACGACGTTCTCGAGGTGTGCCCCCCGAGGCGACGTTTCAGCTGAAAGGTGCAGGCCGAGGCCGGTGTCGCTCCAGTAGACCTTCGGGGCCTTGATGAGACGCCGGGTCCGGTTGACCGAGTAGCCCGGTACCCGGACCAGCTGATAGGAGACCTCGAGGAGGTTCACGAAGCGCTGGACGGTGGAGGAGGGGAGCGACAGGTCGCGGGACAACTCCGCCTGACTGAGTAGCCCGCCCAGCCGGAGGCAGAGCGCAGCCATGAGGCGGCGCATGTTGGCCAGCCTCTCCACGTCCGAGAGCTGACGGAGATCGCGCTCCAGGTATGTGGCCGCGTAGGCCGCAAACCAGTCGGCCCTCTGCTCCGGATGCTGAAGCTCCAGAGCGGGAACCGGGTAACCGCCCCGGAGCGCCACCGCCCGCCACGGCTCGGGCTGTACCGACTGCGCACGGAGCAGGTCGGGCCACTCGGCCGGCGGCAAGGCGAGCAAATCAGCCCACACCCCGGCGGCGCCCATGCCAAGCTGTTCCCGTCGGGTCAACGGTGCGAGCGTGAGATAGCCGGCCCGCCCGGCCAGGCTCTCCGACACGCCCCGCTGGAGGAGGAGGTTCGCCGAGCCCGTCAACACGTAGCGGCCGCGCTCCCGCCGCTCGTCCACTCTCCGCTTGATGGCCAGGAGGAGATCCGGGGCTCGCTGCACCTCGTCGACGACAAGACGGTCGCCGCGGTCCAGGAACAACTCGGGGTCGCGGCGCGCCTCGTCCCGGAGAACCACGTCGTCCAGGGTCAGGTAGGAGCGATCACCGAGGAGTTCGGGGCGGCGCACCAGCGTGCTCTTCCCTGTCTGTCGCGCGCCCGTCACGACCACGACCGGGAAGACGCCCAGCAGGGCCTCCAACCGTGGTTGCATCAAACGGGGGAGGTAGGACGGAGTCTGCATATCACCCATGATGTGGGCGATTATCACCCATGTCAAGGGCGATGTGCGTCAGGGGGCCCCCACTCCCTCTTCCTCCACCACCCACCGCGCCAGCTGCCCGCACGCCACGCTGAGCCCAAAGTGCTGGATCCGCGTCCCGTCGGCGGTCTCGGCCCGGAGGTGGTAGATCCCCGGCCCCACCTCCCAGGCCGACGAGGCCCCGGGGAGGATGGCGCCCTCCAGGAGCTCGTCGCCCCAGCTCCCGGAGGAGTGGGCGCGGACGTTGAAGCTCCAGATCGAGCGGGCGGTGCGGTTGGTCACGACGAGGAGCGCACACGCCCCCGCGTCCGAGGCACCGCGTGGCAGCTGGGCGTCGGCATGGGCCGCCGGCACGGGTTCCACCTGAAGCGTGCCCTTCACGAGCGGTCTCCTCCTCCCTGGGGGGTACGTGGAGGGTCGTTCGCGACCCACGGTGCCTCGCAGGCGTCAAACGCTCGTCAGAGACCGCTGATCCTCTGGACACCACCCCATCCCACCACGCTTATTCTTCCCCATGCCCGCCCCCCGCCCTGCCGTCCTCCTGAACCCCCTCTCCGGCCGCGTCCGCCGCCGCCCCGAGGCGGTGCGCGCCCTCGCGCGGGAGATCGCCGGGGAGCGCTACGCGGAGGCGAGCGACCCGCTCGCCATGGCGGACGCCATGGCCGCATTCGATCTGGGCGAGGATGACGTCCTCTGCATCGTCGCCGGCGACGGCACGCTCCACGGCGCGCTCACCGCGCTGGAACGGCAGCGACCCCGCGGCCCCTGGCCCACGATCGCCGCCGCACCCGGCGGGACCACGAACATGGCAGCGCGGGACCTGGGGTCGGCGGGAGGGTTGGTGGCGTGGCTGAGAGCGCTCCGTGACACCCCCGGCCACCGCCTCACCCGCCCCGTCCTCCGCATCGCCGTCCCCGCAGGCGAACCGCTGGTGGGGCTCATCCTCGGCGCCGGCACGGCGTCCGAGGGAGTCGATTTCTTCAACCGCCGCCTCAGGCCCCTCGGGATCCCCGAGGCCGTGGGCTCCCCCATCGCCCTCGTGCGCACCCTCCTGTCGATGGCGGCAGGGGGCCGGAACCTGGACCGGATGGCGCCGTTCATGACCGTCCGGGTGGAGGGAGGCCCGGAGCTCGACGGGCCGGCGCTCCTCCTCGGGGTCAGCACCCTCCACCGCGTCGTCATCGGCGCGCGCCCCTTCTGGGGCGGGGGCACGGGGCCGATCCACCTGACGCTGGTGGAGCGGAGCGCCAAGGCCATCTTCCGCAGCGTTCCCCGCCTCATCCTGGGGCGCCCGGGGGACCGATTGACGCCGGAGCGGGGGTGGCACAGCCACGACACCGCCCGGATCGAGGTGGCTTTCGACGCGCCGTACATCGTGGACGGCGAGCTCTATCACGCCCGAGCCGCCGACGGTCCCCTGGAGATCACCGCGGCTCGGGAGGTGCGGTGGTGGGTGCCGTGAGCGCGGTGGCGCCGCCGCGCCCTAGCTCACGGTCACTTCAACCTTGGCATCCAGCGCGTGGAGCAGGCGCAGCATCTGATCCACCGACTTCCTGTCATTGGTGGGGTCCAGCAACCGATAGATCTGGGCCGGGGACGTGCCGAGCCTACGACCCAGCGAGCGGACACCGAGGGATGAGGCCTCCTTCCGGTCCCGGGCCTCGACCGTGAGGCGGTGGAGGAGCAGGTCGTGTAGGTAGTCGGGGTCGGAGTGGTAATCCAGCGCCTGGTCTGCCAGGACCACGCCCTCGGCCCCCGAGGCCAGTCGGAACGTGATCCCTTCCCTCGCCAACTCCCGGTCCACGAAGGCCTCGACCGGGGGATCCTCGGGGGTGGGAACGGGCTCGCACCGCGCGAAGGGGAAGTCGAGCACGCCTTTGCGGCCCAAATCCAGGTGGAAGCACTTCCGACGCCGGTCGATGCGGACGCTCCGGATCTTCACAGGCGACCCTCCTCGACGAGCTCCTCGATCAGAGCGATGAGCAGGCGCGTCGGCCTCCCGGGGATCGCAACGTTCCCCCCCCGGTTTCGGCCGGCGATCTGTTATCACCCATGATAACACTTCTGAGCCCCGCCGGCACGCCCCCGGAACCTCCGTCGCCTCTCGGGCGACACCATGGCGGAACGGGCACCCCGGGCGGCGGGGACAGCGCCCGAACACCGCGGGCCGCCCCCCCACCCTTGTCCTCACCCCCCTCCCTCGGGAGCTTGAAGGGATGCGCGAGAACGGAGATCTCAGGCACCGGCAGGTGGTCATCGTGGGGAGCGGCTTCGGCGGCGCCCTGGTCGCCCGGCCCTTGGTCGACGCCGGCCTGGACGTGCTCATGCTGGAGCGCGGCCCCTGGGTGCCCCGTGGCCCCGAGTGCTGGGAGGCGGACGGCACCGTCACCCGCACGCCCTACTACGAGAGCGAGGGCTTCGCCCCCGCGCGCACCGACGCGGACACGCACACCGTGCGCTCCGTGGCCGCCGTGGGCGGTCCTTCGGTGTTCTACGGCGGGGTCTCGATGCGGTTCCGCGAGGCCGACTTCGTCGGCGACCCGGAGATCGTGGGCGACTCGGGCGCCGAGTGGCCGTTCCGCTACCGGGATCTGAGCCCGTTCTACGACGAGGCGGAGCGCATCCTCCGGGTGGCGGGGCAGGCCGGAGACGACCCCACCGAGCCAACCCGGGCCGGGTATCCGGCGCGCCTGAACGAGCTCTCGCCTGTGGCCAAGGCGATGGCGGCGGCAGCCCGCTCCCTTGGGCTCCACCCGTTCCGCCTCCCCCTGGCCATCAACTTCGTCCCCGACGGCGACGGCCGCACACCGTGCGTGCAGTGCCGCACCTGCGACACCTTCGCCTGCGCCATCGCGGCCAAGAACGATCTCGCCACCGTGGTCATCGCCGACCTGGTGCGCCGGGGGATGGAGCTCCGAGTCGAGACCGCCGTCAACGGCCTGCACGTCGAGGGCACGCGCATCACCGGCGTCGCGTGCCGCGACCGCCGCTCCGGGGAGCGCTACGACGTCACCGCCGACCACGTCGTCCTGGCCGCCGGCGCGCTGGGCACCCCCCAACTCCTCCTGTCGTCGGAGCTGGATGAACTGTCGCCGTGCGGGGACCTGGTGGGACGCTACCTCACCCGCCACTGCGCGGGGATCGTGTTCGGGCTGCACCCCTGGATCCCCCGCCACGAGGGGATCTTCCACAAGCAGATCGGGATCAACGATTTCTATCTGGGCGATCCCTCCGCCGGATCCAGGGGTCCGCAGGGGAAGCTGGGGAACATCCAGCAGACCCAGACCCCGCACATCGGAACGGTGGTGGGGGAGACTGGCGCCGCGGTCGGCGCGGTGCTCGCGCCCTTGGTGCGCCGGGCCACGGGGCTCCTCGTCATCGCCGAGGACCGCCCGCAGTACGGCAACCGCGCATACCTTGCGGATGCCAGCGCTGACATACCCGGCGCCGCAGGAGGCGGCGAGCGGCCGCTTTCCATCGAGCACCGCTACGCCGACCGCGACCTGGCCGCGCGCAAGCGCCTCTACGCCAGATCCAAGGAGATCCACCGGGCCGCGGGCGCGCACTTCACCTACACGCACACCATCAACACCTTCTCCCACGCCCTGGGCACCGTGCGCATGGGCCCGGATCCGGCGCGCGCGCCCCTGGACGCCTCGGGCCGCTTCCGGGGCGCGGACAACCTGTACGTCACCGACGGGAGCGCGCTCCCGACTTCGGGGGGCCTGAACCCGAGCCTGACCATCGCCGCCAACGCGCTGCGGGTGGGGACGATGCTGGCGCATCGGCTGCAGGCGGAGGGCCCGCGGTGAGCACCTCCTCCCGTCCCCTCGCCCTCGCGTTCCTCGGGTGCGGCGCCATCACCGAGCGGCACAGCCGCACGCTCCGCTCCATGGGTGCTGACGTCCGCCTCCATTACGCGAGCCGCGACGCGTCCAAGGCCGACGCGTTCCGACGCCGCTTCGGCGGTTCGGGCGCCCATGGCTCGTACGCCGCCGCCTGGAGCGATCCGGCGGTGGACGTGGTCCTGGTGGCCACCCCTCCCCACCTCCACCTGGACCAGACGCTGGCGGCCCTCCGGGCCGGAAAGCACGTCATCCTGGAGAAGCCCGCGTTCCTCTCGGCCGATGGCTTCGCCCCCGTGCGCGAGGCGGCGGCGCGGGCGGGCCGGAGCGTGCTCGTGGCGGAGAACTACGTCTACAAGCCGCTGGTTTCCGCACTTCGCGACATCCTCCGCCGGGGCGACATAGGCGAACCGCTCCTCGTGCTCGTCGACGCCGCCAAACGCCAGCGCCCCACGGGATGGCGCGCCGATCCGGTGCTCTCGGGCGGCGGAGGGCTCCTGGAGGGAGGGATCCACTGGGTGAGCTTCATGGCGAGCCTCGGCCTGGAGCCGCGGCGCGTCACGGGTCACCGGGCCGGCACCCCCCGCACCCCCACCGAGGAAACCGTCCTGGCCGTTTTCGAGTACGAAGGGGGTGCCGTGGGCGCGCTCTCCTTCTCCTGGGAGGTCCCCTCCCCGCTCAAGGGGGTGCGTCTCTCCCGCATCTACGGGCGGGAGGGCACGGTGCGCTTCGAGTCCAACGGCCTGTTCGTGTGGGTCCAGGGGCGCCGGGCGGCGTTCCGCCTCCCCGGGCTCCGGGACCTCTCGGGCCACCGGGCCATGTTCCACGACTTCTTCGACGCCCTACGCGACGGAAGGGAACCGCTGATGACGCTGGACCTCGCCGAACGCGACCTCCGCCTGGTGAGCAGCATCTACGCCTCCATGGAGGGACGCTGATGTCGCCGCTGGCCGCCGCCGCCGTCGGGCTCGCCGCGGGCGTGCACTGCGCCACCTGGGGGATGTTCAAGGACGCGCCCTTCGAGGGGTTCATCTGGCGCACCTGGGTGCGGAGCCCGATCGTCGCCACGCTCATCGCCCTGGCGCTCTCCGTGTTCCTCGCACGCGACATCGGCACCGGCGCCGCCGCCCTCGTCGTGCTGTGGGGCGTGACGTACGGATTCGAGCGGGCCTTCGTGGAGATCTACAAGACGTTCTTCCGCGAGCAGGACCAGTCCAAGTACACCATCCCCATGCAGTTCGCCGTCTTCGGCAAGCCGGTGGAGAGCCGCGCCGTGCGCATGGCGGCGGGGGTCGGGTACATCGCCCTGGGGCTCCTGGCTCTCTTCGGCGTCCACCTCCTGCAGACCCGGGGTCCGGAGATGCCGCACTGGCTCGCCATCTTCCTGGTGGCCTCGCCGGGCGGGTGGATCTCGGCGTTCGGCGGCGCCTGGAAGGACGCGCCCATCGAGGGGTTCCACACGTTCAAGTTCTTCCGCAGCCCGGCCATGACCTACGGGTTCGGGCTCGCGCTCTCGCTCCTGACCCCGAGCTACCCGCTCATCTTCATGGGGTCCATCGGCTTCACGGTGGCGACCATCGAGACGTACAAGACCTTCTTCTTCCCCAACAAGAAGCGCGGGAAGTTCCAGGGGAAGACGCCCACCCACCCCGAGCAGCTGCGCACGCGCTGGCGCTTCGCGCCCGTGTTCGTGGCGATCTGGGTCGGGGTGGTCGGCGCCGCCGTCGCGGCGTTCACGGGCCTGTAGGAGGAGATCCATGCGACGCATTTCCGGCCCGCTCGCCCTCGCCCCCGTCCTCGCCCTCTCCCTCGCCGTCGCGCCCTTCGTGGCGTCCGCCCAGTCCGCCGACACCGTCAGGGTGAGCCTCGTGGAGGCGGAGCGGCGCGCGCTGGAGCACAACCCGCTCCTCGCCGGGGCGGAGGCGCGCATCCAGGTCAACCGCGCGCAGGAGTCACGGGCCAAGCAGGCCCGCTGGCTCCCGGAGCTGAACCTGCGCAACGCCTACGGCATCATCCCGAAGCAGCGGGGCGCATTCAACGAGTACGGCGTCCTGGTCTCTCCGGACACGCTCCTGGGCGTGAACGACATGAGTTGGTTCACCCAGCTCGAGGTACGCCTGGTGCAGCCGCTCTGGACCTTCGGCAAGCTGGGCTCGCGCATCGAGGCCGCCGGCCACGCCGTGGAGGCCGCCCAGGCCGGACGGGAGAGGACCGAGGCCGACGTGCTCCTCATGGTGCGCCAGCTCTACTGGGGGGTGGTGCTGGCCCAGGAGATGGAGGCCGCGGCCGACGACGTGATGGAGAAGGTCGAGGAGGCCGACACCACGCTGGACCGGCAGTACGAGGAGGGAACGGCCACCCAGAACGACATGTTCAAGTTCCAGATCTTCCAGTACGAGGTCAACCGGCGCTACCGGGAGGTGACCGCCGGGCTCGACCAGGCCCGGGCCGGGCTCCGCGCCGCGCTGGGCCTCGGCGAGGGCGTGACGGTGCGCGTGGCGAGCGAGGAGCTGGACACCGTGTCCTTCGCGCTGCAGGACCTTTCGGCCTACCTGGACATGGCCCGTGCCAACCGCCCCGAACTCCAGGAGCTCCAGGCGGGTATCTCTGCCAGGAGGGCGCTCATGACCGCGGAGCAGAGGGACGCCTGGCCGACGCTGTTCTTCGCCGGGAGCATCTCGGGGAATCTGGCCCCGGACCGCTACGACCCCAGGAACCCGTTCTGGCAGAACCAGACGAACTACTTCCGGGGCGGCGGCGTCCTGGGGTTCGAGTGGAACTTCAACTTCGGCCAGCACCGCGCCGAGGCCGCCGTCCAGAGGACGGAGATGATCCAGCTGGAGTCCCAGGCCGACGCGCTCACCGCGCTCATGGAGCAGGAGGTGCGCCAGGCCTGGCTCAAGGCGGGGCGTGCCTACACCGACGTGGAGGAGGGGCGCGCGGCGCTCCAGGCCAGCGAGAACTGGCTCCGCGCCGAACTGCAGACGTACGACATCGGCATGAGCGAGATCAAGGACCTCATCGACGCGTTCCGCGCCAATGCCGAGATGAAGGTGACGCAGCTGAAGAACATCGCCGACTTCAACATGGCCGTGGCCGAGCTCAGCCGCCGCGTGGGGCTCGACCTCTCGGCCTCCGCCCGTTGACCTGCCCGGCCCGGCCCGGCGACGCACTCGACCCCCGATGACCATCCCCCAGGGAACACGATGATCTGTCCGACCCGCCTGCCCCGACTCCTCCTGCTCCTCGCCGCCGCCGCGGCGTCGGGGGGAGTCGCCGTCCCAGCCATCGCCCAGCAGGGACCCACGGAGATGGTGCGCTCCCGCAACCAGCAGGTGCAGCGCATCCTCGCCGCCCACCCCGGCGACAGCGTGAAGGGCCCGGACCGGGAGCGCCTGAAGGACGTGATCAACGGGCTCATCGACTTCGAGGAGCTGTCCAAGCGCGCGCTCGCCAGGAACTGGGCCGCGCGCACCCCGGCCCAGCAGACGGAGTTCGTGGGCGTGTTCCGCGAGCTGGTGAGAGCTTCGTCCGTGAGGAAGCTGGGCGTGCACCGCGCCGACTCGGTCACGTACCGCCCGGCACAGGTGAACGGCACCCAGGCCACGGTCACCACGATCGCGTGGAAGGACCGGCGCTCGGCTGAGATCGTCTACCAGATGCACCAGGTGGGCGGGGAGTGGAAGGCCTGGGACGTGATCGTGGACGGGTCCAGCACCATGCGCACGTACCGGGACTCGTTCACCAAGGAGATCAACGCCTCGGGCTACGACGCCATGCTCGCCCGCCTGAAGGACCGGCTCGCGCAGGAGCAGCGGGAAGGGTAAGAACGGGAGCAGCGCCAGGTCATGGCGCCCCACCGCGGCGGGCTCCGCTTCCCGGAGCTCTGCCACCCGATCCGCCGGTACCGCAGGGCGATCCTCGCCGCGGCCGGCCTGGCCACGGTGGCCGGCGCCTGGCTCTCGTTCCGGCTGGAGCTGGACAGCGATCTGGCTGCGCTCCTCCCCGAGTCGTTCCCCAGCGCCCGGGCGCTGGAGGCGATGGGCGAGCAGGTGGCGTGGACCAGCCAGCTCCGGGTGGCGCTCAGGACCGACGACTTCGACGCGGCGCTCCGCTTCGCCCGGGACGTCGCCCCGCGTCTGGAGGCGAGCCCGTGGGTCCGCTCGGTAGCCTACGGGAACGACGTGGCGTTCTACGAGAGGAACGCCCTCCTCTTCCTCGACCCGCCCACCCTGGACACGCTCTACGACGTGGTCCAGGGCGCCGTGGACGCCCAGAAGCAGCGTCTCAACCCGCTCATGGTGGACGACCTCTTCGGCGACGGGGTGAACGGCGACGGGGCGCACGTCGATGCGGTGAGCGCGTCCCGCACGCGCCTCTCCGAGTGGGAGGACGAGTACGAGTCGAACGTGCCGGCGCCGTACTTCGCCAACCCTGAGCGGAGCGTGCTGGTATTGGACCTCCAGCCGGAGCGCGGTGGGGCCGACCTGACCTCCTCGCGGGCGATGGTGGACGAGGTGAGCAGGATCGTCGGGGAGGCGGACCCCGCGGCCTACGCATCCGACATGGAGGTCTTCTACGGCAGCAACATCAAGAACCGCATCGACGAGTACGAGACCATCCGCGCCGACATCCTGGGCACGGCCGCGCTGGGCGTCACCGGCGTCTTCCTCCTCGTGGCGCTCGCGTTCCGGAGCGCCGTGGTCGCCGCGCTCATCTCGCTCCCTCTGGTGGCGTCGCTGGCGTGGACGTTCGGAGTCGCCTACCTGCTCCTGGGGCAGCTGAACACGATCACCGGGTTCCTCTTCGTCGTGCTCTTCGGCCTGGGCGTGGACTTCGGGATCCACGCCATGGCGCGCTACACCGAGGCGAGGCGGGCGGGGCTGGATTCCCACGCCGCCGTCCACCGCATGGTGTGCCTCGGCGGCCCTCCTCTCCTGGTGTCCGCCCTGACCACCGCGGCGGCCTTCCTTTCCCTCACGCTCCTGGACTTCCGGGGGTTCTCGGAGCTGGGCCTCATCACCGCCCTGGGGATGGTGTTCGCGGTGACGGCGGTGATCTTCGTCCTCCCCGCCCTCGTGATCGTGGCGGAGGACATGGGCGTGCTGCACGTCCGCCCCAGGGAAGGCGCGAGTCTCGACGGCCCCCGCCGCCCGTTCCCGTGGGCGCGCACCATCGTCGCCGGCGCCACGGCGCTGGCCGTGGTCAGCGGCATCCTGTTCACCCGCGTCCGATTCCAGTACGACTTCACCGACCTGCGCATCATCACCCCCGAGCGCGAGGAGTACGCCCGGGTGGCGGACGGCGTGTTCCCCCTGGTGGCGTCCCCGGCGGTGGTGCTCGCCTCCTCGGCCGAGGAGGTGGACGAGGTCGTGGCCGCGGTTGAGGAGATCATCCGCGCCGACACGCTCTCCCCCACCGTGGAGAGCGTGCGCTCGGTGCGCTCCATCGTCCCCGGAGACCAGCCCCTGCGGCTGGAGAAGATCCGGGCGCTGCGCACCCTGGTGGACCGGGAGTCGGAGGGCGCGGAGCTCTCCTGGCGCGACCAGGCGCGCCTGAGCCGCCTGCGTTCTCTCCTGGAGGTGGACGAACCGTTCTCGTGGGCCGACTTCCCGGCCCAGGACCGGGCGCGCTTCTCCGCCGCCGACGGGAGCCCCGGGTACTTCGTGCTCATCCAACCCGGCGTCTCCCTCCGGGACGGGCGCAACGCCATCGCCTTCCGCGAGGACGTGGGCACGATCCAGGGCGCCTCGGGCAAGGTGTACCACGCGGCCAGCCCCAACATCATCGTGGCCGACCTGCTCAGCATGATCACCCGGGAGGGCCCCATCGCCGTGGCGCTCTCGTTGAGCGTGGTCTTTCTCATCATCTTGTTCAGCACCCGGAGCCTGAGGGCTTCCGTGCTGATCGTCGTCCCCCTGCTGTTCGGGATGGTCTGGACCGGCGGCCTCATGGTCGCGCTGGGCATGCAGCTCAACTTCTTCAACCTGGTGGTCTTCCCCAGCCTGGTGGGGATCGGAGTGGACGAGGGCGTGCACATCCATCATCGCTACCGCGAGGAGGGCCCCGGCTCGCTCCCGTTCGTCATGCGGCGCACGGGGATGGCGGTCACGCTCACCACCGTCACGACCATGGTGGGGTACGCGGGGCTGGCGCTGGCGCACCACCCGGGGCTCCGCGCCATCGGCATCCTGGCCGTGCTCGGCCTGGGGGCGGCGTTCCTGGGCGCGCTCGTGGTGCTCCCGGCGATGCTCGAGCTCTTCGGTGAGCGTGTGGCGCCGGCGGCGTCGGCCCGGGCGGAGGCCTGAGCGCATGGCCCGCGAGGTGACGCAGGCGCTGGTCCTCGCCGCGGGCCGGGGGAGCCGGCTCGAGTCCGCCACCCCCAAGCCCCTTCTCCCCCTCCTCGGGGTTCCCCTCCTCGCCCGCACGCTCTTCACGCTGAAGAAGGCCGGCATCACCGACGCGTACGTGGTCATCGGCCATCAGGGCGAGCGGGTCCGCAGGGAGATCTCCGCCATCCGCCGCCTCGACCTTCGCATCCACTGGATCGAGAACCCGCGCTGGGCCGAGCCCAACGGGGTGTCGGTGCTGGCGGGCGCGCCGTACCTGGAGGGCCCCTTCCTCCTCACCATGTCGGACCACCTCCTCCCGGTCGAGGGGCTCGTCCGGCTCCGGGCCGAGGCGGAGCGGGGGCGCGACCTGGTCCTCCTCGTGGACCAGGGGACGTCGCAGGTCCACGACCTCTCCGACGCCACCAAGGTGCGCCTCGAGGGCGAGCGCATCACCGACATCGCGAAGGAGCTCCCGGCGTTCGACGCGATCGACACCGGCGCGTTCCTGGCGGGCCCGGCTCTCATGGAGGCGCTGAAGACGCTGGACGGGGAGAAGGGTCCGTCCCTGTCCGACGGCGTGCGCCGCCTCGCCGCCGAGGGGCGGGCGTGGGCGTTGGACGGGACCGGGCTGAGGTGGCAGGACGTGGACACCCCCGACGACGTGGCGGTCGCCGAGCGGAAGCTCATGTCCGCGTGGCCCAAGCCCACCGACGGGATCATCTCGCGGTGGATCAACCGGCCCATCTCGCTCCGCGTCACCCGCCTGCTGGCGCCCACCGGCGTCACCCCGAACCAGGTCAGCGTCGTCACGCTCGTCCTTGGGCTCCTGGCAGCCTGGTTCGCCGCGCGGGGCGGCTACGCGTGGTGGCTCGCCGCCGCGGTCACCTTCCAGGTGGCCTCCATCCTCGACGGCACCGACGGCGAGCTGGCCTCCCTCACGTTCCGCCAGACGCCGTTCGGGGCGTGGATGGACACCCTCTGCGACAACGTGAGCTACGTCGCGTTCATGGCCAGCGTCATGGTGGGGGTGGATCGGACCGGGCTCCCGGCCGGCTACCTGTGGTGGGGGGGACTGGGGTTCGCCGCCGCCGTCCTGAGCCTGGTCAACATCCAGATGGTGCTGCACCGCGACGGCACGTCGGGGAGCGCGCTCTCCGTGCGTTACGCCCACCAGGAGGGGGAGAGCATGGTGCACCGCCTCTTCCAGGCGGTCCACGCCTTCGGGAAGCGCGACCTCATCTCGTTCGTCGTGCTGGTGCTGGCGGTCCTGGGCCAACTCCCCATGGGCCTCCCCATCCTCGGCGTGGGCGCCACGCTCTTCCTGTTCCCCGCCACGCTCCAGGCCAACGTGTCCCACTGGCTCCGCATGCGCGCCTTCACGGTGGACGAGGCGGGCCAGAGCTGAACGAAGGGAGGAACCATGGTACGCAACCGGATCGAAACGAGGATCGCGGGAGTCACCCGGGCGGTCGCACTGGCCGTGGCCGCATCCCTGGTCGCGCTCACCGCGTCCTCACGCCCCGCGGCCGCGCTGCAGGCCGACACCACCGCCGCGCGCGACACGGCAGCGGCGGCCGACAGCGTCCGCACGCCGACGTCGGGGACGTTCAAGGCGCTGACGTACAACGTGGCGGGGCTCCCGCCGGGCGTGTCCAAGTCCAAGCCCCTGCAGAACATCCCGCGCATCAGCGCGCTGCTCAACGGCTACGACCTGGTGCTGGTGCAGGAGGACTTCGTCTTCCACGCCCTGCTGGAGTACGCGGTGAACCTCCCGCACCGCTCCGAGGCCGAGGGGCTCTCGCGACTCTTCAGCCGCGACTTCCTCGCGCTCGTGCGCGACTTCCCGCAGATCAACATCGACCGCATCCTGGCGCTTGCCGGCGGGGAGCGGGTGATGGGCGACGGGCTCAACCACTTCTCCCGCTTCCCCTACACCGACTTCGAGCGGCAGCGGTGGACCATCTGCAGCGGCGTGACGGCCGCGTCCAACGACTGCCTGGCCACCAAGGGGTTCACCTACTCCCGCCACACGCTCGCCGAAGGCGTGACCGTGGACGTCTACAACGTGCACGCCGACGCCGGGCGCCGGCCCTGGGACGAGGAGGCGCGCCGGGCCCAGTTCCGCCAGCTCGCCGCGTTCATGGCGCTGCGCTCCGCAGGCCAGGCGGTCATCGTCGCCGGGGACACCAACCTCCAGGCCCCGGTGAAGGCCGACGAGGAGACGCTCCAGGAGTTCATGAAGACCATGGGGCTCGCCATCGCCGGGCGCACGCTGAACGCAGGCGACGAGGTGGACCGCTTCTTCTACCGGGGGAGCCCGACGCTCCGCCTGGAGCCGGTGGCCCAGTCGCTCGCGGACGAGTTCGTGGACTCCGACGGCGGCCCCCTCTCGGACCATCCGGCGCTGCGCGTGGAGTTCCGCTGGGAGGTGATCCCGCCAGCCAGCGCGCCACCCCCGGGCGCCTAGCGCCCCGCCGCGACCTCGGCGAGCAGCGCGCGGTACTCCCCGGCCATGGTGCGGGCCAGGAACCGGCCCGACACCATCTCCCGCGCGGCGCGGCCCATGCTCGCCGCGCCCTGGCCGTCCGCCAGCAGGCTCCCCACCCGGGCCGCCACCTCCGGAGCGTCGGACGGATCCACCAGCCAGCCGCTCACGCCGTGCTCCACGATCTCGGGCACGCCGCCATGGCGCCCCGCCACCAGGGGCTTCGCCCGGGCGGCCGCCTCCAGGAGCGCGATCCCCAGCCCCTCCACCCGCTGTGCCTCCCCGCGGCTGGGGAGCACGTAGACGTCGCAGAGGTCCAGGAGCGCCACCTTGTCCTCCTCGGGGATGCGCCCCGCCATCACCACCGCATCCGCCACCCCCGTCTCCTCCGCCAGGCGCTCCAGGCGCGCTCCGTCCTCCCCGGTGCCGGCCACAACGTAGCACGCCCGGGGGTGGGCCCGGAGGATGGCCGGGAGCGCGCGGATGACCACGTCCTGTCCCTTGCGCGGCGTGAGGCGCGCGAAGGTGAGGACCACCCTCCGTTCCCCGATCCCCAGGCGGGTCCGGAGCGAGCGCTCCCGCGCCGGGTCCCGTGGCGCGTCGGCCAGCGCGTCTGCGACGCCGTTCCTGATCACCGCGAGGCGGGCGGGATCGAACCCCGCCTCCTCCATGAGCCCCCGCACGTACGCGCTCACGCACACCACCCGGTCGGCGCGGGCGTACGCCCTGCGGAGCGGGACGGCCTGGAGGCGCTGCTTGAGCGTGCGGGGCGGGAAGTGCTTGGCGATCTCCGAGCCGTGGACGACCGGGACGTACGGCACGCCGTGGACGCCGCACGCCACCGCGCCGATCCCGTGGGCCAGGTCGCTGGCCAGGAGCGCCACGTCGGGGCGGAAGCGGGAGATCTCACGGTGGAGGTGCACGAATCCCGGGAGGAAGCGCACGAGCTCCCGCGTCCCGTGCCCCACGCGCATGCGCACCGTCGTGGAGGCGAGCGTCCGGTCCAGCGCCTCGTCCCCGCGGTACGCGGGGGCGAGCACGCGCACCTCGCACCCCGTGCGCGCCAACCCCTCGGCCACGGTGACGGCGGCCGTGGCGATCCCCCCGGAGAAGGGCGGATACTCGAAGGTCACGACCAGGACCTTCACCCTGTCGCGCCCCCGTCGTCCAGCGCGTCCAGGACAATGGCCTGGATGCGCGCCGCCACGCTCTCCGCGGAGTGGTCGCGCCGCATGGCCCGCATCGCTTCGCGCCCCAGCGCCGCCTTCAGCGCCGGGTCGGAGAGGACCCGCCCGACCTTGTCGGCCACGTCGGCGGCATCCCCGGGGCGCGCCAGGAAGCCGGTGACGCCGTCCTGGACGGTCTCCGCGATCCCCCCGGACGCGGACCCCACCACGGGCGTGCCCACCGCCAGCGCCTCCAGCACGACCCGGGGGCACGGGTCCGGGCGCACCGACGGGGTCACCAGCACGTCGAAGTCGATGACGCACGCCGCCGCGTCCTTCCGGAACCCTGTGAACCAGATGCGCCCCCCGAGCCCCCGCGCCACCGCCTGCGCGCGGAAGTCGTCCATGCTCCGCGCCGTGGACCCCACCGGGGCGGCCCCCACCACGATGAAGCGCACCTCGGCGTCGGCGGCAGCCAGGCGCACGGCGGCATCCAGGAAGACGTCCACCCCCTTCCACGCCACCAGCCTCCCCACGAACCCCACCACCTGTGCCTCTGCCGGGATCCCCAGCTCCCGGCGCAGCGTCCCCCGAGTCTCCGGGTCGGGAAGCTCGTCCAGCGGGACGCCGTTGTGCACCACCCGCACCTTCTGCGGGATGGCGCGGAAGTTGGCCGCGGAGGCCCAGGACACGGCGACGATGCGCTTCACGTGGGGAAGCGCCGCGAACGCGGTGTAGAGCCAACGCTCCGGGGCGTTCGCGTAGATGGTGCGCGTGTGGAGCACCACGCGGCGCCCGGAGAGCGCACCCGCCACCACCGCGATGATCTTCACCATCATGTGGTTGGCGTAGATCAGCTCGCACCGCAGGCTCCGGGCGAGCCCGGCGAGCTGGAAGGTGAAGATCACGCTGTCGGAGAGGTTCCACAGGGCCGACAGGCCCCGTGTGACCACGTTGTTCGTCCGGAAGCGGAGCTCCCACGTGCGCTCCCGCAGCCTGGGCGCGAACACGGTGCGGATGCCCAGCCGGTGGAGCCGCTCACCGATGACGCCCTGACCGGGCATCACCACCACGGGCTCGATGCGGGAGCGGTCCAGGTGGCGGAGCAGGAGGGCGAGGCTGTTCCCCGCTCCGCCCTTCCCCGTGCACGCGGTGACGAAGAGCACGCGACGGGGCGCGGAGGGGCTCACGTGCATCGAGCCGCCCCCGCGCCCCGTCGATGGATCCGGTATGTCAGGTCGATGTGCCTACCGCCAGTCGATGCCTTCCGCCGAGCGGCGCACGTTCAGCTTCTCGTTGCCGCGCCGGCCCGTGAAGGCCAGGTAGAGGCGCTCGTTCAGGGCGATGAGCCGGGGCGCGTCCTGGGTCTGGTCCTCCAGGGTGACCTTGCCGCCCCAATCGATCCCCTCGGAGGAGCGCATGACATTGAGCTTGTCGTCGCGCCCGCACCAGGTGAGGAAGAGCCGGCCGTTGAAGGCGGCCAGGCCCGGGCCGACGTTGCTCTGCTCCTCGAGGACGACCTTGCCACCCCAGTCGATCCCCGACGAGGAGCGCATGATGTTGATCTTCGAGTCGCGGCCCGTCCATGCGATGAAGAGCCGCCCATCGAGGCTGGACAGCGAGGGACGCTCGGCGGTCTGCTCCTCGAGGATCACCTTGCCGCCCCAGTCGATCCCCTCCGACGAGCGCATGATGTTGATCTTGTCGTCGCGTCCGCGCCACACCAGGAAGAGGCGGCCGTCCAGGGACACCAGCCCCGGATCGGACATGCTCTGCTCCTCCAGGGTGATCTTCGCCCGGAAGTCGATGCCGTCGTCGGAGCGCATGATGTTGATCTTGCCGTCACGTCCCGTCCAGGCGATGAAGAGCTTGTCGTTCAGCGTGGCCAGGCTCGGCGGCAGCTCGCTCCTCTCCTCCAGGATGATCTTGGAGCGGAAGTCGACGCCGTCGGGCGAGCGCATGACGTTGAGCTTGGCGTCCCGGCCGGTCCACGCGAGGAAGATGTTGCTCCCGAGCGCGGTCAGCGCGGGGCCCCAGTTGCTCTGCTCCTCCAGCACGACCTGCGCCTGGGTGCCGGTGGGTAGCGCGCTCAGGGCAAGGCCGAGGCAGGCGCCGGTGAGCAGGACTCTCGGATGCCGAAGAAGCATGATGTCGAACCTCCCGCGGTGCGGTTCTCAGGGGGGCGAACTACGGGGTTCCGTACCCTCGGAACGTGCGGCACGGAGGAGGGAAAAGTCAAGGCGGAAGGCGGCTCTCCGCCACCGCTACTTGTTCCCCTGCATGTACTGCTTCAGCAAGGTGCGAGGCTCCTTGGGAAAGCCCGGCGAATACGCCGCCAGCGCCCTGAAGTCGTCATAGTCGGCGTCGGAGGCGGCGCCCTCCGTGCGGTTGGCGTCCGTGGAGAGCTGGATCCCCTTCGGCTCGTCGGGGGGCTCCTTGCCGAAGATGGCCTTGTAGTCCTCCACCAGGTTGCGCTCCACCGTCACCCACTCGCCCAGGCGGTCCGAGCCGCTCCCCAGCACGATGATGTACGGCCGGCCCCGCCCCGGGCGGTACGCCACCGCGCCCACGGGGAGGGTGGAGCTCCACACCCAGCGGATCACGATGGGCGTGAAGGGGAACTTGGTGCCGTACACCACCGCCACGGAGGCCGGGGTGTCGTTGGTGTCGGTGTAGCGCTCGTCGGCGCCCGGGGGGATCTCGTTGACCCGCCAGCGCCAGCTCAGGATGGGATGCTCGGAGAGCTTCCACCCGCTCTTGTCCGTCTGGACGAAGAGCGAGACCGTGGCGCCGGGACGGTACTCGTCCCGGATGTGGAGGTACCTGTCCGCCCCCTCGCTCCGCACCACCCAGCGGGACACGTCCACGCCGTCCCTCCTCGCCTTCGCGGCGTCCCCGCTCTCGTTTTCAAGCCGCCACTTCCACGTGCTGGGGAACTCCCCCACCGTCGTGGTCGAGAAGTCGTCGAAGACCCGCGGCGCGCGGGGTGCCGCCTGGCGGGCCAGCGCGACGGACGTGGGAAGGGCGCAGAGCGCCACGAGGCCGAGGAGCAATCTGGTGCGGTCCATGGTTCCTTGGGTGTCGGATTGGGGCCGCCCTTCCTACACCCCGGCGCGCTTTTCCTTCCCCCGGCGGAGCACGGCGCGCATCAGCTCGGCGTCCTCCTCCTCGAATCCCAGTCCCCTGAGGAAGAGGGCGTAGAGCCCGGCGAAGGCGGCGAGGAGCGGGATCCACGCCCACGCCACCTCGCCCCCCAGGACGGCCCGGTCCACGACGGCCACCACGGCCGCCGCGGCTGCGCCCGCAGCCAGCGGCTTCAGGTGGGTCCGGTCCAGCGGGCGGAGGTGCAGGATCCAGAGCGTCTGGGCCAGGCGCACCAGGCTCACCAGGGCGTACGCGGCCAGCGCGGCCCAGGCCGCCCCCAGGACCCCCCGCCGTGGGATGAGCCAGAGGTTGAGCCCCGTCTGCACCACGAGCACGAGGGTCATGTTCAGTAGGTTGATGCGGGGTCGGCCCGAGACGAGCATGGCGGTGTCCAGGAGCCCGGTGGACGCGTTCAGGAGCTGGGCGCTGCTGAGCATCACGACCACGCCCGCCCCGGCAGCGAATCCCGGCCCGAAGATCCCCAGGATGGGCCGCGGGAAGAGCGCCAGCGCCCCCACGTAGAGCACCCCCAGCACGAGGATCCACCGCACCACCCGGGCCATGTGAGCCTCGAGGCGCGCCGTGTCCCCCAGGTCGTGGGCTTCCGACATGACGGGGATGAGGATGGGGTCGAAGATCTGGCGGAACTTCCGCACCACCGTGGCCAGCTCGGCCGACAGGGCGTACACGCCCAGCTCCACCGGCGCCACGAACGCCGCCAGGATGAAGAGCTCCAGCTTCATGGAGAAGAACTGCACGAAGTCGTGGAGCCCCAGCGGGGTGGAGAAGGCGGCCATGCGCCGGAACGCCTCCCGTCCCGGACGGCGGAGGGCGCGGCGCAGCGAGAAGTGGCGGCGGAAGAACCACGCGCTCACCACGAGGGCGGCCACGCACGAACCCGTCCATGCCAGCGCCAGCACGGTCAGGTCGTCGCCGGCCCACAGGATCGGGACGGAGAGGACGAGAAGCCCCAGCGGCATGAGCATGCCCGTGACGAAGGCGTCGTAGGACATGATCTTGAGCGCCTTCGTGGCGGCCAGGAGGAGGCTGGCCAGCGTGGTCGGGAGCACCGAGAGCCCCACCACGCGGAGGGGGAGCGACATTCCCGGCTCGTCGAGCCACCGCCCCGCGATCCAGGGCGCCAGGAGGACCACGGCCAGGCTGGTGGCCGTGCCGAGCCCGATGCCGATCCAGAGGGAGGCGGCCACGGTCTCGTAGCGTCCCTCCTCCCCCCGCTCCCGCCCCTCGGGAACGAACTTCAGCACGGACTTGTCCATCCCGAACAGGGCCAGCCGCCCCACGATGTCCACCACGGCCAGGGCGAGGGTGAAGAGCCCGAACACCCCGGGGCCGGCCACCCGGGTCACGAAGAGCGTGACGAGGGCGCGGGAGGAGCGCGCCGCCATCCCCAGGAGGTTCACCCCGGCGGCCCTCGCCACCGTCCTCGAATCGGCTGCGGTGCTCACGGCCCGGCCCACCAGCCGGCGAGGTCGGCCCCGGCGATCTCGTCTTCGATGGCGCGGACGTCCATGCCACCCATCATGGACAGGACGGGGACCCGGTTCAAGGTTCCCACGCGCGGGGGGTTCCGGCCGGGTCCGGGCGGGGCCAGCTTATCGCTATGACCCCCGCACCGGATCGCACGCCCCCGCCCGTCCCGCGGGCGCTCCTCGACGAGGTGGCGCGGCAGTCGTCGCGGCCCGCGCCCGAGATCCTCGGCCGGCTGGTGCGCGCGCTGGAGGAGCGCTTCGGGGACGCGCTCGACGCGGTGCTCCACTACGGCTCGTGCCTCCACGCGGGGGACCCCACCGACGGCATCGTGGACCTGTTCGCCATCGTCCGGGACTACCGGAGCGCCTACGCGGGCCCCCTCCTCCGCTTCTTCAACCGGGCCCTGCCGCCCAACGTCTTCTATCTCGAGGTCGGCGAGGGTGCCGGGAAGCTCAGGGCGAAGTACTCGGTCCTCTCCCGCTCGGACTTCCAGGAAGGGACCACGCGCTGGTTCCACTCCTACGTGTGGGCGCGCTTCGCCCAGCCCTGCCGCGTCCTCCATGCCCGGGACGCCGCGACGCTCGCGTGGGTCCACGAGGTGCTGGCCCGCTCGGTCCTCACCTTCCACGCCCACGTCCTTCCCACGATGGCCGGCGAGGAAGCCACGCCCGCGGAGCTCTGGTCGCGGGGGCTCCTTCTCACCTACGCCGCCGAGATCCGACCCGAGGGCGAGAGCAGGGTCCACTGGCTCGTGGAGCGGAACCTCGCCGACTACGCGCCGCTCACGGCGGCCGCGGCTCCGGCTCTGGCCTCCCTCCTCCGGGAGGGTGCGCCGGGGCGCTACCTGGTCACCGCCTCGGAGGCGGAACGGCGCCGCTCGCTGAGGTTCTGGCGCCTACGCCGCTGGCAGGGGAAGCTCCTCTCCCTCCTCCGCCTGGGAAAGTCCGCGCTCATCTTCGCCAACGCCGCCGACTACGTGGCGTTCAAGGTGGAGCGCCACACGGGCAAGGCCATCGAGGTGACGCCCTTCATGCGGCGCCATCCCTTCCTGTCCGCGCCCCTGGGGCTGTTGAAGCTGCTGCGCCGCGGCGCCATCCGCTGACCGCCCCAGCTCAGAAGGGGACCTGGCCCATCCACGCGGCGAGCCGCGCCCGGTCCCTGAGCGAGTCGCCTCCGGGCGGTCTCAGCGCAGCCAGCACCCGGTCCAGTGCCTCCTCCAGGAGGAGCTGGGCGGCCGGGTCCGTGCCCGCCGCCTCCAGCACCGGGTCCGCCGAGATCCCTCCCCCGCGTATGGGCTCGTAGGTCACCCGGTCCCCCAACGCCACGAGGAGGTCGTGGAGGGAGAGCGCCGAGGCCGCGAGCTCGCGCACCCGCCGGTAGTGCTCCTCCCGGAGCGGCGCCTGGGCGGCAAAGTCCTCCAACGCCGTCGCCAGGCGGAGCGAGCGCACCGGCCCCGAGAGCCCGAGCCCCTCGGCCTTCGCGAGCCAGGCCTCCCGGTACAGCCCTTCCTCATCACGCTGGACCCCGTCGACGAACGCGCGCACGCCTTCCCAGTAGCTGCGCACCTCGGGGTTTGCGTCCGCGTGCGCCAGGTACCGGCCCTCCAGCCACACGGCGGGGACCTCCGCGAGGCCCGCCATGTCGAGGCGGCCGGCCACCCGCCGCAGGAAGTCCGCGCGCGCTTCGTCCCGGACCGCCCCCTCCGCCCTGGCCGCCAGAGCCGCCGGCGCGGTGGAGCCCCCGGACAGGGTCGCCGCCGGCGAATCGGGCGCCCTGAGGGACACCACCGCGGCGAAGACCGCCAGGGCGGCCCCCGCCGCCCCCGCCAGGGCGAGCCCGCGCCACCACGAGGACGAGCGGGCCGGATGTCGGCGTGGCGGCGCCGGCACGACGACCGCCGGGCCGGCTCCGCCGCGCCCGAGCTCGGGGGGCGCCCACGCGCGGTCGGCCACCCCGACCAGCGCGACCTCCATCGCCAGCGGAACCCGCTCGGGGTCGCTCCGTCGCTCCTCCTCCATCCTCTGGATGAACGCAGCCTCCCTCTCCTCGGGGGACGGGCCGGACGGGTCCGCCAGCGCGAGGTCGAGCCCGCCGCCGGGGGGCTCCTCGAGGAGGGGATCCTGGAAGAGGCGGACCATCGGATGCTCCCGGGCCTCCACCCACTGTGCCGTGAGCGCGTCGAACACCAGGTCCTGGGGGCGGATCACGCCGGAGCGGACCATCTCCGAGAAGATCTCCAGCGTGCGGGGCTCGATCGCCTGCCCCTCTGCGGTGCGGATCCTGAAGCGCGCCTGCATACGTCCCTGCCCCCCCCCCCCCCCCCCCC
>DATIKQ010000007.1:0-45032 GCA_035477395.1 Longimicrobiales bacterium
CACCAGGGCCTCCACCAGCTGCCCGGTGGCGTTGTGCACCACGACGGGGCAGAGCCGGTCGAGGTCCGCCGCCAGCGCCTTCGCGCGCTCCCCCCGGGCATGGGCCAGCCAGGGGTTTCCAGCCGAGGCGCACGCGGAGGAGCCCAGCACCGCGAAGGCCACCAGGGCCGCCCGGCTTACGCTCCGCATCCTCATGGGGCCTCCTGCTCGGGGATCGTGCCCGACCCGCGCAACGATCCAGCTTCCGACCGTGACTGATTGGTAGCTAATAGCGGCACCGGAATGATGTCAAATCGTTACAGTCGACCCCCCGCACGGCCCGGGACAACTGTTTCCCATCCTTTCCGTGCTCGTCGCGGATCGGTTACACGCCCGACGTAGAGTTCCTTCAGATCCAGGCCGGGACGCACCCGACTCCGGACCGACAGAGACCTCACGCCGAACAGGGTCCCGACATGTCTTCAGGCCTCCGCAAGCTCCGCTCCGCGACGTTCGCGGCGCTCCTCGTTCCCCTCTTCGCCACGTCCCTCTCCGCCCAGGCCCAGACGGGCCGGGTGGTCGGGCAGGTCGTGGACGCCCAGACCGGCCGCCCGATCTCGGGGGCGCAGATCGTGCTGGAGGGCACCCAGGTCGGCGCCCTGGCCGGTGTGGACGGGCGCTACGTCATCCGCAGCGCGCCCTCGGGCACGGTGGCGGTGCGCGCGCTCATGATCGGCTACGCCACCAAGACCGTGACCGGCGTGACGCTGGCCAGGGGCGGCACCGCGGAGGTCAACGTTTCCCTGGAGCCGGCGGCCGTCCAGCTGGCTGGGATCACGGTCTCGGCCGGACAGGAGCGGGGCTCCCTGGCCCGGGCCCTGAACGAGCAGCGCAACGCCGCCGTGGTCATGTCGGCCATCACCACCGAGGAGATCGCCCGCAGCCCCGACAGCGACGCTGCCGGAGCCGTGAAGCGGGTGAGCGGCGTGTCGGTGCAGGACGGGAAGTACGTGATCGTGCGGGGCCTGGGCGAGCGCTACACCACCACCTCCCTCAACGGCGCGCGCGTGCCGAGCCCCGAGCCCGAGCGGAAGGTCGTGCCTCTGGACCTCTTCCCCAGCGGCCTTCTCCAGACGGTGACCACGTCCAAGACGTTCAGCCCCGACCTGGCCGGGGACTTCTCCGGCGCCCACGTCAACATCCAGACCCGCTCCTTCCCCACGCGCAGGCAGTTCACCTTCTCCGCTTCCACGGGGATGAACCCGCTCGTGACCGGCAAGTCCATCCCCTTCGCGCCGGGAGCCGGCGGCGAGTGGCTGGGACGCGCCGCCGCGGATCGGCGCCTGCCCGGCGAAGTGGCCCGGTTCGGCAATTTCCAGAGCGCGGTGCCCACGCAGAGAGACGTCAACCGCATGGTGGGCAGCTTCCGCAACGCTTGGTCCGCCCGCGCGAAGGATGGGAGGCCCAAGGCCTCGTTCTCCACGTCCCTGGGCGGCTCGGACCCCCTCTTCGGCCAGCAGGTCGGATACCTGGTCTCGGGCACCTACTCCTACGGCGAGGAGGTGAAGGTGGCCCAGCACCGGGCGCAGGCGCTTCCCACGGCAGGCGGCGGCACCGCGGAGATCGACCGCTTCGAGGGGACGTCCGGCGGCCGCAGCGTGCTCTGGGGCGGCCTCGCCAACCTGAGCACGCTGGTGGGGACCCACAGCCGCTTCGAGCTGAACGCCACGTACAACCGGACTGCGGACGACGAGGCCCGGGTGGAGTCGGGGTACTCGGAGAACCTGGGCCAGGAGTTCCAGATCCAGCGGCTGCGTTACGTGGAGCGCAGCGTCTTCTCCGGCCAGCTCCGTGGCGAGCACCAGCTCGGGGCGGCGCACCGCCTCGACTGGAGCGCCACCACCTCCGAGGTGCGGCGCTCCGAGCCCGACCGCTCCGAGTTCGTAACCCAGATGGACTCGGACCCGTCGGGGAGCCCGCTTCCTCCGGCGTGGTTCAGCGTCTCGAACGAGGGCGCGGTGCGCACCTTCGGCGAGCTCACCGAATCGGCACTGGAGAGCACGGCTGCCTACACCTTCACCTTCGGCCCCTCCAGCCGGCAGAGCCGCCTGAAGATCGGCGGCACCGCGCGCGCCACGGACCGGAACGCGTCCAACGACGCGTTCGCCATCTCGGCGACGCTGGACCGTGCGGGTCGTGAGTTGTCCGCCGAGGAGATCTTCGATGGGCGCTTCGCGTCCGATGATTCCCGGATCTTCCGCGTGACCCCCATCGCCCAGGGCGGCTCGTACTCCGCCGAAGACCGGCTCGGCGCCGCCTACGGCATGCTCGACCTGGCGCTCACGGGCAGCGTCCGCCTGGTGGCCGGCGCCCGGCTGGAGCGCTCCGACGTCACGGTGAACGCCCAGTCGACCCTGGGGCAGCCCGTGGTGACCAGCCCCAGCTACACCGACGTGCTCCCCTCGCTGAGCGTCGCCTGGACCGTCACCCCGGAGCAGACGCTGCGCGCCTCCGCCTCCCAGACCCTCTCCCGTCCCGAGTACCGGGAGCTGGCGCCGGTGCAGTTCCGCGAGGTGCTGGGCGGCGACAACGTGGTCGGGAACCCCGACCTGCAGCGCTCGCTCATCCGGAACGTGGACCTGCGCTGGGAGTGGTACCCCACGCCCGCCGAGGCGGTGACGGTGGCGCTGTTCGCCAAGGACTTCCAGGACCCCATCGAGCGGGTGTTCCTGGGCACCTCGGGCACCCGGATCGTCACCTTCACCAACGCCGAGGGCGCGCACAACTACGGTGTGGAGCTCGAGCTCCGGAAGGGGCTCGGATTCGTGAGCGAGGCGCTGGAGACGACGACGTTCTTCACCAACGCGACGTTCATGAAGTCCGAGATCGTGATCAACCAGTCGCTGGTCGGGACGTTCCAGACCGCGGACAATCGACCCATGGTGGGCCAGTCCCCCTACGTGGCGAACGCCGGGCTCACGTACGCCAGCCCGGGCAACTCCGTGAGCGCCACGGTCCTCTACAACGTCGCCGGCCGCCGCATCGTCAGCGCCGCCGAGCTCCCCCTCCCCAACGTGTACGAGGAGGAGCGCCACGCGCTGGACTTCTCGCTGCGCTTCCCGCTCATGGCGGGCGTGAAGGGGAAGGCCGACTTCGAGAACGTGCTCGACAGCCCCTACCAGATGGTGCAGGGGAGCGTGGTGCGGGAGCACTACCGCACCGGCCGGAAGCTCTCGTTCGGCGTGACCTGGCAGCCCTGAGCCGTCGGCCCCTTCGGGGACGAAGGTGGGTGTTCCCGGAGCGGCGCCGCGACCTGTCGCGGCGCCGCTCTCCTTTACCGAGTTGAGACAGAGCCGTCGTCGGGCCGTTGCCCGCCTCCGCCACCTTACCCTGGTCAACGAACGCCTCATTGCCGGCGGCGGAGATGCGCCGGCGCATCCGCCAGGGAAACGATGAACACAATGCGACTCTCCCGGTCTCTCCTCCGTGCAGCGCTGCTGGTGGTCGCCACGACCGCGGTGGCCTGCTCCGACGACGGCCCCACGGCCCCCCAGGTGCAGGTGCCCTCGGCGCCCACGGGGGTCTCCGCGGCCGCCAAGTCCGCTACCGAGGCCACGGTCACCTTCGGTGGGGTCTCCGGCGCCACCGGCTACGTGGTGGAGCGGGCGCCCGGCTCCGGCGGCTCGTTCGCGCAGGTGGGCACGCCCACCGCATCCCCCTTCGAGGACAAGGGGCTCACGGCCAGCACGGCCTACCGGTACCGCGTCGCCGCCGTGAACTCGGCGGGCACCGGCGCCTTCAGCGACGCGGTGATCGTGACCACGTCCGCCGCAGGCCCGAAGACCGCGCTCATCTCGGCGGACATCACCTCCAGTCGCACGCTCTACGCCGACACGCTGTACACGCTCCGCGGCTTCATCAAGGTGGCCAACGGCGCCACCCTGACCGTCCAGCCGGGCACCGTGATCCAGGGCGACTACGACGTGGTGGGCTCGTCGCTGTTCATCCTCCGGGGCGCCAAGATCGAGGCCAACGGCACCGCCGAGAAGCCCATCGTCTTCACGTCGAGCCGTCCGCTGGGCCAGCGCCAGGCCGGTGACTGGGGTGGCCTCATCATCATCGGGAACGGGATCATCAACCGTACCGGCGATGTGCAGCTGGAGGGCACGGGCACGGGTGCCTCTAATCCGGCGCTGCTCTACTCCGGCGGGAACAACAACGCGGACAACTCCGGCACCCTGCGCTATGTCCGCGTGGAGTTCGCCGGGTACGCCACGGCCGCCGACGCCGAGCTGAACACGTTCACGTTCGCCGCGGTCGGGGGCGGCACGACGCTGGAGTACCTCCAGGCGCTCAGCGGCCTCGATGACAGCTACGAGTTCTTCGGCGGCGCGGTGGACGGCAAGTACCTGGTGTCCTACGACGCCGGTGACGACCACTTCGACATGTCCGAGGGCTACATCGGACGCCTCCAGCACGTCATCGCGCTCCAGACCCGGCAGGTCATTCCGCGGCCCGGCGCGGGCAACGTGTCCTCCGACCCGCAGGGCATCGAGAACGACGGCTGCAACGGTGCCGGGTGCGCCAGCGGCCAGGATACCCAGCCGTTCAACGTCCCGATGGTGGCCAACTTCACCCTGGTCGGGCCCGCCGACGGGATCTTCTCCGGCACCTCCGGCGGCATCGGCATGATGCTCCGCCGCGGCACCGGCGGGCACTACGTGAACGGCGTGGTGGCCCGGTGGGAGCGCGCCGGCATCTCGCTCCGGGACCAGCCCACGCTGAACCGGGCGACGGCCGGGCTCCTGACCGTGAAGAACGTGCACGTCGCCGACGTGGGCGCCACCTTCCAGCCCCAGGCGGGGAGCACGGTCCAGGGGACGCTCGACCTGGCAGCCAACTCGATCGTGGAGGGTGCGGGCACGGGCGCCTCGCTGTTCGTCAGCGTTCCCTTGAACCCCACGAACGTGTCCCAGCTCGACTGGGCGCCAGCGGCCAACTCGGCCATCGCGACCGGCGGCATGGCCGCGTTCACCGGCGATCTCGCCACGAAGGCCGGCACGTTCGTGACCGCCACGGCGTACCGCGGCGCGGCAAACCCCGCCGGTCCGAAGTGGTGGGCCAACTGGACCAGCTTCGCGATCAACTGATGACCCGTACGCTCGCCGCCGCGCTGGCGCTGGCCGCCCTCCTGGGTGCGTGCCAGCCGGCCGGCGGGCCCGGGGGTGCCGCCGCCCAGCCCGACACGGCCCGGACCATCGTGGACAGCATCCTCCCCATCGAGGAGGAGCTGCGCCGCTTCCGCTCGGAGGTGGGGGAGGCGCCCACGTCCCTGGCGGGCGGGGCCCCGTCCAGGGACGCGCTGGTCGAGCGCTTCGTTTCGGCCCTGGAGGCCGCGGACACGGCGGCCTTCCGGGACATGCTCCTGACGCGCGCCGAGTTCGCCTGGCTGTACTACCCGCACACTCGGTTCACCGCGCCCCCCTACGAGCTGGCTCCGGCGCTGCTCTGGTTCCAGGTCGAGAACGGGACGAGCCGGGGGTTCGGGCGGCTCCTGGAGCGCATGGGCGGGCGCCCCGCCCACGCCGACGGCTACGCCTGTCCGTCCGAGGCGCGGGCGGAGGGGCCGAACCGGGTTTGGGAAGACTGCGTCGTGCACCTCCGGCCACCGGGAGGCGAGCCCCGGGACGTGCGGATCTTCGGCACCATCCTGGAGCGGGGCGGCGTCTTCAAGTTCGTATCGTACAGCAACGGGTTCTGAGCGCCGTTACGTCGTCGTGACCGTCCCGTCACGGAGGCCGTTACGCCCCGGAGATAGCGTTGTGGCACCTGCGGAGGCCTCCGTGCCCCCGCCCCACGTGTCGCCCACCCCGGGTCCGCTCCCTATGTTACATGTCTTGCGCTGGCCGACGCCGAACCGGCACGGGGGGCATGGACGAGCTCGACCTGATCCACGACTGGAACCGGGGGGAGGGGAGCTTCGACTGGTCCCGCGTCGGGCGCGTGGAGCTGGACGACGAGACGCTCCGGGACGGGCTCCAGAGCCCCTCGGCGGTGGACGCGCTCCTCGGCGACAAGATCCGGCTCCTCCATCTGATGGATCGGCTCGGGATCCACACTGCAGACCTGGGGCTGCCGGGATCCGGCCGCCGCACCGTGGGCGCCGTGACCGCCCTGGCCCGCGAGATCGTCGGAGCCAGGCTCTCGATCCGGCCCAACTGTGCGGCGCGCACCAAGGTCTCCGACGTGCGCCCGGTGGTGGAGATCTCGCAGAAGGTGGGGATCCCCATCGAGCTGGCGGCCTTCATCGGCAGCTCCCCCATCCGCCAGTACGCCGAGGGCTGGACGCTGGAGCGGATGCTCCGCACGTGCGAGGAGGCGGTCACGTTCGCGGTCCGGGAGGGGATCCCGGTGATGATGGTCACCGAGGACTCCACCCGGTCGAGGCCCGAGGTGCTGAAGGCGATCTACAGCGCGGCCATCGGTTGCGGGGCCCGGCGGATCTGCATCGCCGACACCGTGGGCCACGCCACCCCGGAAGGCGCCCGGGCCCTGGTGCGCTTCGTGATCGAGGAGATCGTGGAGCCCTCGGGCGCGGACGTGGGCGTGGACTGGCACGGCCACCGGGACCGGGGCTTCGGCCTCGCGAACACGATGGCGGCGATCCAGGCAGGGGCGAGCCGGGTGCACGGAACCGCGCTGGGCGTGGGCGAGCGAGCGGGCAACACCGAGATGGAGCTCATCCTCGTGAACCTCGCGCTGCATGGCGTGCACGAGGCCGACCTCACCCTGCTTCCGGCCTATTGCCAGGTCGTCGCGCAGGCCTACCGCATTCCCCTCCCGCACTCCGCTCCGGTGGTGGGGTGGGACGCGTTCCGGACCGCCACCGGGGTGCACGCCGCCGCTATCCTGAAGGCGGAGGAGAAGGGCGAGTCCTGGATGGCCGACCGGGTCTATTCGGGCGTGCCGGCCTCCCTGGTGGGGCGGCGCCAGCACATCGAGATCGGCCCCATGTCGGGGCTCTCCAACGTGAAGCACTGGCTCCGGGTGCACGGACGGGACCCGGACGACGCAGCGCTCTGCCGCCGCATCCTGCACGCGGCCAAGAACACGGACCACACCCTTTCGAAGGAAGAGCTGCAAGCGATCTGTCGCGGCGCATAGCCCGGGCGCTGCCCCGGGAGGCGGCGCGGCCCCACCTGCCCCTCCCGGAGCGAACCCCGTGAACCCTTCAGTCGCGCAGGCCATCATGGACATGGCACCTCAATCCACCGCCGTCCCGCGCGTCCTCGTGGTCGAGGACGAGCCCGACATCGCCGCGCTCATCGCCTACCAGCTCACCCGGGAGGGCTTCCGGGTGGAGACGGCGGGCACGGGCCCCGAGGCGCTCCAGGCCATCTCGCGGGACATCCCCGACCTGGTGGTGCTGGACCGGATGCTCCCCGGGCTCTCCGGAGACGAGGTGCTCCTGCGCCTGAAGCAGGAGTCGGCCACGTCCAACATCCCGGTCCTCGTCCTCACCGCGAAGCGGGAGCAGGAGGACCGGATCAAGGGGCTCGAGCTGGGTGCCGACGACTACCTCACCAAGCCGTTCAGCCCCCGGGAGCTCGTGCTCCGCGTGCAGGCCATTCTGCGCCGCGTGCATGAGGCCGGGATCACCGCCGGAGGCCGGGTGCTCAAGGCCGGCCCCATCCGCATGGACCTCGCGTCGCACCAGGCTACCCTCTCCGGTGAGGAGCTCAACCTCACCCCCACCGAGTTCCGTCTGCTCCAGGCCCTCATGGAGCGCCGGGGGCGCACCCAGAGCCGCCAGCAGCTCCTGGAGAAGGCCTGGGACGTGGAGCCCCACGCGTCCGAGCGGATCCAGACCCGCACCGTGGACATGCACGTGCGCAGGCTCCGCGGCAAGCTGGGGGAAACCGGGGACTGGATCGAGACGATCCGGGGCTTCGGGTATCGGCTCAGGGTCCCGGAAGGGCTCTAGCAGGTCGCTGAACGACGTTCGGGGCTCAACTTCGTAACGCGAGGGTAACAGAGAGACTGTTTCCATCCGGGTTCGTTGAGGTTCGGTTACCGGGCTGTAACATTCACGCCGGACCGAACGGGGGCTCGCCCCTACCCACCTCTCCGGAGGATCGCTGGATGCATCGCTTCTCAACCTCGCTGGTCGCGCTGGCCGTCGCCCTCTCCCTGGGCGGTGACCTGGCCGCGCAGGCGACCCTCACCCCCAGGTCCGCCTCGATCCGCATCGGCGGCCGGATGCACACCCAGTACGCCACCTCCTCGGTGGAGTCGTACAACAGCCAGTTCTTCTTCCGCCGGGCCCGCATCGAGGCGGACATCACGGTCAACGACTTCTTCGAGGCGCGCCTCCAGCCCGAGTTCGGAGGGTTCACCGCCGAGCTCAAGGACGCGTACGTGAAGTTCAACTTCTCGCCGGCCTTCCAGCTTACGGTGGGCCAGTTCAAGCGCCCCTTCGACCTCTTCGAGCTGGCCAGCTCGGTGGATCTCTCCATCATCGAGCGGGACGGACGCGTGGGCGGCGTGAGCACATGCGCCGGGGTGGGGAGCGTTTGCTCCTACAGCCGCCTCACCGAGCGCCTCGGGTTCGCGGACCGCGACATCGGCGTGCGCGTCGGCGGCGCCCGGGGCAAGGTGGCCTACGAGGTGTCCATGACCAACGGCGCCGGGCAGAACGTCGTGGACGAGAACGACGCCAAGTCGTTCTCGGGGCGGATGAGCCTGAAGGCGGGGCCGGACCTGACCCTGGGCGCCAACCTCGCCCTGCACGACTACGTTGACCCCGCCAAGGAAGACGCGCATGCAGGGGCGTGGGGGGTGGATGCCCAGTACGGCACCTGGCGGGACGGGCTCCTCGTGCAGGCTTCCCTGGTGGGTGGGGAGAACTGGAAGAAGCTGGACACCTCGGGCGACGCTTCCGCGTTCATGGCCTTCCAGGGCGCTGCCAGCTGGTACGCGCCCCTCGAGGGCAAGCGCGTGGTCGGCATCGAGCCACTCCTTCGCGTGAGCTTCGGCGACCCGGACCGGGACGTGGCTGACGACGGCGGCCTCGTCTTCACCCCTGGCCTCATGCTCTACATCGCCGGCAGGAACAAGATCGGCTTCAACGTGGACGTCTGGTCTCCTCAGACGGGCAAGACCGAGCACTCCCTGAAGGTCCAGAGCTACCTCTACTTCTGAGCCTCGTGCGCTTCCGCATCCACCACGCCCTCTTCGCCGGCTTCGTCGGCGTCACCGGCCTGATGGCCGTCCTCATCGTCGTCCTGGTCGGCTCCGGGCTGCGCCGCGAGCTCGTCGGGACGTACGAGGTCGAGCTGGAGCGGGAGATGGCGCTGGCGTCCTGGATCGTGGAGCGCTCCGACGCCGCGGACGCCGACTCGGTCGCCCGGGTCATCACCGACCGGATCGGCTACCGCGTCACCCTCATCGACACCACAGGCGTGGTGCTGGGTGACTCCTACGTCGAAGCGGGAAGGGTGAGGCAGGAGGAGAACCACCGCGACCGACCCGAAGTGGCCGGAGCGCTGGAGCACGCCGGGGCGTCCTTCGCCGAGCGGCAGAGCGCCACGGTGGGGGCGCGCCTGCTCTACGCGGCGCGCCGCTCTGCGTTCAGGGACCGGGCCGTGGTCCTCCGGGTCGCGGCGCCCCTGGGAACCGTGGACGAGACCGTGGCCCAGGTCCAGTGGACGGTGGCCATGGCCGGGATCGCGGCCACCGGTCTGGCTCTCCTCGTGGCCTGGTGGCTCAGCATCGTACTCGCACGCCCCACCGTGGTCCTGGCGGAGCGGGCGCGCCAGCTCGCCCGGGGCGACTTCTCGGCGCGTGCCCCCCTGGGGCAGGGCGTGGCGGAGCTCGCCGACCTGTCGGCGGCCTTCAACCGGCTGGCCGAGCAGCTCCGCGGGCGCCTCTCCGACCTGGGCCACGAACGGGACGAGATGGAGGCGCTCATCGAGACCATGGCGGAAGGTGTGGTGGCGCTCACCGCCGAGGCGCGGGTCCTCCGCGTGAACGGGGCTGCGCGTACCTTGCTGGCCTTCCCCGCCGACATCCCTCCGTTCGCGCCGGTGGGGACGCTCGTGCGCCAGCAGGAGCTGCGGGAGCTCCTGGAGGGATCCGTGGTCCATCCGGTGCAGAGCCAGGAGCTCCGGATAGGGGACCGGATCATCCTGGCCGCCACCCGGCGTCTGGCTCAGGGGGGTGCGGTGACCACGCTGCTGGACATCACGGAGACGCGGCGCCTGGAGCAGGTGCGCCGGGACTTCGTGGCCAATGCGTCCCACGAGCTCAAGACCCCCCTCACCTCGATCCGGGGGTTCGCCGAGACGCTGCTGGAGGGCGACCCACCGGAGAAGCTCAAGGTGCAGTTCCTCACCTCCATCCGGGACAACACCCTCAGGCTGCAGCGGCTCGTGGAGGACCTCCTGGATCTCTCCCGGCTGGAGTCGGGCACCTGGACGGCCACACGGGACACGGTGTCGGTGGCCGAGGTCGCCCGGGACGCCTGGAAGATGTTCGAGGAGGCCGCGGTGCAGAGGGAGATCGGCTTCGTCCTGGAAGGGGACGCCGAGGTCGTGGCCGACCGCCAGGCCCTGGTCCAGATCTTCCGGAACCTCATGGAGAACTCCATGCGCCACACCGACGACGGGGGGCACCTCCACGTCGGGGTGGCCCGGCCGGCGCCCGGGCTGGCGGAGGTGGCGTTCTCCGACGACGGCGAGGGGATCCCGGGCCGGGCGCTTCCCAGGATCTTCGAGCGCTTCTACCGGGCGGACTCCTCCCGGGCCCGGGACGTCGGGGGGACCGGGTTGGGTCTCTCCATCGTCCGCCACCTGGTGGGAGCCATGGGTGGGGAGGTGTGGGCGGAGAGCACGCTGGGGGAGGGGACCACCATCCGGTTCACGGTCCCGGTGCGGGAGCGCTGACCCGTGTCTCCCCGGGGCGTTGGGACGGTGGGCGTGTTACACCGTCGTTACCCTTCCGTCACGGCTTCGACCCCGCTTCCACCTATTCTCCGGCGATGGCTGACGACCCCTCACGGAGCTCCATCCTTCCGAGGCACGAACCCATGAGCAACCTCTCCAAGATCCTCGCCCCGGCCCTGGCCGCGGCCCTCCTCGTCACCGCCTGCGGCGGCGGCCAGCCCGGCGACTCGGCCGCGGACGCCGCGGCCCTCGGCGGCGAGGTCCTCATCGACGGCTCCAGCACCGTGTTCCCCATCGCCGAGGCCATCGCCGAGGAGTTCCAGATCGCGAACGCAGGGGTCCGCGTATCGGTGGGCTTCTCCGGGACCGGCGGGGGCTTCAAGCGCTTCTGCGCGGGGGAGACCGACCTCTCCAACGCGTCGCGGCCCATCAAGGACTCGGAGCGCGAGGCGTGCGCCGCGGCGGGCATCGAGTTCACCGAGCTCCCGGTGGCGTGGGACGGCCTCTCGATCATCGCCAACCCGGCCAACGACTTCGTCCAGTGCCTGACCGTGGACGAGCTCCGCAAGATCTGGGAGCCCAACAGCAAGGTGAAGACCTGGCGTGACGTCCGTGGAGAGTGGCCCGCCGAGGAGGTCAAGCTCTACGGCCCGGGGACCGACTCGGGGACCTTCGACTACTTCACCGAGGCCATCATGGGCGAGGTCGGGGCCAGCCGCCCCGACTACCAGGCCTCGGAGGACGACAACATCCTGGTGCAGGGCGTGACGGGCGACCTCCACTCGCTCGGGTATTTCGGGTTCGCCTACGTCGCCGAAAACGCCGGCAGGCTCAAGCTCGTGGCCGTGGACGGCGGGGGCGGTTGCGTGACCCCGTCCGACGCCACCATCGCCGACGGCACGTACACGCCGCTGTCGCGGCCCCTGTACGTGTACGTGAGCCACGCCGCCCTGGCCCGCCCGGAGGTCATGGCGTACGTGGAGTTCCTCGTGCAGAACGCCCAGGCGGTGGTGCCCACCACCGGGTACCACGCCCTCACCCCCGACGAGTACGCCGCCGACCTGGCCAAGCTGATCGCCGTCGCCGGCGGCACCGACTGAGCCGGAGCGCCGAAGCGCGATGAGCGACGTGACGAGGGCCGCGGGGGCGGTCGAGGCCGAGCCCGCGGCCCTGTCCTTCCGGAGGTCGAGGAACCTCAAGGAACGGGCCATCGGCCTGATCCTCTTCGCCTCCGCCGCCGCGTCCACGCTCATCACCCTGGGGATCGTGGTGGTGCTGCTCGGGGAGACGCTCACGTTCTTCTCCCACGTCTCTCCGGTGAAGTTCCTCTTCGGCACGCAGTGGACGCCCCTCTTCCAGAACCCCCGGTTCGGGGTCCTCCCGCTGATGGCCGGCTCCTTCGTCGTGGCCGCCGGGGCGGCGGTCATCGCGGTGCCCGTGGGGCTGCTCTCCGCGATCTTCCTTTCCGAGTACGCGGGACCCCGGCTGAGGGGCGTGCTGAAGCCGATGCTGGAGATCCTGGCCGGGATCCCCACGGTGGTGTACGGCTACTTCGCCCTCACGTTCATCACGCCACTCCTGCGCACCGTCCACCCGGCCACGGAGATCTTCAACGCGGCCTCGGCCGCCATCGTGGTGGGGATCATGATCATCCCCACCGTGTCGTCGCTCTCCGAGGACGCTCTCCGGGCGGTTCCCACCGCGCTCCGGGAAGGGGCGTACGGGCTGGGCGCCACCAAGATGGAGGTGTCGCTGCGCGTCGTGGTGCCGTCCGCGCTCTCGGGGATCATCGCCTCCTTCATCCTCGGCCTGTCCCGGGCGGTGGGCGAGACCATGGCCGTGGCCATCGCGGCCGGGAACATGCCCAACCTGACGCTCAACGCCTTCGAGTCCATGCAGACGATGACGGCATACATCGTCCAGGCGAGCCTGGGCGACACGCCCCACGGGAGCATCGGCTACCAGACCATCTTCGCCGTGGGGATGACGCTCTTCCTCATCACGCTGGCCATGAACGTGATCAGCCAGTGGATCCTGTCCCGCTTCCGGGAGGAGTACGAGTGAGCGACCACCTCTCCCCCCTGGGAGGGACCCACTCTGCCCGGGACCGTCGCAGGCGCACCCTGGGCGCGGTGTTCGCCCTCCTGTGCGGCGCCGCCACGCTGGTGGGCGTGGCGGCGCTGGCCGTGCTCCTCTGGGACCTGGCCGCCGACGGCCTGCCGAGCCTCGACGGCCGCTTCCTCACGAGCTTCGCCTCCCGCGTACCCGAGCGCGCGGGGGTGAAGGCGGCACTGGTCGGCTCCGTTTGGCTCCTCGGGCTCACGGCGCTCATCGCGTTCCCCGTCTCCGTGGCGGCGGCCATCTACCTGGAGGAATACGCGCGCCGGAGCTGGGCGACCCGGCTCATCCAGCTCAACATCGCCAACCTGGCCGGCGTGCCCTCCATCGTGTACGGCATCCTGGGGCTGGCCGTCTTCGTGCGCACCTTCGGGCTGGGGCGGAGCGTCATCTCCGGGGCCCTGACCCTCGCCCTCCTCATCCTCCCGGTCATCATCATGGCTTCGCAGGAGGCCATCCGCGCCGTGCCCCCCTCCATCCGGGAGGCCGCCTACGGCCTGGGGGCGACGCGGTGGCAGGTGGTGAGCATGCAGGTGCTCCCCATGGCCATGCCGGGGATCCTCACGGGCACGATCCTGGCGCTCTCCCGGGCCATCGGCGAGACGGCGCCGCTCATCATGGTCGGCGCCGTGGGCTTCATCGCCTTCACGCCCAAGGGACTCGGCGACCCGTTCACGGTGCTCCCGCTCCAGATCTACAACTGGATCTCCCGGCCGCAAACGGAGTTCCATGCCCTCGCCGCCGCAGGCATCTTGGTGCTGCTGGTCCTCCTCCTCACCATGAACGCCGCCGCCATCATCCTCCGGAACCGGTACCAGAGCTACCGTTAGCCATGGCCACCATCTACGACATCGACGCCGGCGGACGCGCACCCGCACTGGAGGCGAGGGACGTCTCGGTGTTCTACGGCGCCAAGGAGGCGGTGAGGCGCGTCTCCCTGGTGGTGCCGGCCAACAAGGTGGTGGCCCTCATCGGGCCGTCCGGGTGCGGCAAGAGCACCCTCCTGCGTTGCTTCAACCGCATGAACGACCTGGTGGTGGGGGCGCGGGTGGAAGGGGAGGTGGCGTTCCGCGGAAAGAACCTCTACGACCCCGACGTGGACCCGGTGGAGGTGCGCCGCCGCATCGGCATGGTGTTCCAGAAGCCCAACCCGTTCCCGAAGTCCATCTACGAGAACACCGCCTTCGGGCCGAGGATCAACGGGTTCGAGGGCGACCTGGACAGCCTGGTCGAGGAGTCCCTCCGGAGGGCGGCTCTGTGGGAGGAGGTGGAGGATCGCCTGAACGAGTCGGCCTATTCCCTCTCGGGGGGGCAGCAGCAGCGCCTGTGCATCGCGCGCACGCTGGCGGTGAAGCCCGAGATCGTGCTCATGGACGAGCCGGCCTCCGCTCTCGACCCCATCGCCACCCAGCGCATCGAGGAGCTCATCTACGAGCTCAAGAAGGACTACACGATCATCATCGTCACCCACAACATGCAGCAGGCCGCCCGCATCTCGGACTTCACGGCCTTCCTGTACATGGGGGACCTCATCGAGTACGGGCCTACCGAGTCCATCTTCACGAACCCCCGTGAGGACCGGACCGAAGCGTACGTGACGGGGAGATTCGGATGACCATGGAGCAGAAGTCCCGCCGTCACTTCCACGATCAGCTCGACACCCTCCAGCAGCGGCTCATGGAGATGGCGGGGATCGTGGAGCGCAATGTGGGCCGGGCCACGCAGGCGGTTCTGGAACGGGATCCCACCCAGGCCGAGGGCGTCATCGAGGAGGACGGGAGGGTGGACGATCTGGAGGTGGAGATCGACGCCCGGGTCATGGAGCTCCTCGCCCTGCACCAGCCCATGGCCGGGGACCTGCGCCAGATCGTGGCCGCCCACAAGACGTCCAACGACCTGGAGCGGGTCGGGGACCACGCCGTGAACATGGCGAAGGCCGCCCGGCGCCTGGCGGACACCCATCCGCTGCCCGAGCTCAGGGAGCTCCGGGAGATGGTGGAGATCACCCGGGAGATGCTCGCCGACTCCCTCGCCGCCTACGTGTCCCGCAACGCGGGCACCGCGCGGATGGTGTGCGTCACCGACGACAAGGTGGACAACCTGCGCCGGTCCCTCTTCCGCATCCTCGTGACCCACATGCTCGAGGATCCGAAGCGCATAGGAGGCGCCCTCGAGCTGCTCCTGGTGTCGCAGAACCTGGAGCGCGTGGCCGACCTCTCCACCAACATCGCCGAGGACGTGGTCTTCCTCGTGGAGGGGAAGACCATCAAGCACGGGGCCGAGGGCCGCCACGGGCACGGCGGCGCGGAGGGCGACCACCCGCAATAGGTGTCCGGCCGCCCGGGGGGACGCCGCCCCCACCTTTCCCCGGGCGCGGCGCCCTTCTAGTCTAGGCGGATGCAGGACAAGCCCAACCCACCCGGGGACGCCCTCACCGCCCTTCTGGACGAGGTGACGGCCGAGCCCCAGCCCAAGCCGCTCCTCGATGTGCCGAGCATCCGGGGGCAGGTGGCCATCGTCACCGGCGCCTCCACGGGCATCGGCCGGGCCGTCGCCCTGGAGCTGGGCCGCTCCGGCGTCCACATCGGCTTCTGCTTCCTGGACGACGGGGCCCAGTCCCGGTTGGCGGCCCAGAGCGTGGCCAGGGAGCTCCGCCGCTCCGAGGTGCGCGTGTACTCCCGTGCGTGCGACGTGCGGGAGTCCCAGGACGTCAAGGCGTTCGTGGGGGAGGTGGTGGCGGAGCTCGGCGGCGTCCACATCCTGGTCAACAACGCCGGGATCGGGAAGGACCGGGCGATGTGGCACATGCAGGACCACGAGTGGGAGTCGGTGGTCCGCACCAACCTCGACGGAGCCTTCTACTTCATCCGTGCCGTTGCGCCCCATATGCGCGCCCAGGAGTACGGCAAGATCGTCAACCTGGCCTCCGTGCACGGCGTGCGCTCCGAGTTCGGGCTGGCCAACTATGCCGCGTCGAAGGCCGGACTCATCGGCCTGACGCGCAGCGCCGCCGTGGAGTTGGGCCCGCGCAACATCAACGTGAACGCTGTGGCGCCGGGCTACATCCGCACCACCAGCCTCACCGCCAAGGTGCCTCCGGAGATCCTGGACCGGGCCCGGGAGCGCTCGGCGCTCCGCCGCCTGGGGGATCCCCAGGACGTGGCCAGCGCCGTGCTCTTCCTGGTCTCCGAGGCGGCCCGCCACATCACCGGCGTCGTCCTTCCCGTGGACGGCGGTTACCTCCTCTGACGAGGCCTTCGAGAATGCGCTTCCGGATCGTTCTGGCCGCTGCGTCGGCCGTCCTCGCGGCGTGCTCCGCCGGGGACCAGGCCGTCCCCGCCGACGACCTCACCTTGCTGCCCTCCTTCCTCCCGCTCCAGGGCGACCTGTTCTCTGCCGCCGGTGCCCAGCCCAACGCATGGGCGGACTACGACCTGGACGGCGACCTGGACCTGTTCGTGGGCTTCCGCGGACGGGCCAACCGCCTCTACCGCAACGACGCCGGCACCTTCACGGACGTGGCGGACTCGCTGGGGCTCGCCGACGAGGAGGAGACCCGGGCCGCGGCCTGGGGGGACTACGACGGGGACGGAGACCTGGACCTGTACGTGGGCTTCGCCGACAGCATGCCCAAGGCCAACCGTCTGTACCGGAACGACGAGCGTGGGCAGCGCTTCACCGACGTGGCGGGAGAGGCGGGCGTGCGGGAGTCGGGCAACACGCGCCAGCCCGTGTTCGTGGACTACGACGGCGACAACGACCTGGACCTGTTCGTGGCGTTCCGGGAGAAGCCCAACCGCCTGTACCGGAACGACGGCGGCACCTTCACCGACGTGGCGGAGGCCGCCGGGGTGGCGGACCCGCGCCGCACGGTGGGCGCGGTCTGGTTCGACATGGACGGGGACGCGGACCTTGACCTCTTCGTTGCCAACCAGAACGGTGACGAGGACGGCGTGTTCATCAACCAGGGTGACGGGACGTTCCGGGACATGGCGGCCGAGCTGGGCATGAACGCCCCCGGGCGTGCGGCGGAACTGGGAAGCGTGGGCGTGGCGGTGGCCGATTACGACAACGACGGAGACCTGGACCTGTTCGTGGCCTCGTATGGCCCCGACGTCCTCTGGCAGAATCAGGGGGACGGCACCTTCAGGAACGTGGCGGCGGGCACGCCCCTGGCCGCCGATGCCCACTCGGTGGCCGCCGCCTGGGGCGACTACGACAACGACGGGAGCGTGGACCTCTTCGTCGGGCGCTACCTCTCCGGCCAGGCCCAGGTCCCCGACGTCCTCTACCGCAACGCGGTGAGCGGCTTCGAGGAGGTCACCCCGGTCGGGTTCCTGGAGCAGGGGGCCAGCCACGGCGTCGCGTGGGCCGACTACGACATGGACGGCGACCTGGACCTGGCACTGGGCAACAACGACCCCGCGGGGACGCACCCGCTCTACGTCAACGGCCTCCCGGCGGCCCGGGGCGCTCGCTCCCTGCAGGTGCTCGTCCTCGACGGGAAGAGCGCGTGGACCCGGCCGGGGGCGAAGGTCACCGCCACGGCGGAGGACATGGTCCCGGAGCATCCCGAGGGGTACCGCGCCGCCCGTCTCGTGGACGCCGGAGGCGGCTACTGCTCCCAGGGCGCCCAGCCCGTCCACTTCGGCTTCCCCGCCTGGGTCACCCGGGTGAGCGTCCAGGTGGTGTGGTTCGAGAAGGGCCAGGCACGCACCGCGACGGTGACCGGGGTCGAGCTGGCGAAGTTCCAGCACCAGTGGCTCGTGCTGCGGCTGGGGGTGCAGTGAGGGGAGCCGCTCAGGGCCGACGCCCCAAGCCCGCGATGCTGAAGCCGGCCGCCGCACGGGTCGCGCTCGCCGCCGACCCGGCCTTCGGGCCGTGGGTGGAGCGGATCGGCGCGCCCCGGATCCCGCGCGTCACCGACCCGCCGTTCGGGTACCTGGCCCGCGCCATCGTGTACCAGCAGCTCGCCGGCGCCGCGGCGTCCACCATCCACGGGCGCTTCGTGGCGGCGGTCGGCGGAACGGTGACGCCCGGGCGCGTTCTCCGCGCTCCCGAGGCGGCGCTCCGCTCGGCGGGCCTCTCCCAGGGGAAGCTGGCGGCGGTGCGCGACCTCGCTGCGAAGGCGCGCCGACTGCGCTTGGACGAACTCCCGCTCCTGGACGACGACGAGGTGCAGCGCCGCCTCACCTCCGTGCGGGGGATCGGCCCCTGGACCGCGCACATGTTCCTCATGTTCTTCCTGCGCCGCGCGGACGTGTGGCCCGTGGGCGACCTGGGCGTGCGCGCGGGGTACGCGCGCATCCACGCCCTCGCGCAGGCGCCCCGGGAGAAGGAGATGATCCCGCTGGGGGAGCCCTACAGGCCCTGGCGGAGCGCTGCGGCCTGGTACTGCTGGCGGGCGCTGGAGACGGACCTGTAGACGGATCGGCGGACGAGGAAGAAATCGGGCGAGGGGCTCCCGGGGGCCTTGCCAGGGTGATACATAGCAATATATTTATATACAGATGTAAGACGTGTTCCAGGCCCCTGGTCCGGTCCGGCCGGGAGCCTGCTCCCCTGATATGCGGAGACAGACCATGGACATGGAGATCGTATTCCCCGGCGGCGCCCGCGTGGACGCGCTCGTGGGCCCCCACACCGTCGTCACCAACCAGGACGGCTCCGCCCCGACGCCTCTCTCGCTCTTCCTCGCGTCCATCGGCACGTGCGCCGGGATCTACGTGCTGGGCTTCTGCCAGGCACGCGACCTCCCCACCGAAGGCATCAAGATCGTCCAGCGCGTGATCGCCGACCCGAACACGCGGATGGTGGCGACCATCCAGCTCGACATCGTAGTGCCGCCGACGTTCCCCGAGAAATACCACGAGGCGCTCGTCCGGGCCGCCGACCAGTGCGCCGTGAAGAAGCACCTGGAGAACCCGCCGGAGTTCGAGGTGCGGACCCGGGTCCAGGGGTAGGGGCCCGGATCCGACGCGGGAGAACGCGGGCGCAGGGGCGCCGCCTGGCGCCCCCCGCCCGCGGCCCAGCCGCCGATCAGAAGTACTGGCGCGTCACGATGATGAAGGTGAGCACCGCCGCGATCGCGAGCGGGGCGATGTACTTCACCACGACCGCGAGCACCGCCCGCCCGGGCACGGCGTTGCCTCCCATCTCGACGTACTGGAGCAGCTTGTCCGTGCCCCAGCGCCAGCCTGCGAAGACGCAGATGAAGATGGCACCGACGCTGAGCGCGTAGTTCCCCCAGATGATGTTCTGGATGTCGAGCCAGCCGACCTCCGTGAACCACGCGCTGCCGCCCTGTGAGAGTGCCGAGGGAATCGCGAGCGCGAGGCAGGCGGTGGAGACGACGGCCGCCGCCTTGTGGCGTTTCCAGCCGCGCTCGTCCACGAAGTACGCCACCACGACCTCGAGGAGCGAGATCGTCGAGGTCAGCGCCGCGATGACCAGGCAGATGAAGAAGAGGATCCCGAAGAAGTAGCCGAAGGGCATGGCCGCGAACACCGTGGGGAGCACCACGAAGACCAGCCCCGGCCCTCCCTGGACCTCGCCTCCAGCGGAGAAGAGCGCGGGGAAGATGATCAGCCCTGCGAGGACGGCGACGAACGTGTCGGCGAGCGCAACCGAGATCCCCGCGAACGGGAGGCTCTGCTCCTTGGGGAAGTAGGAGCCGTACGTGATCATCGTGCCCATGCCGAGCGACATGGAGAACAGCGCCTGCCCCACCGCGAGCACGACGATCCGCGGCGACAGCTCGCTGAGGTCGGGGCGGAGGAAGTAGGCGAGCCCGGCGCCGGCGCCGGGGAGCGTTACGGCCCGGATCAGCAGGACGAAGAGCACGCCGAGCAGGACGGGCATGAGGATCTTCGACGCCCGCTCGATCCCGGCGGAGACACCGCCGCGCACGACGACGGCGGTCATGAAGAGGAAGAGGGCGGTGAGCCCCACCGCCACGCCGCCGCTCCCGATGAACGCTGTGAACATCCCGCCGCTCGCCTCGGCCTCGAGTCCCGGTCCGAAGCGCCCCATCACCGCCATCCAGAGATAGCCGACGGTCCACCCCGCGATGACGCTGTAGAACGCCAGGATGAAGAAGCCGGCCAGCACCCCCATCACGCCCAGGAGGGGCCACGCCGACCCGGGCGCCAGCGCCCGGAACGCGCCCACCGGGTTGCGCTCGGTGGCCCTCCCCAACGCCAGCTCGGTGAAGAGCACCGGCACGCCGATGGAGAGCACGCACGCGAGATAGACCAGCAGGAAGATCCCCCCCCCGCCCTCCGAGGCCATGTAGGGGAAGCGCCAGATGTTGCCGAGGCCGACCGCGGAGCCGGCGGCGGCCAGCACGAAGCCGAGCTTGCCGCTCCAAACGCCGCGGTCTGAGGTGGGTTGCGTAGCCATTATATGGGGCTCGGGAGGTCTGCGTTCGCGCCACACCCGGGTGGCAGGACCCCTCGATATGTCAGAGGGTTGCCCGAAAAGCAAGCGCGCACGATCGACCGCACTTCGCGCCCTCCTAGGCGGAGCCCCGCGCCTTGAGCTCCTTGCGCATCCGGGCGTTCTCCTCCCAGGGTCGGCGCTCGAAGTACGAGCGCGTCATGTCCTTCACCTTCGGAACGAGCAGGATCAGCGCGATCAGGTTCGGGATGATGACGATGGCCAGCGCGATGTCGCCCATGGCCCACACCACGGCCAGCGGAACCACGGCGCCCACGAAGTGCATGAGCACGTAGACGAACTTGTACGGGAGCACCGCTTTGTGCCCCATCAGATAGTTGGCGCACCGGTCCCCGTAGTAGCTCCACGAGATGGCGGTGGAGACGGCGAAGAGGATCGTGCTGATGAGGACGACGATGTTGCCCCACGTCCCCGGGAGCCCCTGGGAGAACGCCGCCATGGTGAGGGGCGAGCCGCTCTCGGCCGCGTTCCCCCAGAGCGAAGCGTGCGTGTCCCCGTCGTCGGACACGGCCTGGAACTCGGCCGGCCGGACCACGCCGGTGAAGGGCTGCGTCATGGCGCCGTCCGCGTACAGCGTGTCCACGGACGCCTCGTGCCACGAAACGAGAGCCGCCCCCACGCCCGTCTCGACGTGCACGCCGTTCTCGATGCGGATCTCGGCGGGGGGGGTGGTGGACACGTACCGCCCCGACTCCAGCAGGGTGGTGTAGCTCAGGTCGCCGCCCCGGAGCGTGACCTCGGTGGGGAAGCGGGCCGTGTGCATGCCCGTCATGACGATCACGATCCCCGTCATCGAGCAGATGACGATGGTGTCGATGAAGGGCTCGAGGAGCGCCACCACGCCCTCGGACACCGGCTCGTCCGTCTTGGCGGCCGCGTGCGCGATGGGTGCGGACCCTTGGCCGGCCTCGTTGGAGAAGAGGCCCCTGCGCACTCCCCACATCATGGTCATCACGAAGACCCCCGCCCCCGTTCCCGCCACGCCGGACGTCGGGTTGAAGGCCTCCCGGAAGATGGTGAGGACGGCCGGGAAGAACTGGTCGTAGAAGCGGACGATGATGAAGAGGGCGCCCGCCACGTAGATGATGGCCATGAGGGGAGCCAGGATGGAGGTCACCTTCCCGATGCGCGTGATCCCGCCCAGGATGGTGGCACCCACGAAGGCGGCGGAGACGAGGCCGGTGATCCACACCGGGATCCCCCACACGGTCTGGACGTTGTCCGCCACCGTGTTCGCCTGGACCGCGTTCCCGGTCAGGAGGGCGGTGAAGGCCAGCATGACCGCGAAGAACATGGCCATGGGCTTCCACTTCGGGCCCAGGCCGCGCTCGATGTAGTACATGGGTCCGCCGGAAACCGAGCCCTCCCACTTGTGCTTGCCCCCCTCCGCGTCCACGTCGCGGTAGTGCTGGGCCAGGGTCACCTCGGTGTACTTGGTGGCCATGCCCAGAAACGCGGTCATCCACATCCAGAAGAGCGCCCCCGGGCCGCCCAGGTGGATGGCGATGGCCACGCCGGCGATGTTGCCGATCCCCACCGTGGCCGACAGCGCCGTGGTGAGCGCCTGGAAGTGGCTCACGTCTCCGGGCTCGTCGGGATCGTCGTAGATCCCCGACGTCACCGCGAACCCGTGGCCGAGCTTGCGGAGCTGGATGAAGCCCAGGTAGACGGTGAGGTAGAACCCCGCGCCGAGCAGGAGCGCCACCATGAACGGGACGTTCTCGCCTCCCACGGGGAAGCCCAGCTCCACCACGTGGGTGTTCAGCCAGCCGACGATGCTCTGGAGAAGTTCCATTCCGGCGTCCGTCCCGGGAGAAGGTTCTCGGGAGCCGCGAGCGGTTCCCGGGTGTCGAGGCGTCGAACAATGCCCCGCCCCACCCCATGGGGCAAGGCGGGGGCGTGGGGCGGCGGCCGGCTAGAAGCGCGCGTCCGCCGACGCCACCGCGTTGAGGAGGACGTCCACCCCGTTGGCCACGTCCCCGGGCTTCGTGAACTCCTTGGGCGAGTGGCTGATCCCGCCCACGCTGGGCACGAAGATCATCACGATGGGGCAGATGGCGGCCAGCTCCTGGGCGTCGTGGCCGGCGCCGCTGGGCATGCGCTGGTGCGTGAGCCCGAGGGCCTCGGCGCCGGCCTCCACGACGTCCATGAGGCCCGCATGCGAGATGGCGGGCGCGCTGCTCGTCATGTCCCGGAACGTGAACGTGGTCCCACTGGCCTCGCCGATCTCCCGGCCGAGCTGGCGGAACCGGTCGGCGAAGCGCTGCACCTTGCTCGCGTCCAGGTCTCGCACGTCCACCGTGAGCTCCACGCGCCCCGCGATGACGTTGCGCGTGTTCGGCATCGGGATCACGCGCCCCACCGTCGCGACCTGGCGGCCGGGCTCGCTGTTGATGGCCTCGTTCACCGCCACCGTGAAGCGCGCCGCGGCCAGGACCGCGTCGTGGCGCTGGTCCATCGGCGTGGCGCCGGCGTGGTTGGCGAAGCCCTCGACGACCACCTCCATCCAGCGCAGCCCCACGATCCCCTCCACCACGCCGATCTGCACGCCGAGCTGATCCAGCTGTCCCCCCTGCTCGATGTGCAGCTCGAGGTAGCACGCGGCGCTTCCCTTCGGCCGCACCGCGCTGTGCAGGCGCGTGACGTCGCCGCCCACCAGGCCGATCCCCTCGCGGATGGTCTTCCCCGAGCGGGCCATGGCGTCCAGGTCCACGGCGGCCGTGTCACCCACCGCGATCTTGCTCCCGATGGTCCCGCCCTCCTCGTTGGACCAGACCACCACCTCGAGGGGATGGCGCAGGCGGATCCCCTGCTCCCGGAGGGAGAGCGCCACCTCGAGGGCGGCGAAGGAGCCCAGCGGCCCGTCGAAGTTGCCGCCGTCGGTGACCGAGTCCACGTGGGAGCCGATGACGATGGGCGCGAGCGTGGGCGCGCTCCCCTCCAGCCGCCCCACGATGTTCCCGGCCGCGTCGATGCGCGGCGTCAGCCCGGCCTGGCGATACAGGTCCATGGCGAACGCGCGCCCGGCCAGGTCCCCCTCACTGTACGCCACCCGGTTGATCCCCCCCGGGGTGCGCCCGATGGAGTCCATCTGTGCGAGCCAGCCGTTCACGCGCGCGCCGTTGGCGCGCAGGGGTGCCGGCTGGGCGGACGCGAAGCGCGCGAAGGGTCCGGTGGCCAGGGGGGCGACGGCGGCCAGCGCGGCGGCCCGCCCGAGGAAGTCACGACGTCGCATGGCTCGATGCTCGTGGGGAGGGGGACGAGAGCGTCGGGGGAGGATAGGCTACCGTCGCCAGGCTGTCACGGGTAGGGGCTCTCGCCACCCGAATTGCGGCGCAGCACATTGGGGGGCGCCAGGATGCACCACCACGCGCGACTCCGATGGAGGAGAGCGGCTCCCGTGAACCGAGCTCGCATCGCATCGCTCTTCGCCCTCACGCTGCTCTCGACCATCCCCGCAGGGGCCGGATGCCAGGCGGCGGACACCCTCCCCGCCATCCCCGCCGCCGCCCAGGCCGGACCGGGATTCGACGCCGCGGCCGCTACTCAAGCCTGGCTGGATGCGGTGCCTCCCGAGGCCCGGGCCGCTTCGGACGCATACTTCGAAGGCGGCTACTGGCTCCAGCTCTGGACCGTCCTGCTTGCGGCGGCCGTCTACATCGCGCTGCTGGCCACCGGCATGTCGGCGAAGATGCGCGACCTGGCGGAGCGCGTGACCCGGTTCCGCCTGGTGCACGTGGCGACGTACGTCGTGCAGTTCACGCTCGTCACCACCGTCCTCTCGTTCCCCCTCACGGTCTACCAGTTCTTCTTCCGCGAGCACCAGTACGGGTTGGCCACCCAGACCTTCGGCGCCTGGATGGGAGACCAGCTCAAGAACCTGGCCCTCGGGCTGGTGTTCGGCGTCGTCTTCATGGTCGTGCTGTACGCCGTGCTCCGACGCGCGCCACGCACGTGGTGGATCTGGGGGAGCGCCGTGTCGGTCGGCGCGTTCGTGTTCGTCGCGCTCATCTCGCCGGTGTTCATCGCCCCTCTGTTCAACACCTACACCACCCTGGATGACCCCAGGGTCTCGGGACCGATCCTGAGCATGGCCCGGGCCAACGGGATCCCGGCGTCCGAGGTGTACGTGATGGACGCGTCGCGCCAGACCACGCGGGTGAGCGCCAACGTGAGCGGGTTCCTCGGGACGGAGCGGATCACGCTCAACGACAACCTCCTCAACCGCACCACGCTCCCGGAGATCGAAGCCGTCATGGGGCACGAGATGGGTCACTACGTGCTCAACCACGTCTACAAGATGATGCTCTTCTTCGGCGTCCTTCTCGTGCTCGTGTTCGCCGTCTTGGATCGCACGTCGTCGTGGGCCCTGCGCCGGTGGGGCGCGCGCTGGGGCGTCCGCGGGATGGACGACCCGGCCGGTTTCCCTCTGCTGGCGCTCGCCGTGACCCTGATCTTCTTCGTGCTCACGCCGGTGACGAACACGTACATCCGCGTCCAGGAGCAGGAGTCGGACATCTTCGGCCTGAACGCCGCGCGCCAGCCCGACGGCATGGCGGCGGTGTCGCTCAAGCTCGGCGAGTACCGGAAGCTGAGCCCGGGGCCGTTGGAGGAGATGATCTTCTTCGACCATCCCAGCGGGCGGACCCGCATCCACACGGCCATGCGCTGGAAGGCGGAGCACCTGGGCAGGGTTCGTTGACAGGTTGTCCTACTCATGTGAGTATATACTCATATGAGTAACCGACTCCAGATCCTGGTCCCCGAAGTCCTCGACGGCGAGGTCCGTAAGGCCGCCGAGCGAGCCCGTCTGCCCATGGGCGCTTGGGTGCGCCGCGCCATCGAGGAGAAGCTCGACCGGGAGGGTGCGGGCCTCCCCCCCGATCCGCTGGGAGCCCTCGGGGAACTCGCAGCACCCACCGGGGACATCGAGACCATGCTGGCCGAAATCGAGGCCGGCCGGTCGTGAAGGTCTTCATCGACTCCAACATCCCCATGTACGTGGCGGGAACGGAGCACCCCAACCGACGCCCTTCCCTCCGGTTCCTCGAGGCGGTGCGCCGGGGCGAGGTGGAGGCGTGCACGAGCACCGAGGTGCTCCAGGAGATCCTCTACCGCTATCACGCCCTGGGCCGCCTGGACCTGGCGGGCCGCGTCTACGACCTGTTCGTCGCCCTGGTGTCCGAGGTCCTCCCGGTGACGCTGGCGGACACGGACCTGGCGCGTGACCTCCTGGTCTCCACGGGGGGGATCTCGGCGAGGGACGCGGTACACGGCGCTGTCATGATCAACCACGGGATCGAGCACATCGCGACGTTCGACCGCGGGTTCGACCGGATCGGACGGGTGGAGCGGGTTGGGCTCTGAGGATCGGCCGACCTCGTCCACGGCGGTAAGCCTGCCACGTGCCATGCTCGCTTGACCATAGATGACCCTGGTCATATGATCATGGTCATGGACAAGAGCGTCTCCAAGACCCGCTTCAAGGCACGCGCCCTTCAGTATTTCCGGGAGGTGGAGCGGTCAGGCCGGGAGTTGGTCATCACGGACCGCGGCCGGCCGGTGGTCCAGCTCGTGCCGTTCAAAGCGGAGCCCGGCAGGGCTCTCCTGACCCTGCGCGGGTCCGTCCTCCGTTACGACGCTCCCACGGAGCCCGTGGGCGAAGAGGACTGGGAAGCGCTCGCGTGATCGTCCTGGACACGCACGCCTGGGTGTGGTGGGTCTCGGACCCGGGCCGGCTACCCGAGAGGTCGCGTCGTGCCATCCAGGAGTCCCTCGATGCCGGCGAGCCGGTCCACGTCTCGACGATGAGCTCCTGGGAGGTCGCCATGCTCGTCGCACGCGGGCGGCTGGAACTGACGATGGATGTGTCCGAGTGGATCCGCCGTGCAGAGTCCGCCCCGGAGATCACCTTCGTTCCGGTGGACAACCCCATCGCGCTCAGGGCGGTGGGACTCGAGGACTTCCCGCATCGGGACCCCGCCGACCCCCTCATCGCCGCCACCGCCCTCGTGATCGGCGCGACGCTGATCACGGCCGACGCGCGACTTCGTGCCTACGAGCCGCTGACGACGCTCTGGGACTGACGTCACCGCTGGCGCATCTCCGCCCGACCGGGGATCTTTCCTCGTCGGACCCGGCGGGACCCGCTCCCGCCGGCACGAACCTCGGCCCCCGCATCGCCATGACCGCCCAGCCCCGCTCCCGCTCCCGCAGTCTCGTCGGGATCTCCCTGCTCGCACTCCCGATCGTCGCCGCCCTGCTGGCGCTGACGCCGGCCCCCGCCGCGCCGCCCGCCGCCGACTCGGTGGCCCGCGCGCGCCAGGCCGCCGGGCCCGTGCGCGCGGCCCACGGCATGGTGGTGTCCGAGCACTGGCTGGCCAGCGAGGCGGGCCGCGACGTGCTGGCCGCCGGCGGGAACGCCGTGGACGCAGCCATCGCCACGGGCCTCGCCCTGGCCGTGACGCACCCCTCGGCGGGCAACATCGGCGGCGGCGGCTTCATGGTCATCCGCTTCCCCAACGGGACCGCCACCACCCTGGACTTCCGGGAGAAGGCCCCGCTCGGTGCCTTCCCGGAGATGTGGCTGGACGAGAGCGGGAAGTACTCGTCCCGCATCCACCACAACAGCCTCCGCTCGGTGGGCGTGCCCGGGACCGTGGCGGGGTTCGACAAGGCACACCGTCTGTACGGGTCCATGCCCTGGGAGCGTCTCGTGTACCCCGCGGTCGTCCTCGCCCAGGACGGCTTCGCAGTGAGCGAGGGGCTGGCGCGGGGGCTCCAGCGCCTGGTCACCCGCGAGGGCGCCCATCCCGCCACGGTGGCCGCGTTCAGCAAGAGCGGCTCCCCGTACGCGGTGGGGGACACGCTGCGCCAGCTCGACCTGGCCAGGACGCTCAACCGCATCATGCTCCAGCGCCGCGACGGCTTCTACAGGGGCGAGACCGCGAAGCTCCTGGCCGACGAGATGCGCAAGAACGGAGGGCTCATCACCGAGGCCGACCTGGAGCTGTATCAGGCCCGCGAGCGCGCTCCCCTCAGGGGCACGTACCGGGGCTACGAGGTCATCACCATGCCTCCTCCCAGCTCCGGCGGCGTGGCCATGCTCACCATGTTGAACATCCTCGAGGGGTACGACGTGGCGTCCATGGGGCACAACACCACGCCCTACCTCCACCACATGGCCGAGGCCATGCGCAGGGCTTTCCGGGACCGCGCCGAGTACGTGGCCGACCCCGACTTCGTGGACGTGCCGTCGCACCGCCTGATCAGCAAGGAGCACGGCGTGGAGCTGCGCCGCACCATCGACCCGCGCCGCGCGTCCACTTCCGCGCCGTCCGACGTCGCCCAGGGTTACGAGAGCCCCGAGACCACCCACTATTCCGTGGTGGACGCCGACGGGCTGGCCGTGTCGGTGACGTACACCCTCGAGGGCGGGTACGGCGTGGGGATCGTGGTCCCCGGCGCCGGCTTTCTCCTCAACAACGAGATGGGCGACTTCAACGCCGGGCCCGGGCTCACCGACGACACCGGCCTCATCGGGACCGCGCCGAACCTGGCCCGCCCCGAGCAGCGGATGCTCTCGTCCATGACGCCGTCCATCCTGGCCAAGGACGGGAAGCTCGTGGCGGTGGTGGGGAGCCCCGGCGGGCGCACCATCATCAACACCGTGCTTCAGGTGGTGCTCAACGTCGTGGACTTCGGCATGAACATCCAGGAGGCTGTGAACGCGCCGCGGGTCCACCACCAGTGGCTCCCGGACCGGCTCCGCATCGAGGAGAACGGCACCAGCGAGGCCACCCTCGAGGCGCTCCGCGCCATGGGGCACACCGCGGAGATGGGCGGCCAGCAGGGCCTCGCCCACTCCATCATGATCGATCCCCGGACCGGGGACCGGCTGGGCGCCGCCGACCCCCGCAATCCCGTGGCCGGAGCGCGCGGGCACTAGCCGCGCCGGGGCGGGTAGGAGGCCGATGACCCGCAACGGACTACAAAGGAAGGAACAGCACGTGACGAGCCTGCCCCTCATCACCCAACTGGCCGTGGCCGTGACTCTGGCCGTTCCGGCCGGCACGCCCATGACTCCGGCCCTCGCCGCCCAGATCCAACAGAGCGCCGGCCACTACCACGAAGGCGAGTTCGGCGCCAAGTACCTCGCCTTGGAACAGAGCCTGAAGTGCAACTGCGGGTGCGGTCTGGACGTGCACTCCTGCCAGTACCAGATGCAGTGCGGCACGTCGCCGGAGTGGTCGGAGCGCATCCGCACGGAGCTGGAGGCCGGGCTCACCCCCGAGGCGATCCAGGCCAGCTTCGTCGCGGAGTACGGCCCCACCGTCCTCATGTCGCCCCCCGCCGAGGGCTTCAACCTCGTGGGCTACTTCCTGCCTGCCGTGGCCATCCTGTCCGCCAGCGCGCTCGTCGTGCTGGTGATCCGGGGCGGCGCCGGCCGCCGTCGGGAAGTGGCTCCCGCGGAGCCGGCGTCCGAAGCCGAGCAGGCCCGCCTGACCGCCGAGCTCCGGAAGCTGGAGCGGTCCGAGAGCCCCGACTGGTAGGAGGACCCGCCTGCGCAGCGGGAGGACCCCGGAAGCCCCGCGGACCGGCCGGTGCCGGGGCTGGTGGGTCCGAGTGGGGGTCGCGGCCGAAGTGGTCGAGCGGGGTGGGGTGGGCGGCTGCGAGTGGGGCTCGCGCGCGCAGCGCGCGTAGTGAAACGCGCCCCCGAGCAGCCGCCCACCCCACCCCGCCCGAACCCCTACGCAAACGTCAACCACCCCCGCGCATCTTCCACCCGCCCGCGCACCGTGTCCATGAAGCGCGCTTGGATCGCCTCCGTCACCGGCCCCCGCGTCCCGCTTCCCACCGTGATGCGGTCCACGCTCCGGATGGGCGTGACTTCCGAAGCCGTGCCCGTGAAGAACAGCTCGTCGGCGGTGTAGAGGCTCTCCCTGGGCACGTGCTGCTCGCGCACCGTGTACCCCAGGTCGCGGGCGATGGTGATGGCCGCGTCCCGGGTGATCCCGGAGAGGGAGGTTCCGTCCAGGAAGGGCGTGATCAGCATGCCGTCCCTCACCAGGAAGAGGTTCTGGCCGCTTCCCTCGCTCACCACCCCGGTGGGGCCCAGGGCGATGGCTTCCGCGTACCCGTTCGCGACCGCGTCCATCTTGATGAGCTGGCCGTTCGTGTAGTGCCCGGCGGCCTTGGCGGCCACGGGGAACGTGTTCGGGTGGGCCCGGGTCCACGACGACACGCACACGTCCACGCCCTGCGCCAGCGCCTCCTCCCCCAGGTACGTGCCCCAGGGCCAGGCGGCGACGTACGTCTCCAGCGGGCTCCCCGCCGGAAACATCCCCGGCGCCCCGTAACCCCAGAGGACCATGGGCCGGATGTAGCAGTCCCGCAGCCCGTTCTTGCGCACGGTCTCCAGGCACGCCTCCACCAGCGTCTCCTGGGTGTGGGCCAACGGCATCCGGTAGATCCTGCACGAGTCATGGAGGCGGCGGATGTGCTCCTTCAGGCGGAACACGGCCGGTCCGCGCTCGGTCGGGTAGCAGCGGATCCCCTCGAACATGGAGGACCCGAACTGCACGGCCACGGCGAGCAGGTGGATCTTGGCGTCCGCCCAGGGAATGAACTCCCCGTCCTTCCAGATCCACTCCGCCCCGGTCAGCGTCCCTGCGCCCATCGCCGTCCTCCTAGAAGAGTCCCTTGATCCAGCCGCCGTCCACGGCGACGGACTGGCCGGTGATGTAGCCGGCCTTCTCCGAGCAAAGGAACGCCACCAGCGACCCCAGCTCGTGGGGCTCGGCCAGCCGTCCCATGGGCGTCTCCTTCTCCCACCCCGCGTACGCCCCCTCCACGGTGGTGCCGGTCCTGCCGGCCACCGCCTTCGCCAGCTCCACCAGCCGCTCGGTGCGGGTGTAGCCCGGGAGCACGGTGTTCACCGTCACGCCAAAGGGCGCGGCCTCGTTCGCCATGGTCTTGCTGAAGCCCGTCACGCCGGCGCGGATGGTGTTGGACAGGATGAGCCCCGCCACCGGCTGCTTCACCGAGATGGAGGTCATGTTCACGATCCGGCCCCACCTGCGCTCCTTCATGCCGGGGAGCACGGCGCGAACCAGGTTCACCACGCTCTCCAGGTTCTGGGCGATGGCCTTGTGCCACGTCTCGGCAGAGTGGTTCTCGAAGGGACCCGACGGCGGTCCCCCGGTGTTCGTCACGAGGATGTCGATGCGGCCGAAGGCCGCCCCCGCGGCGTTCACCAGATCACCGATGGAGTTCGGATCGGTGAGATCCGCCGGCACCGCCGCCACCCTCGCGCCGGTGGCGCGCTCGATCTCGACCTGCACGCGGGCGAGCTTGTCGGCCGAGCGCCCGTTGATCACCACGTCGGCGCCCTCCGCCGCCAGCGCGTCCGCTATGGCGCGTCCGATGCCCTGGCTGGATCCGCACACCAGAGCGGTCTTTCCCTTCAATCCGAGGTCCATGATCTATGTTCCTTGATCGTCACTTCTTGTCGTGGAAGTAGGAATCGGACCCTTCCAGCCAGTCCTGCCGCGGTGGGCTGAAGACGTCCACGTCGAGGGTGTGCTCCAGCGCCTCCGCCTTGTGCGGGACGTTGGACGGGATGTACAGCATCTCGCCCGCGTTCACCACCAGCTCCTCGACACCGCTCTCGGCGTCGCCGATCCAGAACCGGAGCGCGCCTTCGAGGATCCAGGTGATCTGCTCGTTCTCGTGCTGGTGGGTGGGGACGACTGCGCCCTTCTCCAGGTAGACCTGGGCGAGCATCATCCGCTCCCCGGTGAAATGGCGGCGGGAGATGACGTCGGTCACCGTTTCCTTGTGGATGGCGTCCCAGCGTGCGTGTCGGATCCCTGAACTCATGATCGCTCCGTGGTGGCATGGGGGGATCCGGAATTGGGCGCCCCCGAGCGGTGGACGTCAATCCCTCAGCGACACCATCACGTCCACCCGGGCCGCGCGCCGGGCCGGGATCCAGGCCGCGAGCAGCGCCGCCCCGAGAAGGAGCGCCGACACCGGCCCCAGGACGCCGGGACTCGCGGGGCCGACCCCGTAGAGCAGCCCCCGGAGCGCGATGCCGAGCGCCACCGCCACGCCGAGGCCCAGCGCCGTGCCCAACACTGCCAGGGCCAGAGCGCGGGCCATGACGAGCCGCGCGAGCGTGCCGGACGCGGCGCCCAGCGCGACGCGGATCCCCATCTCCCGGGAGCGTTGGGTGACGCCGTGGGAGATGAGCCCGTACAGGCCGACCAGCGAGATGACCAGAGCGAGCCCGGCGAACGTGGTCACGAGCAGGCTCAGCGTGCGCGTCTCCGCGAGCGAGCGCGCCAGACCTTCTCTCAGATCGGTGATCCCGGTCACGGGGACCTCCGGGTCCACGGAGGCCACGGCCCGGCGCAGCGCCTCCGCGGCGGTCGGCGTGGGGCCCGTGGTGCGCAGGTGCGCCACCAGCAGCGTCTGGGGCTCCTGATGATAGGCGTAGTAGACCCCGGGACGTCCCCGGTCCCGGAGCGTGCGCATCTGGACGTCGGCCACCACGCCGACGACACGGAACGTGACGCCGCGACGGACCAGCTCCCGCCCGAGCGGGTCCTGCCCCGGCCAGAAGAGCCGCGCCAGGGCGTCGTTGACCACCACCACGGGCTCGGGCTCCGCCGCGGCGGGGCCGAAGGTGCGTCCCCTCAGAAGGGGGATCCCCAGGGTCTCGAAGTACCCTGGCGTCACCACGATGTACTCCGCCTCGATCCCCGACTCCGGCCCCTCGGGGCGCTCGGCGGGGTTCACGCTCGAGCGGGTGTGATTCCCGAGCATGGGGGCCTGGTTCGCCAGCGCCACCGCCGCCACGCCAGGAAGGCCTTCGAGCCCGGCCAGGAGACGGTCCTGGAAGGCCACCGCCGCGGCGGGATCGTAGCGCCCGGTGGAGCGCAGGTTGATGGAGCCCACGACCATGCCGTCGGGATCGAATCCCGGGTCGGCGCTCCAGGCGTTGAGCACGCTTCTGCCCAGGAGCGCGGCGCCGCTCACGAGCCCCAGGGAGATGGCCAGCTGCCCCACCACGAGGGTGTCCCGGAGCCTGGTGCGCGAGGCCCCTCCGGTGGTGCCCCCCTCCCGCAGGGTACGCGCCACGTCCCGTCGGGCTGCGGTCCACGCAGGGGCGGTTCCAGAGAGGAGCCCTGCGGCCAAGCCCACGGCGCCGAGGAAGAGGTAGACCCGGAGGTCCGGCGCGAGGGACACGGCAACGGGCACGGGGAAGAGCATGGAGAGGATCCCGCTCCCCCCGAACACCAGCGGGACCGAGAGCATGGTGGCCGCCGCGGCCAGCACCATACCCTCGGTGACCAGTTGGCGGGTCAGCCGGCCGCGGCTCGCGCCCAGGGCCTTGCGCACCCCCACCTCCGTGGCCCGTGCCGTCGCACGCGTGAGGAAGAGGTTCCCGACGTTGGCACAGGTGAGGAGGAGGACGAGGACGGCGATGGCGCCCAGCAGGAGGCTGGCCCCCCGGCTACGCTCCCGCTCCTCCGGGGCCAGGCCGATCCCGGGGGCAAGGACCACCCGGACGTCCTCGTTCCTGTCCGACGCCGCGCGGAGCTGCAGGGAGGCGGCGTCCATGGCCGCCACCGCCTGCTCGTACGTGACGCCCTCCCGCAGGCGCGCGAACGCATACAGCCAGCTCGCCCCCCACTCGTCGAAGGGGAGGGCTCCGTCTCCGAGGGTGCGCTGCATGGCGCTCACCCACATCTCGGGCGGAGCACCCAGGGCGTCGGGACCGGTGAACCCTTCCGGGGCCACGCCCACGATCTCGTAGGGCTGCGAGCCGACGGCCAGGGTGCGGCCCACCACGCCCGGGTCGCCCCCGAAGCGACGCAGCCAGAGGGCCTGGCTCAGCACCACCACCGCGTGCGCTCCCGGGGCCACGGCATCTCCGGGCCCCAGAAGGCGCCCCAGGGCCGGGCGAACGCCCAGCACGCCGAAGTACTCTCCGTTCACCCAATGCCCCGCGACGGGCTCCACGTCGTCGCCGCGCCCGAGGACGAACTCCCCGCCCGAGTACGCGGCGACGCCGGAGAAGGCCCGGGCCTCACCGGCGATGAGCCGGATGGCGGGCCACGACCACGAGTCCCAGCGCGGCGCGCTGTCGTAGCTCCTTCCCAGCAGCACGATGTGCTCCGGCCGCGCGATCCCGGCCGGCGGGCGCAGCATGAGCCCGTTGACCAGGGAGAAGATGGCGGCGTTGGCGCCGATCCCCAGCGCGAGCGTGAGCGCTGCCACCGCCGTGAATCCCGGGGCGCGCCGGAGCACCCGGGCCGCGTACCTGACGTCCTGTGCCACGCTCTCCATCGTCCACCCCTCCGTGCGGATCCACACCGCGTGCGGGAGCGCGCCCGCGACGAACCACGCCACCCCGGGATACTCCCGGGCCCTTCCGGTCGTCCGCGCCTGCTCCAGGCTGGCCAGCTCCGCCCCCCATTCCTCCAGCCACTCCCGCCGTCGGTCCGCCGGGACCAGGAAGGAGACGGCCCGGAGCGCCGTCCTGGCGCCGCGGGACGCGCGGCCCAGGGTCACCGCACGGCCCCCGCCGAACCCGGGCTCAGCACGGCCAACACGTCCGCCGTCCGGCTCGTCCCCTCCACCAGCGCCCGTGCACCCTCGGCGGTGAGGGCGTAGTAGCGCCGTCGCGGCCGCCCCTCCCGCTCGGCCTGGCGCTGGTCCTCCCAGCGCGACGACACGAGCCCTCCCTTCTTCAGTCGCCCAAGCGCCGGATAGACCGTTCCCGACGCGAGCCCGGTGGAGGCGACGATGTCGAGGCCGTAGGCGCTCCCGTCACGGATGGCGGCCAGGATGCGAAGCGTCGTGAAGCCCAGGGGGCGGGGCATGGACGTCTCCCGAGGGGAGGAGCGGCTTTGGATAGAAGTGCAAGATATATAGTACTGCCACATCGCTGGGTGCAACGTCTTCCAGGTGCAGTCATCCACCCCTCGGCCCTACCTTTCGATCCAGGGGCTGCGGCTCGCGCGGCGTCGCTGGCCAGGCCCCGGTTCCCGCTCCAACCTCGCGCCATGCCGGAGACACCCGTGAGCCTCGCCACCGCCCGCCCGCGGCACGCCAGGAGGACCTTCGTCCTGGCCCTCGTCCTCGCTGCCTCCGCGTGCGGGAAGGGAAGGGCGCCGGTGCCCGAGCCCGGGGCTTCCCAGGGCACGCCCCCCGACCTGCGGGGGAGCATCGTGATGGTGCTGCCCTTCCAGGGCGCCACGGGCGTGACGGGGGATGTGGACGCGGAGCTGGCGTTCGCCCTCCGGGATCGGGGGCCCGGGGTGGAATGGGTCCTCCCCCCCCGGCTCCAGCAGGCGCTGGACCGGTCCCCCGGCCTCAACGTCCGCATCCACGGGCTCCAGGTGGGGGTGTTCTCGGCGGCCGAGGTGCAGCGCGTGGGCGATCCGCTCTTCGGTGACCTGCTGCGCCTCGGGTCGCTGGTGGACGCCCAGACGGCTCTCCTCCCGGTGCGCGCGTGGGTCGTTCCCGGCGAAGGAGGGAACCGCGTCCGCATCTCCGCCGCCCTGGTCCAGGTGCGCACCGGACGCGTGCACTGGTTCGGCCTGGTGGAAGGGGCGCCGGCGGAGGGCGAAGACCCCGCCGCGCTGGCGTCGGCCGTGGACGCCCTGATGCAGAAGCTGCTCTGGTACGCACGCTAGCCGAGCGGGCCGCGAGCGCCTCCCCGACCCCGCGCGGGAACGGCTAGATTTACCGGACCCGGAGCCCTGCCGCCTCGAGTTCGCGGCGAGCTCCCGACTCACTCCAACGCGCTGGCGACGACGATGGCCTCCAAGTTCGAAGGCTTCGATTTCTACGATATGGACTCCCTCCTTTCCGAAGAGGAGCGGATGATCCGCGACACCGTGCGGGCGTGGGTGGAGGACCGCCTCATGCCCATCATCGGCGACGCCTACATCAACCACCGCATGCCGAAGGAGCTCATCCCGGAGATGGGCGAGCTGGGGCTGCTCGGCGCCAACCTCCCCGAGGAGTACGGCTGCGCCGGGCTGAACAACGTCGCCTACGGCCTCATCATGCAGGAGCTGGAGCGGGGCGACTCCGGGATCCGCTCCTTCGCGTCGGTGCAGGGCGGCCTGGTCATGTACCCGATCAACGCATGGGGGTCGGACGAGCAGAAGAGAACCTGGCTCCCCAAGCTGGCCTCGGGCGAGGCGGTGGGGTGCTTCGGCCTCACCGAGCCCGACTTCGGCTCGAACCCGGGCGGTATGATCACCCGTGCCGAGAAGACCGCCGACGGCTGGATCCTGAACGGCGCCAAGATGTGGATCACCAACGCCTCCATGGCGGACATCTCGGTGGTCTTTGCCCAGACCGGGGCCCTCGGCGACACCAGCGCCATCCGCGGCTTCCTCGTGCCCAAGGGGACGCCGGGCTTCACCGCGAAGAACCAGAAGGGGAAGCTCTCCCTCCTGGCCTCGGACACCAGCGAGATCGTCATCGAGGACGTGCGCGTGCCCGACGACGCCCTCCTGCCCGGCACGACCGGTGGGCTCAAGCACGCCCTCATGTGCCTCACCCAGGCGCGCTACGGCATCGCCTGGGGTGCCGTGGGGGCGGCCATGGCGTGCCTGCACGAGGCGCTGTCGTACTCCAAGGAGCGGGTCATGTTCGGGGGCCCCATCGGGGGCAAGCAGCTCCAGCAGGCCCGCCTGGCCGAGATGCTCACGGGGATCACCCAGGGGCAGCTCCTGGTGCTCCAGCTGGGCCGGCTCAAGGACCGGGGGACCATGACGCCCTACCAGGTGTCCCTGGCCAAGCGGGCGACCGTGGACATGGCGTGCGAAGTGGCCCGGGAGGCGCGCCGTCTCCTGGGCGCGAACGGCATCCTTGTCGAGTATCACTCCATGCGCCATATGGCCAACCTGGAGTCGGTGTACACGTACGAGGGCACGCACGACATCCACTCCCTGATCCTCGGCCACACGCTGACTGGGATCCCGGCCTATTGAGCGTGCTCCAGCGCGTCGCGCACGCGTCGGATCCGGCCCCCTTCACCGAGGCCCGGCGAGGGCTCCGGGGGGTGGGGGGAATCCCGACAAGACCGATGGGAGAGCCCCCCCCATGCGCGGAGGTGCGGGTCGTGGTACCATCCCACGGTATGATGTCCGTATACCTACGGAGCTGACGAATGAGGATTCCATCGAGCCAGGCCCTGGTGTCCCTGCTCGTGCTCGCGCTCTTCCCCCTCGCCGCCTGCGTGGACGAGAAGGTCGTCTTCGAGGAGCCCGGCCCCGAGCCCAGCCCGGTTCCCGCCGCGGGCGGCGGCTTCGTGGGCTACTCGGACCACGGGGCCAAGCTCACCTACTGCGGCACGTGCCACACGGGCACGCAGGCCGAGTGGCTCAAGACGCTCCACTCCAAGGCCTGGAGCGCCCTCCAGGGGAGCGGCCACGCGCAGGCCTCCTGCGAGGCGTGCCACTCCACCAACGAGCTCGGGAACGCGGCCACCAAGCCCGCGGGCTACAACGCCACCAAGGACAAGCGCTACGAGGACGTCCAGTGCGAGGCGTGCCACGGCGCGGGGCTCCAGCACATCGCGGCTCCGTCGAAGTCCAACATCCCCAAGGCGCCCCTGGCCGCCGGCACCGCGCTCACCACGGGGTGCGGGGAGTGCCACCGGAGCACCATGACGCCCCAGCTCGAGGAGTGGGCTGCTTCGCAGCACTCGCGCCTGAGCGGGCTGGGATCGAGCGCCGCGTGCACGGCCTGCCACTCGGGGGACGGCGCCCTGAAGGCCTGGGGCGTGGACACGGACTTCGCCGAGAAGCAGCCCATCGCCACCGGCGCCGTCGCCGTGACCTGCGCGGTGTGCCACGACCCCCACGGGAGCACCCACGACGCCGGTCTCCGCTTCCCCGTGAACACCGCCAGCCTGTCCACGAACCTGTGCATGCGCTGTCACCAGGAGCGCCCCGGAGCCGACTTCTCCGGAATGCCCCACGCGGCTCAGGGCCCCATCCTCCTGGGTGACGCAGGGTGGCGCCCGGCGTCCCTGCAGGGGAAGGTCGCCGCCACGCACGGGATCGTGGCCTCCAACGCGGGGCTGTGCGTGACGTGTCACGCCGCGAGCCGCGAGGTGAAGGACGCCGCCGGCAGCGTCACGTTCCGCGACACCGGCCACCGCTTCTGGGCCACGCCGTGCGTGGACGCCTCCGGGAAGCCCCTGTCCGCATCCGGGTGCGCCGACAGCCAGCGCGACTACCGGTCGTGCACCGGCGCGGGGTGCCACGGCAACCAGGACGTGGCGAGGGCGGCCGTGGCGAGGGCCAACGCGCGCACGAACGCGCTCCTCGCGGAGCTCGCCGGGCTCCTGGCCAAGGTCCCGGCCTCCGAGTTCATCTCGATGGACGGGCGCACGAGCGCCGGTGAAGGCTCGCGCTACAACCGCGAGCTGGCGCTCATGAACGGCGCCACGCTCCACAACCCGTTCCTCATCGAGAGACTGCTCCTCGCGAGCATCGCCGAGCTGAAGAGGGTCTACGGGATCCAGGGCTCCAGCGACGTGAGCCTGGAGCCCGTGCTGGGCAAGGCAGGGAACTGAGGTCGGGCAGGTGGACCGCATCCTGGGCGCGCTCGCGCGCCTCCCGGAGCGGCTGGCCGAGTGGGCCGGCAACCTCTCCGCACCCGCGCTGGGCGCCGTGGGCGTCCTCGTGATGGCCGGGGTGGGCGCGGGCGGCTACTACGCCTACCGGACCTACGACTACGTCCAGCACGACAACGAGTTCTGCGTGTCGTGCCACCTGATGCAGGAGCCGGCGGACCTCTTCGCCGCCAGCGCCCACGCCGGGCTCGGCTGCAAGGCGTGCCACCAGCCCACGCTCATGGCGCGCAGCCAGATGGCGCTCACGCAGATCGTGGAGAACCCCGAGGAGATCGCCGCCCACGCCGAGGTGCCCAACCGGGTGTGTGCCGACTGCCACATCCAGGGCGATCCGGCCCGGTGGCTCCTCATCGCCTCCTCCGCCGGCCACAAGGCGCACCTGGAGTCCGACGACCCCAGGCTGCAGGGCCTCCAGTGCGTCGAGTGCCACTCCACGTCGCTCCACGAGTTCGCGCCCGTGGACAAGACGTGCGCCCAGTCGGGGTGCCACGAGGACAAGAAGATCCTCCTGGCGGGGATGAGCGACCTCACCATCCACTGCGCGGCGTGCCACAACTTCCTGGCGCCGGTGCGCCCGCCGGCCGCCACCGCGGCGCCCTCACGGGGCGTGCCGTCGGAGGTGGAGGCGGCCCTCCTCCCCGACCGGGACGAGTGCTTCAGTTGCCATGCCATGCGCTCGCTCGTGTCCATGCCGGATCCCGATCCGCACCAGGGCGTGTGCTCGTCCTGCCACAACCCCCACGAGCAGAGGACGCCGGCCGAGGCGGTGGAGTCGTGCGCCCGCTCCGGGTGCCACGCCGAGGCCGCCGAACTGTCACCCATGCACAAGGGGATGCAGCCCGGGGTCCTGGAGAACTGCACCTACTGCCACAAGGCCCACGACTTCAAGGTGGACGGCGGTCGCTGCACCGACTGCCACCAGGACCTGGATGTGCGCAGCCCCTCGGTCCTGCCCCGTCTGCATCCCGACACGACGACCGCGCCCCGTGGCGAGCGGGTCGGCTCCGCCCTCCACCTTCCCGCCACCGTGCCGGGGTACGTCCACCACTCCATGCCGAGTCCCCGCCGGGCGGGGAGGGAGGCGAATCCATGAGCGGCCGGGTCCGGGACCCGAGGCCCGAGCGGGGGCGCTCCACGGCGTCTGCGCTCCTCCTGCTGGCCGTCCTGCTCCTCGTGGGGGCTCCGGTCTCCCTCCTCGGGCAGGGCGTGCGCGGGTGGGTGGGGACCACCATCCAGATGGTGGAGCTGCGCCCCTACGGGCAGGACACCGTTCCCCGGTACGGGGTCGTCACGGACTCGCTGGGCCGGACGTGGTCCGGGAATCGGCAGGTATCCTGCTTCGCCGGTGACTTCTGCACGGCCTACCGGGCCCTGGAGAAGGACCAGCTCGTGGCCGCCACCCAGGACGTGAGCTTCACCGCCTGGGGATTCGGGCTGGAGGGGCTGAGTTTCACCGCTCTGCTCCGCGGGCGGGCCCATGCCGGCAGCGACCTGCTCTGGCCCCGCTCCGACGACGCCTTCGACGCGCTCCTCGGCTACGCCCAGCTTCAGCACGGAGCCTTCCGGTTCCGCCTTGGACGCCAGGAGGTCCGCTCGGGGCTCGGGTTCCCCTCCTTCGACGGGGGGAGCGTCGCCTACGCCACCGGCTCGACGCAGGTGGAGGCGTACGGTGGCCGCAGCCTGGCCCGTGGCCTTCGCGAGCCTGCCAACGAGGCGCTCAAGGGCGTGGAGGACTTCTTCGTGGACGAGGGCGCGCGCCTCTTCGGGGCGTCGCTGCGCAAGCGCCTGGACGGAGCCGTCTTCACCGCCCGCTATCACCGGGAGATCCTCGCGGACCGCTCCAACCTGGTGGGCGAGCGCGCCTCGGTGGACGTGGTGACGTCCATCCCCCACTTCCGCCTCACGGGCGCCGTGGACTACGACCTCGGGCGGGATCGCCTGGGGAAGAGCCACGTCACCGTCGGGCTCCCCCTGGAGGGCGGCCGGGTGCTGGTGGAGGCCACGGCCCGGCGCTACGTCCCCTACTTCCAGATGAACACCATCTGGGGCTTCTTCGACCCGGTCTCCTACTCCGAGCTCGAGCTGCGCGGGAGCTGGTCGCAAAGCACGGCGCTGGGCGTGTGGGCGTCGGCAGGACGCCGCTCGTACGGGGACACCGACACCCAGGTGCTGCTGGGGCCCCTCACCGACACCGGGTGGCGCGCGAACCTGGGCGCGCGCTGGCAGATGGCGCAGGGGTGGACCGTGGACGGCTCGTACCGCCTCGAGTGGGGACCGGGCGCGTTCCTCAGCTCCGGCGACGTGGCGCTGCGCTACACGGCGTGGGAGCGCCTCGCCCTCTCCCTCTCGGGTACCTCGTTCCAGCAGATCGAGGAGTTCCGGGTGGGGGACGGCCGCGCCATGGGCGGCGGCCTCTCCTTCGACCTCGCGGTCACCGAACGGACGTCGTTCGCGGGCGGGATGTCGGTGCTCCGGCACCGGGACGGGGGGAGCGTGTTCACGAGCCCCTGGAATCAGACGCGCGGCTGGACCTCCCTGCGCATCGCCATCGGAGAGGATCCCGGGCTCGCGAACCGTAGGAGGGTCCGATGACCCCGCGGCGAGGTGACATGGGCCACGCCCGCCGGACCGGCCTCCGGGCGGCGGTGGCCGTGACGGTGGCCGGCCTGGCCCTGGGGGTCGCCTTCGCGGCCGCCGGGCGCCAGCAGGCCACCTTCCCCCACGACTACCACAGCGGGCTCTTCCCGCTCTGCACCGGGTGCCACGAGGGCGTCCCGTCGGGCGACCGCTCGACGATCTACCCCGGCCCTGAGCTGTGCGCCGAGTGCCACGACGGCGACGTCATGGACCCGGTGGACTGGAAGGAGGCCACCCCCCGCCTCGACAACGTGCGCTTCTCCCACGACGTGCACGCCTCCTACCTGGAGGACTTCGAGGACCCCGCGCAACCGTGCGAGGCCTGCCACGTGCCCCAGGGCAAGAACCGCATGTCGGTCTCCGCGCAGGTTCAGGTGGGCACGTGCATCTCCTGCCATGCCCACGAGGCGAAGGACCACATGGTGGATGCCGCGTGCGCCACCTGCCACGTCCCGCTCGCCGAGTCCGGGTTCGCGCGCACGCGCATCGAGGCGTTCGAGGCTCCGGCGGACCACGCCGGGGAGTCGTTCCTGGGCGGCGGCCACGGCCTGGATGCGGGGAAGAACCTGGCCCGCTGCGCCACGTGCCACACCGCCGACCGGTGCGTGTCCTGCCACGTGGACACGGATCGTCCGGAGATCGCGCGGCTCGCGTTCGCCCCCGAGGGGATGGACCTCCCTCCCGCCCAGGCCCGCTACAGCGTGCCGGCCACCCACGAGAGCCACGGGTGGATGGGGGAGCACGGTGCGCAGGCGTCCAGGACCGCGTGCGCGACCTGCCACGCCGTCGAGGACTGCAAGGCGTGCCACATCACGCCGTACCCCGCCGTCATGACCGCCGTGCCGTCCCGGGAGGATGTAAAGGCCCCAGGCGTCGGCGTCGCCCCGCACGCCCCCGCGAGCCACGAGGGCTTCTTCTTCCTCGAGATCCACTCCGTGCTGGCCGCCGGCGAGCCGGCCTCGTGCAGCACCTGCCACGTGGAGTCGTTCTGCGTGGAGTGCCACGATGGACCGGTGGGGGGCGGCTACCACCCGACCGGCTTCGTGGCCCGGCACGCCGCGGACGCCTTCGGGCGCGAGTCGGAGTGCGCCAACTGCCACGACACCCAGGTGTTCTGCCGCGAGTGCCACGTCCAGGTCGGCCTGGCCAGCGTGGGCCGGCTCGGGCCCGGGTACCACGAGGGAGGCGCGGTGTGGCTCCTCCGCCACGGCCAGGCGGCCCGGCAGAACCTGGAGAGCTGCACCACCTGCCACAAGCAGAACGACTGCACCCAGTGCCACGGCGTGCTGGGCGCGTTCAAGATCAGCCCGCATGCGCGGGGCTTCGACGCCGAGCGGGCCTGGGAGCAGAGCCCCCGGACCTGCCTCGCGTGCCACATCAGGAACCCTCTGGAAGGGAGGACGCCGTGAGCGCGAAGCACGGTCTGGCCCTCATGCTGCTCGTGGTCGCCTCGTCCACCTGCAGGCCGGCGGAGGCCCCGCCCGCCGAGGCCCCCCAGGTCCAGGAAGCCGCCCCGCCGGTGCAGTCCGCCGTCTCCCCCGAGGCGGCGGCCCAGCTCGACAGCGGGAGCACGGCCTTCCGGGCCGACGACTTCGCCGGGGCGCTGGCCCATTACACGAAGGCCACGGAGCTGGCCCCGGACCTGGCCGCGGCCTGGTTCGGGGTGTTCATGGCCGAGGAGGCGCTGGGGAACGCCCAGGCGGCGCAGGAGGCGCTGGCGAAGACCCAGGCCCTGGAGCCCGGCACCGATCTGGCCCACCCGACGGCGGGGGACACGGTCCGGTGAGGGCCGCCCTCGGGCCTCTGCTCGGGATCGCCGCCGCGCTTGGCGTCGCGGCGTGCGGGCACCACGAGTTCGAGCCGCCGGACCGTGACGCCAAGGTCCGGGAGGCCGCGGCGTCCTTCACGCCCGCGCTCTTCGACACCCTCGCGTGGGATTCGGCCGGGGCGCGCCACGTCCTGGGAAACCAGGTCTACGTGGAGCACTGCCGCACCTGCCACGGCTCGCTCGGGCAGGGAGGGACGGACTACGCCGCGGCGCAGGGGCTGGAGGTGCCGTCCCTGACGCTGCCCGGGTGGGGCCTGGCCGAGGCCGACTCGCTCCACCGGGTGATCTCCGTGGGCCACGCGACCGGAATGCCCGTCTTCGGGGACCACGACCTCACCCCCCGCGAGATCGACGCCGTCACGGGCTACATCCTCGACGTCCTGCGGCCCGACGTGCTGGGCGCCGACGCGGGCGCTGCCGCGCCGGCGCCCGGCGCACCCCCGCCCCAGGGCGGTTGAGGGTCAGTTGCCCCAGGAGGGCGGCGCCACCAGCCCCGGCTGGAACGTGGCCAGGTAGGCCACCAGGTCCCACAGGTCGGCGTCGGTGAGGATCTGGCCCCACGGGGGCATGGTGGACCCGTGCACGCGCTGACCTCCGTCGCGCACCTTTGCGTAGACCGCGTCCCAGTTCGCCTTGGCCACCAGGGTGTCGGTGGTGAAGTCCACCGGCTTCACGTCCACCAGCGCGGCGGCGCCCGGGCCGTCCCCGCGGCCGGAGGTGCCGTGGCAACCGGCGCACCTGTACTGGAAGAGGTCCTGCCCGTGGACGGCGCTCCCTGGAATCTCGGACGGGTACACGAGCGCGGGGATGTAGGTCAGCGCCGTCTTGAAGCTCTCCTCGAGCACCAGCTTCACCACGTACTGCATGTGGGGGTGGCTGGCGTCGGCTCCCTGGAGGCTGGCCTGGAACCGCTGCAGGAGGATGGCCTGGGACGCGGCTGCGTAGTCGGGGGTGTGGAAGGTGGGTGGCTTCAGCGTCGGCGTGCTCGCCGGCCCGTCCCCGTGCCCGCCCGACCCATGGCACGTCCAGCACACGGACTCGAAGATGACCTTCCCTTCCCGCTGAACGGGGGTCAGGGCCACGGCTTGGTGCACGTCGGCGGCGGGCGCCGCGGCAGGGGCCGCGGCCGTCGCCGGCTCGGAGGGCGGCGTCTGGGCCGGCTCGGCGCAGGCGGCCAGCGCGGTCGTAAGCGCGAACAGGGCGAGCTTCCGCATTGCATCCTCCATGGAGCACGAAGCACCTTCCGATGGGTCGGACAACCCTCCACACCCCGGCCGGGACGCCGCCGGGCAGAGGAATAGGCAGTCGGAGCCCACCCCGAGGCAAGACCACACCCCCTGCGGCAGGAGATCCCATGAGCGATGCCCCCACCTTCGCCCTCGGCATGGAGCAGCGGGAGCGCTTCCTCTTCGACGTGACCTTCGACGAGCCCGGGTGGCCCGTGCTCCGGCTGGACGAGCCCCAGCCCCTCGGGGACGGGAGCGCCCCCAACGCGTCCCGGCTCCTGGGGGCGGCGGTGGGGAACTGCCTGGCCGCCAGCCTCCTCTTCTGCCTCCAGAAGGCACGGGTTCCCGTGGCGGGGCTCCGCGCCGAGGTCCGGGGGGAGCTGGCACGCAACGAAAGAGGGCGCCTTCGCATCGCGTCGGTGGACGTGGTGCTGCGCCCGTCCCTGGAGGGGGGCGACACCTCCCGCATCTCCCGCTGCCTGGAGCTGTTCGAGGACTTCTGCGTGGTGACCCAGAGCGTCCGGGAGGGGATCGACGTCCATGTCTCCGTGGAGCCGGAGGGGTCGGTCGAAGGAGGTTGACCCGCTCGCGGGAAACCGTAACTTCATATGCTCTTCGCCTCGCTAGCTCAACTGGCTAGAGCAACTGACTCTTAATCAGTAGGTTCGGGGTTCGAGTCCCTGGCGGGGCACTCGGAACGGATAGGCCTCCCAACGCTTCCCGGCGTTGGGAGGCCTTTTCCGACCGAAGGGTTGTGTCGCGTTTCATGTCACAATTTGTCCGGACAGGGGTGGACGAGGCGGATGGCTTGCTGTAGCCGGCGGCGACACTGCGGTCCGCATTGGCCATCTCGAGACCAAGAATACCCGGCGGCCGGCCTTCCGCAAAATCTCGTCGGTGCGGGCGCGGTAAGGGGCGTTGGTGCATGGCTCCAGCCGTGGTCGCACCTTGAGCGTCGCGGTTCAGCGGGAGGCGGCTCACGGACCCAAACGGAGGCCGACCGAACGCAGGACCCGGACGATGAAGCGGAGCCGACTCAAGAGCCAGCGGAGTGCCCGGGCGAGCCAGAAGGCTCGGGGCTCTGGGCGCGTGGGCTGGTCCCTGAGAAGCTGACGGAGCACCGACGGCCGCTCTGAATTGGGCGTGGCCGCTAGGAGCCTGTCCTGGTAACG
>DATIKQ010000008.1:0-6906 GCA_035477395.1 Longimicrobiales bacterium
AGTGCCCTATGCGCTGTGGGCTTCACACTTTATCCCCCTCGAACTCCTCCTACCACCACCCGCGCCCCTACCCCCCGTCCCTACGTCATCCAGCCTGCAACCGGATCCCCATCACCACGCCGCTGGGCTCGCTACGCAATACCCCCGCCCCCCGCCGCCGCCCCTACCCGCGCACCAGCTTCCGGTACCTCACCCGGTGCGGCTGGTCCGCCTCGGCGCCGAGCCTGCGGTGCCGGTCCTCCTCGTACTCCTGGTAGTTGCCCTCGAACCAAACCACCTGCGACTCGTCCTCGAACGCCAGGATGTGCGTGGCGACGCGGTCCAGGAACCAGCGGTCGTGGGAGATCACGAGCACGCACCCCGCGTAGTCCAGGATGGCGTTCTCCAGAGCGCGGAGCGTGTCCACGTCCAGGTCGTTCGTGGGCTCGTCCAGGAGCATGACGTTGCCGCCGGACTTGAGGAGCTTGGCGAGGTGCAGGCGGTTCCTCTCCCCTCCGGACATGACGCCCACCTTCTTCTGCTGGTCGGCGCCCCGGAAGTTGAACCAGGACAGATACGCCCGCGGGTTCACCTCGGCACGGCCGAAGTAGAGCACGTCCACGCCGCCGGTGATCTCGTCGAACACGGTCTTGTCCGGGTCGAGGGCGTCGCGGGACTGGTCCACGTAGGAGAGCTGGACCGTCTGGCCGATCTCCAGCGTGCCCGAATCGGGCTTCTCCTCCCCCACGATCATGCGGAAGAGGGTGGTCTTCCCCGCGCCGTTCCCTCCGATGATCCCCACGATGGCGCCCGGCGGCACGTCGAAGGAGAGCTTCTCCATGAGCAGGTTGTCGCCGTACCCCTTGTTGAGCCCCTTCGCCCGGATGACCGTGTCGCCCAGGCGCGCTCCCTTGGGGATGAGGATCTCCGCCGTGCGGAGCTGTTCCCGCTCGTCGGCGTTCACGAGATCCTCATAGGCGCTCAGGCGGGCCCGCCCCTTGGCCTGCCGGGCCCTGGGGGACATCCGGATCCAGTCCAGCTCCCGCTCCAGCGTCTTCTGCCGGCTCGACTCCTGCTTCTCCTCGATGCGCAGCCGCTCGCGCTTCTGCTCGAGCCAGGACGAGTAGTTCCCCTTCCAGGGGATCCCCTCGCCGCGGTCCAGCTCGAGGATCCACTCGGCCACGTTGTCCAGGAAGTACCGATCGTGGGTGATGGCCACTATGGTCCCAGGGAACTCCTTCAGGTGGTGCTCGAGCCACGCCACCGACTCGGCGTCCAGGTGGTTGGTGGGCTCGTCCAGGAGGAGCATGTCGGGCTGCTCCAGGAGGATCCGGCACAGCGCCACCCGACGACGCTCGCCGCCGGAGAGCGTGGCCACGTCCGTGTCCCCGGGGGGGAGGCGGAGCGCGTCCATGGCGATCTCGATGTGCCGGTCCAACTCCCAGGCGCCGATATGGTCGATGCGGTCCTGGAGCTTGGCCTGCTCCTCCAGGAGGGCGTTCATCTCCTCGTCGCTGCCGACCTCGCCGAACTTGAGGTTCACCTCGTCGAAGCGGCGTAGGAGGTCGCGGGTCTCCTTCACCGCGAGATCCACGTTCCCCTTCACGTCGAGGGTGGGGTCGAGCTGGGGCTCCTGGGGCAGGTACCCGATGCGGGTCCCCTTGGCGGCCCACGCCTCGCCCTGGAAGTCCGTGTCCACCCCGGCCATGATCTTGAGGAGCGAGCTCTTCCCTGACCCGTTGGGGCCCACCACCCCGATCTTCGCCCCCGGATAGAAGGAGAGGCTGATTCCCTTGAGGATCTCCCGCTTGGGCGGGACGATCTTCGAGAGGCGGTACATGTGGTAGATGAACTGGGGTCCGCTCATGGGTCGCTGGGCCGGGGGCCGGGAGGATCGGGGTCGTCCGCCGGCTCGCCGCTCGGGGAGCGGGCCGTTCGGAGGGGCGGAAATCTAACGGGTGGGGGGCGGGTGCGCGGAGGGGCGGCCCAGGGTGTGACCCTCGGCGCCGCGATCGGGTAGATTGCTGCATTGCCATTGACCCTGAACGGACGCGGAGGATCTCGTGGACAAGACCATCCAGACCGCTCTCAACGAGCAGATCAACGCGGAGCTCCACTCGGCCTACATCTATCTGGCCATGTCGGCGCACTTCGCCGAGCAGAACTTCGACGGCTTTGCCCACTGGATGCGGCACCAGGCCGACGAGGAGATGGAGCACGCCATGAAGCTCTTCGACTACGTCCTCGAGCGGGGCGGGCACGTGGAGCTCAAGGCCCTGGCGGCTCCGGCGGGGAAGCTCGGGTCTCCCCTCAAGGTCTTCGAGACGGCGCTGAGCCACGAGAAGAAGATCAGCGGGATGATCCGCGACCTCTTCGAGCTGTCGCGCAAGAAGAGCGACTATGCCACGGAGCTGCACCTGGGGTGGTTCATCACGGAGCAGGTCGAGGAGGAGGACAACGCCGGCAAGGCCGTGGAGAAGCTCCGCATGGCGGGCGACAGCACGGCGGCGCTCCTCATGCTCGACCGGCAGTTCGGCAAGCGCTCCGACGAGGGCTGAGCAGGAAGTCGGGACGGGCGGGGGCGGTGCGGACACCTCGCGCCGCTCCCGCTCGCTTCCGCGTCAGCGGCCCGGCCGAAGGCGACCCGCAACGTCCGACCCCCGGGCACGTATCTCCATGTGACCTCGATCGGCCTGCGCGGCGCGCCGACGGGAATCCGCCGAGCGCCGACGTGCGCGTCCACGGCGCCACCGTGCGCGGGAGCATTCCGGTGTGTACTCCGACCAAGCGGTTCCCTGCGGCCCTCCTTCTCCCGACCCTGGCCGCCGCCGCGTGGCCCGGGGGGTGCGCGCCCCCCAGGACGGTCCTCGTGGACCGGGGTCCGCAGGCGCACTACCAGACGGCGTACCCCGTGCACGACACCTCGGACGACCTGGCCCGCATCTTCCTCTCGGTCAAGCAGGTCACGTTCACGGCCGACTACCGGACCTACGAGTTCGCCGAGGACTCGGGCGTCACCGACGCCGACGTCCAAGCCGGCCGGTACCAGGAGCGGGCCGATTCGGTCTACTCCGAAAACGTGACGAAGGCCGGGACCGCAGCGGTCGTCGGGCGCGCCGGGGACCGGCTCACGTTGCTCACCGTGGAGCACGTCACCCGTTTCCCCGAGGTTCGGATCGAGTACTGGGAGGGAGGGCCTTCCGGGAGCCCGGCGGGGGCGCCGGGGCGGGTCGCCAGCGTGTCCGTGAAGACCTGGCAGCGCGGCACCCTCCTCCCCCCGGCGGGGCCCTCACCCCTGGAGGTCGTGGCGCGAGATGAGCGGAACGACCTGGCCCTCCTTGCCGCGAGTCTCGGGGCGATGAGCGACACCGCGCGCTTTTCCGCGCTGGACGTGCCCGAGGGGGACGCGCGGCGGCTCTCCTGGGGATCGTTCGTGTACGTCGTCGGCTACCCGCGGGGCACGCCCATGGTGACGCGGGCCATCGTCAGCAGTCCCGACAGGGACGGCCGCGGAGGCTTCGTCACCGACGGTCTCTGGAATGAGGGGATCAGCGGCGGCCTCGTGCTCGGCGTGCGCGGCGACTCCGGCGACCTCGAGATCGTGGGCCTCGCCCGCGCGGGCGCAGCGGAGCGTGAGATCCGGCTCCTGCCCGACACCATGGCGTTGGGCGAGGGATCGGAGCGCCGTCGCTACGATGGCCCGCTCTACACCCAGTCGGCTCTCCGCATCCAGTACGGCATCTCCCTCCCCGTGTCCATGAGCGTCGTGCGGGAGTTTCTCGTGCGGCACGGGGTATCGCTCCGGAGCGCTCGCCCGGACGTGCCGAGCGCCTCGCCGCCGCGCCCCTGAGGTGCCAGATTCCCCGCATGGTCAGGAAGCGTCAGCGACCCATGGTGATGGCGACGCGGAGCGTCACGCTCCGGGATTTCGCGATCTTCCAGCTCAAGCTGTGGCTGGACGGCATGAAGGACCTGGGTGTGATCGTCTTGTCCACGGGAGCGCTGGCCCTGGACATGATCGCGGGCAAGGGGCGCCGCCCCCGCCTCTTCTACAGCGTCATCCGCGCCAGCGAGCGCTTCGACCGCTGGCTGAACCTCCACGCCGCGATGGAGCGCCTGGAGGCCGGAGAGAGCGACGACGGGCTCTTCGGCGCCAGCACCGCCGGCGAGGACACGCTCCTGGGGCAGATCGAGCAGCTCACCCGCGGGGGGGACACGCCCCGCCGTGTGAGGGGCGGCGAGGGCGGCCAGGAGCCCGAAGCGTAGCGAGCCCGCCCCCGCGTCAGCGCCGGTTGCGCAGCGGCGATGTGTACGGCCCGCGCCCGCGGGTGAAGATCACCACCGCCCCGTTGGCCGTGTTCCCGAAGGTGCCGTACATCTGCTGGGCCTGGACGGCGGGGAGGAACTCGATGCTCTCGATCTCCGAGGCGGGGAGGCTGCGCAGGACCAGAGCGCCCTCCGGGTTCCGCATGCCGTCCAGGATGACCTCCACCTGCTCGCAGGAGGGGGCGTCCACCACCCGGAATACGCGCCGGTTGCTCTCCACGCAGATCCAGGCGGGACCGAGTTCGGGGGTCACCTCGCGGATGCGGAGGCCCGGCGAGATGCGGCCGAGGATCTCGAACGCGCGGGATCCCCGGTTCTCCTCCAGGGCCATGGCCTCGCCGTAGCTGACGTCCCTGCGGAAGGGCATGAGGCGGGTGATCCGCTCCACGGCGCTCCGGGTGGTGACCACCAGCCCCTCCAGCGCCACAACCTGGGACGCCACCCGCAGCCCCACGAACACGTTCTGCCCCGGGGGGACCTCCACCGGCTCCGAGCGCACCGTGGCGCCCAGGTTGTAGATCTCCAGGGCGTAGGCACCGGGCTGGATCCCCTCGAAGATGAACTGCCCCTCGGCGTCGGCCAGGGCCTGGTGGGAGGTCCCCTCCATGCGCACCACGGCGTAGGGCATGGGCCTCCCCGACATCTGGTCGTGGAGCTGGCCGCTCAGATCGCCCAGGCCGCGGGCCGCCGCCTCCATCTGGATGCGGTCCCGGATCACGTCCTGGGGCCCCGCCGCGGCCCGCGTCCGGATCCCAAGGCCGAGGTCATGGAAGACCACCGACGGCCCCTTCACCGGCACCTCCTCCCACGGCCCCTGGCGTCCCAGGAGCTCGGCGCGGATCCGGACCGTCCCCGCCGTCGGCGCCACGCCGCAGATACGGTACCGCCCTGCGGCATCGGCCTCGGCGTCGCCCCAGCGGATCACCGCGCCCTCCCGCCAGCTCGCCGTGACGCGGGCGCTGGGGAGCACCACCTCCGTGGCCGGGTCCCGCACGTGCCCCACCACCACCGCCGACGCCGCTTCGGCGTCCCTCGGACAAGCGTACGCCATGGCCAGAAGGCGGGAGGGGACCACCAGCGCCACGTCCAGGAGCGTGTCTCCGGCGGCGACCTCCAGGGGCGTGGACAGGGGGCTCGTGAAGCCGCCGGCGTCGGCTTGGGCGCGGTACGCCCCGGGGCCGGGGAGCTCCACCCAGAACGCGCCAGCTTCGTCGGCGGTGGTCACCGCCGCCGCCAGCTCGCCGGATCCGGTGTCCGCCCGGAACATCGTCACCACGGCCCCCCGGGCGGGCGCCAGGGAGACCTGCTCCACCACCACGCCCCCCACGACCTGCCCCGCCGCCGCCGCGGGGAGCGCGAGAAGCGCCCCGGCGGACGTGCCGAGCCACGGCCGGCCGACGTGACGCACGGGGCTAGTACCTCCGGGGGACAATCTGGATGATGCCGCCGGAATGACCGTTCCCGAAGCGGGTGGTGGCGGTGGTGGCGTTGATGTAGCGCAGCTCCGCGATGCTCCCAGTGGGGAAGCTCCGCAGCACGTTCAGGTCCCCCTGGCGCCGATCCTCCAGGTACACCAACGGGAGGGGTACCTGGGTGTTGCGGAGGCTGGGCGTGCCGCGCCCGCGGAGCCAGTTGGGCCGCACTTGGGTGATGAGGTCCCAGGCGTTGGTGGTGGTGGAGGCCGCGATCTCGTCCGGTCCGATGAGGTCCGGGCTCAGGGACGAGCCCGCCCCCCCCCGCGCCGCCCCGCTACCGCACGCTGCCAGCGCAGGCAGGAGCGCCAGGAGCACCAGGAGCGCCGGCAGCCCGCGGCGTCCGTTCACCCTCCCTCGCATCGTCCGCACGTTCATCGTGTCCGCTCCTGGAACCCTCCGGGGAACCCGTCGTATATGTTCCCGCCACACGCGCATACGCAGCCTCCGGGGGAGCCACCCATGTCTACGTCGCCCACCGCCAGAGTATTACCCCTCGTGTTCCTGGCGCTAGCGCCCCTGGCCGGGTGCTCCTTCACTACCGAGGGCGAGCTCAATACCTACGCCGGGGAGTGGTGCACGCTCCGGGGGCTGGGCTCCAGCGGCCTCCCCCGCACCTCCGACCGCTACGTGGGGCTGCGGCTCATCGACGACGGAAGCACTCTCGCCGGCACGGGCTCGACCAAGCGTCCGGGCTCCGACGTCATCCACCAGTCCCGCTTCGCGGGAGGGAGGGACGGGGGGCAGGCCGTGCTGGACGTCACCGACCTGGACCCCGAGGCCGAGGAGAAGGGCCCCGAGTTCACCCTGGTGGTGCGCCTCGTCGGCGAGCGGGACATGGAGGGGACCATCACCGGCGAGCCGGGGATGGCGGGATCCATCACGCTGGTGCGCCTGGGCCCTCGCTGCTTCTATCAATAGCGGCGGATCGGCGCCGGTCGGCCCCATCGGAGGCGCGACCGATCTGAAGAATCGGGTGGGAGGGGGGCTCACGCCCCCCGTGCCCCCCCACCACCGGACGTACGGGTCCGTATCCGGCGGTTCTGCTCAGTGTTGTAGGGCAAGATACCTCTCTGTGAGGTTGACGAGCCTCTGGTCCTTGAACCACTCAAGCGTCATGGCCTCGGTG
>DATIKQ010000009.1:0-36241 GCA_035477395.1 Longimicrobiales bacterium
GCGGTTGAAGTTCCTTCGCAATGAACCCAATCGTACCACAAACCCCGCAGGGTGCATCCCTCTCCCTCTTCCCCTCCGGGCTCCAGTCACCCTCCTCCCGGACCCTCTGAATCACCCACAGATTCTCCGGAAGAACCACAATTTCTTCCGCCACGACGAGTTCTGGGCGGGGAAGCGCCCCTTCGAGGCGGAGATCGAGCTCTGGCCGACGTTCTCCTTCCGCGGCTCCCGCACCCTGTCGTTCGTGTTCCGGCAGGGGTACTTCCGCTTCCATGCCGAGGACTACGAGGACTACCAGGTGGAAGGCGCGGACGGGCGCCCCCAGGCGTTCCGGCTCCCGGCGGCGCTGGGGATGCTGAAGGCGTGGGGCTTCATGCCCCGCCTGCGCATCAACACGGTCCTGAACGTGAACGGCCAGGCCTTCCTGCGCGAGGTGCCCATCTACGACGAGGCGCGGCGCGGCTTCGAGGTGCGCCTTTCGCCGGAGGTCACGTACCGTCCGACCGCTGCGCTCCAGCTGCAGCTCAACTACACGTACTCCCAGATCTCCCGGCGCAGCATCGAAACGGTGACCGTGGAGCGGCCGAGCGCGGGCGTGGTCAACGGCGCGCGCAGCGTGTCCCGGACCATGGAGCTGACCCGGGACACGCCCTTCTCCACCGTCCACATCCCCCGGCTGCGGGTCCAGTACCAGTTCAGCAAGGACATCTTCGCCCGGGCGGTGGGTCAGTACGAGCTGGCCCGGAGCGAGGAACTCACCGATCCCACCACCGGCCATCCCCTGCTGGTGGACGGGGAGAAGGTCGCAGCCGAGGCGACGGGGCAGTTCCAGGGGCAGTTCCTGGTCCAGTACGAGCCGAGTCCCGGCACCATCTTCTACATCGGCTACAGCAGGCTCATGGAGGGGCGGCGCACGCTCAGCCTCGACCGTCTGAACCCCGTGCAGGAAGGGCTGTTCGTCAAGCTCAGCTACCTCTTCCGCATGTGAGGCGGCCGGGGCTCAGAACGTGAGGGCCAGCCCCAGGTCCGCGACGAGGTAGCGCAGGGAGAGCCGTGCCCCCCCGGGGAGCTCGGTGCCCACCCTGGAGAGCCGCACGCCCGGCGCGAGGGCGAGGTACCGGGTGGCCTGGACCCACACGCCGCCGCCGACCTCCCCGCCCCACCCCAGCGTGGAGACGCCGGCGGGGCTGGAGCCGGTGCCGGGGGACTCCACCCGCGTGGTGAGGGCGCCCACCCCCACCCAGGGGATGACCCGCGATCCCGGGGCCAGCGCCAGGCGAACCCCGGCGTTCACGCCCGTCGCCACGTAGGGCTCGCCGGAAGGGCACCCTGCGTCCCGGCACCCGAAGCGGAGCTGGCTGAAGCCGGCGTACCAGGTGCGCCACCCGCCGCCGAGCGTCACCTCCACGCCGAACCCGGCCCCGGAGGTGGCGCCCTCCCCCACCCCATCGCCGTCGGCGAAGGACGAGACCGGGACGGCGGCGCCGAGGTGGCCCTCCACGGTCAGGGGCGAGCCCTGGGCGGAGAGGCACGCCGGTGCCCCTGCGAGGGCGATGAGGGCTGCGGCCAGGGCGAGGGCGTGAAGCGTACGGGGCACGGCGGCTGCCTCTGCGGCGCGGGGACGCGGACGGACCAGGTGAATGCTACCGGGGGTCGGCGGGCCCGCCAAGCCGCCTGGGACGTTGCACGGGCCCGGCCGCGCCGACATCATGGGGGCCACCGTCCCCCCGAGCCCCGCCCTCCATGCCCTCCGATCCGCTGCGCACCGCCCGACGGACCCACGGCTTCACCGAGTCGGTGATCCGGGAGATGACCCGCGTGGCCGCGGAGCACGGCGCGGTGAACCTGGCGCAGGGCTTCCCCGACTTCCCCGCCCCCGCCCTCCTGAAGGATGCGGCGTGCCGCGCCGTCCTGGGCGACGTGAACCAGTACGCCATCACCTGGGGTGCTCCACGACTGCGTGAGGCGCTGGTGCGTAAGTACCTCTCCTGGTATGGGATGGAGGTGGACGGCGAGCGGGAGATCACGGTCACCTGCGGCGCCACCGAGGCCATGGTGGCGGTGATGCTGGCCCTGGTGGACCCGGGGGACGAGGTCATCGTGATGGAGCCTTTCTACGAGAACTACGGCCCGGACGTCATCCTCTCCGACGCCCGCCCGGTGTTCCTGCGGCTCGACCCGCCGGCCTATCGCCTGGACGCGGATCGCCTCCGCGCCCTGGTGACCCCGCGCACGCGGGCCATCGTCCTCAACACCCCCAACAACCCGACGGGCCGCGTCTTCGACCGGGAGGAGCTGGAGGGCGTGGCGGAGGTGTGCAGGACCCACGGGATCCTGGCCGTCACCGACGAGATCTACGAGCACATCCTGTACGAGGGGGCGCACGTCCCCCTGGCGACGCTGGATGGCATGCGGGACCGGACCATCACCGTGAGCGGGGCGTCCAAGACGTTCTCGGTGACCGGGTGGAGGATCGGGACCATCGTGGCGCCCTCCGCGCTCACCGGCGCCATCCGCAAGGTCCACGACTTCCTCACCGTGGGGGCGCCCGCGCCCTTCCAGGAGGCCGTGGCCGAGGCCATGGACGCCCTGGACCGGGACTACTACGCCGCCATGGCGGAGCAATACCGCGAGCGCCGTGACGTCCTCGTGGCCGCGCTCCAGGGCTCGGGGTTCGGCTGCCGGGCGCCGGAGGGCGCGTACTACGTCCTGGCGGACTTCTCCGCCCTGAGCCGGGAGGACGACACCACGTTCGCCAAGCGCCTCGCCAGGGAGGCGGGGGTGGCCTCCGTCCCCGGCTCCAGCTTCTTCGCCACACCGGGGGGCGGGAGCACGATGGTGCGCTTCGCGTTCTGCAAGCGGGTGGAGACGCTCCGGGACGCGGGGGAGCGCCTCGCCGCCTTCGCCGGCTGAGCTACTCCGGCGTCTCGCGGAGCACCGGGAGAGGCGGGCGCGTGAGGAGGCTCCGGCTTCCCAGGAGCCCCACCGCCACCGTCATCCCCGTCACCGCGGCCCAGATGGCCAGGAGCGGGCCCCAGTGCACGGCCCATCCGACCTCGAACACGAAGCGGGAGAGGGCCGCGGAGGCGGCGACGGCGAGGACGAGGCCGGTGGCGGTGGCCAGCGTCCCCAGCGCCAGGTACTCGGCGAAGAGGACCACGAGGACCTGTCGGCGCCGGGCGCCCAGCGTCTTGAGGAGCGCCCCCTCCCTCATGCGCTGGCTCCGGGAGGTGGCCAGCGCGCCCACCAGCACCACCAGCCCCGCCAGGGCGCAGAAGAGCCCGAGGAAGGCCACGGCCTGGCGCACCTGGGAGAGGATGGCGTCGATGGCCTCCTGCACGCGGGAGAAGTCCAGGGCGGAGACGTTGGGGAACGCCGCCACCAGGTCGCGCTGGAACGCCGCGCGGGCTTCGGCGTCGGGGATGCGCACGACGAGGATGATGCTCTGGGGCGCGTCGTCCAGCGTGCCGGGCTCGAAGATGGCGAAGAAGTTGGGCTCCAGCCGGTCCCAGTCCACCCGCCGGAGGCTGGTGACCACCGACGGCACCGCGACGCCCGCCACGTCCCAGGTGATGGTGTCGCCGAGCCCGACGCGGAGGTCCTCGGCCACGTCCACCTCCATGGACACGCGGGCCAGCCCTCCCGCGTCCACCTCGGTGCCCTCCTCGGAGCCCCGGGTCCCGTCCCACCACCGCCCCGCCACGAGCGTCTCCGCAGGACCGAGGCTCGCGCGGTAGGTGTTCCGGTACTCCCGCCGGACCGCCCAACCCTCCGGGCGGTTCTCGTCCGTGGTGTCGGCGCGGAGCTCGTCGCGTCCCACACCGTTGATGGCGAGGATGCGCGAGGGGATGATGGGCGCCGGCTCCGCCGTGCCCTGCGCCCCCGGCGGCACCAGGGCCTGCACGCCCTCGAGCTGGTCCTTCTGTATGTCGAACAGGAGGACGTTGGGGCGCCCCGCGGCGAAGTTGAGGTCCAGGTCGTCCAGGAGGCTCCCCTCCACCTGGAGCACCGTCCCGACGATGAAGGCGCCGAACCCCAGCGCCAGCGTCACGGAGATGGTCTGGTTCTGCGGGCGGAAGAGGTTGGACACGCCCTGCCGGACCGGGTACGAGGCCCGATGCGGGAACCAGCGGCGCGTGAGCCGGGTGAAGCCCCACCCCGCGCCGGTGAGGAGGGCGACGGTGACCGCCAGGGCCGCGGCGAAGCCCAGACCCACCCTCGGCTCCGGCGCCTCCAGGACGCAGAGCGCCAGCACGGAGGCCGCCAGCGCAGCATAGGCGCCGATGTGCAGCGGATCGTAGCGCCTCGAGGGCGCCTCGAAGTCCCGGCGGAGCGCCTGCAGGGGCGGCACGTCGCGGAGCTGCAGGAGGGGGATGAGCGCGAAGATGGCCGCCACCCAGATCCCGATCCCGAGTCCCGCCGCCGCCGAGCCCACCGAGAAGCGGGTGGTGACGTCCACCGGGAGCGCACCGGAGAGGACCGTGGGAAGCACGCGCTGGATCCCCACGCCCAGCGCCACCCCCAGCGCCGAGCCCGCCAGCCCCATCCCCGCCGCCTGCACCAGGTACGCGGCGAAGAGGGTCCACTGGTCGGAGCCGATGCAGCGCAGCACCGCCACCCCGGTCCGCTTCTCCCGGATGTAGACGTGGATGGCGCTGGCCACGCCGATCCCACCGAGCAGAAGGGCCCCCAGCCCCACCATGGCGAGGAATTCGCCCAGGAAGCGGATCCCGTTGGAAAGCTCCTCGGCTTGCTCCTCGGCCAGTTCGTACCCCACCTGCGTGGCCTTGAAGAGCGTGTCGTAGCGCTCGCGGAGCGCGTCGCGCTCGGCCCGGTCCGGGAGCTTCAGGAAGATCTGGTAGCGCGCCAGGCTCCCCACGCCAAGGAGGCCGGCGCGGGAGAGCGTCTCCTGGGAGATGAACACCCGCGGGCCCGTGGCGGTCTGGAAGCCCACGTCGGTGGGCATGTCCTCGACGGTGCCGAGGAGGGGGAGGCGCGCGCGCCCCACCACGAGCGTGTCGCCGAGGCTCACGTTCAGCTGGGTGAGCACGGCGGGGTCCACGAGGATCCCCCCCTCCCGCACCTGCCGCCCCCAGGCGCCCTCGGGGCGCGTCACCACCTTCCCGTAGTATGGGAACCCGCCGTCGTTGGCCTCCACCTGGAGGAGCCGCACGGAGCCGCTGGAAGGCGCGAGCACCATGGTGACGGCGGTGGTCACCCGGGACTGGGGCACGCCTTCGGCGGCCAGGGAGTCCAGCACGTGCGCCACCGAGTCGGGGAAGGCGCGCCGGGAGGAGAGGCGCGCGTTGGCGCCCATGAGCACGTCGGCCTCCGCCTGCACCGAGCGCGCCACGTCCTCACGGAAGGAGTGGATGGATACCAGCGCCGCCACGCCCAGCGTGATGGAGGCCATGTAGACCCCCACGCGCCGGAACCCCCTGCGGCTCTCCCAGAGCGCGAGGCGGAGGGCGAAGGCAGGCCTCATGCGGGACGGGCACCTCCCCCGGCGCGGTCGGAGACGATGCTCCCGCTCGCCAGCCGGATCACGCGGTGCGCCCGCTCGGCCAAGGTCAGGTCGTGGGTCACCAGGACCAGGGTCGTGCGGGCCTCACGGTTCAGCTCCTCCATCATGCCCACGATGGTGGCGCCCGTCTCGGCGTCCAGGTTCCCGGTCGGCTCGTCCGCGAAGAGGATGCGCGGCTCGTTGGCGAACGCGCGGGCCAGCGCCACGCGCTGCTGCTCGCCGCCGGAGAGCTGCGCCGGGTAGTGGTGGAGGCGGTCCCCGAGGCCGACCCGCTCGAGGAGCGAGACCGCCCGGTCGCGCAGTCCCCGCGCCCCGCCTTGCAGCTCCAGGGGCACCAGGACGTTCTCCACCGCCGTGAGGGTGGGGAGCAGGTGGAAGGTCTGGAAGACGAACCCGACCCGCCGGGCACGAAACTCCGCGCGCCCGTCCTCGGTAAGAGCGAAGAGGTCCTCCCCGTCCAGGAGCACGCGTCCCGCCGTGGGCTCGTCCAGGCCGGCGAGGAGGCCGAGGAGGGTGGTCTTGCCGCTCCCCGAGGGCCCGACGACGGACACGAAGGCCTCGGGCGCCACCTCCAGGTGGATGGATCGCAGGACCGGCAGGGGACGTCCCCCGCTGGAGTACGTCTTCTCGAGCCCCTGGGCCACGATCATCATTGTCTATGAACCGCCGCGTGTGGTCGTTGCTGTCGCTGGTCGTGCTGGCCTGCGCCCCCGAGGCGCCGGGCGCCGGAGGCGTGGACGGGCGTGAGCCTCCGGTCGGGGCACAGGCCGCGTCCCAAGAACCCGCCGGAGCCCCGGGGGGTCCACGGGTCGTCTTCCTGGGCACCAGCCTCACCGCCGGACTCGGCCTCCCCGGCCCCGAGGACGCCTGGCCCGCGCGCGTCGCCGAGCTCGCCGACTCGGCGGGGCTGGCGATCGAGGCGGTGAACGCCGGCGTCTCGGGGGACACCAGCGCCGGGGGGCTCCGCCGCCTGGAGTGGCTCCTCCGTGAGCCGCTGGACGTCCTGGTCGTGGAGCTCGGCGCCAACGACGGGCTCCGGGGGCAGGACCCCCAGGCGACCGCCGCGAACCTCCGCACCATCGTCGAGGGTGTTCGTGAGCGCTGGCCCCGGGCGCGCGTGTTCCTGTGCGCGATGGAGGCACCACCGAACATGGGGGATGCCTACACCGGAAGCTTCCGCGCCATCTTCCCGCGGGTGGCGGCGGAGACCGGCGCCGAGCTCGTGCCCTTCCTCCTCGACGGGGTGGCGGGCGTCCCCGAGCTGAACCAGGACGACGGCATGCATCCGACCCCGGAGGGACACCGCAGGATGGCCGCCAACGTGTGGCCCTCCCTGGAGCCTGCGCTCCGGGCGTGGTGGACGGAGCAGGGGCGCCCGTGAGCGCCTCGCCCTTCAGCGTCGGCGTGCGCGTCCTGGGCGCGGGTACCGCCCTCCTGGTCCTCTTCGTGGGCTTGGGGTTCGCGCTTCCCGGGACGTGGGCGGCGGAGCGGGCCGCCGTGCTCTCCGCTCCCCCGGAGGTGGTCTTCTCCCTCCTCGAGCGCCCTGCGGCGTGGAGCGCCTGGACGGCGTGGCCCGACTCGGGGTTGGCGGCCGGGGGGCCTGAGCGCGGGGTGGGCGCGCGCCTGGCCTGGGACTCGGACGACCTGGGGAGCGGCTCCTTCGAGATCGTCGAAGCCGTGGCAGCCACCCGGGTGCGCTACCGCGTTCAGGTGCAGGGCGGATCCATGCGCACGGACGGGACGTTCACCCTGGCGCGCGAGCGCGCCGGGAGCCGGGTGACGTGGCGTGAGGAGGGGGACTTCGGTTGGAACCCCCTCATGGGATACTGGGCCCTCTTCATGGGCCGGGCCCAGGGACGCGAGCTGGAGAAGGCGCTGGCGCGCCTGGAGGAGGCGACGGCGCGCTCGCCAGCGCAGGCGACGCCCCCGGACACCATCCCCGGGACGGAAGCGGCGCCCGCCGGCCGATAGCCGACGGACGCCGCGTGGTGCAACCGAGTGGCAGGGCCGCTCCCGATCCCCGCGCCTATCCCTGCTGCTTCGCCCAGGCGATGAGGTCTTTGTTGGTCTTGGTCTTCTTCATGATGTTGAGCATCTCGCTCATCCCTTCGGAGATGCCCACGCCGGCGAGCTGGCGCCGCATGGCCCGCGAGAGCCAGAGCGCGTCGTCGTCGAACAGGAGCTCCTCCTTCCGGGTGGAGGAGCCGTTCAGGTCGATGGCCGGATAGATGCGCTTGTCGGCCAGCTCCCGGGACAGGACCAGCTCGCTGTTCCCCGTGCCCTTGAACTCCTCGAAGATCACCTGGTCCATGCGCGACCCGGTGTCCACGAGCGCGGTGGCGATGATGGTGAGCGAGCCTCCCCCCTGGTCCGGCGCGATCTTGCGCGCGCTCCCGAGGAAGCGCTTGGGCTTCTCCAGGGACTGGGCGTCGAGGCCGCCCGAGAGCGTCCTCCCGCTCCCCACCTCCACCGTGTTGTGCGCCCGCGCCAGGCGGGTGATGGAGTCGAGGATGATGACCACGTCCTCTCCCTGCTCCACCCTTCGGCGCGCCCGCTCCAGCGTCATCTCGGCCACCTGGGTGTGGCGCTCGGCGCCGCGGTCGAAGGTGGAGGAGATGACCTCGCCGAACCCGCACGACTCCATCTCGGTCACCTCTTCGGGGCGCTCGTCCACGAGGAGGATCAACAGGTGGCAGTCCGGGTGGTTGGTCACGATCCCCTCGGCCACGGCCTGGAGGACCGTTGTCTTCCCCGCCTTGGCGGGGGCGACGATGAGCGCGCGCTGACCCTTCCCGAACGGGCAGAAGAGGTCAATGACCCGGTTCGTGTAGTCGGGCTGCCCCCGCAGCGTGCGGCCGCACTCCAGGACGAGCTGGTGGTCCGGGTGCATGGCGGAGAGGCGCTGGAACTCCGGCCGGCGCTTCATCTCGTCGGGGAGGCGGTCGTTGACCCGGGACAGGTAGGCCAGCGGCGGGCTCTTCCCGTTCCTCGGCCGGCCCACCACACCCATGAGCTCGTCACCGGTGCGGAGCCCGTATTTCTGGATGATCCGGGAGCCGACGTAGATGTCGTCCCTTCCCGGCGTGTAGGAGGACTCCCGCCGGCGGATGAACCCGGAGCCGCTCCCCAGGACCTCGAGGAGCCCCAGGGGGCGCGACTCGGCCTCCAGGGTCTCGATGTCCTCGGTCAGCGGAGGGAAGTCCTCCCCGTTCTCCGGGGTGCCGAGGGCGCCCACGCTCGCGCTGGGCGCGTCGGTCCGTTCCTGCTGCTTGTGACGGGGGCGACGTCCACGGCGGCGGTTGCGGCCGCGCCGGCCTTTGGACTTCTCCCCGTCGCCTGACTGGATCTCTGGCGAATCGGGCACGTCTTGAACCCATGTTGCCTGAAAGCGACGTCGCGGCGCGGTCGCGCCTGCTCACGGCTTTCGGAAGAAAAAACCCCGGGCTCGGTACTCAGCGGGATCGATCCGGTCCGCGGGCCAATCGGCAGCAGGACATCGACGCGAACGGCGTCGGCGGATCTCGTAAAGTTTCGCGTCTCCCAGGCGCCATGGCAAGGTTCATGAGTTCTTTCTGAGTTTTTTCCTGTCGCGGCGGATCGCCTTCGGCCCGTCCCGCGTGTGTCCCGGGCGGGGCGAGGGTGTCCACGGAGCGGGACAGCCGGCGGGCCGGCGTCGCCCGGGCCATGGCGGAAGCCGTTGCGGCACAACGCATCACGAGGCGTGCCGCGGATGGCACGGGCGTTGCTCCATGGTGGGCAGGAACCCTCACGAGGAGGACACCGTGCGCAAGCGAGCTTCCGTCCTGCCGGTCCTGGCCACCCTGGTGGCGGCGACTGCCGCCCCCGTGGCGGCGCAGACCCACCTCTCCTTCTCCGTGGGCGCCGGGTCCCTCTTCTCCGGGGTCGGCTTCGGCTTCCACGTCGGCGACCACCACCCCGGCTCCGCGTTCGTGGGGCTCGCCCTGGGAGGCGGGCCGTGGGCGTCGTCCTCGTGCTGGGACTACTACGGCGACGCGTACGGGGACCCCTGGGACGACTGGTATTGGGACTGCGTGGCGGGCGGCCCCTACGCGTACGGCTCGTTCCGCTCGCACGGCTGGTGGGGGCGCAGCTCGTGGTGGGGATGGCCCTCCACGTACGTCTACTGGGCCGACCCCTTCGTGACCCCGTGGGGCCCATCCTGGGCGTATGACCCCTGGGGCGGCTACTGGGGCAGCTCCTGGAGGTACGGGTGGAACGGGTGGGGCTACCGCCCCTGGAGCTCCTGGCCCTACGGCTCCGGCCGGGTGCGCGTGGTCTACTCGGGCGGTGGCTTCCGCGACGCGGTGGGCAGGGGCTCCCCCCTGGCCCGCGGCGGCGCCTGGGGCGGCGTGGGCTACAAGGAGTCCGCGGGGGGTGTCGCCTCCAACACGGCGAAGCGCCGGCCGTCGGGCGCGGCTCCCTCGGCTCTGGGCGCGCCCGGGCGCAGCGACGCCGTGGCGCCCCGTGCCGGCGCCTCGCGCGGCGGTGGATCGGGCGCGGTGGCCCCGCGCTCTCCCTCGGCCCGAGGTGGAGCCGCCGCCGCCCCCCGGCGGCCTTCCGACCGCGTCGCCCCCAGCGGGAGCGCGCGAGGCACGGAAAGGTCTCCGGCTGCGGCCCCCCGCACACCAACGGCGGGCGTGCGCGGGGGAAGCGCTTCGGCGCGCCCCAGCGAGCCTGCCGCGCGTGGCGGAAGCTCCTCGGCGCGGCCGAGCGCGCCGGCCGTGCGCGGCGGTTCCGAAGGTCCGTCCAGCCGGCGCTCACCGTCGGCGGTGACGTCGCCCCGGAGCACCACGCCGTCCTCGCGGGTGGCGCCGTCGTCGCCCTCACGGTCTCAGCCCTCCCGCGCGGCGCCCTCCACGTCGCGGCCCCAGGCGCAGCAGCGCTCTGCGCCTTCGGCATCCCGGCCTCAGGTGCAGCGCTCCGCGCCTTCGGCCTCACGGCCTCAGGTACAGCGCTCCGCGCCGTCGGCCCCACGCGCGGCGCCCGCCCCGAGCCGGCCGCGCTCGTCCTCGCCGCCCAGCGCCTCGCGCGCTCCGGCGTCCTCGGGCGGGAGCAGCCGCTCCGCCCCCGCCCCGCGCCGCCGGGGAGGCGGAGACAGCTAGGCCGTCAGGGTCGTCAGGCCCCGGCGCCCTTGGTGGGCGCGCCACCCCGTAGCACGCGCCAGCACGGGGAGGCGCCGATCCAGTAGGCCAGCTCCCCTGGATGGTCCACGGACCACACGGCCAGGTCGGCGCGCTTGCGCGCCTCCACGGTTCCCATGGTGTCGCCCCACCCGAGCACGCGGGCGCCCACCCGGGTCATCCCCGCCAGTGCCTCCTCGGGGGTGAGCCGGAACACGACGCACGCCAGGTTGAGGGCGAGAAGGGGGTCGAGGAGGGGTGACGTCCCGGGGTTGAGGTCCGTGGCGACGGCCATGGGCACGCCGAAGCGACGGAAGGCTGCGACGGGGGGCACGACGGATTCCCGCAGGTAATACGCTGCGCCTGGGAGGAGCACCGCCGCGGTTCCGGACTCGGCCATGGCCCGGGCCCCTGCCTCGGAAGCGTGCTCCAGATGGTCCGCGCTGGCCGCCCCGTGGCGGGCCGCCAGCGCGGCTCCGCCCTGGTCGGTGAGCTGGTCGGCGTGGAGCCTCCGAGCCAGCCCGTGGCGCGCCCCCGCCTCCAGCACCCGGGCACATTCCGCCGGGGTGAATGCGATGCCCTCGCAGAAGGCGTCCACCGCGTCGGCGAGCCCCTCCGTGGCGGCGCGGGGGATCATCTCCCGGCAGACGAGATCCACGTACCCGTCGCGGCGCGAGGCGAACTCCGGGGGGAGAGCGTGGACGCCCAGGATCGTCGTCCTCACCGGGATCCCCTCCGCCGCGCCCAGGGAGCGGGCCACGCGGAGCATGCGGAGCTCCGTCTCCAGGTCGAGCCCGTACCCGGACTTGATCTCCAGCGCGGTGACGCCCCGCGAAGCCAGGAGCCGCACCCGGGCGGCGGCGCCGGCGAGGAGCTCGGCGTCGGTGGCGGCGCGGGTGGCGCGCACGGTGGAGAGGATCCCTCCCCCGCGGCGGGCGATGTCCTCGTACGTGGCTCCACCCAGGCGCTCCTCGAATTCGAAGGAGCGGTTCGAGGCGAACACCAGATGGGTGTGACAGTCCACGAGGCCGGGCGTGACCCACCGCCCTTCCCCGTCGAGCTCCTCCGCCGGTCCCATGTCCCGCGGGATATCCGCCTCGAGGCCCACCCACGCCACCCGCCCCTCCTCCACGACGACAGCGGCATCGCGGAGCGCGCCGTAGGCGGATCCTCCTGGCACCAGCGTGGCGACGTGGACGCCGCGGAGGAGGAGCCGGCCCGGCTCCCCGGGGGCGAGGCTCATGGGGCGCGCCTCAGGGCTTCGCCATGGGGATGCGGATCCCCTCGCGCCTGGCGGTCTCCACAGCGACCTCGTACCCGGCGTCCGCGTGGCGGGCCACGCCGATCCCGGGGTCGTTGGTCAGCACGCGCTGGATGCGCTCGCCCATCTCCGGCGTGCCGTCGGCGACCAGCACCTGTCCGGCGTGGAGGGAGTTGCCGATCCCCACGCCGCCGCCGTGGTGGAACGACACCCAGCTCGCGCCGGAGGCGGTGTTCAGGAGCGCGTTCAGGATGGCCCAGTCGGCGACGGCGTCGGTGCCGTCCTTCATGGCCTCGGTCTCGCGGAACGGCGACGCCACCGAGCCCGTGTCCAGGTGGTCGCGGCCGATGACCACGGGTGCGCTGATCTTGCCCCGGGCCACCAGGTCGTTGATGGCCGTGCCGAAGCGGGCGCGCGCGCCCTGCCCCAGCCAGCAGATGCGCGCCGGAAGACCCTGGAAGGCCACCCTGTCGTGGGCCATGCGGATCCAGCGGCAGAGGTGCTCGTCTTCGGGGAACATCTCCAGGACGAGCTCGTCGGTGCGGTGGATGTCCTTCGGGTCCCCGGAGAGCGCGGCCCACCGGAAGGGCCCCTTCCCCTCGCAGAAGAGGTCGCGGATGTAAGCGGGGACGAACCCCGGGTACGCGAACGCGTCGGTGAAGCCCGCGTCGCGGGCGTACCCGCGGAGGTTGTTCCCGTAGTCCACCGCCACCGAGCCGGCGCGCTGCAGCGCAACGATGGCCTCGCAGTGGGTGCGGATGGAGGCCATGGAGCGGCGTGTGTACTCGGCGGCATCGGAAGCCCGCAGCCGGTCCGCCTCCTCGAGGGAGAGCCCGGCGGGCACGTACCCGTTCAGGGGGTCGTGGGCCGAGGTCTGGTCGGTGACGACGTCCGGCGTCACGCCCCGGCGCACGAGCTCGGGGAGGACCTCGGCGCAGTTCCCCACGAGCCCGATGGAGACGGCCTGCCCCGCCCCGGTGGCCTCACGCACCCACGCCAGAGCCTCGTCCAGGTCCCGCGTCATGCGGTCGCAGTAGCGGGTGTCGAGCCGGCGATGGATGCGGTGCGGGTTGACCTCCACGCACAGCATGACGCCCTCGTTCATCGTGGCGGCCAGGGGTTGGGCGCCCCCCATCCCCCCCATTCCGCCGGTGAGGACCCAGCGCCCCTTGAGCGTGCCGCCGAAGTGGCGGCGCGCCATGGCGCCGAACGTCTCGTAGGTGCCCTGGAGGATCCCCTGGGTCCCGATGTAGATCCACGAACCGGCGGTCATCTGGCCGTACATCATCAGCCCCCGCCGCTCCAGCTCGTTGAAGTGCTCCCAGGTGGCCCACCTCCCCACCAGGTTCGCGTTGGCGATGAGCACCCGGGGCGCGTGGCCGTGGGTGCGGAACACCGCCACCGGCTTCCCGGACTGGACCAGGAGGGTCTCGTCGTCCTCCAGCGCGCGGAGCGCGGCGACGATGGCCTCGAAGGCGTCCCAGCTCCGGGCCGCCTTCCCGGTGCCCCCGTACACGATGAGCCGGTCCGGGTCCTCGGCCACCTCCGGGTCCAGGTTGTTCATGAGCATCCGGAGGGCGGCTTCCTGGGTCCATCCCTTGCAGCTGCGCTGCGTGCCCCGGGGGGCCCGCACGACACGTGCCTTCGCGCTCATGCCTCCTCCTCGCCGATGGCGATCCGCGCCAGCGACCCGCTGCGCACCAGCTCCAGCAGCGCGGCGAGGTCTGGGCCCAACTCCCGGTCGTCGTGCAGCGCGGCCACGCGCTCCCGAACCAGGGCATGGGCGCGCTCCACGGGCGCGCTGCTTCTCATGGGACGGCGGTACTCCAGCCCCTGGGCCGCGCACAGGAGCTCCGTGGCCACCACCTGCTCCAGGCACGCCACGGCCTGGAGCGCCTTGCGGGCGGCGGCGAGCCCCATGGACACGTGGTCCTCCTGGTTCGCGCTGGTGGTGACCGAGTCCACGCTCGCCGGGTGGGCCAGCACCCTCATCTCCGCGAGGGAGTCCACGGCGGCCACCTGGGCGATCATGAGGCCGCTCTGCAACCCCGGGCGCTCGGTGAGGAACGCCGGCAGCCCCATGGAGAGGTCGGGGTTGAGGAGGCGCTCGATGCGCCGCTCGGAGATGGCGGCCAGGTCCGCCACGGCGATGGCCAGGAAGTCCAGCGCCTGCGAGACGATCTGGGCGTGGAAATTCCCTCCGCTCACCACCGCGTCGGCGTCCGGGAAGACGAGCGGGTTGTCGGTGGCGCTGTTGGCCTCCACCTCCAGGATCCCCCGCACGTAACGGAGCGCCTCGCGTGCCGCGCCGTGGACCTGGGGCATGCAGCGGAGCGAGTAGGCGTCCTGGACCCGGGGATCCCCGCTCCGGTGCGACTCCCGGATCTCAGAGCCCTGGAGGAGCCCGCGGAGGCGCGAGGCGCTCTCCGACTGCCCCCGGTGGGGCCGGGCCTCCTGGATCTCGGAGCGGAACGCCTCGGGGGTGCCCATGAGCGCGTCCAGCGACATGGCGCCGGCCACCTCCAGCGTCTCCAGTGCCCGCTCGGCGGCGAGAAGCGCCAGGATCCCGAGCCCCGTGGTCGCCTGGGTCCCGTTGATGAGGGAGAGCCCTTCCTTGGCCTCCAGGTGGAAGGGCTCGAGCCCTTCCTCGGCCAGGAGCTCGAGGGCGGGCGCCTCCCTGCCGCCGCGCTCCGCCCTCCCCTCGCCCAGAACTGCGAGGGCCACATGGGCGAGGGGAGCCAGATCGCCGCTGGCGCCGACCGAGCCGTAGCGGGGGACCCTGGGGTGGATCCCGTGGTTGAGGAGCTCGAGGAGGCGCTCCACCACCTCCACGCGGCACCCCGAGTGCCCGCGCGCCAGGGCGTTGGCCCGCAGGAGCATGATGGCCCGTACCGCCGCCCGGTCCAGGGGCTCTCCCATCCCGGCGGCGTGGCTCCGCACCAGGTTGTGCTGGAGCTGGGTGCGCTCCTCCGGGGCGATGATCACGTCGGCGAGGCGCCCGAACCCCGTGGTCACGCCGTAGACCCGCTCTCCCCGGGCCACCTTGGCCTCGATGAAGGCGCGGCTCGCCGCCACGGCCACACGGGCCCCGGGGGCCAGCGCCACGCTCACGGCGCTTCCCCGGGTCACGGCTTCCACGTCTTCCAGAGAGAGGCTGCGACCGTCGAGGAGGAGGGTGGGGCTCATGGGTGGGGAGGCGGGGATGTGGGTTGTCGTGGGCGTCGCTACCGCCGGGCGCGGGGGAAGGTGCGATCGTGCCCCCCGTACATTCCGGAAAGCGGTCCGCGGGGGCAAGCGGTGCGGGCTGCCGGCCCGCGGTGAACGTTGCTTGCGCACGCCGGAGCGCGGCGCCCACATTGCGAGGGAGCCACACGCTCGCCCCCCACCATCCCAGCCTCCCCGCCTTGGACGTCTACAGCCCCACCCCCCAGGATGTCGAGCGGGACATGAAAGAGTTGCGGGTCCGCCTCCTGGGCGGGCTCGCGTTCATGACCGGGGTCACGGTCCTGGGCACGGTCGGGTTCCACGTCATCGACCCTGGGGCCGGATGGGTGCGGGCGTTCTTCATGACCGCCATCACGCTGACCACGGTGGGCTACGGTCACGAGGTGGCGCTGAACTCCAGCGGGGCGTTCATCTTCACCGCGTTCCTCATCCTGCTGGGGATGGGCGGCGTCGCCTACTTCGTCACCACGGCGACGGCGTTCGTACTCGAAGGGCAGCTCGGCCACGTCTTCCGGAAGCGTCGCATGGAAAAGGAGCTCTCCCGCCTGAGCGGGCACCTCATCGTCTGCGGCTCGGGGCAGACGGCACTCTACGCCGCCAAGGAGTTGGTGTCGGTGCACCGATCCGTGGTCATGGTGGCGGACCGCCCGGAGGAAGCCAGCCGGGCCCAAAGCGAGCTCCCCAGCGTTCCCCTTGTCGTGGGAGATCCGGCCAAGGACGAGGTGCTCGTCGTGGCCGGAGTGCAGCGGGCCGCGGGGCTCGTGGCGTGCACCGACTCGGACGAGAAGAACCTGGTGGTGACGCTGACGGCCAGGCAGCTCAACCCCGCGATCCGCATCGTCACCCGGACCATCGAGGTGGAGGGGGAGCCGAAGCTCCGGAAGGTGGGGGCGGACGCGGTCGTGTCACCCAACTTCATCGGCGGGCTGCGCATGGCTTCCGAGCTCATCAGGCCCAACGTGGTAACGTTCCTGGACGTCATGCTCCGGGACCGGGAGCGGAACCTGCGCATCGACGAGATCCGCATCCCCGAGGGCTCGCCCTCCATCGGCGTTCCCCTCAACGCCCTGGGGCTGGACCGGATCCCCGGAGCCCTCCTCATGGCCGAGCGGGAGGCGGACGGATCGTGGCACTACAACCCGCCCCGCAACGAAAAGGTGACGGCCGGAATGGTGCTCATCTTCCTCGGCTCGCCGGACGACGCCCGAGCGCTGTGCGAGCACCTCGGGGGCGAGATGATCTCCATGCCGAGGGAGTGAGGGCGCACCGATGACCTGAGGAGGTCGTCATGCTGCTGCTGAGGGTGGTTCAGGGCGCGGCGGAGGCTGCGGGGCACGGGGGGGACGCGACGCGCGCGAGCCAGGTGATCACCCTGGTGGGTGCCTTCGTGGGGCTCCTCGTCGTGGCGGCTGCGGTGCAAGCGCTGTCCAAGCGGATCAAGGTGCCCTTCAGCGTGGGCCTGGTGCTTACGGGTGCCCTCATCGGCGCGCTGGCCGGCCGGATCGACTTCCTGCGGCCGCTCGCGGCCGTGGAAGTGAACCCGGACGTGGTCCTCTTCGTCTTCCTCCCGACCCTGATCTTCCAGTCTGCCTTCCACCTGGACGCGAGGGCGCTGCGCGAGAACCTGGCGCCCACCCTCACCCTGGCGGTCCCCGGGCTCCTCCTGTCGACCGCCGTCATCGGCGCGATCATGCACATGGCCGCCCCCTGGGTGGGCGTGCATCTGGACTGGGCCGAGGCCCTGCTGCTGGGCTCCATCCTCTCCGCCACCGACCCGGTGGCGGTCATCGCGCTCTTCGGCCAGCTGGGGGCGCCCAAGCGTCTCACCGTCCTGGTGGAGGGGGAGAGCCTCTTCAACGACGCGACGGCGATCGTGCTGTCGAGGATCATCATCGGCGTCATGGCCGTGGGGGCGCTCACCTCGGGCACCCTGGTGGCGGGCTCCGCTCAGTTCCTGGCGGTGTTCTTCGGGGGACTGGTCGTGGGTTGGGCACTCGCCTTGCTGGCGGGTTGGGCCATGGGCGAGCTGGGAGGAGACGAGTTCCTCGAGATCACCCTCACCACCATCCTCGCCTACCTCTCCTTCTACGTGGCCGAGCACTGGCTGCATGTGAGCGGCGTCATGGCCGCCGTGGCCGCCGGGGTGGTGATGGGTGGATGGGGAAAGGCCAAGATCACGCCGTCCACGGTGGGCTACCTCGAGCACTTCTGGGACTACGTGGCGGGCGTGGCCAACGCCCTCATCTTCCTCATGGTGGGGCTCACGGTGGACCTGGGCTCGCTCATGTCCGCGCTCCCGGTGCTCTTCTGGGTCGTGGTGGCCATGCTGGTGTCCAGGGCGGTGGTGGTCTACACCCTGGTTCCGCTCCTGGGAAAGCTCCCGGGTTCCGACCCCATCGACTTCGGCTACCAGACCGTGATGTTCTGGGGCGGGCTGCGGGGGGGGATCGCGCTGGCCATCTCCCTCTCCCTCCCCGCCACGGTGGAGAACAAGGGTCTGTTCATCACCCTCGCCGTGGGCGCGGTTCTCTTCACCCTGTTGGTGCAGGGGCTCACCATCGAGGCGGTGGTAAAGCACTTCCGCCTCGACGTGCCTCCGCTCTCGGACCGGATCGCTCGCATCGAGGGGCTCATCGCGGCCAAGCGGCGCACGCTGGACGAGATTCCCCAGCTCCGCGCCGGAGGGCTCTTCTCGCCGCGCATCGCCGAGGAGATGACGGCGAGGTGCGGGAGCGCCCTGGACGGGTACCGGGCGAAGCTGGACGAGCTGCGGGCGCGGGAGATGGACGTGAAGGAGGAGCGGCGCCTGCTTCACCTGCGCTGCTTCGCCGAGGAGAACACCCTCTACTACGAGATGTTCTCCAACGGCCACCTGGGAGAGCGGAGCTACCGCAGCCTCACCCACTCCATCGAGATGCAGACGGAGGGGGTCCGCCACGAGGGGCGCCTTCCCGAGTTCACGCTCCATCCGCCGACCGGAGAGCGCCTCCAGAGCGCGCTGCTGCGGACGCTGGAGCGCGTTCCCGGGCTCGGTTCGCAGGTGGAGGGGCTCCGTTCCGGGCGCACCGCCAGGGACTACGAGGTCGCGTGGGCGCGCTTCCGCGGGAGCCTGCGTGTGCTGGACGACCTGGAGTCGCTGGGGCGGACCGACGCCGTCCGGAGCGACGTCGTGCACGAGGCCCGGGCCCTCTACCAGTACTGGCACGAGAGCGCCCGGAGCAGGCTGGACCAGACTGCGGAGCTCTTCCCCGAGTTCGTGGGCGCCGCGCAGGAGCGGCTCGCAGACCGCCTCGCCATCCACGCGCAGAAGGAGGCCATCGAGGAGAAGGCGCACGCCGGGATCATCCCGCACGGCGTCGCGGAGGTGATGCTCGATGAGCTCGCCCAGGAGTTGCGCGCCCTCCGGGCGAGCCAGGCGGCGAAGCTGGCCGTGGACCCCCGGGAGCTCCTGGCCAAGGTCCCCTTCTTCCAGGGTGTGCCCAAGCGCGAGCAGGCCACGGTGGTGGAGAAGCTCCGCAGGCACACGGCGCCGGCCGGAGACGCCATCGTCGAGCAGGGCGATCGCGGCTCGTCCCTGTTCCTCGTGGCGCGGGGCGTGGTGCGGGTGAGCCGGCTGGACGGGGAGGGGCCTCGTGACCTGGCCACGCTCATGGCGGGGGACTTCTTCGGGGAGATGGCGCTCCTGCACGGAGGTGCTCGCACCGCCACGTGCAGGGCGGTCACGCCGTGCGCTCTCTACGAGCTCCGCAGGGAGGATCTCGAGACGGTCCTGGAGGCGTGCCCGGCCATGCGCGAGGCGCTCGTCGCGGCCGACGAACGGCGGAGGGCGGAGCAGGCGCGGCCGATCCTTTGACACCCGGATCGGGGATGCACATCTTGCGCTTCAGGAAGGCGCGCCATTCCCTCAGCACCCTTCTCGTATGCAACTGGAACGCGAGGATTCACGACGCTCCGGCCAGGATCGGCGCAGCGCTGTCGGGAGACGGGACGGGGATCGCCGGACCGCCGAGCGCCGCACCTTCCGCCGACGCACCCTTTGGCTCGGGGTGGCCCTCGAGCGCAGGGTGGCCGACCGACGGGGCCTGGACCGCAGGACGGGCCTGGAGCGGCGGCGCCCAGCGGAGCGCCGAGCCCAGGATCGGAGGAGCGTCCCCGACCGTCGCAGGCCCCCCGAGGCCTGACCGGCGCTACCGCACGGTCACGCGCGCCGTGTCCGCGCGGCTCCCCGAGGTGGCCGTGAGCGTGGCGGTCCCGGGGGCCACGCCGGTCACGAGTCCGGCAGGGCTCACCGCGGCGACCGCTGGATCCGACGACGTCCACGCCACCGCCGCTCCGGGCACGGTGATGCCGAAGCGGTCGCGAACCACGGCAGCGTACGCCTTCGTCCCACCCACGGAGATCGTGGCGGTGTCGGGCACGATGCGCACTTCGGCGACGGTCTGGGTCACCGTCACTCGCACGGTGGCCCGCAGCGTGTCGGCGACTACGGTGACCGTGGCGCTCCCGGCCTTCCGGGCGATGACGAAGCCGATGAAGTCCACCGCGGCCACCGTGGTGTCCGAGGACGTGAACGCGGGCTGGGGCGGGTGCATCGCGATGCCCGCGGCGTTCCTGACCACGGCCACGACGCGCGCGGTGTCGCTGACGCCGTCGAGGCGGAGCTGCGCCGGCGTGACGGTCATGGTCGTGGCGCGCGTGGACACCCGGACGCGGGCGGAGCGCACGAGGGTGTCCACCCTCGCCGTGATGGTGGCGAGCCCCTCCCCCATCGCCACCACGCGGCCGCCGTCCCCCACCAGGGCCACGCCGTAGCGGGAGGAGCTCCACGTGACCTTGGGGTCGCCGATGGGGAGCGAGGCGCCGTCGAGCACGATGGCGCGGAGATCCACGGTCTGCCCCAGACCGGTGAGGAGGACGGTGTCCGGGGAGAGCGTCATGCTCACGGGGACCCGCGCCACGCGCACCGTTGCCGTGTCGGCGAGCTCGAGGAACCCGGCCACCACCTGTGCGGTGCCGACCCCCACGCCCCGCACGGTGCCGGTGGAGTCCACCGTCGCCACCGCGGGGTCCGAGGAGGTCCAATAGATCCTCGGCGGGACGACCACGGCCCCCTTCGCGTTCGTCAGCTCGGCCTTGAGCTGGGTGGTGGCACCGAGCCAGGAGAGGTACGCCGAATCGGGGGTGACCCGCAGGCCGGTCACCGAGGACCCCGGGTCCAGGGGGAGCGGCTGGAGCACCGGCTCGTCGGTGCAGGCGGCCAGGGCAGCGATCCCGGCCACGCAGGCCGGGAGCCAGAGGCGGCGGGCGTTTCGATCCATGTTCCTTCCCCCAGTGCGGGCGCATCCGTGCAACGGCAACGGGGCCCTCCCGGGAGGAGGGCCTTCCCACGCTGTAAACATATGGCGGGAGGGCGCCCGGAAGCCATGATCCCGGTGTTCGCGCGTTCGCGGGCCTACCATTACCATGAAAGCCGCGCGTCGACATCCAGCGGAGGACCCATGTCCTCGACGGCTCCTGCGGGTGGGAAGGGCAACGCGGTCGTGGCCGACGTGTGGGCCGGGCTGGCCGCGATGCTGGTGGCGTTGCCCTCGGCGATCGCCTTCGGCGTGGCTGCCTTCACCGCCGCCGGCCCCGGCCTGGCGGGAGCGGGCGCCCTCACCGGGATCCTGGGCGCCGTCGCCATGGGGATCGTGGCGCCGCTGGTGGGGCGCAACGCGGGCTTCATCAGCGCCCCCTGCGCGCCGGCCGCAGCGGTGCTCGCTGGGCTGGCGGCAGAGCTCGCCGCCTCGGGCAGCGTACCCGCCGAGCGCATCCTGGGACTCCTCGCCGCGACGGCCGCCCTCTCGGCGGTACTCCAGATCGTCTACGGGACGCTGGGCGCCGGGAAGATGATGAAGTACATCCCCTACCAGGTGGTCACCGGATACCTGTCCGGGGTGGCGGTGATCATCTTCATGGGCCAGATGCCCAAGCTGCTGGGCGTGTCGTCGGGTCAGCACTTCTTCGAGGCAGTCACGTCGCCGGACGCGTGGCAGTGGCACGGGATCGTGGTGGGCGTCGTGACCATCGCCGCCACGGTGCTGGCGCCCCGGGTCACGAAGAAGGTCCCCGCAGTGATCATCGGCCTGGCCATGGGGGTCGCGGCCTACTTCGCCCTCGGCGCCACCCGCCCCGACCTCCTTCAGCTGGAGGGGAACCGGCTGGTGATCGGACCGATCCAGGCCTCCGGCTCGGTGCTGGCCGCCATGGGCCAGCGCTTCGCCATGCTGGGGAGCCTCACCGGGGACGACCTGGGCCTGGTGCTGGCGCCCGCCATCACCCTGTCCCTGCTCCTCTCCATCGACACCCTGAAGACCGGCGTGGTGCTGGACGCCCTCACCCGACGGCGCCACAACTCCAACCGGGAGCTCGTGGCCCAGGGGATCGCCAACATGGCGTCCTTCGGCGTGGGCGGGATGCCCGGCGCCGGGACCATGGGCGCATCGCTGGTGAACGTGACCGCGGGGAGCCGCTCCGTGCTGAGCAGCCTCGTGGAGGGGATCCTCGCCCTGTCGGCGGTGCTCCTCTTCGGGAAGCTCATCGCGTGGGTGCCCATCGGGGCCCTGGCCGGTATCCTGCTCGTGGTGTCCTGGCGGATGTTCGACTTCGACATGTTCCGCCTGGCGCGCCACAAGGACACGCGCCTCGACTTCCTGGTGATCATCTCGGTGATCCTCGTGGCGGAGACGGTGGGGCTCATCCAGGCGTCGTTGGTGGGCGTGTGCCTGGCCATCATCCTCTTCATCCGCGACCAGGTGCGCGGGTCCATCATCGTGAGCAAAGGTGACCTCACCGAGGCGCGCTCCCGGCGGAGGCGCACCGACCAGGAGGACGCGCTCCTGGGCGCCCACGGCTCCGCCGCGCTCCTCATCCAGCTCAAGGACGACCTCTTCTTCGGCACCACCGACCAGCTCCTCTCCGACCTCGACAAGGATCTGGGCACCAGACGCTTCATCCTCGTGGACATCCGCCGCGTCCAGTCCATGGACTACACGGCGGCGCACCTCTTCGAGCAGATGCGCTACCGGCTCACCGAGCGGGACGGCGCGCTCCTCATCTGCGGGATGCCCTCCAGCGGCCCTCAGCGGCAGGACATCGAGCGCTACCTGGCCCAGCTCGGCGTGCTTGGCGAGGGCGGCGTGCGGGTCTTCGAGACCCGGGACAGCGCGCTCCAGTGGATGGAGGACCGGGTGCTGGAGGGCGCAGGGTGGCGGGGCCGCGACGACGACGCGCCGCTGACGTTGGACCAGATCGACTTCTTCCGGGGGCTGGACGACGCGTCCCTCTCCCGGATCCGCGCCATCGCCGAAGAGCGCACCCTGGAGGCCGGCCAGAGCCTTTTCGCCCGCGGCGACGCCGGGGACGAGATGTACATGGTGCGGAAAGGACGCGTGAGCATCCGCCTCCCTCTGGCCGGGGGCAAGCACCACCACCTGGCCACCGTGGGCCCCGGGGAGATGTTCGGGGAGCTCTCCTTCCTGGACCGGGACAAGCGCTCGGCGGACGCCGTGGCCGTGGCGCGCACCGACCTGTACGTGGTGTCCCGGGCGCGGCTCGACGCGCTGCAGGCGACCGACGCGGCGCTCTCGGCGCACCTCTTCGAGAGGATCGCCCGGGAGATCTCGCAGCGGCTGCGGATCGCCAACATGGAATTGAGATCGCTGGAGGAGCGGTAGGGGGACGGAGCCGGGTGGGGTGGGCGGTGGGGCCCCGCCCCGCCCTGGCGCCCCGCGGCGCGTTTCCGCAACATCGGGGGCCCCGTCCCCTTCCCTCTCCCGGCCGGCCGATGATCCGACGCGCCCTTCTCGCCTCAGCGCTTCTCGCCCTCCTCCCCATCGTCTCCGCCGCGCAGGAGCCCTCGGCCCGCCCGGTGTGGCGCCCGGTGATCATGGGCACGCAGGCCATGATCGCCGCCGAGCACCCCCTGGAGGCCATGGCTGCCCAGAAGGCGCTCGAGGCCGGGGGGAACGCCATCGACGCCGCCGTGGCGGCCTTCTACATGACCACGGTGGTGGAGCACCACCAGGCCGGGATCGGGGGCGACGCGTTCATCCTGGCGTACATCGCCGCCGAGGACCGGGTGGTCCTCATCAACGGCACCGGGGTCGCTCCCCGGCTGGCGACGGCGGCGAAGTACCGGGAGATGGGGGGGATCCCCTCGGACGGGCCCTTCTCCTCCTCGGTGCCCGGGGCCGTGGCGGGCTTCGATCTGGCGCTGAAGACGTACGGCACGAAGAGCTACGCCGAGCTCCTGGCGCCCGCCATCGAGGTGGCGGAGCGGGGCCACCCGGTGAGCGTGTGGGGCGCGAGCAACCACGAGGGGAGCGTGCGGAAGGTGTCCAAGTACCCCTCGTCTGCGCGCATCCTCCTTCCTGGTGGCAAGCCCATCGGGGCCGGGGACGTCTTCGTGCAAGCGGACCTGGGCCGGTCGCTCCGCGCCATCGCCGAGGGGGGCGCGGAGGTGTTCTACCGAGGCGACATCGCCCGGCGCATCGCCGACTTCTACGCGGAGCAGGGCGGGCTCATCGGCAGGGACGACCTGGCCGGCATCCGCGCCGAGTTCCACGACCCGGTGCGCACCGACTACCGGGGCTACGACGTGGTGCAGAGCGCGCCCAACTCCCAGGGGATCGCCATGCTCATCGCCCTGGAGATCCTGGAGGGGTTCGACCTGAAGGCCATGGGGCTCCACTCCCCCGACTACGTCCACGTGGTCACCGAGGCGCTCAAGCTCGCTTTCGCCGACCGCAACCAGTACATCGCCGACCCGGCGTTCGTGAAGGACATCCCTGTGAAGGAGCTCGTGTCGCCGGAGTACGCGGCGCTCCGACGGGGGCTCATCAGGATGGACGCGGCGCTGGACACCGTGGCCCCTCCCGGAGATCCCCGGGGAGGCAAGGCGGTCCTGTCCGGGCACGAGGCGCGCTACCGGAGCGGCTCGGGAGGCGCAGCGTCCGCCGCGGCTCTCCAGGGCGCCGAGCGCGACGGGGAGACGTCGTCCTTCTCCATCGCCGACCGCTTCGGCAACGTGGTCTCGGTGACGCACAGCGTGAACCAGACCTTCGGGAGCGGGATGATCGTGGAGGGGCTGGGGTTCGTCCTCAACAACCGCATGACGTACTACAGCCTCGAGGACGGAGACGTGAACCTGCTCGAGCCGGGGAAGCGGCCGCGGCAGACCATCAACCCCGCCATGGCGCTCAAGGAGGGCAAGCCCTTCCTGGCGTGGAACACTCCGGGCGGCGACAACCAGCCCCAGGCCATGCTGCAGACCTTCCTGAACGTGGTGGAGTTCGGGATGAACCCGCAGCAGGCGGTGGAGGCCCCCACGGTCACCAGCACGGCGTTCCGCCAGTCCAACTTCCCGCAGCGCTCGCCGGGGCGCCTGACGCTCCCGAGGGTGCTGGCCGACGTGGTGGGGCCGGCGCTGGAGGCGCGGGGCCATCGCCTCGAGGTCACCGAGCTGCAGGGGCCCTACGAGCAGGCCGCCTCGGGAGCGGGCGCGGTGAAGATGATCCTCCTGGACCGTGCCCGCGGGGTCATGTTCGGCGGGGTGAGCCCGGCCAAGGACAACTACGTGATCGGGTGGTGAGGGAGTGAAGCCCATGCGCATGCGCCTCGTCGTCTCCGCCTTCGCCGCTCTCGCGGCCTCTCTCGCCGCTTCGCCGGCCACTGCCCAGGTCGTCATCCCCGATCATGGAGTGATCGGCGTGGGCCCGGAGCAGCTGCGACCCGAGTATTGGGTGCAGCGGCAGCCGGCCCCCGACCGGGAGATTCTCACCCCGACCGAGATCGCCGAGCAGAACCGGCGGATGCTGGCGGTGGACCCGTCCCTCCACGACCTGGACCGCCTCCCGGCCGCGCTGACGCGCGCGCAGGTGAGGGAGTGGGTGGAACGCCGCTCCCAGGTGCCGACCCGGCAGCTCTTCGACGAGCGCGGGGACTCCGTCACCGCCGCCGCCATCGCAGCCCTGGTGGACGGGGTGCAGCTCGACGCCATCCCCCCGGAGCAGCCGCTCCGCTTCGCCCTCGTCACCCGGCGTGCCGACCTGCGCACCTTCCCCACGCGCCTGCGGGTGTTCTCGAGCCGTGACAACACGGACATCGACCGCTGGCAGGAGTCGGCCCTCTTCCCGGGGACGCCCGCGGTCATCGTGCACGAGAGCCGGGACGCCGGATGGTGGTTCGTCGTGAGCCACCACTACGCCGCGTGGATCGAGAAGTCGCACGTCGCCGAGGGGCCGCGGGAGGCGGTGCTGGGCTATGCGCGCAAGGAGCCCTACCTGGTGGTGACCGGCGCCAAGGTGCACACGGTGTTCACGCCCGAGCGCCCGCAGGTCTCCGAGCTCCAGCTCGAGATGGGGGTGCGCGTCCCCCTCCTCGCCGGTTGGCCCGCGGACTCGGTGGTGAACGGGCAGCACCCCTACGCGGGGCATGTCGTGGAGCTGCCGGTGCGCACCGAGGATGGGCGACTGGAGCTGGTCCCCGCGCTCCTCCCGCCCACCGCCGACGTGGCGAGCGGCTACCTGCCCCTGACCGCGGGAGGGATCCTCCGGCAGGCATTCAAGTTTCTTGGCGAGCGGTACGGCTGGGGGCACGGCTACAACGGGCGCGACTGCAGCGGCTTCGTATCCGAGGTGTACCGCTCGTTCGGCGTGGATCTGCCCAGGAACACCGGGGACCAGGCGAACACCCCCGCGCTGAACCGCCTCGCCTTCACCGAGGCAGACACCCACGGGCGGCGCCTCGCCGTCGTGGGGGAGACCCAGGTGGGGGACCTGCTCTACATCCCCGGGCACGTGATGATGGTCATCGGCCGCGTGGACGGCGTCACCTACGTCATCCACGACACCACGGGAACGAACTACCTGGTGGACGGCGCCCTGGTGCGCGTGCCTCTGAACGGGGTGTCGGTCACCCAACTCGAGACGCTCCAGGCGAGCGCGGAGCGCACCACGGTGGAGACCATCCGGAGCATCCAGAGGATCCGCCGCTAGACGCGGCGCGTCACGCCGGTCCGGCCAGTCCCGTCACCCGTCCAGCGCACCCGGGGCGTAGGCGAAGCGGAACACGCCGGGCTCCGTGCCGGGACCCAGGCGTGTGTAGCCGCAACGCTCGAGCACCCGCACCGAGGCGGGGTTGGCGGCGAACGCGTGCGCGAGGATGCGCGTCACGCCTCCTTCCCGCAGGGCGTGCTCCGTGAGGGCGCGGACGAACTCGGTGGCGAATCCCTTGCCTCGCCACTCGGGGCAGACCGAGTAGCCGATCTCGATGACGCCTTCCGTCGACGGCGGGCCGTAATAGCCGGCGATAGCCACCACCGTGGAGGGGACCACGCCCTCCGCGTTGCGGATGGCGTACCAACCGTACCACCCGGTCCCCTCGCTCCCCGCGGCCAGGAGCCGCGCCAGGAAGAAGCGCTGCGCGGCCTCGTCGTACTCGCCCGGGGGCCAGCTCTCCGGGACTGCGGCTCCGAGGAGCGCGGCGAAGGGCGCGCGACCTTCCAGCTCGCCCCGCACATGCTTGGCGGAGCCAGGTATCAGCGTGAGGTGGGGGGTGTGGAGCGTCTCGGCGATCATCGTGGAGTGGTGGGGGAGATGGGACGGCGGCCCGACGCAGGGGATTCCCGTCGGATGAAGATGATCACCACGACGGATGGAGTCGGGCAAGACGCTCCCGGCGTGAGCGGGGCGTGGATGCCCCCGTGAGCGTGCCCTAGCCGGATCCCTTGCCGGGGTCCTGGTACTTGTGGTGGTAGCGCATCGTCTTCAACGCAGACTTGAAGGTGGAGAGGGCCGCGCGCTCGGCGCGGGGGTCCGCCTTCCGCGCCTGGTAGGCTGCCTCGGCCTGGAGCTTCCGGAACGAAGCGAGCCGCTCAGGGCTCAGCCGCCCGTCGGCCTCGGCGGTGAGCACGGCGCACCCGGGCTCCGCGGCGTGACGGCAGTCGGCGAACCGGCAGCTCCGGGCGAGCTCCTCGATCTCGGGGAACGCCAGCCCCAGCCCCTCGTCGAGGGCCCACACCCTCAGCTCGCGGATCCCCGGCGTGTCCAGGAGGAGGGCGCCGCCCGGCAGGCGGAAGAGCTGGCGGCGGGTCGTGGTGTGGCGCCCCTTCCCGTCCTTCTCCCGCACCGGTGCCGTCCTGGCCTGCGCGTCACCGGCCAGGAGGTTCACCAGGGTGGACTTCCCCACCCCGGAAGGACCGAGGAGCGCCACGGTGGACCCGGGCCGGAGCGGTTCGCGGAGGCGCGCCACGGAGGCTTCGTCCTCGCTGCTCACGGTGACGACGCGCACGCCGACGGCCAGGGCCCGGGCGTCGACCGCGGCCGTCGCCGCGTCCGGGGCCAGGTCCGCCTTGGTGAGGACGACCTCCGGGACGGCCCCGCTCTCCCAGGCGACGGCGAGGTAGCGCTCCAGGCGGCGGGGGTTGAGCGGCATGTCCAGCCCGTGGACGATCCAGGCCACGTCCACGTTCGCAGCCAGGACCTGCGCCGCCGACCCGTCCCCCGCCGATCCGCGGGTGAAGCTGGAGCGGCGGGGCAGCACGGCTGCAACCGACCAGGGGTCCACGGGCATGGGGCCGGGCTCCACCAGGATCCAGTCGCCGACGGCGGGGAGGGACGCCAGACGGCCCGCGGACGCGAGCCTGGCCAGGCCGGGACCCGCCTCGGTCTGGACCTCCCAGCGGTCCCGCTCCTGGCCCGTGACCCGCGCTGGGGTGACGCCCTCCAGGGCGCACTCCGCCGCACGCGCCGTCCAACCCTCGTCCCAACCCCAATCGCGGAGCACGGCTACCCTCCCCGGTGGTTCTCGAAGGCGAGGCGACAGGTCACGGCGCCACCCCCAGCTGCTGGAGCAGGAGGAGCTCGTCGTAGTACTCGCAGTCCTCGACCACGCGACCCTCGTGGAAGCGCGTCACCATCACCCACGGCACCGCAATGGCCTTCCCCGTGGGTGGGATGTCGCCCAGCGGCGAGAGGTGCGTCCCGTGCGTCGTCCCGAGCGTGACCACGGTCGAGCCCTCCGCGACCTGGGCTTCGATGGTGTTGTGGAGATCCGGGAACGCTCCGTGGAGGCGCGCCACGTATTTCGGCAGGCCGGCCGGGCGGACCTCCTCCTTCGCGGGCACGCGATACACGTACCCGGGGGCGCCCAGGTCGCGGAGGACCGTGAAGTCCTGGTCGTTCCAGATGCCGATGATCCACCGCCGGGCGGTGTCCTTGAGCAACGCGGGATCCATCGTCGGGGTCTCCCTAGCTCGCGGGCCGCCCTCGCACGCCGACGAGGGCACCCTTGATGAGGTTGTAGGCTGCGGCCAGCGACACGCGGTCGGGGTCACGTTCGTTGGCGGGCGTCGAGGCGATGCCCAAGGCCACCACCTTGGGCTCCCGGAACATCTCGGCCAGCGCTGCCGCCAGCTCCTGGCTCGTCGGACCGTCCGGCACCGCCAGCGAATGACCCGGGACCTCCGCCGGATCGAGCACATCCATGTCCACGTGCACGAAGATGACGTCGCTCGTGCCCGCAAGGCGCTCGACTTCCTCACGCACCCGATCGGGTCGGTGCGCGATGTCCTCGCTGGACAGGCGCCGGATCCCCGCGGCTGCCACCAGCTCCGCTTCGAGCGGATCCATGTCGCGGACCCCGGCCATCACGATGCGATCGGTGGGAATCCCAGGGTCGAGGCCCGACTCCCTGCGAAGGTTGTGCAGCGCCATCCCCGCGGCCACCGCGACGGGCATCCCGCCCAACATGCCGGACAACGTGGTCTCGGGCACGTTGAAATCACCGTGCGCATCGATGTAGACCAGGCCGACACTCCGGGGCGCTCCCGGCTCACCGGAGTGCTGCAGGCCTCCGAGGACGCCGAGGATGGAGGTGCAGTTGGCCAGGAGACCCACGGTCACGGCGCCCGACCGCCCGTTCTCCGCGACCATCTCGGCCAGATGGCCGTTGGCGAGCCCCATCCGGTGCCAGGACCCGTACGCGCGCTCGTCCTCGGCATCGAGGCCCACGATGCGCCCCGGGGCGAGGATGAAGCCCATCGCCCGGATCGAGTCCGCGATCCCGTTGCCGAAGAGGTAGCCGGGGTTGTCGGAGATCTCCGCAACGTTCCTCTCCCCGGTGAACGGCATCTGGATGACCGCCACCATGGGCACGTGGGCGTCGACGGATTGGCCCGCCGCGTCCATGGGCGCTACGGTCGCGACCACGGTGAGCATGAGCGCCGCAGTGCCGCTTCGGACTTGGATCATCGCACCTCCGGGAGGCCATGGGAGGAGTCGTGCCACGCCCGGATGATGAGTGGCCGTTGCGTCGGGTTCAACTCCCGTCACCGGGACCTGGCGCCGGGTAGAATGCCGGCGGAGGGTCGAAGTCGATCCGCTCGACGTCCCTCCAGGGCACGTGCTCGGGGCGCTGAGCGGCGTCGAGGAAGATGAGCAGGCCACCATTCCCCTCGCCGACGTCACCCGCGCGTTCGAAGTTCAACTCCTCGCCTCCATGGAGGGTCACCCTCACGCGCCGGGCTCCGCGCTCGTCGAGGCCGGGAGGCGCGATCGAGGCGATCAGGCCGAACGGGATGGTGTAGTCCACCCCCTGCGAGGGGGCCTCGAGCGTTTCCGTGGTCTCACTCTCATCGAGATCGAAGCCCAGCCTCCCGGCGAGGCGCCGTCCGGAGCGGGTGACGACCGTGCCGGTAAGGGGTCCGCCCGCTGGGAAGTCCGCGTAGGAAGGCGCGGCGGGGCCGGGGCTGAAGTCCACGCGCTCGAACGCATCCCAGGAGACCAGCGCCCGTCCATAGCGCGGGTCGTCGACGGACATCCCACGGTTGCCGTTCCCGGCGTCACGCGTGCCGGAGAGCACGATCTCACGGCCGTCGCGCAGCGTCACCAGGGCGCTCTCCCGCGAGTGGCGCGCGATCGAGCGGATGGTCGAGAAGGCCAAGGCGACATACCCGTCCAGGCTGCGCCCGGTGAGCTCGTCGGCGTCCATGCACCCCTGCCGGTTCCACTGGACGAGGCCGGTGAACTCACCTTGGCGCCTGCGCGCGGTGCCATGGAGCGCGGAGGGAGCGGAGCCCAGCGGGACGGTGGGAAGGAGCTCGATGGACCGGATCTTCCCTTCCCGCAGATCCACGACGCCGCGGGCACGGCCCCACACGCGCACACCGTCGGCGTAGTCGTCCGCGGCGTGGCGGTCGAGGTGGAACACGGTGCCGCTCTTGAGCGTGACCTGGAGGTCGCGGCCGCGCGCCTCGAGGCGCGCGATGTCGCCGAAGCGCAGCCGGCCCTCGTAGGTGGCGCCGTCATCGGTGTTGACGCGGCCGTAGAGGAGGCCTTGGCGCTCCCCCGTTGTCGGCTCCACCGTCAGGGGCGCGGTCGCCGCCGCGGACTCGGCGGCCCGCTCGGGGGCGGAGGGGCGAAGGGCAAGAGCGAGAAGCGAGAGCAGTGTGGCCAACGCCCCGACGGTGATCGCGGCCCTGGTCATGAGCGCGCCTCAGGTGGGGGGACCCGTGCGGGGTGAGGCGCTGCCCCTGCCGCCACCGCGAAGTAGTAGCCCAGGATGGGGGACACCCCGTATCCGAGCATGGGCACCGGGTAGTTTCCCAGCCAGGCGGCACCGAGCGCGCCGGCGGTGTAGGCTGCCAGCGCAAGGCCCAGGGGACGCTCGACAAACAGCATGAAGCCCAGCGGCAGGGCCGCGAGCGAGATCAGACCCGCTCCAGCCATCAACTGCCCCTGGGCGGCGGCCAGGCCCAGGATCCCCTCCACGTGCGGGACCGAACCGAGTGGGTCCGGCCGGAACAGGCTCGCAGCGGCAACGGCAGCGCTGGCGAGAATCACGCCAGGCGAGCCCCGTTCACGGCGAGCCGCGGCCAGGACGATCCACCCCGCACAGAAGGAGGCGGCCTGTGCCGCGTCCGGCTGGAGGAGCAAGACGAGGAGAGCCGTGGATGCAGTGGCCACCGACACCGTCCAAGGCGCTTCCGCGAGCACGACGAGCAGTGGGGGGAGCACCAGCGCACCCGCGTGGAGCCGCAGGGGACCGAGCGGCAGCCAGCGATGCACGCCCTCCGCCCCGGGAGCCAGCAGCGTCGTGGCGAGGAGAGCCAGCCCGACGGGAACGACCCACCCGGGCGAACCGCGTCCTACGCTCGCCACCCGGCGCCGCGTCAGGGCTGCCGCGGCCATCAGGACGCCGAGGAGCATGGCGGCCAGGTTCGCGGGCCAGATGCCCGCGGGCACTCCGGACCCGCTCATCACGAGGACCCCGATCGTGATCGCCGGTGCCGGAGCGAGAAGGAGAGCGAGTGCCGGCGCACGTTTGCAGACCAACAGGATGCCTTACTCGCGAGAGGGGGGGGTGATTCTTCCGGGAGCGCCCTACCGGGTTCCGGTTTGTCCCGGCTTCACACTACGTCCCCGCAGGAGCGCCACCAAGCCTTCCTGCTCGAGCACGCGCATGCCGAGCCGCTGTGATGAGATGCCGTCCCGCAGGATGAAGTCGAACTCCAGGCTCTCCTTGCACTCCACGGCCTCGAAGCGGCAACAGATGACGCGATCGGTCGCCAGGAGGGCGGCACCCAGCTCGATCAGGTGGGACGACACCGCGAACAGGCCGTCCCCGGCTCCGGCAAATGCCTCCAGGACCAGCCACGACGCATCCATCGCATCCTTGATGTTCGTGCCCTTGAAGGGCTCATCCACGAGCGCCACGATCCTCCGCCCGGCGTTCATGGCCTCGGCGACTGCCTTCATGCGCATCGCTTCCGTGCGGAAGAAGCTCACGCCGGCGTGGATGTCGTCACTGATGTTGAGCGCAGCGAAGAGGCTCTGGCACGGGGTGAAACGAAAGCTGGCGGCGGGCACGCCCATCCCCAGGTGTGCCAGATAGAGCGCCACCCCCAGGGAACGCAGGAACGTGCTCTTCCCAGCCATGTTCGGGCCGGTCACGAACAGCATGTGGTGCTCCTGCCCCAGATGGATGCTGGCGGGCACCGGGTGGGAGACGAAGAGGTTGAACAGCCCATCGGCTTCGAGGGTGGCTGGCCCGTCCAGGACCTCGGGAATCACCATCCCATAGAGGGTGGTGGCATCCGCCATGGCGACCAATGCGTCGACGCGGTACGACAACCTGAGCAGTCGACGCAGCGCCTCTTCCTCCTGACCGCGATAGTTCCGGTCGAGGGTGAAGATCGTGTAGAACGGCAGATCCCAGGAGTCCACCGAGGGGAGACTCTCGAATGCCTCTCGTGCCAGGAGGCCACGCATCTCCTCCAGGAGCCCGCCGATCTCCCCCGGTATCGGCGACGGCAGACTCGACGTGTCCAGGATCCGCCGCAGGCCGTGGATCATCCTGGTCGCGCGGATCACACCTTGGGTGATGAGGGTGTAGTGGCGGGACTCCCCGAAACGGATGGACAGGGCGTCGATCAGAACCACCAAGGGGTTCGTGCTGTACTCCACGGGCAGGCCGCCGAAGAGATACTCGGAAGCCCCGTGCGCCACGATCTCGGAGGGCAGGCAGTTGAATGCAGCCCGGTGAGCGATGATGTAGCGGATCGACGCCTGGACCTCTCGAATCCGATCTGCGGAAGACCATGGCTCCGTCATGCGGGCGCTGAGCACCGCCGCTCCGCCGGCCGTCTTCGTCAGGCTCAGGAGGCCCTGCACGCTGTAGCCCGCCCCCCTCGCCGTGAAGATCTCCAGGTCTCTCGCGGTCTGGTCGTCGATTGCCAGGCGATCCTCGGCCAGCCCGCGGGGTTCGGGGATGGCCGTCCACCAGGCTTTCGGCGCCGGTGCGGGCCGTGGATCCTCCGCGACCGCTTCTTGCATCCGGGACTGCTCCGCTCGTGTCGGCCCAGCCGACCGTTCTTGCGTCATGCGCTCCGGGGACTGTGGCGTCGCCCCGCCTTCACACTACGGCCGACCGTGCACCTGTGCTACCAGGCAGGTCCAGCGCGGACGCTGCGATGGATGTCCGTCCCGCCCCGCTGGAGATGTACCGTGCATGGAACCTTGGCCGCTCAGGTGCTACTATGCCGTGGCGTGGCGCTGGGCGTCTGACACGGAGGCCATGATCGTGGCTCACATACTCATCGTCGATGACGAGGCGTCGGATCGCCTGCTCCTGCAGAGGATTCTGGAGCGACACGGTCATGAGGTGTGCACAGCGGCGGACGGCGTCGAGGCACTCCTGAACCTGCGCACGCAGGCCAGCGATCTCGTCATCACGGATCTCCAGCTGCCCGACATCCATGGTCTCGAGCTCATCTCGCTCCTTCGAGATCAGTCCCCCAGGCCGATCATCGTCGTGGTGTCGGGCACCGGACCGGATCAACTCGCCATCGCCAAGGCCTTGGGCGCGCAGCTCACGCTCAACAAGCCCGTCTATGCCGAGCAGCTCATGGCCATGGTGGAGCAGGCCCTCGCAAGTGGTGCCCGGTCGGCAGGAAGCGAGCCTGAATAGCCCAGAGCAGCCGCCTTGTTGGGGGGGGTCCTGACGACTCTGGAATTCTGATGCCTTTGCACTATGCCCCGACGTTTCCGCCCGACAGAACTGACTCAGGGCGCCTGCCGCGGCCACAAACCCAACGGGCAGTATGAATGATGGGATGGACTCCTCCCCCGGGCCGGCACCAACGTGCCAGAAACCAGTACGGCCCCGAAGGCCAATCAAGGGTGAGGAGTCCGCTACGCCTGACGCAGCAGCGCTCCTGAAGCAGCCAGGTTTGGCTTGGCAAGCGTCGCCATCAGAAGAGCTGGAAACCGTCGTCGATCCGGAGTTCGAATCGCCAGCCTTCATATGACTGGAGCATCTCTCCGAACTCGTCGAAGGGTACCTCCTGACCGTCAATGACCACGCAGCCATACCCGATGTGGCCAACGGCGCGGTCGTGCCCGAGGCGTCGCCCACCCTTATCCTCCACGAGGTAGCGGGTAGCGAGGGCCTCCGGGACTTTGTGTCTGAGAACACCAAGTGCGACGTACGGACTCGTTGGGTGATGAGCAGCGAAGTGGTAGCCTTCGCCGTCCTTCCGGATCTCCGCCGCTCTAAGGAAGTAGCCACCGTCGGTAACGTGCATCGACACCTCGAACTTCCGGTCGTGCCCGCAGCAATCCCGGAAAGTCTCGATGAGGGGGAATCCGTCGACGCCCTCTGGATCATCTGGCTCGTTTGGCGCGACCACGCAAAGCTCTCCTGGGCCTGGACTTCAGACGAGGCACGCCGACGACCGTCAGGTACCCTTGCTGGTCGACTCCTTCATCGCGTCGAACTCGGCAAGCTAACGATTTGGCGTTCTCTTGCAGGCGCAACCTGCTGTGCCGGAGCGCGAGCCGCCAGGCGAGTGCTCCGGACCGCTCCGCCTCCGCCTGCAGTAGCAACGCCTGGTTAGAAAACTTCCCCCCAGGGTCATACTGTGGTATAATGTGGGCATGAAGACCGCCATCTCCTTACCCAACGACGTATTCGAGTCGGCCGATGAACTCGCGCAGCGCCTGGGCGTTTCGCGCAGCGAGCTCTATGCCACGGCCGTAGCGGAGTACCTGGCCAAGTTCCGAAGCGAAGACATCACAGCACGGCTCAACGAGGTGTACGCCCACCAGGATAGCGGCCTTCCACCGGAGATCCGGCGCGCACAAGCCAAGAGCATCGGGAAGTCCGAGTGGTAGTGCATCGCGGCGAGATCTGGTGGGCAGACCTGGCGGAGCCTCGAGGGTCCGAGCCTGGCTTCCGCCATCCCGTCCTCATCCTTCAGGCAGAACCGTTCAACCGTAGTCGGCTTCGAACTGTAGTCGGGATTGTCGTTTCCTCGAACGCGCGCCTGCTCGATGCGCCCGGAAACGTGCTGCTTCCCGCCAAGGAAACCGGCTTACCCAGGGACTCCGTCGCCAACGTGACGCAGCTCGTGACCGTCGACCGGGACTACCTGGAGCAACGCGCGGGCAAAGTGTCGACCAGGACCTTGGCGCGCGTCGAGGTAGGCGTTCGGCTCGTCCTCGACCTCTGACTCCTGCTGTTCCCGTTTTCCTCAAGCTGACGAAGCTTTCTAACGACTTTGGAATTCTACTGCAGGAGCAGCATGCCGACCCCGGGCCGCGAGGTGCAAGCCGAGTGGCCCGGGGGCTACGCGCTCACCCTGCAGTAGGAATTCCTGGTTAGAACGCTTCCTCCGGTCAGTCACGGGCCCTCCTTGACTCCGGGAACAGTGGTACCATATCGTAGTACCATGTCCTCGGACGATGCGACACTCGACCAGATTCGGCGCCTCAACGCAGGGCTCCATTGGAAGAAGGTGGAGACCCTATTCAAGAAGTTGGGCGCCGAGGTGTACGAGGGCAGCGGCTCTACCGTGACCTTCGTCTTGGGGGGTCGCAAGCTTACGGTCGACCGACCGCATCCGCGCCGGGAGTGCGGACGAGGGCTCGTGAAACGGATACGGAGCTTCCTCGAGGGGCTGGGACACCTGTGACCACGACGAGGTCTTGAGATGATCGACTACAAGGGATACACAGGGGTCTTCGAGTTCGACCCGGACCTTCGGCTGTTCACCGGGCACGTGGTCGATCTTCGGGACGAGATCTACTACGAAGGGGATTCAGTCCAAGCTCTTGAGGCCTCCATGGGCCGCGCCATTGACCACTATCTCGAGGTATGCAAGGCTCGCGGAGAAGAACCGGAGCGCCCCTTCTCCGGGAAGTTGAACGTCCGTTTGGGCTCAGACCTACACCGGGCAGCTACGGTCGCAGCCGCCGCAGAGGGGGAGAGCCTTAACGCTTGGCTGGCTCGCATCGTCGAGGATGCAGCGCGAAATCCTGAGAAGCCGCGAAAGCTGGGAACCAAGACGCGGACCTCACGGCGTCGCCAGTCTCCTTCCCTCAAGGTCGGCAAGCGCTCGAAGTAGACGAAGCGACCTAACGGATATTGAGAGCGCGCCCCTTGCGGGTACACAATCGAAGTCGACGAAGACACGAGTTGTGACCCAGCAAGGAGCGGCTCTCATGAAGTACACGGCGAAGTATGTGGGGCTCGATGTTCATCAGGCAACGA
>DATIKQ010000010.1:0-19559 GCA_035477395.1 Longimicrobiales bacterium
AGCCGCGCCGGCTCCCGTGCCCCGGCTCCCGTGGCCGGGCCCGACCCGCGCGCCGCGAGGGCCGGCGCCCGGGCGATCCTCTTCGTGAACCTCGACGACGAGCCCGGCGCCGCTGCCGCGGCGTTCAACGTCCGGGGCGCCCTGCGCCCCGCCCCTGACCCGGCGGGCGCGCCCGCTGCGGCCTCCATCACCCGCTCGACCGCCGAGCGGCTCTTCGGCGGACCGCTGGACCGCCTCGCGGTGGGAGCTTCGGGCCGGTCGGTGTCGGGACAGTGGGCCTACGCGTGGCGCATGTCGCAGTGGCCCGCGCGCAACGTCGTCGCCATCCTCCCGGGCTCCGACCCGGCGCGTTCCGGCGAGTACGTGCTCGTGAGCGCCCACAACGATCACACGGGCATCACCGCCACCGCCGTGGACCACGACTCGCTGCGCGCCGTGAACATGGTCGCGCGCCGTCAGGGATCGAACGATCCGGTGTGCCGTCCCAACGCGGTGCAGCAGCGCGCCATCGATTCCCTCATCGCGCGGGCGCGGAGCCTCCGGCCGCCGCGCCGGGACTCCATCATGAACGGGGCGGACGACGACGGCTCGGGCACCATGATCCTGCTCGAGGTGGCGGAGCAGTTCGCCGCCGAACGCCCCGCGCGCTCGATCATCTTCGTCTCCCACCAGGGAGAGGAAGCCGGGATGCTGGGCTCCCGGTGGTTCACCGACCACCCCACCGTTCCCCTCGCCTCGGTGGTCGCCGCCCTGAACATGGACATGGAGGCGAAGGGGAGGGTGGACCAGGTCAAGTTCGGCGGCCCGACGTCCATCCAGATCCTCGGTGCGCGCCGGCTCTCCCGGGAGTTCGGCGACGTGATCGACTCGGTGAACGCGGTGCGCCCGGTGGTCATGGCGATCGACCGCTCGTGGGACGTGCCCGCCAATCCCATGAACCGCTTCTGCCGAAGCGACCAGGTGAACTACGTCCGCCACGACGTGCCGGTGGCGTACTTCTCCACGGGCTACGCCTGGGACTACCACCAGCCCACGGACGAGCCGCAGTACGCCGACTACGACCACATGACGCACATCGGCGGCTTCATCCACGATATCGCCATGGCGCTCGCCAAGCGGAAGGATCGGCCCGCCATCTCCGGGCCGGATCCGAGCTACCCGGCGTGCCGATGAGGCGGAGGCTTCGTCTCCCCCTGCTCGGGAGCTCCACCGCCCGGCCGAGAGCCCTCGGAGCCACGGTGTCTGCATGATCCGGCCGGAGGAACGCTATTGGGTGAAGGTGAGCCTCGCGCTCGGCTTCGTGGTGCTCACGCTTCTCCTCCTCCTGATCTCCTGTATGATCGGAAGCATGGAGCACATCGTCACCGCGATCCTCAAAGCCGCGCCGTAGCGGAATCGCGCTACCCGCCTGCTCGCCAGTTCCCCATCGCGATCGCCACGTCGCGCTGAAGGCCGGAGCACGTCGTCCGCGGCATGACCTCGCCCGAGGGGCACGTTTCCGCGGCAACGTCCTCCGCATCCTACTCGGACTCGTAGCGGTCTTCCGGCCGCGTGACTCCCGGCTTGCCGAATCGTTACCATCGTCGTACATATATGCTTTCCACTGATAATAGGCAGGCAAACATGAACGGATCGGGCAGCACCCCTCTGAGCGCCCGGGACTGGCACGTCCTGATGGCCCTCACCGAGCGCAGCCTCCACGGCTACGGGATCATGAAGGCGGTGCAAAGAGACTCGAACGGAAGGGTGACGGCGGAGATCGGCTCCCTCTATCGGGTGCTGGACCGGCTCCTGGACGAGGGCCTCGTCGAGGAGACCGACGAGCCGGCCGACGCCCCAACGGACACACGAGGTCGGCCTCGCCGCTACTACGGACTCACCCGGCGAGGGCGGAGGGCCTTCCGCGAGGAGACGGCCCGGCTCGCAGACGCCTTGGCCCTGGCCCGCGAACGCAATCTCGTCCCGGAGCGTTCCCGGTGACGTGGTGCGGACGTTGGTTCGATGTGGTGATCCGGCTGCTGCCGTCGGCGTTCCGATCCCGCCACGGCGGCGACATGAGGGAGACCTTCTCCGGGGCGTGGGCCGAGCACCGGGCGCGTGGGCGGTTCGCCGTGGCGGCCTTCCTCGTGCGGACGACGCTGGACATGGTCGGCACGGGCGTCCGGGAACGTGTGCGACGGAGACGACGGAGCGGCCGACGGGTCGGAGGACGTGGCTTCCGCGGACGCTTCGCCCGGGGCGCCTCCGGCGGCGGGGGCCCGCTGTTCACCTGGCTCGACGTCAGGCTCGGTTTCCGCATGCTGGTGAAGCACCCCGGTCTCACGCTGGTCTCCACCTTCGCGCTGGCCGTGGGGATTCCCGTCGGACTGGCGCCCACGCACATCGTCGGTGGGCTCATGGCGCCGCTCCCGGTTCCCCAGGGCCAGGAGATCCGACTTCTCCGCCAGTGGAGCCCGGCCCTTGGGAAGGCCGCCCGCTCCACCACCCACGACTTCGAGGTCTGGAGCGAGGCCCTGACCTCCTTCGAGAGGCTCGCGGCCTTCCGGCAAGCCACCTTCAACGTGGACCCGGGCGAAGGCGGGGGGACGGCGGTCCGCGGAGCCGAAGTGACCGCGTCCGCCTTCACGACGCTGCGGGTGGGTCCCCTTCTGGGACGTCCCATCCAGCCGTCCGACGAGGAGCCGGGCGCAGACCCGGTGGTGGTCCTCGGTCACGATCTCTGGCAGGCCCGCTTCGGCGGCGACCCGTCCATCATCGGGCGGGTCGTGCGGGTGGGGAGCACGCCGCGCACCGTCGTCGGCGTCATGCCCGAGGGCTTCCTGTTCCCCACGCACGAGGGCGTCTGGGTGCCTCTCGCCATCCCGACCCTCGACGATCCTGCCAACGCTCCTTCCGTGGGGATCTTCGGCCGGTTGGCCGAGGGCGTGGACGCCGCGCAGGCGCAGGCCGAGTTCGCGTCCGTCGCCGCGCACTCCGCCCTGCCCGGAAGCGATCCCCGGATGCAGCCGCAGGTGGTGGGGTTCGCCTATACCCAGGTGCCCGGGCTCAGCGGCGGCCTGAGAGGGTCGCCGGAGTGGGTGGCGTTCGAGATCCTCGCGCTCGTCATCCTCCTCGTGGCCTGCGCCAACGTGGGCATGCTCGTCTTCGCCCGCACGGCGAACCGCGCTGGTGAACTGTCGGTGCGCACGGCGTTGGGGGCGACCCGGGCGCACATCGTGTCCCAGGTCTTCGTCGAGTGCCTGGTCCTGGCGGTCGTGGCGTCCGGCGCCGGCCTCGTCCTCCTCGCGGCGGTGCTCCGTCTCATGTGGAGCGTGCTCCCGGCGGCGTTGACCTCGGCGGCTCCGTGGTGGATCGACTGGAGCATCGGACCTGGGACGGTCGTCCATGCCCTGGCCCTGGCGGGTGTGAGCGCCGTGGTCGCGGGGGTGGCTCCCGCCCTCCGCTTCACCGGACGCTCGGTGCAGGCCAACATCCAGCGGGCCCGCGCCAGGCAGACGGGCCTCCGCATGGGCGGGCTGTCGGGCGCGCTCATCGTCACGGACGTCGCCGTGGCGGTGACCGCGGTGGGCTTCGCCCTGACCGCGGCCGCTCAGGTGCGAGACGCCGGGGCAGCCAACCAGACGGTGAACATTCCCGCCGCGGAGTACCTGGCGGCCACGGTGAGCTTCCCCCTCGACGCTGGAGCAGAAGGGGGGACGGCAACCGACGGCGCGCGCAGCGCAGGCCGATGGGCCGCAGCCCAGGAGGAGCTGGTGCGGCGACTGAGGGAGGACCCGCGGGTGAGCGGCGTGGCGGTGGCCGACGCCCTGCCGCGCATGAACCACGACAGCCGGCTGGTGGAAGCCGAGGGTCTCGCGCCTCCTGCCGATCGCCGCGGCACTTCCACCCGGCTGGCCCGGGTGGCCGTGGATTTCTTCAGGTCGCTGGACCAGTCGGTGCTGATCGGGCGCGACTTCGGCGCCGGTGACCTGGTCGGAGCCCGTTCCGCGGTCATCGTGAACACCACGTTCGTCCAGAACGTCCTGGGTGGGCAGAGCGCCGTCGGCCGGAGGATCCGGTTCGTCCCCTGGGGTGACGGGGAGCCGGGTCCATGGATGGAGATCGTGGGCGTCGTCGGTCACCTCGGGACGCGCATGATCTCGGCGGAGAATGACCAAGCGGTCTACGAGCCCTTCGCCCCCGGTGAGCTCCGCAGCGTGCGGTTGGGCATCCACGTCGGGGAGGATCCGACCGGATTCGCGACGACGCTGCGGACCGTGGCAGGTCAGGTCGACCCGGACCTGATGGTGTCGGTGATCGGCCCCCTCGACCGGGTGTACGAGGGCGACTGGTATTTCCTGATCGCCCTGACGACAGGCGCGGCATTCCTGGTGGGCGTGCTCCTCGCGTTGGCCGCCTCGGGCATTTACGCCATCCTGTCCTTCGCGGTGGCGGAGCGGACCACCGAGATCGGGATCCGGGCGGCCCTGGGCGCAGGCCGGCGGGAGCTGATCCTCTCGGTGGCCGGACGTGCCCTCGCCCAGCTCGGCCTGGGGGTGGTCCTCGGGATCCCCATGGCCACGTTGTTCACCCGCATGAACCAGACCTCACCCTACGCCGCCACGGGGCAGGCCCTCGCGGTGGGTGTGACGGTCATGGTCCTCGTCGGCCTGGTGGCGTGCACGGGACCGACGCTTCGGGCCCTGCGCGTCCATCCCAGCGAGGCGTTGAAGGGATAGGGCGGAAAGCGGAAGTGCGGCGCCCGCCACCGCACAGCCCTCACTCCTTGCGGATCGCTTCCAGCGGATCGACGCGCGCCGCTCGCATGGCCGGCCCCGCCGTCGCGGCGAGGCCCACCGTGGTCATCACGAGCAGCACCGCGGCCAGCGTGCGCGGGTCACCCGCCTCGGTTCCGTAGAGGAGCCCCTGGAGCAGGCGCGTCACCCCCATCGACCCTACCAGACCCAGGGCGCTCCCCGCGGCCAGCAGGCGCGTGCCGTCCCAGAGCACCATCCCCAGGACGCTCCGCGCGTCCGCACCCAGGCTCATGCGGATCCCGATCTCCGCCGTGCGCTCGCTCACCAGGAAGGAGAGCACGCCCGCGAGCCCCACCGCCGAGATGACGAGCGCCAGGAGCCCCAGCACCCCCACCAGGAAGGTGTTCAGCCGCTCGGCAGCGATCTTCTCCTGGCGGATCTGCTCCAGCGTGGCGACGCGGAGCACCGGCTGCTCCGGAGCCATCTCGTTGATGATCCGCTGCACCTGAGGGGCCAGGGTCGGGGCCTGTTCGCCGCGGATGACGAAGGCGCCAGGATAGTACGCCAGGTCGCTCTGCGTGAGCGGCTGGTACAGCGTCGGCGGCGGCGCCTGGTCCGGCCCGTCGTCGCGGGTGTTGCCCACCACGCCCACGATCGTGCGCCAGTCCTCCTTCATGCCGATCGCCGAGAGGACCTCCCCCGTCCAGGTCACGCGCCGGCCCAGCGGGTCCTCGTCGCCGAAGAGCCTCTCGGCGAGCGCCTCGTTGACGACCCCCACCCGGGCGCTCCCCGCCTCGTCGGTGGCGGCGAAGCCCCGGCCCGCGAGGATCCGCATGCCCGCCGCGTCGAAGAAGTCGGGCGTGGCCGTGCGGTACTCGGCCATCGGGATGGGCTCGCCCGGTGCCGGGGGGCGCCCCTCCGCCCTGATCTCCAGCTTCACCTGATTGCCTCGAAGGGGGACGCTCAGGCCCACGCCCACGTCCTGCACGCCTGGCAGCGCCGCGATGCGCCGGGCCATCTCCTCCTGCAGCGCGACGACCTCGCCGGGCACCTGGCCCTCCATCGTGGCGGGGGCCTCCAGCGTGAGGGTGTTCTCCACCCGCACGCCGGGGTCCACCGCGTTGAGCGCCAGGAGGGTGCGCCCCAGCAGGCCGGCCGCAGTCAGGACCGTGACGCTCGCCGCCACCTGGGCGACGATCAGCCCTCGCTGCAGCCGGCGGCTCCCGCGCGTGGTGCGCGAGCCCGAGCGCGTGAGCGTGGCCCCCGCCGCTTCCTGGTTCTGCAGTCCCGGGGCGAAGGCGAAGGCCACCGCAGCCAGGCACGCCACCCCTGTCGTGAAGGCGAGGACCGCCGGGTCCATCTCGATCTCGCTGGCCCGGGTGGTGAAGCGCTCGGCGAAGCTCACCAGCAGGCCCAAGGCGAGATACGCGAAGCCCAGCCCCACCACCGCTCCCGCGCCGGCGAGGATGCCGCACTCTGTGAGGAGGATCCGGCGGAGCCCCGCACGGCCCGCCCCGAGCGCCCAGCGCACGGCGAACTCCCGGTCGCGGCGCAGGTTGCGGGTGAGGACCAGGTTGGCGGCGTTGGCGCAGGTCACCAGCAGCAGGAGCCCCGCCGCCGCCATCAGCAGGTACAGCGTCATGCGCGCCTTGGCCACCAGCGCCTCCCGCAGCGGCGTCACGCTCACCTCGTAGCCCGCCGCCGGGTCGTAGTTGCCCGGGTGGTCGGCGTACATCCGGGCCGCAACCTCCTCCAGTTCCGTGCGCGCCGCGTCCACCGTCGCCCCCGGCGCCAGCCGCGCGAAGACGTCGGTCATCCGGTGCGAGCGGCCGTGAACCATCGTCGCGTCCATGTGGTGCGGGCTCGTCACGACGTTCACGAACACGTCCGTCTCCCCCGGGAAGGGCGGCGCCGGCTCGAGCACGCCCACGATCGTCGCCGAGCGCCCGTTCATGTCCACCACGCGCCCCAGCACGGCCGGGTCCTCGCCGAAGGCCCTGCGCCAGTATTCCCACGTCAGGATCATCACCGGATCCGCGGCAGCGCCGTCGTCGCCCGGCCCCAGCACGCGGCCGAGGACCGGGCTCAACCCCATCACCTGGAAGTAGTTGGCGCTCACGATGCCCGTGCGGACCTCCGTCGGCGGCCCGACGCGCAACATCGTGAAGGGCATGGCCGAGAACTCGGCGACGCCGTCCAGCGCGTCGACGCCTTCGCGGAAGTCGATGATCTCCGGGACGGAGAACTTCACGTCCTCCAGCCCTGCCTTCGAGGCCGACTGCTGCAGGTACACGATCCGGTCGCCGCCCTCGTGGGGCAGCGGCCGGAGCAGCACGCCGCGGAAGACGCAGAAGACCGCGGTGGTCGCGCCGATCCCCAGCGAGACCGTGAGGATGACCAGAAGCGAGAAGGCTGGCGCCTTCAGCAGCGAGCGGAGGGCGTGCCGCATGGGAGGGTCGTCCGGATTGGAGGGTCCGAGGGCGTAGGCCCGTGGCGACGGGTCGGTACGTTGCCCTGCTTGGTGGGATAGGCGCAAGCCTGACGTTGGCGGGCACGTGGGTGGTCGTCCCTCCGCCGGACCGGTGTGTGGGGCCCTTCGGACCACCACGGATCAGCCGATTCTCATCCTCCGCAGCATCATCGAGCCTTTCTTCACCACAAGGGAGACGGGCGACGGCCCGGGCTTCTCCACCCTCCGCCCGACCCCGCAACGTCGCGTTCACGCTTTGATCACGAGGCGTTCACGGCCACCGGCTATGCCTTGGGTGCGAATTGCACCCCGACCGGAGGTACCCGTGAACGTCCGTCCCGCGCTCGTCGTCCTCGTCGTCTCCCTTTCCACACTCCCCGCGTGCGCCGCCGGCAACCCGAGCGGATTCCCGGCGTCCATCGGCCCGGAGTCGAACCTGCTCTGCGCCTCCGAATTCGGGGCGACCCGCTTTACCAACCTCCTGGAGGCGATCCACGAGCTTCGCCCCCGTTTCCTGCGTGGGCGCGGCCCCGGCGCCTATCCCCCAGTGGCCTATGTGGACGGGTCCCGGATGACCGACCTGGACTTCCTGCATGCCATGGCTCCGCGCGAGATCGTGCAGGTCCTTTTCGAGTCGCCCGTCGACGCCACCAGCCACTATGGCACAGGTCACGCGGGCGGAGCGCTGCTGGTGTCCACCGTCCATGGGCGGACGCTGGGGTGCGGCCGATGAGCGTGATTGCTGCGGATCGGCCCCCCATCTATGCTTAAGCGATACTGGGGAGTTGCTGCACGGCGCCCTGCCCCGGGACCGCCGTCCCGTCTGCGTCGGACAATCTCACGCCGTCGAGGCCAATGGGATTCCACCTGCGCATCCTGGGCGGTCTGGACCTCTGCGGTCCCGACGGTGGCGAGGTACGCTCCGTGCTCGCGCACCCGAAGCGCTTCGCGCTCCTTACGTACCTCGCCGTGACATCACCGCGTGGTTACCGACGCCGTGACGTCCTCCTGACGCTCCTCTGGCCCGACCAGGACGCCGAGCATGCCCGGGCCTCCCTGCGCCAGGCGCTCCACGGGCTCCGCCGCTCCCTGGGCGACGATGCGCTGCTCACCCGCGCGGACGAAGTTGCGCTGGCGGTCCCCCTCTTCTCGTGTGACGTGTGGGCCTTCGAGGCTGCGGCGGCAGGGAAAGACGACGACACCGCGGCGGGACTCTATGCGGGAGAGCTTCTGCCCGGCTTCTTCCTGGAGGATGCGCCGGAGTTCGAGCAGTGGGTGGAAGCTGAGCGGGCGCGCCTGCGCCGGGGGTATGTCGGGGTTCTGGAGCGGATCGCCCGCAGATGCGCGGAGACAGAGCCCTTGCGGGCCGTGGAGGTGTGGCGCCGCCTCACGGAGGTCGATCCGTACAGCTCCCGCTTCGCGGTCGGACTCATGCGGGCCCTCGAGGCCGCCGGGGATGCGCCGGCCGCCATCTTGCACGCGGAACGCCACGCGACCGTCATGAAGGAGGAGTTGGACGCCGAGCCGGACGCGGAGGTCGCCGCCTGTGCAGCGCGGCTGCGGCAAGGAGGCCATGCCCACGTCGACGCGCACCCGCTCGGAGTGACCCCCCACTCCGCGCTCGCGGGCCAACCACCGGCCGTGGGCGAGACTCCCCCCGCGGGGGCCAGCACCCGAAGGGTCTGGAACCGGTGGCGGACGATCGCGGTGGTGGCGGTCACGGGCGCGATCATCGCTGCGGCAGCGACGTTGCTGCGCCCCACCTCATGGCCCTCGCCTTCCGTGGCGCGCTACGCGTTGGCGTTTCCCGAGGGGCAAGAGCCGCTGAATGGGCTCATGGAGACGGTCGATGTCGGCCGCGGCGCGAAGGCCATCGTCTATCTGGGACCCGGCGAGAGGGGCCCCCGCCTCTGGGTGAAGCTCCGCGACCGGGTCGACGCGTATCCCCTGCCGGAGACCGAGGGTGCCGAGATGCCCGCCATCTCGCCCGACGGCCTCGACGTGGTCTTCTATTCCTACCCGAAGTTGATGAAGGTGCCCATCGTCGGCGGAAGCGTCGTGACGCTCGCCGACAGCGCGCTCCGTTCGGGCGTTGCCTGGCTGGAGGATGGCCGGCTCGTCTACACCGGGGAAGTGCGGGGAGGAGGGCGGGGAGGTGCCTTCCCGCTCGAGGGTATCCCCAGGGGCGGCGGCCCGCCGACGAACCTCTGGCCAGCCTGCCCGGAAGGTATGGTGCCTGGTTACCCGGTCGCGCTGCCAGGAGGGCGGGGGTTGCTGGTGGCCGTTGGTCCGTATACATGGCCGACGTCGAGCCTTTGGGTGGTCGACCTCGGGACGGGCGACGGGCGCGAGCTGGTCCCAGACGTGTTGAGAGGATGGTATCTCGAATCCGGGCACATCGTCTACGTCCGCCGAAACGGCACGGTCTTCGCGGCGCCCTTCGATGCACGCTCGCTCGAGCTCATCGGCCCGGAGGCACCGCTCCTGGAAGGCGTGAACATCGACTTCCTCTACCCCGACCTGGCCCTCGCGCCCGACGGCTCACTCCTGATGCTGCAACCCCCCGCCTCTCTTGAGCAGGAGGAGTTGGTATGGATCGCCCGGAACGGCGCGATCCAGCGCGTGGACCCTGACTGGAGGTTCGCCTCGCCCCGCCGAATGTCAGGGTTCGCTCTTTCCCCCGACGGGAGGCGCCTGGCGATCGGGATCAGGTCCGATGAAGGGGATGACATCTGGATCAAGGAGTTGGACCGGGGGCCGCTCATCCGGCTTACGACGGATCCCGGGGAGGACCTGCGGCCTTCCTGGACCTACGATGGGGAGTCGGTCCTTTTCATCTCCTTCATCCCCGGCAGCATGGCGGACCAGGTCGACCTCTACGTCAGGCGCGCCGATGGAACCGGCGCTGCGGAGCCGGTCCTCACCGGGCCGGAGAGCCCCTTCGACGCGACGATGTCCACCGACGGCGCATGGATCGTCTTCCGTGCGGGAGGGATCCTCGCGAAACGCGGGGGAAGGGACCTGTACGCTCATCACGTCGGTGAGGACGAATTGGCTCTGCCGCTCCTCACGTCCGTGTACGACGAGGTCTCGCCCAGGCTCTCACCCGACGGCCGCTGGCTGGCCTACGCGTCCAACGAATCGGGGAGTCAGGAGGTGTACCTTCGCCCATTCCCCCACGTGGACACGGGAAAGTGGATGGTTTCGCTCGGCGGCGGCTCCTCTCCCGTATGGAGCCATGGCGGGCGCGAGCTGTTCTACGTCTCGGCCGACCGGGAGATGATGGTCGCTCGCATACGGACCGAAGGGGAGGTCCAGGTCATCGCTCGGTCGGTGCTCTTCGAGATCCCCCACGATGTCGCCTTGGCAGCGAACGTGGCCATGTACGACGTCACCCCGGACGACCAGCGATTCATCATGGCGCGCGTCCTGCGCCCCCGTCTGATCCTCATCGAGAACTTCGGCGAGGAGGTCAGGAGGGCGCTCCCGGGCCGGCGTCGGTAGGCAGGGGCCGTCCGCCGGGTCGCTGATTCCAGCCTTCGCCCGCCCCAGCGCCCACGCCGCCGCCTCCGCCACCACCGCATCCTCGTCGGACAATGCAGCGACAAGCTCGCCGACGGCGAACGGGTCGGGCCCACACCTCCTGGCAGATGTGCCGGTTCACCCGTATGACCAGCCGAGGCCGCCCCGACCCTCCGACAGCTGTACCAGACGTTCTAGCTCAGCCCCTCCTCAACACCTCCGCGGGATCCACCGCCGCCGCCCGTCCGGCCGGTACCAGGGTCGCCGCCACGGCGGTGACCACCACCAAGAGGACGACCACGGCGGTGACCTCCGGCAGCCCCACGCCCGGATAGCCGCTCAAGCCCTCCAGCATGATGCCGTTCAGCACGCGTAGCGCGACAAGGCTGACGGGCAGCCCGATCGCCAACCCCACCATCCCGAGACGCACGCCCTCCCCGACGAAGCGCGCCGCAATCTTCTCCGCGGGCGCGCCCACGGCCCTGCGCACGGCAATCTCCCTCGCCCGCTGCCCGACCGAGAACGCCATGACCGCGTAAAGGCCGACAGCGGACAGCAGGAGCGCCATGATGCCGGCCCCGAGGAGTGCGCGCGTGACGCCGCGGTAGATGGCGAGGCTTTCGGCTTCCAGGGCCGCGACCGTGGTGACGTAGGCCGTCCAGCCTGAGGCCTGACCCGTGACGAGCCGGCGAATCTGCGGCACGAGGGGGTCGGCGTCGGCGGCGGTGCGGATGAAGAGATCCGGATTGGCGCTCCTGGGGTCGGCGGCGACGTACACCTCAGGCGTGGCGTCCGCTGGCATTCGATCCGGGTCAGCGATTACCCCCGCCACCACCAACTCCGCGGCGTACCGCATCGAATCGCCGACGGGCTGCAGCCGACGGCCGACGGGATCCGCCCCACGCCAGAGCCGCTCGGCGAGCCCGCTGCCGATCAGCACAGGCACCGCGGCACCGCGCTCTTGCAGTGCCCCCGCGTCCACGTCCCCGGCGCGCAATTCGCGACCGCGCACCACCTCGATGCCGGTGGTGGCGAAGTACCCGGGCGCGGCGGTGCTCCCAACGAGGTGAAGCGTCTCCACCTCACCGCCGGCACGGTCTTCCGGGAGCACCTGATACGCCCCCAGCGCGCCGAGCGAGCCGGCCTGCGGCACCACGTCCACTACCCCGGGCAGCCCTTCGATCGCAGCGACCAACCCCGGGAGGACCTCCTCGAGCGGCCGCGCGGACCAGCTCTCATCGAAATTGGCGCCGGGGTTCACGGCGGCGGCGTTCAGGTCGAGGGCGATCAGCCTATCGGTCTGCTCGTACTGCCCTGTCCGGAAACTCCCGATGACCATGAGCAGCACGGCCACCAGCGCGACCACCAGGGGCTGCGTGAGGGCGATCTGCGCCACCACCAGTCGCCGCTGGAGCTTCGGCCTGCCGCCGGCGACCGCGGCCGACGAGTCCCGCAGCGCGCTGCCGATTGTCACGCCGGTGGCGTGCAGCGCGGGGGCGAGGCCGAACAGCAGCCCCACCAGGAGGGCCGCCCCGAAGGTGAAAGCCACCGCGGCCGGGGCGACCGCGATGTCGGCCGGCAGGCTGGGGAAGCGGAGCATGGTCCAGCGCAAACCGTACCACACGATCGCGAGTGCGGCGCCGCCCGCGAGGGTCGCCAGCAGCGCACTTTCTGTGAGGAGCTGCCGCACGATCCGGCGCCGCGGCGCGCCGATCGAGATGCGGATCACGAGCTCCTGGCGGCGCGCGGCGGCCAGGCTCATGAGCAGGGCGCTGACGTTGGCGCAGGTGACGAGCAGCACGAGCAGGCCGAGGATCCCGAAGGAGATCACCTGCATCCGCACGTCGTTGTCGAAATTGGGATCACCATTGGCGCTCCGCAACACGACCACGTCCGCGGTGGGGTCGCGCATGTCGGCGGCGAGCGGGCGGTCCATGGCGCGGGTCACCCGCTCGGCGACGCCGGCGACCACGGCGGTGGCGGCCTCGGGCGTCACGCCCGGGCGCAGGCGGGCAGCGGCGCGGAAGGCGAGGTCGGAGGCGACGTCCTCCGGGAGCAGCACGGCCCGGTTCGCGAGGGGCGTCCACACCTGGAAGCCCCCCAGGCGGTTGAGCCCCATGAAGCCGGGGGGTGCGACACCCACGACCGTGAGCGGCGCTCCATTCACCCTCACGGTTCGGCCGAGTACCCCCGGATCGCGGCCGAAGAGCCGGTCCCAGATCCCGTAGCCGAGTACCACGACGCGGTCGAGCGTCGCGTCCCCCGGCGGCTCCGCCGGCAGTCCGCCTCCGAGGGCCGGCCGTACCCCGATCGCGCCGAAATAGTCGCCGGTGACCATGGTGATCTTCGACGTCACGGTGCCACCCTCGACGGCGTCGACGGTGCCAGTCGCGTCCGCCCAGGCGGTGAACTCCTCGAAGGGGCCGGTGAGCGCCCGGTACGCCTCGATCTCCTCCTCGCCGAAGGTGCGCACGACGGCACCGTAGACCGCCGAGCTCTGCACGCCGCGGATGCGGACGACCTCCTCGGAGGCAGGGACGCCCCGCGGCGGACGCGTGGCATACGAGTGCACGAAGGAGAAGAGCAGGATACTCACGCTCATGCCGACCGACAGGATCGCCAGCATCGTCAGCGTCGTGGCCCAGCGGCGGCCGAACTGCCGCAGGGCGAACCGCGCGTCCGCGCCCAAGGAGTCGACCCAGCCGGAGCCGCCTGTGCGCCCGGCCCCCGTGCCGAACGCATGCCGGAGCACGTCCCACGTGGCCCCGAGGTACAGCCGCAGTAGCGCCACCCGCCTGGGCGAAGGACCGAGGTCGCGTTTCATCTGCTCGAGTTCCGTGGCCATTGCATCGCCGTGACGCCTGCGGAACGGGGAAGGCAGCAGACGGAGCAGGAGCCGGAACCAGCGACCTCGCGCCTTCACCGGGCCTCCTTCAGGACGGCGTGCGCCATGCGGGCGGCCGCCTCGAGCGCGTGCGCTTCGGCAGCGAGCGCCTCGCGCCCCCGGGCGGTGATGACGTAGTAGCGACGCTTCTCGTTGTAGTCCGCGGCGGCGGGGTGCGGGGTCTCCTCGATGAGCCCGCGCTCGGTGAGCTCGTCCAGACTGCGGTAGAGAGTGACGGGGTAGAGCGTCACATCACCGGCGGTTTCCTCGTCCACGCGCCTGCGGATCTCGGCACCGTGCACCGCCTCGCGGGCGACCACCAGCAGAATGTGGAACCATGGCTTCTTCATCCCCACCTCTCCACGTGCGGGGCCCGGGCGGGCCGCCCGGACGTTTCGTCGATACTCGCGGATAGTATCCAAATATAGACACGAGTTGAAGCGCCATCTCGTGAGCCATCAGACCGACGGGGATGTACATCGCCTGCTCACTCGGTGGGTTCATCGCGGGACCCGCGGATGTCGGTGCCGGCCTGATGGGACGGGAAACGTTCGACGAGACCTGATCGACGAGATCACCATCACGTTCGCACCGATCGCGTTGGATGCGGGGCATGCCCTGTTCGCCGGAATCGGAAGGCGGTACGCGATGGATGTAGTGGGCCACCGCAGGTACGAGGGCGGGATGGTCCGGATCCGTACGCTTCCGCGTCGGATCCCTTCGCCCCGACGAAAATGAGAGTGCCGTCTTTCGACGCACCGGCCTGGTTCGGTACCACCAGCTACAGTCCCGACCCTCACCCGCCTCCGCGCCTGCCTTGCCCCAACGCCCACGCCGCCGCCTCCGCGACGGTGGTGTCCTCGTCCGACAGCGCCGCCACCAGCTCGCCGACCGCGTCCGGGTCGGGCGCTCCACCTGTGGCCAGCCAGTTGCCGATCGCGATCGCCACGTCGCGCCGAAGCCCGCCGTATCCCGCCCGCCGCATGGCCGACCCCCGCGTGAACGCATCCCACTCGGGCTCGTCCAACTTCATGAGGTCGACGAGGGAGGGGCCGTCGGTGGTGGGGATGAGGGCGGGAGCGCCGGGCTCGCTCTCGCCATCGGATACGGCGTCGCCGGGCGATTCAGGTGAAACGTCCCCGCTCTGCTGATCCGCGTCCCACTCCGCCTCCCACGACGCTCGCGCCGCGTAATCCCGCTCCGCGGCCACCTCTGCGAACCGGACATTCCACGGGCACACCTCCTGGCAGATGTCACACCCGTAGACCCGGTTTCCCATGGGCGTGCGGAGATCCGGCGGGATCTCTTCCCGGTGCTCGATGGTGAGGTACGAGATGCAGCGCCGGGCATCCATCACCGGTGCGCCCTCCGCGTCGCGCCCCAGGAGCGCCCCCGTGGGGCATGCGTCCAGGCAGGCTCTGCACGTGCCGCAATGGTCGGCCTCGAAGGGCGGGTCGGTATCGAGCTCGAGGTCGGTGAGGAGCACCCCCAGGAAGAAGTACGAGCCCTTCCGGGGGTTGATGAGCATGGTGTTCTTCCCGAGCCACCCCAGCCCGGCGCGCCGCGCGAGGTCGCGCTCCAGGATCGGGCCTGTATCGACGTAGGCGCGCCAGGCGACGGGTGGGGGTGACGCTGAGGCCGGGGGCGCGTCGGCCGCGCCACGCCCATCCCGGACGCCCGCCTCCAACGACCTCCCCAGCACCGTGAGCTTCTTCTTCACCACCTTGTGGTAGTCACGCCCCCGGGCGTAGCGGGCGATCACGCCCCTCGACGGATCCCCGGGCACGCCGGGCGGGTCCTCCTGGTAGTACTCGTGGCCCACCACGATCACCGAGCGCACGCCCGGGAGGGTCGCGCACAGGTCGTCCCGCCGCGCCACGGCGTCGGAGCGTTCCAGGTACGCCATCCCCCCGTGTCGCCCATCCGCGAGCCATCGGCGATAGAAGTCCATGTGCTCGCTCGGATCGGGCGTGGTGATCCCCACCAGGCCGAATCCAAGCTCGCGCGCCCGCCGGCGCACCGCGTCGGAGAGCGTCGAAGCGCCGCCGGCCGTCGGAGCGTCCATACGCGCGGAGGCGCCGGCGCCTCCCCTGGCCGCCGGCGCCTCCCGTCCTGCGTCGCGGGTCACCGGACCCGTCGCCTTCCGGACATCTCTACCGATCCCTGTCGGTGATGACCGTGAGCCCCTTCTGCCGGAGCAGCGCGTTCAGCGCGCCCACGTCGTTCCTGAGGATGGCTTCCAGTGCGCCCAACTGCTCACTCACCTTGCCGTTGAGCAGCTTCTGGACCTCCACCTGCTGATCGGTGGGGCGGAAGTCGCCCCCGGCCAGCGCGCCGGTGAGGTAGTTCAGCTTCTGGATGAGCTTGGCCTCGAAGCGGATCCCGTCCTGGCCCCGGCCGGTGAGGCGGAGGTCCACCAGGTTCTGCTCCTGCTCCACGAGCTTGGCCTCCAGCGCCGCCACCGCCGCCTTCACCTCCGCGTCGCCCGCGAAGCGGGCCAGTGTCGCGATCTGCACGCGCACGGCCTCGATGCGGTTCACCATGGCCACCGTGCGGTTCAGGTCTTCGCGGACGGCTCGCAGCAGCGTCATCTGCTGGCCGATGTCGGCCTCGGTGCCCGCGGTGTTCGGGTCCTTGAGCACCGTGAGCGGCTTGGACTGCTCGACGCCGTCCACGGTGAGCTTCACCGTGTACGACCCGGGCGGCATGAGGATGGACATGCCCCCACCCGCGCCTCGCCCTTCGGGGCCCGGCTGGATGTGTTCCGCGTACATGGGAGGTGTGAGGAGCCGCGCCTGCGGCGAGCGCTCGTCCTCCAGATCCCACACGAGCCGGTTCACGCCCTCCTGGTTGGAGCCCCGGAGCGTGCGCACCACCTTGCCTGCCCCGTCGAGGATCGTGACGGTTGGGGCGGCCTTCGCGGGAGCCTTCAACCAGTAGGCCAGGTACGCCCCGTTCTGCGGGTCCTCACCCGTGGTGGGGTCGTCGTACGTCGTCGAGAGGGGCGTCAGCGTCCGGAACCGGTACGCGTTGCGCGGCGTGAACAGGTGCGCGTCGGCCGCCATGACCTCGGGCGTGAGCTGCTGGATCGGACTGATGTCGTCCAGGATCCAGAAGCCCCGCCCGTACGTCGAGATCACCAGGTCGTTGAAGTGCTCCTGGACCACGATCCCCGACACGGGCGCGTGCGGCAGGTCGTTCTGGAGCGGCTGCCAGTGGTCGCCGTCGTCGAACGACGCGTAGATGGCGGTCTCGGTGCCCAGGTACAGGAGGCCGCGCCGCACCGGGTCCTGGTAGACCACCTTGGTGAAGCTGAGCGGGCCGGGAGCGATCCCCTGCACGATCTTCTGCCAGGTCTTGCCGAAGTCGCGGGTACGGTAGACGTGGGGCTCGAGGACGCCGGCCTGGTGGCCGTCCATGGCCACGTACGCGGTGCCCGCGTCCCAGCGCGACGGCGCGATGCTCCGCACCGCAAGCCACGCGGGGAGCCCCGCGATGTTGGCGGTGACGTTGCTCCAGGTGGCGCCGTTGTCCCGTGTCACGTGCAGGAGGCCGTCGTTGGTCCCCGCCCAGATGAGTCCCCTCTCCAGTTGCGACTCGGCGATCCCGTACACGGTGCCGGCGAACTCCACGCCGATGTTGTCGCCCGTGAGCCCGCCCGACGGACCCATCTTGCTGCGGTCGTTGAGTGTCAGGTCCGGGCTGATGACCTCCCAGCTCTGCCCGCCGTTCTGCGTGCGGTGCACGTGCTGGCTGCCGACGTAGATGGTGTTGTTGTCGTGGGGGGAGATGAGCAGGGGGGCGTCCCACACGAAGCGGTACTTCACCGCGCCCGCGGAGCCGCGGCTCTGCTCCGGCCACACCTCAACCGAGCGGAACATGCGGCGGCTCTGCTCGTAGCGGACCACGATCCCGCCCACCATCCCCGAGCCGGAGGCGGAGGACCAGATGAGGTCGGGGTTCTTGGGGTCGGGAGTCGCCCAACCGCTCTCTCCGCCGCCCACCGAGTTCCACATCCCGCGCACGATCCCCCGGCCCGTGCGGCCGTTGCTGGGCCCGCGGTAGCTCGGCTCGTCCTGCTTGTTACCCAGGACGTTGTAGGGGATCATGTTGTCCACGGTGACGTGGTACATCTGCGCGTTGGAGAGGCGCTGGCGGAACCACGTCTGGCCGCGGTTGATGCTGATGGACACGCCCTGGTCGTGCCCGACGATCATGCGGTCCGCGTTGGTCGGGTCGATCCACATGTCGTGGTGGTCGCCGCCTGGCGCCTGCGCGCGCTGCAGCGTGTTCAGCGTGAGCCCGCCGTCGATGGACTTCGAGAACCCGTTCGTCATGTAGTACGTCTCGTCCGGGTCTTCGGTGGACACGGCCATGCGCCCGTAGTAGTGCGCCCGCCCCATGGCCTCCCGGTCCCTGTTCACGAGCGCCCAGCGCCGGCCGCCGTCCTCGGAGCGCCAGATCTGGCCGTCCTCGGTGGGCTGTCCGTTCCAGGGGATCCCGTCCCCGGTCTCGAACATGGCGTACACGCGCTGCGGGTTGGACGGGGCGATGGCCACGGCCACCTTCCCCACCGGCTTGGTGGGGAGACCATTCCCGGTGAGGCGCGTCCAGGTGGCGCCGCCGTCCCGGGACACGTGCAGCCCACCGCCCGGCCCGCCGCTGAAGCGACCCCAGGTGTGGATCTCGATCTGCCAGGTCCCTGCGAACACGTTGCGCGGGTTCACGGGATCCAGGGAGATGTCGGAGCACCCGGTGTTCTCGTCCACGAAGAGGACGTGCTGCCAGGTCGCGCCCCCGTCGGTGGTGCGGAACACGCCCCGCTCCTTCTGCGGGGCGTAGGCGTGGCCCACGGCGCACACGAGCACGATGTCGGGGTTCCTGGGGTGGATGACCACGCGCGGGATGCGCCCGGTGGCCTCGAGCCCCATGAGCTTCCACGTCTGCCCGGCGTCGGTGGACTTGTAGACGCCCTGTCCCATGGAGATGTGGCTCCGGATCTTCCCCTCGCCGGTCCCGGCCCACACCACGCTGGGATCGCTCTGCGCCACGGCGAGCGCGCCGATGGACTGCACCGGCTGGGCGTCGAAGATCGGGGTCCAGTTCACGCCCCCGTCGGTGGTCTTGTAGATGCCGCCGGAAGCGGCGCCCACGTAGTAGGTGTGGGGGTCGCCGGGGATGCCGGCCACGGCGCTGTTGCGGTTACCCTCCGGGCCGATGGTGCGCCAGTGGAGGGCGCCGTAGAGCTCGGGGCCGGGGACGGGTGGTGCCGCGGCCGCGCGGCGACTCGCCTGCGCGGCCAGCGGGGAGGACGAGACGGCCGCGAGGACCGCAGCCAGGAGGAACCGGACGACCGGACGCATGATGCACCTCGTGCGAGTGGGGGCCGCGGCCGCATGGCCGCGCGGGAGCCTCCGTGGGAGGCCCCTCAGATCGGAGCGGAGCCTCCCCGGGAGCAGGGTACCGGGGGGGTGCGGGGTGCGGCAAGGCGGGACCGCAGCACACGACCCCTTCCCACGTCGATGGTGCCGCAGCCTCTCTACCTGCTGGCCTTCGGTGCGAGTTGAACGAAGGCGGACTCGTCAGACCAGTAACCGCCCGACAACTTCAACCTGTAGCTCCGGCCCGGTGGCACGTCGAACACAATGACGCCCCTCTTGGCTACTGAGGGATTCAGAGATTCCAGGGTCCCCAGTGAGCCGTCCCACCGCCAGGCGCCTGAAAGGGTCTCGTACTCCGCACCGACCTGGTCCACGAGCTTGAACGGAGGTATGGTCCGCGCTTCCCTGTCATCATTTCGTACGGTCTGTCACTTCCCGCCAGCTTTCCCCAGCGATTCTCACGAGCTTGCCCCACCCCCCTCTGACTTCCTGAGTTCTACAGCTTTTTGTGGTTTTCCGCTACGCGCTCTTCCTCCTCCTAGGGGTGGGCGGCGGGGCGACTCCGG
>DATIKQ010000011.1:0-3396 GCA_035477395.1 Longimicrobiales bacterium
GCTGAGCACGATCGCCCTCGGCGTGCCCGCGTCGTCGGTCCAGGCCACGTCCCGCCCGGCCACCAGGGGGATTCCCATGGCCCCGAAGTACCCGGGGAGCACCGAGCGCTGGTAGGCGAGTTGCCCGAACACGCCGGAAGTGCCGAAGCGCTCCGGGAGGTCCACCCGGACGTTGCCACCCGACATCCTCACCGGGATCCGGTCGATCATCCCCGCTCCCTCCACGCCGGGGATGGAGCGGATGCGCTCCATCAGCGTCCGGAAGAAGGCGACCCGCGACGGTCCGTCGGCGTACCCGGCATCTCCCACCTGCACCGAGGCGGTGAGCAGGTCCGATGCGTCGAAGCCCAAGTCAACGCGCCGCAGCTCGTCGAAGCTGCGGAGCAGGAGCCCCGCCGACACGAGCAGCACCGCCGTGAGGGCCACCTGCGCCACCACCAGGGCGCTGCGGAAGCGCGTCCCTGCCCTGCTCCCGGCGGTGCGCATCCCGCTCCCCAGCCCTGCAGCGGGGTGCGTTCGGGCCGTGCGCACGGCGGGGAGCGCGCCGAACAAGAGGACGCTGAACCCGGCCAGGGCCAGCGTGAAGCCCACCACGGCCGGGGACAACTCCGGCTCCACCGGGCCCAGGCGCTCCAGCGCCACGAACGTGAGGACGCCCCGTTGGATCCACGACGCCAGCGCCAACCCCACCACGGCTGCGCCCAGGGCCAGGAGCGTGCTCTCCGTGAGGAGCTGGCGACCGAGCCGTCCCCGCCCCGCGCCTATCACCGAGCGCACGGCCAACTCGCCCCGGCGGGCGCTCCCCCGGGCCAGGAGGAGGCCTGCCGCGTTCCCGCAGGCGATGAGGAGGAGCACCGCCACCGCGCCCATGAGCGTGAGCAGCGTGGTCCGGTAGCTCTCCAGGAGCGCCTCGCGCAGCGGAGTGATGGCGAGGCCCTTGTCCCGGTTGGTTTCGGGGTACGCCTCGGCAAGGCTCGCGCTGATGCGGTCCACGTCCTCCTGGGCCCGGGCCAGGGTGACCCCGTCGCCGAGCCGGCCCACGAGGACGAAGTTGTGGAACTGGCGGGCCTGGGCCCACGGGCCGCCCCGCTGCATGGGGAGCCAGGCGTCCGTGTCCAGCGCCAGGCGGAACCCGGCCGGCATGACCCCGATGATCGTGTACGGCGTCCCGTTGAACGTGGCCGCGCGGCCCAGGACCGCCGGGTCGGACCCGAAGCGGCGCTCCCAGAGGCCGTGGGAGATGACGACCACGTTGGGCCCGTCCAGCTCCGCCTCGTCCGCGCTGAAGGTGCGCCCCAGCGCGGCGTTGACCCCGAGGGCCGTGAAGTACTCCCTGGAGGCGAGGATGGCCGTCACCCGGTCCGGCTCACCCTCTCCGGTGAGCGTCCCCCGCAGCTCGAAGGGGGTGAACGCCCCCAGCGCCGCGAAGGAGGTGCTGCGGTCGAGGTAGTCGAAGTAGTCGGGACCGGAAACGGTTTGCCCGACTTCCCCGTTCCACGTCACGCGCCCCAGCACGAGGCGATCCGCCCGTGGGTACGGAAGAGCCTGGAAGAGCGAGCCCTGGAGGATGGCGAACATGGCCACGTTCCCGCCGATCCCCAGCCCCAGGGTGAGAAGCACCGCCAGGGTGAAGGACGGCTCCCTGAGGAAGCCCCGCAACGCCACCCGCGAGTCCTGGACGAGATCGTCAAGGAGCCGCACCCCGCGCGCGTCCCGCACCTCCTCCTTGTGCCGCTCCACGCCGCCGAACGCCACCAGCGCCCGGCGCCGTGCCTCTTCGGGGCGCATGCCTGCGGCGAGGTTCAGCGCCGTCTCGCGCTCGATGTGGTCGCGGATCTCCTCTTCCATCTCCCGCTCGGCGCCCTCCTTGCCGAAGAGCACCTGCAGCCGCCGCACCACCCAGCCCCATCCGCCCATCGTCACCTCCCGTGCCTCACTCCGTCCCGAGGATCGCCTCCACGGCCCCGGAGAAGAGCCTCCAGCCTTCCCGCTCCCGCTCCAGCGCCTGCCTCCCCTTCTTCGTCAGCGTGTAGACCTTCACCCGACGCCCCCCCTCCGACTCGGCGTACTCCGACTCCACCAGTCCGCGATCCCGCAGGCGGTAGAGCGCGGGATAGAGGGAGCCCTGGTTCACCTCCAGCACGCCTCGGGAGAGGAGCTGGATGCGCTTGGAGATCGCCCACCCGTGGAGGGGCGCCAGGTCCAGCGTCCTGAGGATGAGGAGGTCGAGGCTCCCCTGGAGGAGGTCGGCTCGAGGTGTCACCGGGGCTCCTGTTGTCGAATGACCTGATATCGAGTCAGACGACAAGACGGGTCGAAAGGTTGCAGGCGGCCTGAACCTCCGCAGGCCCGGCGCGGGCCGGCCGCCGGGGCCTACCCCAGGCGACCCAGCGCCAGACCGTCCACGCGTTCGAAGTGGGCACGGTTGCGGGTCAGGAGCATGCCGCCCGCCTCCAGGACGATGCCGGCGATGAGGCTGTCGGCCATCCCGATGGGGGTGCCCCGTTTCTCCAGGTCGCGGCGAACGGCAGCCGCCCGATCCGCCGCAGCGGCATCCTGGGGGAGCGTCGCCACTGCGGCGAGGAGCTTCAGGATGCCCTTGCGCTGCCGTTCGGTTCGGGCCCCGGCGAGCAACTCGAAGCGCGTGACGGCCGTGGTGTGCAGATCCCCTTGCTCCAGCTCCAGGGCGATGCGTGCCGCCGCAGGCTCCTGCCCCGCCAGGAAATCGATGAGCACGTCCGTGTCGGCGACGATCACCGCCACGACTCCCGGAGCGCCGACGCCTGCGCCCTCAGGCGCTCGGCCTCGCCGGCGGAAAGGGAGCCGCGCTGCTTCAGAGCCTCCTCGCGAGCGGACGCATCCGAGTCCAGGGCCCGGAGGTACGCCTCCACAGCCTCGGACACGATCCCCGAGAACCCCTTCTCCCGGCGGCGGGCGGCGAGCCCGAGGAGCCTGGCGCGGTGCTCGTCCTTCAGCTCGATGGTGGTGCGCATGCCCGGATGCTACATGCACGTGCATGTATCTGCAACTGGCGACCGACTGCGACCGCTTGCACCTTTCACCCCCACGCCGCCCGCGCACCGTTCCGATCCAGGAGTCGCCGCATGTCCCGCCACACCCACCCCACCCGCGCCCCGGGCGCCCTGGCCCTCGTCCTGGCCGCCACCGCCTGCGCCCCCGCCGAAGCACCCAAGCCTGAGGTCTCCCCCATGCAAGCCAAGGTGGACGAATACGCCACCGTCCCCCTCACCGCCGACCTCTCCCACCTGTCGGACAACGACAGGCAGGTCGTGCGCCTCCTCATCGAGGCGGTGGCGCCCATGGACGAGGTCTTCTGGATGCAGACCTACGGAGACGGGGCGGCGGCGCTTGCCCTGGCCGGCGACGACGCGGCGG
>DATIKQ010000012.1:0-36712 GCA_035477395.1 Longimicrobiales bacterium
GGGCCAGGGTGGGGTGGGCGTGGGCCAGGAGCGCGGGATCGGTGGACGTGAGGCTCCCGTGGTGGCCGACCTAGAGCACCTCCAGGTCTGGGCTCACGCCGGCCAGGATCCCCCGCTCGACCGAGGTGGGTGCATCCCCCGTGAGGAGCGCGTCGAAACTCCCGAACGCCACCGCGAGGACCACCGAGGCGTCGTTGGAGTCCGTGTCGCCCCCGGCGGGCGCCGCGTGCCCGCTGTCCGGGTGGAGCACCCGCACGTCGAGGCCGTCCCAGGAGCGGAGGTCCCCGGCCCGGGCCTGCCGCCACGGGATCCCCAATCGGGACGCGGCCTCGAGCACGGCCACGTAGGCGCTCTTCCCGGCGGGCTCGCCCGGATCGAGGATCTCGCCCACGGGGAACGACGCCAGCACGGCGGGCGCGCCCCCGACGTGGTCCAGGTCGGGGTGGGTGAGGACCAGCGCTTCCAGCGTCCGGACGCCCCGGCGGCGCAGCGAGCGCACCACCGGGCTCGCCCCGGGATCACCTTCCCACGCGGGGCCCGCATCCACGAGGAGCCATCTCCCCCGGGGGGTGCGCACGGCGATCGCGTCCCCCTGCCCCACGTCCACCACCAGGAGCTCGGCGGTCCCGCGGGACTGCAGCGCGAGGAGTCCGGGCCACGCCACGATCCCCGCAGCGGCCCCGGCGACGAGGACTCCGGTGCGGGCCCTTCCCCGCAGCTCATTCGCCACGCGGGCGCCCACCACCGCACCTGCGACACCCACCGACACCCACCCACGCGGCACCCACACGCTCGCCCACGACGGAGCGGCCGCGGCCCGGGCCACCCAGACGAGCACATCCAGCGCCAGCCCCGTGCCTCCTGCAAGGAAGCGCCCGGCTGCGGGATGCACCGCGTCCGCAGCCAGCGACGCGAGGACGCCGGGGAGAGCCAGCACGACGCAGGGTGTGGCCAGCAGCGTGGCGGGAATGCCCACGATCGACACGCGCTCGAAGTGCCACGCGACGATGGGGAGGGTGGCGAGCGTCGCCGCGGTGCCGGCGGCGACCCCGTCAATGAGGGCATCCGGGGTCCAGCGCGGGCACGCTCGCCGCAAGCGGCGGCGCAGCGGCCCTGCCCACCCCACGAGCCCCGCGGCGCCGGCGAACGACAGCTGGAACCCGGCGGACGTGAGGCGGAGGGGATCGAGCGCCACCAGCGCGAGGAGAGCTGCGCCGAGCCCTCCCCACCGGGCCGGGGGCCGCCCCCGGGCGCGGGAGGCGGCCACGGCGGTCAGCATGAGCGCAGAGCGGACGGCGGCATCGGGGAAGCCGATCACCGCGACGTACAGCCAGGACGCGGCGGCGGCCCCCAGGGCGGCCGAGCGCCGGGAAGCCCGGAGCGCGCGCAGGAGCGCCAGCACCAGCCCTGCCACCACCCCCACGTGGAAGCCGGAGATGGACAGGAGGTGGGTCGTGCCGCTGCGCGCGAAGTCCTCGCGGAGATCCCGGTCCATGTCCGCGGTCTCTGCCAGCGCCAGGGCGGCCAGCACAGGCGCCCGAGGACCGTACAAGGTGTCCAGGCGCTCCACCAGCCTCGCCCTCCAGGCGGAAGCGAAGCCCGTCGGAGCGGGCGCGCCGGCCTCGGCCTGCCCCCGGCCGGCCATCCCCGCGAGGCAGCCGGCAGCCACGACCACGCACAGCGCCGCGCGCACGCGGGGGCTGCGGGATGACGGGATGGGCGCGAGGGCGGCGAGGGCGGCGAAGAGCGCGGGGAGGGAGAAGCGCCCGGGGAGGAGGGCGAAGGCGGCGCCGCCGGAGAACGCCAGGGCGAGGCGGGCCACCGGGGGGAGGGCGCCGGTCAGCTTCGCCGGCCCACCCACCCCGTCGGGCGGGGCATCAAGGGGGCGGTGCGCCTCCGTCGAACAGGTCCTGCTGGCTCTGGTCCACGAAGCGGCCCTGGTCCTTCAACCCCTCCTCGGCGAGGCGGTCCCGCAGGATACGCCGCACCTTCAGGTCCGAGTGGATCCCGGCCACCAGCATGATGAGCATGCCCGTGAGCAGCCCCCCGAACGCCACCACCGTGAGCGGAACGCCGTAGAAGGTGGCGAAGCCCAGGCGGAGGGTCACGCGCTGGTTTCCGTTCAGGGCGGCGAACGCCACCGAAAGGGCCACCACGAGCAGGATACCCGCTCCTCCGAGCAAGCGGTTCATCGGATCTCCGCCAGGGCAGGCTCGGGAACCTCCGAGCCGACGAACGTCGCGCCCGTCGTACGTTCCAGAACCACGGTGCGATAGGTGGCCACCCACGCGGGGGAGCCGTCGAACGCGACCACCTTGTTGCGGCGCGTGCGCCCCAGCACCTGGCCCTCGCTGCGGGCCTCCTTCTCGACGAGGACCTCCACCACCCGCCCCACCTCGCCCTCGTTGATCTCGGCCTGGACGCTCCGGGTGGCCTCGATGAGCGCGGCCAGCCGGGCCTGGGCCTCCTCGGGCTGGACCCCGTCCCCGGCGGGGAAGCGGGTGGCGGGGGTGCCTTCGCGCGCCGAGTACTTGTAGGTGAAGGCGTCGTCGAAGCGGACCTCCCTCACCAGGTCCAGGGTGGCGCGGAACTCCTCGTCGGTCTCGCCCGGGAACGCCACGATGAGGTCGGTGCTGAGCGCGATCCCCGGGATGGCGGAGCGCACCATCTCCACCTTGCGCACGTAGCCGTCCACCGTGTAGCGGCGAAGCATGCGCTTGAGGGTGCGGTCCGACCCGGACTGGACCGGCAGGTGGAGCGTCTCGCACACCGCCGGCTCGGACGCCATGACCTCCACCATCTCCGGCGTGACGTCGTTGGGGTGGGGCGAGGTGAACCAGACGCGTCGGATCCCGTCCACCCGGGCCACCTCCCTCAGGAGGCGCGGGAAGGACCACCCTTCCCAGGCGTACGAGTTCACCGTCTGGCCCAGGAGCGTCACGTCGCTCACCCCGGCCTCGGCAAGGCCCCGGACCTCCGCGAGGACGTCCCCGGCGCTGCGGTTCTTCTCGGGGCCGCGCACGTAGGGCACGATGCAGAACGTGCACCGGTGGTCGCACCCGCGCTGGATGGGCACCCACGCCGAGGCACCCGCCTTCCTGCGCTGCTCGAGCCCCTGGTAGTTCTCCACCAGGTCCAGGTCCAGGACCGCGAGGGGACGCGTGCGCCGCCGCCCACCCCCGGGAGGGGGCGCGCCATGCACCGCCGGGGCGCCGAGGCGCTCCAGGGCCCCGGGGAGCGAGCGGTACGCGTCCGGGCCCATGACCAGGTCCACGCGGGCGGCGTGGGCGAGGAGCCCCTCCCCCATGCGCTGGGCCATGCACCCGGTGACGCCGATGACGAGGTCGGGGCGGTGGCGCCCGAGCGCGCTCAGCTGGCCCACCCGCCCCAGCACCCGCTGCTCCGCGTGCTCCCGGATGGCGCAGGTGTTGACGAGCACCACGTCGGCTTCCTCGGGGGTGCCGACGATCTCGTACCCGCCGGCAGCCAGGATGCCTTCCATGAGCTCGCCGTCGGAGATGTTCATCTGGCAGCCGTACGTCTCGACGTACGCCCGCCGGGCGCGGGAATCGGTGGTCATGCCGTCAATTGGAGGGGTTTTCCCGGGGCCACGCAATATACAGATGCCCGCCGGGGCCCTGCAGCGTGCCCTCCAGGAGCCGCCCGGGCACCGGCGGAGCTTCGGGGACCCCCACCCTCAGGTAGTCGCCGGTGAGCGCGGTGGCGCCCCGGTCCTCCAGCACCACCCGGGCCCGGCTCCCCGACCTCCGGGAGCGATGCGCGAGCCCCTTCCCCTGCCCCAGCTCGCGGAGCTCACGGGCCCGCTCCCCCGCCACCCGCTGGGGTACCCGCCCGGGGAGCCCGGCCGCGGGCGTGCCGTCCCGGGGCGAGAAGGGAAAGACGTGCAGATAGGTGAAGGGAAGTTCCCCGACGAGATCCCGGGTGAGGGCGTGGTCCTCCTCCGTCTCCCCGGGGAACCCGGTGATGAGGTCCGCGCCGAGCCCGATGGGGCCCGCCCGCTCGGCGATCTCCAGGGCCCGGCGCCGGTATTGCTCCCGGGTGTGCCAGCGGCGCATCGCCCTGAGGACCTGGTCCGACCCGCTCTGGAGGGGCATGTGGAGGTGGGGAGCCAGGCGACCTCCCGAAGCGGCCAGGAGCGCGAGGAGGTCGTCGTCCACCTCCGTGGCCTCCACGCTCCCCAGTCGGACGCGGATGTCCGGGACCCGGTCCAGGACCAGCGCCACCAGCCGCGCCAGGGTCCACGGGGGGTCCAGGTCGCGCCCGTAGTGGCCGATGTGGATCCCGGTGACCACGAGCTCGGGGTGCACGCCGGAGAGGGCACGGGCCTCGCGCACCACCTCGTCGGGAGCTCGCGAGCGGGACGCGCCCCGGGCCTGGCGCGTGGCGCAGAACGAGCACCTCCGGTCGCACCCGTCCTGGACCTTGAGCCACCCCCGGGTCGCCCCGGCGCGGCGCTGGAGGAGCTCGCCGCCCACCGGCTCCACGTGGATCCGGTCCAGGGATGACCGGAGCCCAAGCTGCACGGGCGGCCCGGAGAGGACGGCGGCGGCCACCGCCACCGGGTCGTGCCCCTCCACCACGCCGTCCACCTCTCCCATGGCGCGGAAGGCGGGTGCACGCAGGGCGGCGGAGCACCCGGCGACCACGACGCGCAGCGCGGGGTTCTCCCTGGCCACCCGGCGCACGAAGCGGCGTGCCTCGGCATCCGCGTGGTTGGTGACGGTGCAGGTGTTCACGACGCATACCTCGGCGTCGTTCCAGGAGCCTACGGTCGTGGCGCCCCGGGCCTCGGCCTCCTGGCGCATGCGCTCGGTGTCGTACTGGTTCGCCTTGCACCCGAACGTGTGGAAGTAGACCCGCACGCCTGGCCGCCCGTCAGAAGCCGGCGACCCGCACCGTGAGCGTGCCCCGCCAGAACTTCTCGGAGAGAGCCGAGTCCGATCGTTCCCCGCGCTCCAGGGCCAGGTCCACGCCCGCTCGCACCAGCTCTCCCACCTGGCTGAGGTTCAACCCCAGGCCGCCGGTCCAGGCGGTCTCGGTGGGCTTGCCGCCCGCCAGGCCGAAGGGGAGGTCGGTCTTGCGGTATCCCAGACGGAGCGGGGCGCTGCGGCCCAGGATGCTCGCCCGGGAGAGCTCCACGCCGAAGCCGTACGAGGACACGACACCCGCGGACGCGCCTGCGCGCAGGTCGTCGTCCACCCCCGACCAGTCTGCCCGCGCGAGCCCCGCGCTCAGGGAGAGGCCCGGGGCCAGGACCGCCGTGGCGCCCAGGCGGAGCTGCAGGGGAATGTCGTACGAGCGCGATGCTCCGTCCGAGTCGTCGGAGGCGGTGGCGTCCAACGCCCCGGACCAGGTGAGGCTGCCGGCGAGGTGTGCGACGTTGCCGAGGAAGAGAGAGGCCCCACCCGTCACCGAGGCCCCCGAATAGCCCCAGAACCCGCCGGTCTGGAATGCACCCACCGAGGTCGTGTCCACGCCCTCGTGGAACGTCCGCTGCACGCGCCGCGTCAGGGAGCCGGTGTAGCGGGCGGCGGACAGCCCCACGGCGGCGCGGCGACCGAGGCGGCGGGCCAGGCCGAGCCGGAGCTGGGAGACGCCCCCCCGCGAGACGAAGTCGTCCTGAACGCTCACCGGGTTCCCGTCCAACGTGATCGTGGAAGGGTCGGAGGCTTCGTAGCGCTGGTCGAGGAACGACTCGAAGGCCAGCGTCGCCACCAGGGAGTGGACCGTGGGATAGGCGATCCCGAGGGCGGGGAAGCGCGTGCCCCGGAACGTCCCCTCCTCGGCACGGTCCGAACGCTCGAACTCAACCCACGAGGGCTGGGCCGTGAGGTAGCCGGCCGGAAGGGTGAAGAAGGCAGCGGCGGCTGGATCGGAGCCCAGCACCGCCGAGCCGCGGAGCCCGATCCCCACCCCTCCCAGGGCGCGGGTCCGTCCGTCCAGCGGCTCCGAGGGCGATCCCAGGCCCGCGGCATTGAAGAGCGACTGTCCCAGGAGGGGCCCCGGGGCCGACAGGAGCATCCCGAGGAGGAGGGCGGCGCGGCCCGTCATGGGAGCTCCACGGAGTGGCTGGTGGTGACGATGAGCTTCAGCCGAGGCGCCCTGGGCGTGCCCACTCCCCAGAACGACGCGAATGCCAGGGAAGAGGGCTCCACAGCCGACAGGATGGCCAGGCTGTGCGGCGGAGGAAAGCCGGCGACCGTGTCGGCCTGGAGGATGGCACGAACGAAGTTCGTGATGGGGATCTCCACGTCCGCCCCCTCGCCCGCGCCGAAGAGACCGGGCCCCATCATCTTCCCGTAGCCGCCGATGAGCGCGGCGCCCAGGGGCGACTTGGGGAGGGCCGACGGGTCGTAGACCGCCCGCACGTCCACCCCCAGGGAGTCGGACGGTCGGAACGCGGGATCGGTGCTGCGGCTGGAGAGGACCAGGGCCGCGTAGTTCACCCGACCGGACGTGAGCTCCACCGGACATCCGACGGCAGCGCACAGCGAAGGCGGCCCGGTGAGCCGCGCCGGGACCGCCAGATCCAGGGTCGTCCGCCAGGCGGGCACCCCGCCCACGCGCAGCCCGTCGCCCGGCGCTCCGGCCTCCGGCGTGTAGAGGAACGTCAACGCTTCCCAGCTCGAGGTGAGCTCCAGCAGCGTATCGGCTCGCGAGGCACGCACCGTCGCCCGCAGGGCCACGTCGTCCACCTTGAGCCGGGCCCCCGGGGTGAGCATGCCGAGAAGGGCTCCTCGAGCCACCTCCGAGGTGTCGCGGAAGAGCTTCACCGCCGTCGAATCCAGGAAGAACACGACCGAATCCCCCCGCGAGGGATCCCACACGGCGGTCGCGAGCCGCTCCAGCGGGCCCGCCCCGGGCTCGGTCCAGGGGCGCTGTTCCCCCGCCGTGTCCACGGCCATGGACCAGGTGGCCGAGGCCCGGTGCCACCGCTGCCGCAGCGCTCCCAGCTCCAGGGTGACCGGGCCGGACACGACCGACCCGGTGGTGTCCATGAACGCGACCACGCGCCCGCCCTGGAGCGAGAGCAGGGTGTCCGTGACCGAGGTGCCGGTGGCGTCGGTGACGCTGGCCGAGGTCGGGAGCACGGTGAAGCGCACGAGCGTGCGGGCGTCCAGGACTCCCCCGAACGAGCGCGCGACCATGCCCTCGCCCAGCTCGGAGACGTCGCCGAAGCCCCCGAAGACCTTCAGGTTCGACCCGAACTCCTCCCAGGACAGGCTCACGGCCACGCTGGTGGGCTTGCCGGGGAAGAGGTCGGGGTCCACCGAGGTCGGCGTGCGCTCCGCGCAGGCTGCGCTCCCCAGGACCGCGAGCCCCAGGAGCATGGCCATCTTCGTCCGCGTCACTTGGTGCACCGCATCCTCGGCATTCCCTCCCCGCCCTGGGGTGTTCGATTCAACGCCTGCGCTCCGGAAGCTCCCGGAAGGGCTCCGGAAGCAACTGGTCCAGCCTCCACCCACCTCGCACGCCCCCACCCTCCGACCATACCTCCAACTCCGGCTCGAACTCGGCCAGCACCTGGCGGCAGGCGCCGCAGGGCGCGACGGGCCCCGCGCCGTCCGTCACGATGGCCACCGCCTGGAAGCGGGTCTCCCCGGCCGCCACCGCCGCCGCCACCGCCGAACGCTCGGCGCAGATGGTGAGCCCGAAGGAGGCGTTCTCCACGTTGCACCCCACGTACACCCTGCCGCTGGCGCCCAGGAGCGCCGCCCCCACCCGGAACCCCGAGTAGGGCGCCCAGGCCCGATCCCGCACCGCCCTGGCCTCAGCCAGGAGGGCGTCACGATCCACCTTCGGCGCTCCCGTCCGTCCAGATCCGCGCAACCCGCCGGGTGAATCCGGTGAGGATCTCGTAGCTGATGGTCCCCACCGACTCCGCCACCTCGTCCACGGAGATGCGCTCGTCGCCGTCGGACCCGATGAACGTAGCCACGTCGCCGGGGCGAACCCCGGCCACGTGGGTGATGTCTACCACCGAGACGTCCATGGAGATCCGTCCGACGATCGGAACCCGTGTCCCGCCCACCAGGGCGTGGCCCCGGTTGCCCAGCGCGCGGGGTAGGCCGTCGCCATACCCCATGGCCACCGTGGCCCAACGCTCGTCGCCCCCACTCCGGTAGGTGGACCCGTACCCCAGAGTGGTCCCCGCCGGCGCCGAGCGCACGTGCACGATCCGTGCGTGCACCGAGGCGACGTCCTCCGGGGACGGCTGGTCGGAGCCGACGCGGCCGCCGTAGAGGAAGATCCCCGGGCGCACCAGGTCGGCGGCGTACTCGGGGCACCGGAGGGAGGCGGCGCTGTTGAGACCGTGCACGAGGAACTCGCCCTCCGGGCGCCCCGCCGCGGCCAGCGCCTCCTGGAGGCGCCCCCACTGCAGGTCCACCGTGGGTCGCCCCTCGTCGGCGGAGTGCATGTGGGTGAAGCAGCCCGTCCAGCGCACGCCGGCGGCGTGGGCCTGGAGGGCCCGGGGGGCCCACCGGGGCGTGTCGCGCCAGTCGAAACCGGCCCGGCCCATCCCCGTGTCCACCTCCAGGTGGAACGCGGCGGGCCCGCCGGCGGCGGCGGACAGGACGAGATCCAGCGCCTCCAGAGACGAGATGGACAGGGTGAGCCCCGCCTCCACCCCCGCCCTCACCGACGCCGGCGGCGTCGGGCTCAGCACGAGGATGGGCTTGAGCACGCCCAGCGCCCGCAACTCGACCCCTTCCTCCACCGCCGCCACGCCGTACCCGTAGGGGTCGTCGGCCTCCAGGGCGGCCACGGCGCCCGCCACGCCCGTGCCGTAGGCGTCGGCCTTGACCATGGGGAGCAGGCGCACGCCGGGCCCCACGGAGGCCCGGACGGAGCGCAGGTTGTGCCTGAGCGCGTCGGCGCTGAGCTCCATCCAGGCCCGGGACTTCCTTTCCGTTGACATAGATCGTGAAAGATGCGAAGAAGGAGCGCCGGAGCAACCGGGCCCCACCGGTGCCCGGCAGGATTTCCCTTCCCCGTCGCGCCATCCATGTCCGCACCCGAGACCCCGCCGACGCCCTCCGAGCCGCGCTTCCCGGGACCGGGGGAGCTGGACCGGGCGCTGGCGCTCGTCCGGTTCCTGAGGGTCAACTGCCCCTGGGACCGGGCGCAGACCCCGGAGTCCCTGGTCCCCCACCTGCTGGAGGAGAGCCATGAGGTGGTGGACGCCATCCGGGAGGGCGGACCGGAGGCGCTCGAGAAGGAGCTGGGTGACCTCCTCATGAACCTGGCCTTCCAGATCGTTCTGGCCGAGGAGGCGGGGGCCTTCCAGGCGGCGGGCGTCTACCGGCGCCTGGAGGAGAAGATGGTGCGGCGCCACCCCCACCTCTTCGGCATGGGCGAGCGGATGTCGTGGGAGGCGCTCAAGGCGGCGGAGCGGGAGGGCTCCCAGGGCGTCCTCTCGGGGCTGGCCTCGGGGCTCGACCCGCTCACGAAGGCCCACCGGATCCAGGAGCGGGTGGCGGGGGTGGGGTTCGACTGGGAGGACCACCGGGGCGCGTGGGACAAGGTGGCGGAGGAGCTGGAGGAGGTGCGCGAGGCGATCGAGGCCGGCAAGCCCGAGGCGGTGGAGGAGGAGCTGGGAGACCTCCTCTTCGCCGTGGTGAACCTCACCCGCCTCGCGGGAGTGCACGCCACCACCGCCCTGGATCGTGCGAACGGGAAGTTCCACAAGCGCTTCGAGCGCCTCGAGGCCATGGCCAGGGAGCGCGGGATCCGCATCGAGGAGGCCGGGCTGGAGGCGCTGGACCGGCTCTGGGACGAGCTGAAGCGCGAATCGTGAGCCGCCCACCGCACGGGAGCCCCCTCATGCTGGACCGCCGCGCGTTCCTGGCCACCGCCGCCGGCCTGGCCGCCGGCCTCACCCTGCCGGAGCGGATCCTGGCGGATCCCTACGCGCCCCTCGCGTCGCCCCGGAGGGGCTCGCCCGTGCGCGTGCGGGGACGGGTGCGCGCGGGAGGAAGGGGCGTCGGCGGCGTCGCGGTCACCGACGGCCTGACCGTGGTGGCCACGGACGGCGACGGGCGCTTCGAGCTGCGCAGCTCCTCGGACCGGGACTTCGTGTCGTGCTCCCTGCCGTCGGGATACCACCTCCCCGTGGGGCCCTCCGGCACGGCTCGCTTCTACCGCCCCATCGCCCCGGGCTCCGGCGGCGACATGGAGGCCCTCTTCGAGCTGGAGCGGCTCGAGGGAGGGGACGAACGCCATGCCATGCTCCTCCTCGCCGACATCCAGACCCAGGACCGCTGGGAGATGGAGCGCTTCCACGAGCAGAGCGTGCCCGACGTGATCGCCACGCTCCGGTCGTTGGGCGAGGTGCCCGCGTTCGGCATCGCGTGCGGCGACATCATGTTCGACGACCTCTCCCTGTTCCCCGAGTACGAGCGGGGCGTGGCGCGCATGGGGATCCCCTTCTTCCAGGTGGTGGGGAACCACGACCTGGACCAGGAGGCGCGCACCGACGAGGCCTCCACGGCGACCTTCTCCCGCCACTTCGGGCCGCGCTACTACTCCTTCGACCGGGGCGCCGTCCACTACGTCGTCCTCGACGACGTGTTCTGGTACGGCACCGGATACCTGGGGTATCTGGACCGGGACCAGCTGGCGTGGCTCGCCGCCGACCTGGCCAGGGTCGAGGCCGGGCGCCCGGTCGTCGTCGCCCTGCACATCCCGGCGCAGGGCACGGAGCATATCCGCAACGCGAAGCCCGTCCCCGAGGACTGGAACACGGTGAACAACCGCGAGGCGCTGGTGCGCCTCCTGGAGCCGTACCGGGCCCACGTGGTGAGCGGGCACACCCACGAGAACGAGCACGGCTGGGCCCCGGGCCTCCACGAGCACGTCGTCGGCACGGTGTGCGGCGCCTGGTGGAGTGGGCCCCTCTGCTGCGACGGGGCGCCCAACGGCTACGCCGTATACGAGGTGGACGGGGAGGAGGTGCGCTGGCGCTACAAGGGCACCGGGCTCCCGGCGGACCACCAGCTCCGCGCGTACCTGCCGGGCGCCGATCCCCGGTGCCCGGATGAGCTGGTGGTGAACGTGTGGGACGCCGACGAGGGGTGGACCGTGGTCTGGTACGAGGACGGAGAGCGGCGGGGGCGCATGGCCCGCCGCGTGGGGCACGACCCCGTCAGCGTGAGGATCCACGCCGGTGACGCCCTCCCCCCGCGCAGGACCTGGGCGGATCCCTACCCGCGCCAGCTGTACTACGCCCCGGTCACGTCCGGCCTCCGGGAGGTGCGCGTGGAGGCCACGGACCGGTTCGGAAGGACCTACTCGGCGGTGGCGGGACCCGTCCCCGAGGGGATGAAGGCGTGGGATCCGGCGCCCGTCGCGCCGGGCCGGTGAGAGGCCGCACGCGTCAGTAGCCGGCGCGCTTGTCCACCACGTTGCGCCAGCCGCTCCCCTCGTCCCTGGGGTCGGCTCCGGCGGCCAGGCGCGCCAGGTTGTTCAGGATGAGCTCGGTCTGGCGCCCCCAGAACGAGCGGGACACGCCCGACACGTGCGGGGTGATGAGGACGTTGGGGAGCCCCCACAGCGGATGGCCGGGCGCCAGGGGCTCTTTGGCGAACACGTCGAGCGCGGCACCCCGCAGCCTACCCGCCTGAAGCTCGGCCACGAGCGCCGCCTCGTCCACCACCTTCCCCCGCCCCACGTTGACGAGGAGCGCTCCGTCCTTCAGGTGCGCGAGCGCGGCCGCGTCCAGGAGCCCCCGGGTCTCGGGGGTCTCGGGCGCGCACACCACCACCACGTCGCTCTCCCGGAGCACCGCCTCCAGGCCGCTGGGCCCATGGAGGAGCTCGATGCGATCGCCCAGCGTGCCGCCGCCGGCCGCCGTCTCCAGGTTGGCCTCACCGTCCCGGGGCGGCGTGCGCTTCACGGCGATGACGCGGCTGCCCAGCCCGGCGACCCGGCGGGCGATCTCCCTGCCCAGCCCCCCGAACCCCACCAGCCCCACCGTGGTGTCGGCCAGCTCGCGCAGGGGCGCGCCCGCCACGTAGAAGGGCTCGGTGGACCAGGTGCCCTTCGCCTGGTTCGCCACCGCGAAGTCGAACCCGCGGCCGAAGAAGAGGATCATCCCCAGCACGCTCTCGGCGATGGGCTGGGCGTGGATCCCCGCCGAGTTGGTGAAGACCACCCGGCTGGCGAGCATCTCCGGCGTGAGGGAGCTCCCCACGCCGGCGGCGCCCGAGTGCACCCAACGCAGGCGCCGCCCGGCGCGCAGGAGTTCGGCGGCGATGCCGTACCCCAGGTAGGCGTCGGCGTCCGCCACCGCCTCCAGGACCGCGGGCGCCACGCGCCCGGCGCCGTCCCCCGAGCCGTCGGTGACCTCCTCCATGACGCGGAGCATCCACGCCTCGGGGAGCGCCTCGCGGATCCGCTCCGGGACCCAGGAGGGCATGGCCCACACGGGACGGCGGTCGTTCATGTCCAGGACGACGATGGGCATGGCGGGCGGCGTCTGCAGCGGTCCTACGGGAAGAGCCGGTTCATGAGGCGCGGGAACGGGATGAACTCGCGGATGTGGTGCCGGCCGGTGATCCACGCCACCGTGCGCTCGATCCCCAGGCCGTACCCCGAGTGCGGGAAGGTCCCGTAGCGACGCAGATCCAGGTACCAGGAGTAGGCCTCCTCGGGGAGCTTCTGCTCGCGGATGCGCGCCAGGAGGCGGTCCAGGTCGTCCTCCCGCTGGCTCCCGCCGATGATCTCGCCGTACCCCTCGGGAGCCAGGAGGTCGTCGCACAGCACGGTGCGCGGGTCGTCCGGGTTCTCCTTCATGTAGAAGGCCTTGGCCTCCTTGGGGTAGTTGTACACGAACACCGGCAGGTCATAGTCCTCGGTGATGCCCTGCTCGTCCGGGGCACCCAGGTCCGCGCCCCACCGGATCTCGTTCCCCTTCGCCTGCAGGCGGGCCACCGCGTCGGTGTAGCTGATGCGCGGGAACGGGGGCTTCACGTTCTCGATCTTGCTGGTGTCCCGCTCCAGGACCTTGAGCTCCTCCTGGCAGCGCTCGAGCGCGCGCTCCACCAGGTAGGAGACCATGTCCTCCTGCAGGCGCATGTTGTCCTCGGAGTCGGCGAACGCCACCTCGGGCTCCACCATCCAGAACTCGGTGAGGTGGCGCCGGGTCTTGGACTTCTCCGCGCGGAAGGTCGGCCCGAAGCAGTACACCTTCCGGAAGGCCGGGCACGCCGCCTCCACGTACAGCTGGCCGGTCTGGGCCAGGTACGCCTTCTCCCCGAAGTAGTCGGTCTCGAAGAGGGTGCCGGCGTGCTCTCCGATGGAGCCGGTCAGGATGGGCGTGTCGATGCGGACGAAGCCCCGTCCGTAGAAGAAGTCGTGGATGGCCTGCTCCACCTCGGCGCGCACCTTCAACCCTGCGCGCTGAAGCGAGGAGCGGAGCCAGAGGTGGCGGTGGTCCAGGAGGAAGTCCACCCCGTGCTCCTTGGGCTGGATCGGGTACTCCTGGGCCAGCGCGCCGAGGGTCATGGACGCGACCCCGAGCTCGTATCCCCCTGGGGCACGGTCGTCGGCCCTCACCTCGCCGGTGATCGAGACCACCGACTCCTGGGTGAGGAGTCCGTGCAGTTCCCACGTGGCGTCGTCCACCTGCTTCTTCACGAACACGCACTGCGCGACGCCGGTGCCGTCGCGCAGCACGGCGAAAGCCACCTTGCCGTGTCCGCGGGTGGTCTCGATCCACCCGCGCACGGTCACGGTCTCGCCGACGTGCTTCCCGAGCTCCCTGATCTCCACCATGTCGTCGTCCGCCTGGGATGAGGGCCGGCGCCCGTCCACGCGCGGAGGGGCGCCGCAGCCGGAAAAGTTAACAGGTCGCTGCGAGAGGGGAGTACCCCGCGTGCGCCCGGCCTTCGCCCTGTTGCCGGCATTCGCGGTTCAGCCCACGCCGAACATCTCCAGGCGCTCGCGGAAGCGGGCCCCCAGATGGGCCTTCAGGGCGGCGTGCTCCGGCGCCGCCAGCTCGGGGTCGCGCTCCACGAGCGCCCGCGCATCGGCCTGGGCCCGCACCAGGAGGTCCTCGTCCTCCAGCAGGTCGGCGAAGCGGAACACGGGCGTGCCGTGCTGCTGCGCGCCGAAGAGGTCGCCCTGTCCCCGGATGCGCAGGTCCGCGCGGGCCACGGCGAAGCCGTCGGTGGTCTCCACGAACACCTTCAGCCGTTCGGTGGCTTCCTCGCCGGGCTCGGAGATCAGGATGCAATGGCTCTCGGCCGCTCCCCGGCCCACGCGCCCGCGGAGCTGGTGGAGCTGGGAGAGGCCGAAGCGCTCCGCGTGCTCGATGAGCATCACCGACGCGTTGGGCACGTCCACGCCCACCTCGATGACCGTGGTGGCCACGAGCACGTCCACGTCCCGGGCGAGGAAGGCGCGCATGACCCGGTCCTTCTCGTCCGAGGCGAGCTGGCCATGGAGGAGTCCGACCCTGCGGTGAGGGAAGACCTCCGAGCGGAGGCGCTCGTACTCCTCGGTCGCCGCCAGGAGGTCCACCTTCTCCGACTCGCCCACCAGCGGGTAGACCACGTACGCCTGACGCCCCGCCGCGACCTCCTGCTCCACGAAACGGTACGCGTCCTCCCGCTGGTCCGGGTGGCGGAGCGAGGTGCGCACCGGCGTCCGGCCGGGGGGGAGCTCATCGAGGATGCTGAGGTCCAGGTCGCCGTACATGGCCATCGCCAGCGAGCGGGGGATGGGCGTGGCGGACATGACGAGGGCATCCACGCCCCCGCCCCCGGCCTCCGAGAGCGCCATGCGCTGGCGCACCCCGAAGCGGTGCTGCTCGTCCACCACCACCAGCCCGAGCGCGTGGAAGGACACGGCGTCCTGGATGAGCGCGTGGGTGCCCACCACCAACCGGGCCTCCCCCGTGCGGATCCGCTCTACCGCCGCGCGCCGGACCGCGCCGGTGAGCCGGGCGCTCAGGAGCTCCACCTCGAGCCCCAGAGGGGCCACCATCTCCCCCATCCTGCGGGCATGCTGCTCGGCCAGGATCTCGGTGGGAACCATGAGGGCGGCCTGACGGCCGCCTTCCACTGCCAGGAGCATGGCGAAGAGCGCCACCACCGTCTTCCCCGAGCCCACGTCGCCCTGGAGGAGGCGGCTCATGCGACGCTCCGACGTCATGTCGGCGTAGATCTCGCGGAGGACCCGGGCCTGCGCGACGGTGAGCTGGAACGGGAGCGCGTCGTGGAGGGGGCGGATGAGCTCGTTGGTGCGCCGGTGGGCGATTCCCGGCGCCGCCTCGGCCTGGAGCCGCCGCGCCTGGGCCTGCACCACCTGCAGGAAGAAGAGCTCGTCGTAGGCCAGGCGCCGGCGCCCCGCCCCGGCGTCGGAGATCACCCCGGGGCGGTGCAGGAGCGAGAGCGCCCTCGAGAGCGCGGGGAGGCCCAGCACCTCCAGCGCCCCCGCGGAGAGCCACTCGTCCTCGTCCGCCCACCCCAGGAGCGCGTCCAGGTTCTTCTGGAAGATGCCCCGCAGCACCCACTGCGGGACCTCCTCCGACGCCGGGTACGTCACGAAGATCGTTCCCTCCTGGGTCGCCTCCTCGCCCACCCGGGCCAGGAGCGTGTGCTCCCTGGGCTGGAGCTGGCGGCCGTGGAAGAAGCGCACCGGGCCCGTGACGAGGAGCGTGTCGCCTTCCCGGATCTTCCGCTCCAGCCAGGGCTGGCCGGGCCAGGCCACCGTGATCATCCCGGTCTCGTCCTGGAGCACCGCCTGGAAGATGCGGAGCCCCTTCCGCGTCGGCACGATCCCCTTGCTCCGCACGCGGCCCACGGCCGTGGCGTCCATCCCCACCTGCAGGCTCCCGATGGGCTGCACGGTGGAGGCGTCGTCGTAGCGCCGGGGCGTGTGGTAGAGGAGCTCGCGCGCCGTGGTGATGCCCAGCGAGAGGAGCGCCTCGGCCCGCTTGGGGCCGACGCCCTTCAGGAACTGGACCGGCCGGTCCAGGTTCGTGTAGCTGGCGGGACCGCGATCGTCCATGGGCGCTCTACTCGAACACGCCGTCCACGAAGGCGTCGGGATCGAAGGTCTCCAGGTCCTCGAGCCCTTCGCCCACCCCCACCAGCTTCACCGGCACGCCGAACTCCTCCTGGATGGCCACGACGATCCCGCCCCGGGCGCTGGAGTCCAGCTTGGCCAGGACGATCCCCGACACCTGCACGGCCTCCTTGAAGGCGCCGAGCTGGCGCACGGCGTTCTGGCCCACGGTGGCGTCGAGCACGAGGAGCGTCTCGTGGGGCGCGCCGTCGAGGCGCCGCCGCACCACCCGGTCCACCTTGCGGAGCTCCTCCATGAGCCCGCGATTGGTGTGCAGCCGCCCTGCGGTGTCGATGAGGAGCACGTCCGTGCCCCTGGCCTGGGCCGCGTCGATGGCGTCGAAGGCCACCGCCGCGGGGTCCCCCCCCTGCTGGCCCCGGACGAATTCGGCGCCCACGCGCTCCGCCCACACGGCGAGCTGCTCCACCGCGCCGGCGCGATAGGTGTCGGCCGCCGCCACCATGACGCTGCGGCCCTCGCGGCGCAGGTGGTGGGCCAGCTTGGCGACGGACGTGGTCTTCCCCACCCCGTTCACGCCGACGATGAGGTACACGGTGGGCGGTGCGGCGGCGGCGGCGAGCGGGGCGTCCCGGGCGGGCGCCAGGATCTGGCGGATCTCGTCGCGGAGCGCTTCGCGCAGCCCCTCCGGCCCGCGGACCTTCCCCTTCCGGGCCGCGTCCTCCACCCGGTCCACGAGGCGCAGGGTGGCCGGGACGCCGAAGTCGGCGGCCAGGAGGCGCTCCTCCAGCGTCTCCAGCGACTCGTGGTCCATCCCGCGGGCGAGGACGCGCACGTCGGTGAGCGCCAGGTCCACCACCCGGCGCCAGAGTCCCTTCTTCCGTTCCGGATCCTTCTTGAACAGTCGCGGCATGTCGGGGATGCGCGGTTGGATGGCTACCGGAGCCCGGCCCGTCTCCTCCCCACCCATTCGGCGGAGAGGAGGAGGAGCACGAGAAGATAAGGCCACGGGCTCCGTCGGAGTGGAGCCCCGGCCGCGTCCACGCTCCCCGCTCCCGCGAGCCCCCCGCCGGCGGAGCCCGGGACGGCGTTCGCCGGGGGCGCGGGGACGGCCGGGCGGGGGAGCATCTCCTCGGAGCGGGCTTCCACGTCGAAGCGCCCCTCCCCCATCGCTCCGTCGCCTCCCGAGGCGCGGTAGCGATAGGCTCCGGCGGGGAGCGGCGGGATGCCGGCGCCGGCCGCGCGGACCAGGATCGTGTCCAGGACGCTCCCGCCCTCCGCGCCGAGGATCTCCAGGCGCACCGAATCCGGGCCCCCGAGGGGGATCCGCCAGGCCACGGGGCGCCCGGCGGGGGAAACCCACCGCTCAGGCCTGACGTCGCCGCCGGCGGCCGAGCGGTCCTCCGCGAGGAGCCACCCGCCCACTCCGGACCAGAGGCGGCGGTAGGCGTCCCGGGGAGCGCCGTCCCGCGCGGCCCAGCGCCAGAACCCGGAAGACAGCACGACCGCCCGCCGCGCCCCGCCCGCCGCGTCCAGGACCAGGGCCGCCCGCCCGGGTCCGGTGCCGCCGAGTTGAAGCTCGAGGGGGACGGTTCCGGACGGCGCCCCCTCCACCGGGAGCACGCCCGTGAGGGGGGGAAGCTCGCGGAGCGCCACACCGGGCAGGTCCCCGGCCAGCGGGGAGGGGCGCGCGTCGGAGACGGGGTACCACTCGCCGCCCTGAGGGGCTCCCGCGGTGACGCCGGCCGCCGCGGCCCCGGCAGCGTCCCCGGGCCAATGGAGGACGCGCGAGGCACGGCGCGCCAACGACCTGCTCCAAGCGTCGGAGCGGGCATCCAGCCCGTGGAGCACGAGGACGGCGGCGCCCTGCGCCGCAGCGCGTACCGCCGCGCTGTCCCGAGGGCTCCCCCGCTGGAGCGCCCGACCCATGGGCGCGAAGCGGTCGGGCCCGACCCTGAGGTACCCCGTGGCCGGGAGCCCCGTCGCCTCCCCGAGCACGGAGAGGAGCACCCTGGCCTCCCAGTCGGGTCGGAGGGAGACGAGGACGAGCCCTCCCTCCTCCCGCCCCGCCGTCATGTAGGCCACGGCCTCGTCGTCGGAGGGGAAGGCGTCTCCGGCGAGCATGACCCGGGCCGTATAGCGGAGCCTCCCCTCGCCCCGGGGTGGCGGGAGCGGGAGCGTCGCCCGGGCGCGTCGCCCGGGGGCCGGGGTCGCCACGGCCCGGGAGACGACGAGGGAGCCCTCCTCCCGGATCTCCACCTGCAGCGAGTCGCCGGCGCCCTCGGCGAACAGCTCAACCTCCGCCTCCACCGGATCCCCCCGGCGCGCATGGTCGGCCACCCGGAGGGGGCCGAGGCCCGCGTTCGGCACCTCGCCCCCGAAGGGCTCGAAGGTGACCGTCACCGGTGCCGCGGCCAGTGCGAGGGCGACGGCCGCCGGGTCCTCGAAGCGGAGGTCGGAGAGGACCCGCACCTGCCGGGCTCCCGCCTCAGCGGCCCGGACCAAGGCCGGCGCCAGCTGGGTGTGGAGCTCTGCGGGTGCCCAGGGGCGTCCGCCCACCAGCCCCACGCCCTCGCCGAAGGGCACCACCGTCCACCCCTCCGCCACCAGATCGGCGGCCCGTGCGCTCGCCGCCGTCCACGCCGCGCCGCCGGCCGCCGACATGCTCGCCGAGGCATCCAGGAGCGCCCAGCGCGGGGCGTCGTCCCCGGCGCCGCCCCACGGGAGCCGCAGGTCGAAGAGGAGCGCGAGGAGCACGACGAGCGCGCCGGCGCGCAGCCCCGCCAGGGGGAGGCGCGCGGAGACGGGAGGCTCGGCGCGGACGTAGACCCAGAATGCCGCACCAGCCAGCGCCCCGGCGAGGACCAGGAACGCGACGACCCGGATCACCCTCCGGATTCGTCGGAGTTCGCGTCCATCCGCGCAGCGGCGGTGCGGACCGGGCCCGCTCCCGGGATGAGCGCAAGAAGGGCGACCCGGGCGCGCATCTCCGTTTCCCACCGGTCACGGTCCTGGTCGGGAACCGGGTCCCCGGCCGGGAGATCCACCGACAGCGGATCCATCTGCCTGCCGCCGCGGAGCATCTCGTAGTGCAGGTGGGGCCCGGTGGCCAGGCCGGTCATCCCCACGTACCCGATGATGTCGCCCTGGCGCACGCGCGATCCCACGCCCACGCCGCTCTTGAACCCTCGCAGGTGACCGTACCGGGTGACGAAGCCGTTGGGGTGGCGGATCTCCACGGCGTTCCCCAGCTCGCCCCGGGGTCCGCGCTGGACCACGACCCCGTCCGACGTGGCCATGACCGGAGTGCCGGAGTCGGCAGCATAGTCGATGCCCCGGTGGGCGCGGTAGCGGTTCAGCACGGGGTGGAGCCGGGAGGCGCTGAAGCGCGACGAGATGCGCCGGTACTCCAGGGGCTTGAGCAGGAACGCCCGCCGGACCGACTTGCCCTCGAGGTCGTAGTAGGATCCTTCCCCGTCGCCGTTGGGATCGAACCACACGGCGTGGAAGGGCGTTCCCGAGTTCACGAGCTCCGCGGCGAGGAGGCGCCCGGCGCGGAACGACCCGTCGGGGCGCACCTCGCGCTCGAAGGCGAAGCGGTAGGTATCGCCGACCCGGATCTGCCGGGAGAAGTCCACCTGCCACTGGAAGACCCGGTCCAGGTAGTCGAGGAGGCGGGCCCGGTCCTCCACCGGAAGGGTGACCAGGGCCGGGTTGCGGATCACCGCCGTCCAGAGCACCGACTCGATCTCACCGGCTGCGTACAGCGTGTCCACGAACACCGGGGTGAGCACCGTGGTGGAGCGCCAGCCGTCGCTGCCGCGGACCAGGCGAACCGTCTGGTCGGCGTTGATGGCCACGTCCACGCCCCGGAGCCAGCGGTCGTCGGGGCGGTACCGGAGGGTGATCTCCGTGCCGGCTCGCATCCGCCGTGCGCTGGCCTGCTCCAGGAACGCGAGGAGGAGGGCGTAGTGCTCGTCCGAGCTCACGGCGCCCGCCAGGACCTCCCCCAGCGTCTGGTTGCGGCCGAGCGTGAGGATCTCAACGTCCTCGGCGGGGCTCGCGTAGACGGGATCCAGCGTGCCGGCGTCGGGCGGCTCACCCAGGGAGCACGACGAACAGGCGACGAGCCCGAGGGCCGCCGCCAGGTGCCGCATCCGAAGAGAGAAGCCTATCCGCAAATTTCGACGCCCTCCGTGCGAGATCCATCGGCCGCCCGGCGGGGGAGGGAGTGTCCCGCCGGGCGGCCCGACCACCCGATGGACTCAGTCCATCTGGCGGCGAATGAACGTCGGGATGTCCAACTCGCTCAGGTGCTCGCGGGTGACGAGGCGCTCGGGGAAGCGGTTCAGCGGCAGCACCGGCTCGGGCCGGCCCCCACCCACCGCCACCATCCGGACCTCGGCCTCCACGGGCGCCTGATGCGCGACCGGCTGCACCCGGGGGTGCGCCACCGGCTCTGCGTCGGGCTGGGCAACCTGCTGCTGGGGACGGGGGCGACGGAAATCCGTGCGGATCACCTTCTCCTCCTCCACCGAATCGAAGCCCGTGGCGATGACGGTCACCCGGATCTGGCCCTCGAGCGTCGGATCGTGGACGGCACCGAAGATGATCTCGGCGTCCTCCCCTGCCTCTTCCGAGATAATCGAAGAGATACGCGTGACCTCGTCAATGGCGAGGTCCATGCCCCCCGTGATGTTGATGAGCACCCCGCGCGCGCCCGCGATGGACACGTCGTCCAGGAGCGGCGACGAGATGGCCTCCTGCGCCGCCTCCTGCGCCCGGTTCTCGCCCTCGCCGAAGCCCGTGCCCATGAGCGCGGGGCCGCGGCACGCCATGACCGTGCGCACGTCGGCGAAGTCCACGTTCACCTCGCCGGTGACGCGGATCAGATCGGAGATGCCCTTGGTGGCGTGGAGCAGCACCTCGTCGGCCTTCTTGAGCGCGTCGCGGAACGACGTGCCCTTGGGCACCACGGAGAGGAGCCGGTCGTTGGGCACCACGATCATGGTGTCCACGCACCGGCGCAGCTCGGCCAGACCCAGCTGGGCCTGACGCTCCCGCTTCTTCCCCTCGAAGGAGAAGGGGCGGGTCACGATGCCGATGACCAGGGCGCCCATGTCGCGGGCGATCTCGGCCACCATGGGCGCCGCGCCCGTGCCCGTGCCGCCCCCCATGCCGGCGGTGACGAACACCAGGTCGGCGCCGTCCAGCGCCTTGCGCACGTCCTCCTCGTTCTCGGCCAGCGCCTGCCTGCCGATCTCGGGGCGCGCGCCGGCGCCCAGCCCGCGGGTCAGCTTCTTGCCGATCTGGAGCGTCACCTGGGCGCGGGAGGCCTTGAGGGCCTGGGAGTCGGTGTTGATGGAGATGAACTCGACACCCTCCAGGTCCTCGTCGACCATGCGGTTGACCGCGTTGCCGCCCGCGCCGCCGCAGCCCACGACCTTCATGCGGGCGTTGCTCGCGGGCGTTTCCTCGAACTCGAAGATCATCATGATGCCTACTCCCTCCTGAGTAGTGGTGACGAATCCCTGCCAACCGCTAAAAGAATTCCTTGAGCCACGTGCCGATCTTGGTGATGACGCCGGACGTCAGCGTGGACGCCCCTTCCCCGGTCTCGGAGAACCGGTCCGCCCCCCAGAGCGCCAGGCCCGTGGCGATGGAGAACTTCGGGCGCGCCACCGAGTCGGCGAGGCCGCCCAGGCCTTCCCGGGGCACCCCGTAGCGCACGGGGGCCGCGAACACCTGCTGGGCCAGCTCGACGATCCCCGGAAGGGCCACGGTGCCGCCGGTGAGCACGATCCCCGCGCCCAGCTTGTCCACCAGGCCCGCCTCGGCGATCTCCTGCTGGACCATGCCGAACATCTCGTCCACGCGCTGCTCCACGATGTGGGCGATGAGCTCCCGGGCCACGGCGCGCTTCTGGTTCGGCGACGGGCCGGGGAGCTCGACCGTCTCCCGCGGGTCCACGAGCTGGGCGTAGGCGGTGGCGTAGTGCTCCTTGGCCTTCTGCGCCTCGGCCCACGGGATGGACAACCCCCGGACCAGGTCCGCGGTGAGCGTGCTCCCCCCGAAGGGGAGCACGCACACGTGACGGATCTTGCCCTCGTAGTAGGCAGCCACGTCCGTCGTGGAGGCGCCGATCTCCACCATGCACACGCCCACCTCGCGTTCGTCCTCGGTGAGCACGGCGCGGGCGCCGGCCAGGGGCTCGAGCACGAGCTCCTGCACGCGGTAGCCGGCCCGGTTGACGGCCTTGCGGATGTTCATGGCGGCGGTGGTGGCGCACGTCACGAGGAACACCTCGGCCTCCAGGCGCACGCCGGCCATCCCCAGGGGGTCCTTGATGCCCCGCTGCAGGTCCACCCGGTACTCCTGCGGGATGGCGTGGAGCATCTCACGGTCCGGAGGCAGGGCCACGGCCCGAGCCACCACGTGGACGCGCTCCACGTCGTCCGCGGTGACCTCCTCCTCCGAGATGGCCACGACCCCCATGGAGGCGGACGCGCGCACGTGGTCGCCGCCGATCCCCGCGTACACGCGGTCCACGGTGGCGCCCGCCATGAGCTCCGCCTCCTTCACCGACGCGCGCACGGACTCCGTCATCTCCTCGATGTTGGTGACCATGTCCCCGCGCACGCCGCCGGTGCGGGCCTGGCCGACGCCGAGGATGGTGAGCCCGGGGCGGCGGGGATCACGCACGACCTCGCCGATGACGGCGCAGGTCTTGGTGGTCCCGATGTCGAGTCCGGCGATGAGGTTCGCTCTCATGGGGTCTCCGTCGCTCCCTTGGTGTTCCTGCGGACCACGACCTGGTCCGCGTATCTGAGATCGATGACCGCAGGGACGTGTTCGGGCTCGCGGGCCATGGCGTCGGTGAGGGCGGCGAGCCCCTCCCGGAGGCGGGAAGCCGGAGCGCCGAGGGTGAGGAGGAAGTCCACCGAGGGCTCGCTCCACCGCGCGACCACGGTGTTGCGGGCCTCGCCCCAGGACACCTCGGAGACCATCTGGAGGAAGGCCGTGTCCGCCTCCATGAGCCGAGCCACCTCAGCTGCCAGCACCCGGTCCCGCGTGGGCAGGAGGCGGGAGCCGGGCGCAGGAGGCTCCTGCATGTCCAGGATGGGGAGGTCCATGCGCCGCTCGGCGGGATCCAGGGGAAGGAGAGCGCCTTCCCGGTCCACGGGCTCCAACGTCGGCGTGGGGGCCAGGGCCACGGGATGCCGCTCCACCACGTCCACCACCAGCGTCCGGGGCATCTGGCGACGCACCCGCGCATCCGCCAGCAGGGGGTGCTGCTCCAGCTGGTCCTCCCACGCCTGGAGGTCGCCCCATACGGTCGTCTCGTGGGTAACGTCCATGAGCGCGAGGATCTGACCCCGGTCCAGCGTCTCCAGCCCCGAGATCTGGACGTCGGTGACCCGGAAGGTCTCCAGGGCGGTGACGGCCTCGGCCACCCGGCTCCCGCCGGTCCAGAGCCCCGCCAGGAGCAGGGTCCCCAGGATGATGCGCGCGTCCCTACGCATGGACGGCCTCCCCCATGCGCCGCAGCACCTCGCCGCCCACCCGCTCCACGGAGCCGGCGCCCAGCGTGATGAGCACGTCCCCTTTCCTCAGGTGGTCGGCCAGCGCGGCGACCAACTCGTCCAGCGACGCCACGTAGCGCACCTCGTCGGCCCCCGCGACCCTCGCCGCGTCGGCCACGAGCGCACCGGTGACGCCCGGGATCGGCGCCTCCCGGGCCGGGAACACATCGGTGACCCACACCACGTCGGCATGGGCCAGCGACGCTCCGAACTCGGCGTGGAAGTCCCGGGTGCGGGTGAAGAGGTGAGGCTGGAACGCGGCCACCAGCCGGGCGCCGGGGAACGCGGCGCGGGCGGCGGACAAGGTGGCCCGGATCTCGGTGGGGTGGTGGGCATAGTCGTCCACGACCTCAACGCCCCGACAGGTGCCCAGGCGCTCGAAGCGGCGCCCCACTCCGCGGAATGCAGCCAATCCGCCGCGCACGTCCTCCCAGGACACCCCCAGCGCCCGCGCGGCGGCCGCGGCGCCAAGCGCATTGCGCAGGTTGTGCATGCCCCCCACGGACAGGCGCAGCGTGCCGGCGTACTCGCCGTGCTCGTAGACCTCGCAGGTGGTCCCCTCGGGCCCGGTGACGACGCTCACGGCGCGCAGGCGGCTCCCCGCGGAGAGGCCGTAGCTGGTCCCGGCGGCGCCCACTGCGGCCAGGAGCGATGCGGACCCGTGGTCATCGGCGCACGCCGCCACGACCCCCCCGGGGCGCAGCCCCGAGAGGAAGGCACGGAAGCCGGCGCGGACGCCCTCCAGGTCCCCGTACACGTCCAGGTGGTCGGCCTCCAGGTTCGTCACCACCGCCACGTCGGGCGTGAGGGTGAGGAAGGACCGGTCGTACTCGTCGGCCTCGACGACGAACAGGTCGCCCTTCCCCATGAGGAGGTTCCCGCCCCACCCGGACACGCGCCCGCCCACCAGCCCGGTGGGCTCCCGGCGCGCGAAGGAGAGGACCTCGGTGGCCATGGCGGTGGTGGTCGTCTTCCCGTGGGTTCCGGCCACGGCCACCAGGCGCCCCTGGTTCACCCAGGCGCCCAGCGCATGGGCGCGCTTGAGGACGGGGATCCCCCGCGCCCGCGCCCGCGCCAGCTCCGGGTGGTCCACGGCGACCGCCGACGTCATCACGAGCGCGGTGGCATCTTCCACGTGGGCCGGGTCGTGGCCGAGGGAGATGCGCGCGCCCAGGCGCGCCAGGTCCTGGAGGCTCAGGGAGTCCTTCAGGTCGCACCCGCTGACCTGCCCTCCGCTGCGGAGGAGGAGCTCGGCCAGGGCGCACATGCCCGCGCCGCCCGCGCCCATGAAGTGGACGGGGCCCCGGGCGGCCAGGGCGCGCAGGTCCGCCTCCGCCGGGATCATGCGGCCCTCCGGGGCAGGAGGGTGGCGATGTGGCCCGCGATGTCCCGGGCCGCGTGGGGGCGGGCCCGCTCCAGGGCGGCTGCGCCCATGGCCGCGCGCAGCCCGGGATCGCAGGCCAAGCGCGTCACGTGGGCCCACAGGCCGCTCCCGGTGAGCCCCTCCTCGGGGGCGAGGAAGGCGGCGCCCGCGGCCACCAGCGCCACGGCGTTCTTCGTCTGATGGTCGGCCGCGGCCGTGGGAAGGGGCACCAGGACCGCGGGGAGACCGTGGTTGAGGAGCTCCGCCGTCGCCATGGCGCCCGCCCGGCTCACCGCGAGGTCCGCGGCCACCAGCGCCGAGGGCATCTCGTCGATGTAGGGGACGGCACGCACCCACGCGGGGTCGCCGGCGGCGGACAGGGCCGCAAGCGCATCGGCGTGGTGCCGCGGTCCGGTGGACCACAGGACCGAGAGGCCCTCGACGCGCGGCAGCTCCCCGCGCTCCACCTGCTGCACGGCCTCGGCCAGCGTCCGGTTCAGGGCCAGGGCACCCTGGCTTCCTCCCACCACCAGGAGCACCAGGCCCTGGGCAGGGAGGCTCATCGACGCGCGCGCCTCCTCCCGGTCCACGGCAGGGGCAGGACGCACCGGGTTCCCGCTCATCACCGTCCGGGGCCGGGCGCGGCGCGGGAGCCGGTCCACCGCCTCGGGGAACGCCACATGGACCTGCCTCGCCCACAGAGCGAGGAGGCGCGTGGTGACGCCGGGCACCGCGTTCTGCTCCTGCAGGACCAGAGGCGTCCGGCTGGCGCCTGCGGCGATCCCCGCCGGCCCCCCTGCGTACCCGCCGGTCACCACGACCGCGTCGGGGCGCAACGCCTGGAAGAGGTCGGCCACCTGGAGGAGCGACACACCGAGACGGGGAAGGGCCCGCACGCCCGCGAGCCCGCCGCCGCGGGCGAAGCCCTCCACCGGGAGGAGGGCGTGGTCCACGCCCCGGCGCGGCAGGATGGCTGCCTCGACCCCGCGGGAGGCGCCCACGAAGAAGGGGCGCACGTCGGGGCGCAGCTCCACCAGGGCGTCGGCCAGAGCCAGCGCAGGGTAGAGGTGTCCCCCGGTGCCTCCGCCGGAGAAGACGACCCGCACGAGCGCCGCGTCACGCACGGGCGAGCCTACCCCCGGGGGCGGCCCGGGCCACGGAGACCAGAATCCCCAGCGCCGCCAGCGTGGCCAGGAGGCCGGAGCGTCCGTACGAGAACAGCGGGAGCGCCACCCCCGTGGTGGGCACGAGCCCCAGCCCCACGGCCATGTGCAGCGTCGCCTGGAGTGCGATGAGGCTGGTGATCCCCACGGCCAGGAGCTCCCCGAAGAGGTCGGGGGCCCGTGCGGCAATGCGGAAGCCGACGAGGATGAGCGCCAGGTAGGTGGACACGAGGAGCACGACCCCCACCAGCCCCCACTCCTCGCCCACCATGGCGAAGATGAAGTCGTTGTGGGCCTCCGGGAGGAACCCGAACTTCTGCCGCCCCTCCCCGAAGCCGACCCCGGTGACGCCGCCCGAGCCCAAGGCCACCAGCGATTGCAGGAGCTGGAAGCCGGCCCCGTCGGGATCGGCCGCGGGGTTCATGAACGCCTCGATGCGGTCGGCTCGGAACCCCACCTCCAGCTGCTTGCGCACGAAGGGGAGGATCAGGAGGGCGAGGAACCCGAAGTGGGCCACGCGGGCGCCGGCGGTGAAGATCACGAGGAGCCCCAGCGCGGCGATGACCATGGCCGTGGACAGGTTGGGCTGGAGCAGGACGGGGAGGAGCACCAACCCCCAGACCAGGAAGAAGGGCCCGAGCCCCATGGTCAGGCTCCTGAAGTGGTCCTGCTTCTTCACGGCGATGGTGGCGGTCCACACGATGACCGCGATCTTGGCCAGCTCCGATGGCTGGATGCCGATCCCCGCGATGCGCAGCCAGCGGCGCGCGCCGTTCACCTCCGGGGCGATGGCCTCGGTGCCCGGCAGCACGGTGAGGATGAGGAGCGCCACCGAGGTCCAGATCATGGGCCAGGCCCAGCGGGACCAGCGTTCGTAGGGGACCAGGGCGCACACGGTGAGGAGCACCAGCCCGAAGGCCGCGCCTCCGGCCTGGCGGAGGACGAAGTAGGTGTCGGGCAGGTCCTGGCGCCACGCCAGCACCGAGGAGGCGCTGTAGAGCGTCACGAGCCCGAACGCCACCAGGAGGAGCGTGAGGAGCACGACCGCGGTCGGCTCCCACCCCCGCCCCAGCCCCGCGTCGGGGAGGGTGACGGGCCCGGCGGGCGCGATGTCGAGAGGGCGGGCCGCCATCAGGCGAGCTCCCCGGCCAGGGCGCCGAACTGCCGGCCCCGGTCCTCGTAGTTCTCGAACATGTCGAAGCTGGAGCAGGCCGGGGAGAGGAGGAGGATGTCCCCGTCACGGGCCCGCTCCGCGGCCGCGCGCACCACATCGCGGAAACCCGCCTGGAGGAGCGTCAGGTCGGCGGCCCCCTCCAGCTCCGCGGCGATGCGCGGCCCCGCGGCGCCGAACACGACCACCACGCGCACGCCGCCGAGCGCGGGGCGGAGGGGACGGAAGTCCTCCCCCTTGTCCTTCCCACCGAGCAGGAGCACCACGGGGCGCGTGAGGCTCTCAAGGGCGCTCTTGGTGGCGGCCACGTTGGTGGCCTTGGAATCGTTCACCCAGAGGATCCCCCGCCCTTCCCCCACCGGCTGCAATCTGTGGGGGAGCGGCTGGGCGGTGCCGAGCCCGCGCACGATGCCCTCCACCGAGGCGCCCGCCAGCCGCGCCGTGAGGGCGGCCGCCAGCGCGTTCATGTGGTTGTGCCCGCCCAGGAGGGGGAACGCGTCCGCCGCCATGAGCACGTCCTCGGCACCGTCCAGGGAGAGCACGAGCGCACCGTCACGCAGGAACGCGTGGACGCCCTCGCCTGCCGACGGCGCGAAGCCGTAACGGGTCCCGGGGGCGTCCCCGGGGAGGGCGCGGGTGCGCGCGTCGTCGGCGCGCAGCACCCAGCGGCTCGAGGCATCGGCGTTGTCGAAGAGGCGCGCCTTGTCGGCGTAGTACGCCTCCACGTCCGCGTACCAGTCCAGGTGGTCCGGGGACAGGTTGGTCACCACCCCGATGTCGGGGCGGAAGCGCTCGATGCTCCCGAGCTGGAAGGAGCTCATCTCCAGCACGTACCAGTCCGGCGCGTCGGCGCGGAGCGCGAGGTCGGAGGCCGCAGGCGCGAACCCGCCGCCCACGTTACCGCCGACAGCCGCGCGCAGTCCCGCCGCTTGAAGCAGATGCGCCACCAGTAGGGACGTCGTCGTCTTTCCATTGGTTCCGGTGATCGCGATCAGTGGACCCTTGAAGAACCGAACGGCGAGCTCGGGCTCGCTGATCCAGCGCACGCCTCGTTCGCGGAGCGCCCGGAGCACCGGAGCGTGCGGGGGGATTCCGGGACTGACGACGACGAGGTCGGCTCGCGCCAATCGCTCGAGGTCGTGTCCTCCCCATTCCACGTCGGCGCCCAGAGCCCTGAGCTCGGCTCCACCAGCTGAAGTCTGGGCATCAGCACGCAAATCCGAGACATAGACCTGTCCTCCTCTCGAAAGGGCCAACCGGGCAGCGGACTGACCGCTGGCACCGAGGCCGATGACCGCGACCCTGGCTCCGCTCAACTCCATCGCGCCGTCCACGACCTCAGCTGTCATGATTCGTGCGCATCCTGTCCGCTATCGGATCTTCAGCGTGCTGAACGCGACCATCGCGAAGAGCACGCCGAGGATCCAGAAACGCACCACGACCTTGGTCTCGGCCCAGCCGAGCTTCTCGAAGTGGTGGTGGATGGGGGCCATCCTGAAGATCCGGCGGCCCTGCCCGTACCGGCGGGCCGTGTACTTGAACCACGAGGTCTGCAGCATCACCGACACGGCCTCCATGACGAAGACGCCGCCCACGATGACGAGCAGGAACTCGGACTTGAGGAGGATGGCCATGACGCCGATGGCGCCGCCCAGGGCGAGCGACCCGGTGTCGCCCATGAAGACCTCGGCGGGATGGGCATTGAACCACAGGAAGCCCAGCGCGCCGCCGGCCAGGGCCAGGGCGAAGATGGCCAGCTCCCCGGACCCGGGCAGATAGAACAGGCCCAGGTACCGGGACATGTCCACACGGCCGGTGACGTAGGCCAGCACGCCGAAGGTCACCGCCACGATCCCCGACAGCCCCGCCGCCAGCCCGTCCAGGCCGTCGGTGAGATTCACGGCGTTGGAGGTCCCGGACACCACGATCGCCACGAAGACCACGAAGGCCGGTGCCCAGAACACCGCTGCCCACCCGGAGAAGAACGGCACGCCGGTCACCGTGCTGGGAACCGGCGAAATGGGGTTCCAGATCAGGAGCGCCCCCAGCACGAGGCCGAAGACCCACTGACCCGCCATCTTGTAGCGCCCCACGAGCCCCTGGGGGTGCTTGCGCACGACCTTGAGGTAGTCGTCCAGGAAGCCGATGGCCCCCATCCACAGGAGGGCCCCCAGGCTCAAGACGGTGTACCAGTTGGTGAGCTCGGCCCAGAGCAGCGTGGAGAGCGTCGCCGCCAGGATGATGATCACGCCCCCCATGGTGGGCGTGCCGGCCTTGCCCAGGTGGGTCTGCGGCCCGTCCTCGCGGACGACCTGGCCCACGCGCAGCCGCTGGAGCCAGCGGATGATGGCCGGACCGATGACGAACGCCACCAGGAGCGACGTCACCACCGCCCCCGCCGCCCGGAACGTGATGTAGCGGAAGAGGTTGAAGACGATGTGGACGTCGGCGAACTGGGGGAGCAGGTGGTAGAGCATCAGGCCTCCTCGACCGGCGCGGCGTCGAAGTCGGCGACCAGGAGCGGGAGCATCCCTTCCAGGGCCACGCCCCGGGATGCCTTCAGGAGCACCACCTCGTCCCCCGCCAGCCGGTCACGGAGCGCAGGATAACCGCTCTTCCAGTCGGCTGCGGTGACGATCCGGTCGTCGCGGATTCCCGCGGCGACGTCGGCGAAGGCACCGGTGGCCACCACGAGGTCGAGGCGAAGGGAAAGCGCGTGGCGGAGCACCTCGGCATGGAGCGCCGCCGACGCCGGGCCCAGCTCCAGCATGCTTCCCAGCACCGCCACCTTGCTCCCGCCCGCGCGCTCGGCCAGGAGGTCGAGCGCGGCGCGGACGCTGGGCGGGTTGGCGTTGTAGCAGTCCACGAGCAAGGTGAGGCCGCCGACGCGGCGCACCTCGCCGCGCATGGCGCCGGCGCCTACCGCGGACACGCCCTCCGCAGCCGCCCCCGCGGGCACGCCCAGGTGCTCCGCCACCGCCAGCGCCAGCAGGGCGTCCAGCACCGCGTGGCGCCCGGGGAGGGAGAGGGCCACGTCGTGGCCCCTCCAGCGGAACCGGAACGCACCGCCCGCGTCGGACTCCACGCGCTCCGGACGGAGGCCGGCGTCGGCCCGCTCGCTCCAGCCCGCGACGCGCACGCGGCTGCACGCGGCACGGGCGGCGGCGGGGAGGAAGTCGGGCTCGTCGCCCACGACGGCCTGCCCCGCGGGCGCCAGGTTGCGCAGGAGGTCCAGCTTCTCCGCGAGGACGCCTTCCACCGAGCCCAGCTTCTCCAGGTGGGCCTCTCCGACGGTGATGACCACGCCCACGTCGGCGCGCGCGATGCGGGCGAGGGTGCCGATCTCGCCGGGCTCGTTGGTGCCGAGCTCCAGCACCACCGCCTGCGCGTCGTCGGGGGTGGCGAGGAGCGTGAGGGGCATCCCGATGCGATTGTTCAGGTTCCCCTTGGTGGCATGCACGCGGAGCGTGCCGGCGAGCGCGCCGCGGGTGAGGTCCTTGGTGGTGGTCTTCCCCGCGGAGCCGGTGATGGCGACCACGGGCACCCTCAGCTCGCCGCGGCGCCAGGCGGCGAGGGCTCCCAGCGCCACGAGCGTGTCCGCCACGGCGTACAGCGGCGCAGCGCCGGAGACCGCGTCGGGTCGGGAGACCACGGCGCCCCGGGCGCCCCGGGCCAGGGCGTCGGCGAGGAAGTCGTGCCCGTCGAAGCGCGCGCCCGCCAGGGCCACGTACAGGTCTCCGGGCTCGACGGTCCGGGAGTCCGTGGAGACGCCCGAGTACACCGTCCCCTGGGGGGCGGGAGCTGCGGCCATACCCAGGGCCGAGCGCACGGTCGCGTCGCTCCAGGCGAGGCCGCTCACGCGGCCCCCAGCTCGGCCAGGCACTCCCGGACCACCACGCGCTCGTCGAAGGGCCGCTTCTCGCGCCCGACGACCTGGTAGGTCTCGTGACCCTTCCCGGCCAGGACCACGGTGTCGCCGGCCCGGGCCTGGGAGAGCGCGTGCAGGATGGCCTTGCGCCGGTCCGCGATCCGGGTGAAGGCCCTCCCCCGCAGTCCTTCGGAGAGGTCGTCCAGGATGACCTCGGGGTCCTCGGTGCGCGGGTTGTCCGACGTCAGCACGACGAGGTCGGCGAAGCGCGCCACGGCCTCCGCCATGGGGCGCCGCTTGGTGCGGTCGCGGTCGCCGCCGGCGCCGAAGAGGACGATGAGTCGACCGGGGGTGAGGGGCTTCAGCGTCCCGAGCGCGCCCTGCAGCGCGTCCGGGGTGTGGGCGAAGTCGATGAGTACCGCGAACGGCTCCCCAAGCACCCTCTCCAGGCGGCCGGTGACCTGGGGGACGGTGGCCAGCGCGCGGGCGGTGTCTCCGGCGGACATCCCCGCCACCGACGCCACGGCCGCGGCGGCCAGCGCGTTCTCCACGTTGTAGGCTCCCAGGAGCGGGAGCTCCACGGCGGCGCGCTCGTCCCCGAGGACCAGGGTGAAGCGCGAGCCGCGGGCGTCGGACACCACGTCCTCGGCGCGCACGTCGGCATCGGCGTCCACGGCGAAGGTCAGGACGTGGCGGCCGGCAGCGTCGAGGGCGTCCCAGGCGCGGTCGTCCCGGTTCACGACGAGCCAGCCGCCCACGTCCACCAGCGAGACCAGCCGGGCCTTGGCCGCCAGGTAGCCGGCCAGGTCGCCGTGGTAGTCCAGATGGTCCTGGGTGAGGTTGGTGAACACCCCTGCGGCGAAGTGGACACCGTCCAGCCGCCGCTGGTCCAGCGCGTGGGAGGAAGCCTCCATGGCCACGGCGGAGACGCCCTCGTCGGCCAGCTGGCGTAGCCAGGCGGCGAGCTGCACCGGGCCGGGGGTGGTGAGCCCTTCGGTGCCGGGGCGCACGCCGTCGGCGTCCACCAGCCCCAGCGTCCCCACCACGGCGCACGGGCCGCGCGCCGAGAGCAGGTGGCGCACGAGCATGGCCGTGGTGGTCTTCCCGTTCGTCCCCGTGATCCCGACGAGGAAGAGCCGGCGCGACGGGTCGCCCATGACGGCCTGCGCCGCCAGGGCGCCGGCGCTGCGCCCGTCGCTCACCACCAGCTGGGGGAGCGAGGCCTCCACGGGCCGCTCCACCACCGCGGCCACCGCCCCGGCGCGCGCGGCGACGCCCACGTAGTCGTGCGCGTCCACGGCGGTCCCCCTCCAGGCCAGGAAGAGATCCCCGGGGCGCACGGACCGGCTGTCCTGACTGACGCCCAGAACGGCGACGTCCCCCGGGCCGCGCATCTCCCGGAGGAGGCCGGCCGACCGGAGGACATGGCCCACGGCGTCCAGGGTCAGGGGACGGTCAATCATCCGTCCTCCGTCGGACCACCAGGATGACGGTGTCGCCGGGCTGCAGGCGCGTCCCCGCCGCGGGAAACGTCCCCTCGATCGGCCCGGCGCCCTCGTGCCGCACCCGGAAGCCCAGACCGTGCAGGCGCCGGACCGCGATCCGGGCGGGGACCCCCGCCACGTCGGGGAGGGGCACGCCCCCCGCCGCGCCGGCCGCTGCGTCCTCCACCACGGTCCCGTCGCCGGAGACGTCCGCGCCGTCCGCGGCGAGCACGTCCGCCGCCTCGCCGTCGCCGGGCTCCGCCGCGTAGGTCGCTCCGTGGTCCGGGGGCGCGGGCGGATCGATGCGCCGGGCCGCGAAGCTCACGGGCAGAGAAGGAGGCGCCAGCATCTCCGCCGGCACCGTCTCCAGGAGCTTCCCGCGGTTCAGGGGCGTGGCGCGCGCCGCGAGCGCGGCCTCCATGGTCGCCCGGGTCACGGGAGCGGCCACGGCTCCCCCGTAATAGGCGCCCGTGGGGTTCTCGAGCTTCACGAAGACCACGAGCTGCGGGTCCTCCGCGGGGAAGAAGCCCACGAAGGACGCGAAGTGCCCGGCGCCGTATCCCTTGTCCGAGTCGTAGCTGCGGCTGGTGCCCGTCTTGCCGGCGACCTTGAACACGCCCAGCCCCGCGGCGGTGCCGGTGCCGTCCTGCACCACGTCCACGAGCACCCGGCTCACCGAGCGGGCGACGCTCTCGTCCACCACGCGGCGCACCACCTGGGGAGCGAAGCTCTGCACCACGCGCCCCTCGACGTCCCGGATCTCCCGCACCAGGCGGGGCTGCATGAGGAGCCCGCCGTTGGCCAGCGCACCGTACGCCATGGCCATCTGGAGCGGCGTCACCGAGATCTCGTACCCGATGGCCAGCGACGCGGGGGACTGGGCCGACCAGCGATCGGGGCGGCGCAGGATCCCTCCCACCTCGCCGGGGATCTCGATCCCCGTGGCCACGCCGAAGCCGAAGTCGCGGAGGTTCTCGTACTGGTGCCCGGGCGTGAGGGCGAGGGCCGCCTTCGCGATGCCCACGTTGGACGACTCGCGCAGGGCCTCGGCGATGGTCATGGTGCCGCCGGCGTGCACGTCGTGGATCACCCGCCCCGCCACCGCCCACGTGCCGTTGCCCGTCTCCACGATGTCGGAGAGGGAGGCTGCCCTGTTCTGCAGCAAAGCCGCAACGGTGAACGGCTTCAGCGTCGAGCCCGGCTCGTAGGGCGTGTTCACGACGCCCAGCCCCGTGGTCTCGCCGTCACGGATGGACACCAGGGCCAGCACCTCGCCGGTGGCCGGGTCGGTGATGAGCACGTCTCCACCCCGGGACTGGCTCGATTCGATGGCCTCGGTGAGTGCCTGGCGGGCGATCTCCTGCAGGTCCAGGTCGAGGGTGAGGACCACCTGCCCTCCCGAGCGGGGAGCCTCCACCACGAAGGTCTCCCCGGGGATGGGCCGTCCCTCGTTGTCCCGGGCCACGACCTCGCGTCCCGGATGGCCGCGCAGGAGCTCGTCGAACGCCTGCTCGATCCCGCCCTGCCCGGCGCCGTCGAGCACCGCGCCCAGCGCAGCGCGGGCCAGGTCGCCGTGCGGGTGGTAGCGCTCCAGCTCCCGGTCCAGGTAGACGCCCCGCACCCCGCTCAGCCGCTCGCGCACCGAGGGAGGAAAGCTCCCGGGGACGACGGCCCAGCGTCGGTCCGCGGACAGGAGCTGCTGCGCCTTCCGGGGGGAAACCTGGAGCACGTCCTGCAGGAGCTTCGCCACGGCGGCGGCGTTCTCGACCTCGCGGGGCGCGACGCTGACGCGGTACGACTCCCGGGAGACCGACAGGAACGCGCCGTCGCGGTCCAGCACCGCGCCCCGGGCCGCCGCCATCACCTTGTCGGTGGTGTGCTGGGCCTCGGCGAGGTCGCTCCACTCCCTTCCCTGGAGCACCTGGATCTGCCCGGCCCGCAGGCAGATCACCACCGCCCCGGTCATCCACCCGGCCAGCACGACCCGCCGGCGCCACGCGCCGGGACGCGGAGAGGAATCCATTCGGTTCACGGCTTGGTCTCCCCAACGAGAATGACCAGCTCGGCGCTGGCGGCGATGTGCATCCCCAGACGCTCGCGGGCCTCGGGGACCACCCGCGCGCGGCTCTCCAGCACCTGGATGTCGCGTTCCAGGTCCACCCGCTCGGCTTCGGCCAGGGAGGTGCGCCGGCGGGTGTCGTCCAGCTCCGACATGGCTTCCAGGGCCCGGCTCTGGCGCCAGGTCACGCCCCAGAGGGACGCGATCAGGGCGACGAGGGCGAGCGCAGCGCGGAGGAAGGGGCCGAGCTCGATCATGCGGCCCTCCGCCAGGCCCGGAGCCGGGCGCTGCGCGCGCGGGGGTTCCTCGCCAGTTCATCGTCGCCGGGCCGCACGGGCTTCCTCGTCAGCGTCTCGCCCAGGGGGCGCCCGCGGCACGTGCACATGGGGACCTCGGGCGCACACACGCACGCGGCGCTCCATTCGCGGAACGCGTTCTTCACCAGCCGGTCCTCCAGCGAGTGGTACGCGATGACCACGAGCACCCCGCCATCCCTGAGCGCGTCGCGCAGCGCGGGGAGCCCCCGCTCCAGCGACTCGAGCTCGCCGTTCACGGCGATGCGCACGGCCTGGAAGATCCGCGCCTTGTCCTGGGCGGTGGGGGACCGGCCGAGGCTCACGGAAAGCGCCGCCACCAGGTCGTCGCTGCAGGCCAGCGGCTCGGTGGCGCGGCGCTTCACGACCTCGCGGGCAAGGCGGCGCGCGCGGGGCTCCTCGCCCAGCTCCCGGAACACGCGGGCCAGCTCCTCCTCGCTCGCCTCGGCGAGGAAGCCGGCCGCGTCGTCGTCCTGGGCCTGATCCATCCGCATGTCCAGTGCCACGCCCCGGCGGAAGGCGAATCCCCGCGCCGCGTCGTCCAACTGGTGCGAGCTCACCCCGAGGTCGAGGAGCGCGCCGTCAAGGCCACGATCCACGATCTCGGCATCGGCGGGGGCGTCGTCGAAGCGTCCGCGGAGGAACCGGACGCGGTCACGGACGTGCGAGAGGGCCCGCTCGGCCTCGGCGAGCGCCTCCGGGTCCCTGTCCACCGCGACCACCCTGCACCCCGGGCACGCCTCCAGGAGGAGGCGGGTGTGGCCGCCGCCGCCCACGGTGCCGTCCAGGAGGAGGGCGCCGTCGCAGGGTCGGAGGTACCGCAGCACCTCGTCGGCCAGGACCGGCTCGTGGTAGGCGGTCATGGTCAACCGAACAGCTTGTAGGCGAACTGTTCGAAGTCCCCGGCGCCGCCCTGCACCACCCGCTCGTACGTCGCGGGATCCCACAGCTCGACGCGGTCGTTGGTGCCCAGGAGGATCACGGTCCCGGACAGGGCGGCGGCCTGCTGGAGCCCCGCGGGGATGAGGATGCGCCCCTGCTTGTCCGGCGTGATCTCCACCAGGTTCGCGTAAAGGACGCGAACGTGGTTCATGGCCTTCGGCCCCGTCTTCTTGTAGTCGGCGAGGCGGGCCTCGATCTCCTCCCACTTCGCCTCCGGGAAGAGGGCCAGATACGGTTTCTCCCACTGGAGGAGGACGAAGCGGTCCTCACCCTCGCCCCGGCGGAACGCCGAGGGGAGGCTGACCCGCCCCTTCTCGTCCATCTGGTGCTCGTACCGACCCCGGAAGGCGCTCAAGAACGACCCCTGCCATCCCTCTGGTGGGATGAAATGGGTTGAAGTGGGATAGCGTGGAGCCAGTATACGCCTTTGTGGAGCGGCGAGTCAAGGGTCTTTTTTCGCGATTCTTCCCGGGCGGGATCCCAGGGCTCCAGGGCCGGAAATCGTGGCCTGGATTGGAAGAACGGCGCCCGAAGAGCTTTCGGTTTTTATTCGTATTCCAACGGAATTGGCACACGGAGGTCCGGCGGGGCCCGCGTCGGGGTGGGGCGAAGTGGGGAGGCAGGGGCCAGGTGGGCTCCCGCCCGCGCGGCAGGGGCGTCCGGCGGGTACCGGGAGGGGTCCCCAGGGGGAAGAAGAAGGAGGCGCCGCGGGGCG
>DATIKQ010000013.1:0-9641 GCA_035477395.1 Longimicrobiales bacterium
ACCCTCCACGATCCGGTTCACGTCGTCGAGGGGGCCGAACACCGCGGCCATGACGCCGTTGTCCCCCAGCGCCAGGCGGGTCATGGCGTCGCCGCGGGCGGCCACCGCCACGAGCGCATCTCCGAGGGGCATGCCTCCGGCCGCCACCAGGGCACCGTACTCGCCCAGGCTGTGCCCCATGACCATGTCGGGCTCGACGCCCCACGCCGTGAAGAGCCGGGAGAGGGCCGTGTCCACGGTGAGCACCGCGGGCTGGGTGATGGCCGTCTGCTTGAGGGCTTCCTCGGCCGCGGCCACCCGCGCCGGATCCTCGGAGTCCACGAAGATCTTCGCGCTCAGGGGCACGCCTCCCAGGAGGGGGGTCATGACCCGGTCGGCCTCGTCGAACGTCTCCTGCACGATGGGCTCGGCGGCCTTCAGCCCGCCGAGCATGCCCACGTACTGGGACCCCTGCCCGGGGAAGAGGAACGCCACCTTTCCCGGCGTCGGTCCGCGGCCCAGATAGGCGCCTTTGCTCCGGAGCACCTTCCAGCGCCCCTCGTCGTTCGCCTCGAGGGCCGTGACCACCTTCTCGGCCAGCTCGGCCAGCTCGGCCGCGTCCCCGAAGTCCAGCGCAACGCGCACGTTCGCTCGCAGGTCCGCTTCGGCGGGCGCCGCCGGCGGGGGGGCCCACCCCGTCCTGGCCCTCGCCGCCACGTCGCGCAGGCGCGCGGCCACCGCCGCGTCGTCGGCGCCGCCTACGAGGAGCGCGCCGCGGAGCGGAGGCTTGGGGGCCGGTGCACCCGCGCCGCTGCCGCCGCCCGAAGCGTCGGCGACCTCCGCGCCCTGCACCGTTGCCTTCTTCGGCTGGTGCCGCCCGGGCACGTACTCCTCCAGCACGACGTGGAAGTTGGTCCCGCCGAACCCGAACGAGCTCACGCCGGCGCGGCGTACGCCGTCCCCGGCGGTCTTGTCCCAAGGGCGCAGCTCCGTGTTCACGCGGAACGGCGAGCGCGCGAAGTCGTAGGCGGGGTTGGGCCCGGGGAAGTTCGCGCTGGGCACGAGCGTCTTGTGGTGCAGCGCCAGCGTGGCCTTCATGATCCCCGCGGATCCGGCGCCGGCCTTGAGGTGCCCGAAGTTGGACTTCACCGACCCGAGCGCGATGGACCCCGCCGGGAGCCCCATGCTCCCGAACACCATGCCCAGCGCCTCCAGCTCCGCCACGTCCCCCACCTTGGTGGAGGTGCCGTGTCCCTCGATCAGGTCGCCCGCGGCGGGGGCCACGCCGGCCCGCTCCCACGCCCGCGCCACCGCGAACTTCTGGCCCGCGGGGTTGGGGGCGGTGATCCCCTTCCCCTTGCCGTCGCTTGAGCCACCCATCCCCACGATGGCGGCGTAGATCCTGTCGCCATCACGCTCGGCGTCGGCCAGGCGCTTCAGGAGGAACACGGCGGCGCCCTCCCCCATCACGAACCCGTCGGCCCCCTCGGCGTAGGGACGGCTCCCCGTGGCCGAGAGCGCACCGATCTTGCAGAACTTCACGAACGTGGACGCGTTCATGTTGGCGTCGATGCCGCCCGTGAGGACCGCGTCGAAGTCGCGCTGGATCAGCCCCTCCACCGCGGCGGTCACGGCCGCCATGGCCGAGGCGCACGCGGCGTCCGTGATGAAGTTGGGGCCCTTGAAGTCCCAGAGCGCGGCGACGCGCCCCGTCGTGATGTTGCCCAGCTCGCCGGGCATGGTGTCCTCGTTGATGTCCGGCAGGCGCCGGCGCACCCCCGCGAGCATCTCCTCGAAGACGGCGGTGCGCACCTCCGCAGGCAATGCGCGGAACGACGGGGCCCTGGTCAGCTCTTCCCCGAACTCGGGGAAGAGGATGTGGGCCGAGGACAGCAGGTGGTTGTCGCCCCCGAGCGCGTTCCCGAAGATGACCGCGACGTTCTCGGGATTCAGCGGACGCCGGGGATACCCGTAGTCCTGGAGCGCCTCGCGGCACGCGCCGATGGCCCAGCGCTGGGCCAGGTCCATCTGGGCCGCGACCCGGGGCGGGATGGGGAGCCGCCACGCCATGGGGTCCCACGGGTAGTCGCGCACCCACCCGCCGATCTTCGAGTAGGTCTTGAGGGGCGCCTTGGGGTCCGGGTCGTAGTAGAGCGCCGGGTCCCAACGGTCGGTGACGTCGCTGATGCTGTAGCGCCCCGCGGTCAGGTTGGCCCAGAACGCGGCGGTGTCGGGTGCGTCGGGGAGGATGGTCCCCACTCCGACGATGGCGACGACGCGGTCCGTTTCCATGGTCATCCCTCGATGCTCGCGTACAGGGCCTTCGCGACCCGGTCCATGTCCTCGATGAGCCCGGCCTGCGCCTCGTGGAGCGCCGCAAGCCCGATGGCCTGTTCGAACGCGGGCCGCTCCGCCGGGCTCACGCCGTCGGCGCCGATGGCCCACCGCATCCCCTCGCCGGCCAGCCTGGCCGCCGTGTCCCGGGCGTTCACCCGGCTGGCGGCGGCGAGCCCCTCCGGCGACAGCCGCGCGCCCGCCTTCTCCGGGAGCTTCCCGGCCAGCGCCGCCGCAGCGCGGCGGGCGAGCGCGCCCGCCCCCTCCACCCGGGCGATGAGCTCGCCCAGCCGGAAGAGGACGTGCTGGTGGCGGGTGAGGCGCTGCTCGCGCGCGCGCTCGAGCAGCTCGGCCAGCGCGCGGGAGGCCGCCGCCGCCACGTTCGCACCCACCGTGGGCGACGCGGCATGGAGCGCGTCCAGCGCCGCCGCCTCGTCGTGGTAGTGGCGGCCTCGGGTCTTCAGGTGGATCTGCCAGCGGTCGCGCGCGATGGTCATCTCCATGATCTCCGAGGTGCCCTCGTAGATCGTGGTGATGCGCACGTCGCGCTTGATCTTCTCCACCATGTACTCGCGCACGTACCCGTATCCCCCGAGGGCCTGGATGGCCGCGTCGGCGGCGGCGTTCCCCGCCTCCGTGGACAGGTACTTGGCGATCGCGCCCTCGGTGTTCAGCGTCCCCTCGCCGGCGTCGATGCGCGTGGCCGTCTCTTCGATGAAGGCGCGGCCCGCCTCCAGCGCGCAGCAGTGGGGCACGAGCAGCTTGTGGGTGTATCCCTGCTTCTGCGACAGGGGGCCGCCGCCCTGGATGCGCGTGGTGGAGTAGCGCGCGGCCCGCTCCATCGCCGCCCACCCGGCCCCGAGGCCGAACGCCGCCACCATGAGGCGGGTGTACCCGAACACCTTCTGCGCCTGCACCAGCCCCTGCCCCTCCTCCAGCCCCACCAGATCCCCGGCGGGGATGAACACGTCGGCGAAGGAGAGCGCGGCCGTGTTGGACGCCCGGATCCCGTGCTTGTCCTCGGGGATCCCGTGGCCGAACCCCTCGACGCCCTTCGCCAGGATGAACCAGCTGGGTCCGCCCGGCGCCAGCGCCAGCACCGAGAACAGGTCGGCGTACCCGCCGTTGCTGATCCACATCTTGGCGCCGTTGATCCTGTACCCCGTCACCACGCCGTCCTCGACGACGGGGGTCGCGGTGGTGCGCAGCGCGCCCAGGTCCGACCCGGCCTCGGGCTCGGTGGCGCCGTACGCCATGAGGAGCCCGTTCTCGGCGATGGCGCCGAGCCAGCGCGCCTTCTGCTCTTCGGTGCCCCCGAACACGATCGGATCGCTCCCCAGGAACGTCGCGAACACCCCGGTGGCCACGGCCAGGTCCACGGAGGCCAGCAGCTCGCAGACCCGGTACACGTCGAAGGCGCCCGCCCCCATCCCGCCGTACGCCTCGGGGATGAAGAGCAGCTGGACACCCAGCTCGGTGCACATGCCCCGCACCGTCTCCTCAGGGAACTCGTGGGTCCGATCCAGCTCCAGCAGACGGGCCTGGGGGAGGTGCTCGTCGGCGAAGCCGCGGATGGATTCGAGGATCATGCCGAGGTCTTCGGCGTCGAGTCCGGCGAGGCCTTGCACGGGCTGGCTCATGGGGCGGATTCCGGCCTGGAACGAGGTACGGGATGGAGGGTCGGCACGTCCGAACCGGCATGGCGGACGGACACACCCGGCCCAACGTGGAGAAGGATCCTCCAAAGGCAAGCCCGAGGCCAGGGGGGGGAATCCGAACCCGTTGGGGGAGAATCCCTTACGTGGGGTCGGGAGTTGCCCGACAGGGCGACGCCGACCGCCGGGCGGCCGGTGTGCGTCGCACACGGACATGGAGGCGGCCGCCGGCTTCGCCGATCCTGATGGAGGGCACAGCACCTTGCTACCTGCACCAAGTTGACCAAGTATATGGTCATGATCCGGGTCAACATTTACGAGGCCAAAGCCAGGCTTTCCGAGTACCTCGCCCGCGTCGAGGAAGGGGAGACGGTCATCATCTGCCGCCGCAACGTCCCCGTGGCCGAGCTCCGCGGCGTCGCCCGGGTCTCCGACCAGCGCAGGCCGGTGGGGCTGGCCAGGGGGCTGTTCCAGGTCCCCGACGACTTCGACGCGCCCCTGCCCGACGACGTCCTGGACGCCTTCGAAGGGAACGAGGGGGAGAGCAGCGCGTGACGCTGCTCGTCGACACTTCGGCCTTCCTCTGGTGGGTGACGGGGAACCCACGGCTCTCCGCGCACGCCAGGGACGCGCTCACCGACCCAGGCAACCCGGTCTTCCTGAGCGCCGTGTCGGCCTGGGAGATCGCCGTGAAGCACGCGCTCGGGAAGCTCCCTCTCCCCGACGGTCCGGAGACCCTGATCCCCCGGCTCCGCGAGCGCCACCGGGTGGAGGAGCTGGCGCTCTCGGAGGCGGCCGCGCTCCAGCTCCCCAAGCTCCCCACCCTGCATCGGGACCCCTTCGACCGGATGCTCGTGTGTCAGGCCATCGCCCACGGGATGACGCTGGTGACCTCGGACCCGCTGCTGCGGCGTTACCCCGTGCGGACGCTTTGGTAGGGGACTCGCCGCCTCTCCGTTGACTTCCGGGCGACGGGGTGTGAATCCTCCGGCTCCCGAACCGCAACCCGCACCGTGCCAAGTCACGCCCTCGCAACCGACACCAAGGACCCTCCCATGAAACCCGGACTCCGCAGCCGCGTCGCGGCAACCCTCGCCGCCCTCGCCATGGCCCTCGGCGCGCCCTCAGCCGGCGCGCAGGACGGCGTGATCGTCTACACCCTCGGGCGTGACACCCTGGCCATCGAGCAGTTCTCGCGCACGCCGACGCACCTCGCTGGCGAGATGGTGTCGCGGAGCGGCGCCGCGGTCACCCGCACGCAGTACGACCTGACCCTCGCGAACGGGCGGGTGACGGCCGCGGTGGTGCGCCGCCTCCAGGCCGACGGCAAGCCGCTCGCCAACACTCCGACGGAGTACCGTTTCACGTTCCGGGCGGATTCGGTCGTGCGCCAGAGCGTGTGGCCGGACAGCACGCAGACGCGCAGCTTCGCGGCGCCGAATGCCTTCCTGTCGATGCCGAACTTCGTGTACGCGCCCCTCGAGGTGCTGCGGGCCGCCCCCCGGCACGACTCGGTGCCCGCGGTCGGCACCGGGAGCAACGCGGTCGGCTACCTGGGCCTGGAGGCGATGCCCGACGGCACGCAGCGGGTGCGCGGCACGTCGTACCCGATGCTGCTCTCCTTCGACGCGGGGGGTCTGCTGCAGTCGGTGGACGGGTCGTTCACGGCGAGCAAGTCCATGGGCTTGCGCACCCAGGCGCGCCTGGACATCGCCGCCCTCGCGAGGGCCATGAAGCCCACCGGCGCGCTCTCGCCGCGGACGACCGCCTACGCGGCCTTCTCCCAGGGCCCGATCTTCATCAACTACGCAAGCCCGGCGGTCCGTGGCCGCACGGTGTGGGGGGGGTTGCTCATCCCCCTCGACAGCATTTGGCGGGTGGGCGCCAACGAGGCGGCGCACCTCGCGACGTCGAAGACGATCCAGCTCGGGGACATGACGCTCGCGCCGGGGCTCTACACGCTCTGGGTGCAGCACACGCGGGCGGCCACCTGGCTCATCGTGAACCGCCAGGTGGGCCAGTGGGGAACGTCGTACGACGCCGCCCACGACATCGGCCGCGTGCCGATGACGCTGGCCACGACGCCGGAGCACGTGGAGGACTTCACGATCACGATCCGGTCGCTGGGCCAGAACCGCGGCGCGGTGGACTTCGCCTGGGGCGACAAGGTGGCCACGGCCGCGTTCACGGTGCGGCCCTAAACGGGGCCGAACCGGCCGCCGGGACACGATCCGAGGAACCCGATGACCGCCGAGCACATCGTGCATCCCGCCCCTGGGCGCGCTCGGCGGGCGTCCGCCCTGTCCTGGACGTTGGTGGGCATGGCGGCGCTGGCGAGCCCGGCCGTCCCGGCCGCCCTCCACGGCCAGGCCGCCGGGCGCCCCCTCCCCGTGGACGTGGAGGCGGCCCCCCGACCCGAGGCCCGGGCGACGCGGACCACCGGGCCGATCACGTTGGACGGCGTGCTGGACGAGGCCGCCTGGGCCACCGCCCCGGTGATCACAGGCTTCGTCCAGGCGCGCCCCGACCGCGGCCTCCCCGCCTCGGAGCACACCGAGGTGCGCATCCTCTACGACGACGAGAATCTCTACGTCGGGGTGGAGCTCGGGGACCGGGAGCCGGACAAGCTCGTCATCCCTTCGCTGGAGCAGGACTTCGAGACCGGCAACTCAGACATCTTCGGCATCTCCCTGGACACGTTTCTGGACCGTCGCAACGCATTCATGCTCCTGGTGAACCCGAAGGGGGCGGTGAAGGAGGCCCAGGATTTCGACGATTCGCGGCAGGAGAACGCCGCCTGGGAGGGGATCTTCGAGGTCCGCACCACCATCCACGAGCGCGGGTGGACCGTGGAGTGGGCGATCCCGTTCACGACGCTGCGCTTCGACCCCCGCAAGGACCCCCAGGACTGGGGGATGAACCTGATGCGGCGCATCCGCCGCAAGAACGAGGAGTCGTACTGGGCGCCGCTGGACCAGCGCGACCGCATCCACAAGATGTCCAAGGCCGGCACCCTGCGCGGCCTGGAGGGGCTCCGCCCGGGACGGAACCTCGTGGTCAAGCCGTACGCGGTGGGATCCCGCGCCGACGGCGGGGCTGCCGCACCCGTGGATGACATGACGGGAGAGGGCGGCAGCGCCTGGACGGGGGACGCAGGGCTCGACGTGAAGTACGGGATCACGCCCCGCCTCACCCTGGACCTGACGCTGCGCACCGACTTCTCCCAGGTGGAGGTGGACCAGGAGCGGGTGAACCTCACGCGCTTCAGCCTCTTCTTCCCCGAGCGGCGCGACTTCTTCACCGAGAACTCGGGCGTGTTCTCCTTCGGGGACATCACCGAGCGCAACTACCGAACCGGGAGCTCGCTCTCCGAGTTCACCCTCTTCCACTCACGGCGCATCGGCCTCGACGCTGCCGGCCACGAGATCCCCATCCTGGGGGGCGGCCGCCTCACCGGGCGTGCCGGGGGGTTCGAGATCGGAGCGCTGGCCATGCAGACCGACGCGGCCCGGGGGCTCCCCGACGAGAGCTTCGCCGTGCTGCGCGCCAAGCGCACCGTGGAGGGAGTGGGGGACTTCGGGGCCATCGCCGTCAACCGGCAGGCCACCGACGGATCGGGGTCCTTCAACCGCACGGTCGGCTTCGAGGCCAATCTGGCCCCCGCCCGGTACCTGCGCGTCGCCTCGTACCTGGCCGGCGTGGACGACGCGGACGGCGGTTCCGACTGGGCCGGGCGCATCTGGGCCGGGTGGCGCGACCCCTTCTGGAACCTCTCGGCCGGCACGAAGCGGGTGGGCGAGGACTTCGCGCCCAGAGTCGGCTTCGTGCGCCGGCGCGGCGTGCAGCAGAGCTACGCCACCGCAGGCGTGCACGTGCGCCCGCTGTCCATCCGCTCGGTATCGGAGATCAACCCGTTCACCGAAGTGGAGCGCACCACCGATCTGCGGGGACGGCTCCTCACGCGCTCCTGGAACAGCGCCCTCGAGGTGGACTACCGCTCGGGCGGGAGTTTCGGCCTCCAGCTCAGCGACGAGTTCGAGCGCCTGGACGAGCCCTTCACCGTGTCGGGTCGCGCCACGGTGCCGGCGGGGGACCACGCGTTCCGCACCGCGGCGGTGAGCCTGGGCACCTCGGCGGGTCGCCCGCTGTGGGTGAACCTGCGGGCGTCCCGCGGCGGTTTCTACAACGGCGACCGCACGTCGGCGTCGCTGAGCGGCCAGCTTCGCGTGGACTACCGCGTCTCCCTGGACTTCTCCGCGGAGCGCAACGCCGTGTCCATCCCGGGATTCGCGGACTTCGCCGCCAACGTGTACGGCGCCCGGCTCACGTACGCGGCCTCCACTCGGTTCTTCACCAGTGCCTTCGTGCAGCGCAACGCGCTCACCGAAGAGACGGTGACGAACGTGCGCGTGAACTACATCCACGCGCCCCTGTCCGACCTCTTCCTGGTCTACACCGAGCGCCGCGACGGCAACCCGGCCACCCCCACCGACCGCCTCATCAGCTTCAAGGTGACCAAGGCGGTGGCGTTCTGAGCGGCCGCGCCTGCCTTCCGGCACGGGGCTCCGCTGGGTGGGCCGGGATGGTCGCGGCCCTCCTGGCGCCCTGCGCCCTGGCCGCCCAGGCAGCGAACAGCCCTCCACCCATCGACGTGGAGGCGGCTCCGCGCCCCGAGGCGCGGGCCACCCGGGCCGCAGGGCCCGTCGTCGTGGACGGCATGCTGGACGAGGCGGCTTGGGGGGCGGCGCCCGTACTGGATCGGTTCATCCAGGCCCGCCCGGACCGCGGCCTGCCCGCCTCCGAGCGCACCGAGGTGCGCATCCTCTACGACGATCAGGCCCTCTACATCGGCGTGGAGCTGTGGGACCGGGAGCCGGACAAGCTCACCATCCCGTCCCTGGAGCAGGACTTCGACAGCAGCAACTCGGACGTGTTCGGCATCACCCTCGACACGTTCCTCGACCGCAGGAACGCATTCATGTTCCTGGTGAACCCGAAGGGGGCGGTGAAGGACGTCCAGAACTTCGAGGATTCCCGCGAGGAGAACGGTGCCTGGGAGGGGATCGTCCAGGTGCGCACCACCATCCACGAGCGCGGATGGACGGCGGAGTGGGCCATCCCGTTCAGCACGCTCCGCTTCGACCCGGAGAGGAGCGCGCAGGACTGGGGCATGAACATGCTCCGGCGCATCCGGCGCAGGAACGAATCCTCGTACTGGGCGCCGCTGGACCAGAGGGACCAGGTCCACCGGATGTCCAAGGCGGGCACGCTGCGCGGCCTCGACGGGATCCGATCCGGACGCAACTTCGCCGTGAAGCCGTACGCCGCCGCGTCCCGTGCCCAGGGCGGTGCCGCCGGAGCCGCAGGCGGCTGGGAGCGGGACGGGGGCCTGGACGTGAAGTACGGCGTGACCCCCCGGCTCACCCTGGACCTCACCTTCCGCACCGACTTCTCGCAGGTCGAGGTGGACCAGGAGCGGGTCAACCTCACCCGGTTCAGCCTCTTCTTTCCGGAGCGTCGGGACTTCTTCACCGAGAACTCCGGGACCTTCTCGTTCGGGGACGTGCCGGAGAAGAACTTCCGCACCGGGAGCGCCCTCTCCGAGTTCACCCTCTTCCACTCCCGACGCATCGGTCTCGACGCCGCCGGCCAGGAGGTTCCCATCGTGGCGGG
>DATIKQ010000014.1:0-60946 GCA_035477395.1 Longimicrobiales bacterium
GACCGATATTCTCTTCACCGGAAAGGCCTCTTCTGTTGGAGCCGTGACTCTTCGCTGAACCACGCTAACTCCAACAAAGATAAGCCTTTCCGGTTCTTCGTTTTGGGCCACCCTCCACCATCACGCTTGGTGAGGGTCTAGCGTGGGGGCCGCGGCGTCGAAGGCGGCGGCCCCTTCGGCGCTCACATGAGGTGCGCGACGAGACGGCTGAGCGCGTGGTAGCGGCCGGTGATGGGGCTGGAGAACGCGAGGCGGCGCGTCACCAGCAGATCCAGGGCCGGGCGGACGCTCTCCTCGGGGAGGAGCCCGGCCACCTCCTCCCGGGCGATGAGCCCACGCTCCTCCAGAACCGCGAACGCGCGGTTCTCTCCGTCGGAGCGGGCGCCGAGGAGCTCGAACCGTCCCGGCGCGGTCTCCGCCACGGCAGCGAGGCCCAGGCGCTCCAACGCGACCTGGATCTGGTCCCGATGGGGCTCGAGGACGCCGCGGAACACGAAATGGGCCTGGGGGTGGCTGTCTCCGACGTGGCGCTGCACCAGCTTGGCCACCACCTCGTCGGCGCACGAGAAGTCGAGCACCTTGACCTCGGAGAGGTCGATGAGGGAAAGGGAGCGCTCCCCGAGCTCGGCCAGCTGCGTCTCGATGGCCATGCGCACCGCCCGGCCCGTGGGCCGGGTCACGAGGTGGGAGTAGAGCGAAGCCACCGTGCGCCGCACCAGGTGTCCCACGTCGATGGCGATGGGATCGATCGGGACGTCCGTCATCCCTGACCCCCCTTCCGGGCAGGAAGCACGATGCTGATCTGGGCTCCCGGGAAGGGCGCCAATCCCTCGGTGAGCGGCGGCGTGTCGTCCCACTCGGGGACCTGCCCGATGCGGGCGGACCCGCTGCGGATGGTGATCGCCCCGTTCCAGCGCTGCACCTGTCGGCGGATCTGCTGGATCCCCTGCCCCCGCCCCGAGTCCGGGAAGCGTGTGAGCCCGTGCAGGAACGCGGCCTCCAGCGCCGTGGCGTCACTCCAGCGGTCGCCGTAGCGTGCGGCGTGCTCGTCGGCCAGGGATCCGCGGAATCCGCGCCCCAGGTCCATCACCGAGATGACCACGACCCAACGACCCAGCCGCCTGGCCCAGTTGTAGGCCTGGGCCGCGACCCACCCCGGCGCCTCGGCGTGCTCGATGATGTTCTGGCAGACCTCGGACAGGATCACGGAGAACTGCACGACGGCGGACGCGGGATACCCGAGCTTCGAGGACAGGATGGCGCCGGCCCGGCCCTGGACCCGATCCACCACCGCGTGCACGTCGGCGTTGGCCCGGATGGGCGTGATCTCGAGGAGCACGTCGGAAGGCCCTGCGCCCCGCTTCGGCGCACGGTCGTCGAACTCGTAGATCCCCTGGGCCTCCCGGAAGAAGCCCATGCGGCTGAGGTATCCGAGGACATCGGCGCTCTCGGGGAGCTCCAGACGCGGCATGGCCCCCTGCCGGTTCCGGGCCACCGCGCCGCCCAGGAGGAGGGCGACCATCCCGTTCGGATCCACCCAGCGCACGTGGCGCGCGTCCAGGAGGCTGCGCCCTTCGCCGGCGAGCGAGATCCCCTTCAGGAACTCGTCCACGGTCTGCTGGTCCAGCGACGCGGGAAGGGAGATGACCTGCACCGTCTACTCCTCCACGTGGGAAAGCCGCCCCGAAAGGTGCCTGTACAGGCCCCTGGCTCCTCGATGCTCTACGTTGCGCCCCGCCAGCCGGTTCGCCTCGGCCATGGCGCCCTCCAGCCCGTCCCCGGCCAGCAGGCGCGCAAAGAAGGTAGCACCCCAGACGTCGCCGCACCCGGTGGGATCCCCCTGGCGGGGAAGGCCCACCTGGGGGACCCGCCCCGAGCGGGCAGAGCCCGCCGCCGCCAGGACGCCTCGCCTGGGCCAGCGGGAGGGGTCGGCTTCGAAGTCAGGGCCCACCACGTACGCCGCCCCACGGGGCCCGAGGGTCACCGTGAGCAGCCTGAGATCGGGCCCCAGGGCGTCCGCGGCCACCTTCCAGGGATCGCCCACCCCCACGCCGAGGAGCTCGAATTCGTCCTCGTTCACCTGGACGCCGTGGAAGCAACGGAGCCACTCACCCCATCCATCCAGCGTGCGCGGCACCCTCTCCCCCTGGGGCGTGATCCCGAGGAAGAGGGAGTGGAGATCCGCGTACGTGGGGCCCCGGTATCCGGCGCGCACCGCGCGTGCCGTGGGCAACTCCATCTCCATCCCGGAGATGAAATTCACGTAGAGGGCGTCGCACAGGTCGAGTGGCGGGGCCAACTCCGGCCAGGTCCAGGGAGGCACGCCTCCGGTGAGACGCTCGGTCCTCCGGTCCGCGTTGGAGTATCGAAGCTCGACTCGGTTGTTCGGTTCCGGGACCACCGCGACGGCGGACACGTCCACCCCCGGGATTTCCCGGAGGAACGCGAACGCCTCCTGGGAGAGATCGCGCCCCACCTTGAGGATGGGGAGGATGCTCCACCCGGCGGGAAGCGTCGCCCCCAGCGCGGAGAGCGCGTAGGCGATGCCGCCCCATTCCTCCACCGGATGGGCACGCCCGTCCCGGTCCAGGATCCGGTCCCAGACCATGGTGCCGACGACGCCCAGGACGTTGCGCGCCACGCTCAGGCCGGTCCGCGCGCCACCAGGAAGAGGCCCGCCGCCCCGATGACGCCCGCCGTCTGGGGAAGCTCCCCGGGAACGATCCTGCACGCCTGCTCCGCGCTCTTGAACGCGCGCCGCCGCACCTCGGCCCGAAGCGGGTTGAACAGGTAGTGGCCCGCGCGCGTCACGCCCCCCACGATCACCACCACGTGGGGGTTGAGCACGTTGACGATGTTCGCCACTCCGGCCCCCAGGATCTTGGCCGTCTCCAGCATGACCTCCCCTGCGTAGGCATCCCCTTCCAGGATGGCCTCGTATACCGTGGCGGCGGTGAGGCGCGTCAGGTCACCCTCCACCAGCGAGGTCAGGACCGACTCGGCGCCCGCCTCCAGCCCTTCCCTGGCCCGCGCCGCGATGTTGGGGCCTGACGCATAAGCCTCCAGGCACCCGTAGTTGCCGCACTTGCAGCGCCGCCCGTGGAAGTCGATGGACATGTGGCCGACCTCCCCGGCCGACGCCGACGCGCCGTGGACGAGCGTTCCTTGAAGGATGACGCCGCCCCCGATCCCCGTCCCCAGCGTGACGCCCACCAGGCTCCGGGCGCCCCGCCCGGCACCCTGCCAGTACTCGCCCCAGGTGGCGCAATTGGCGTCGTTGTCCAGGATCACCGGCAGGCCGACCGCCTCCCCCAGCGCATCCCGCAGGGGGAAGTCCTTCCATCCCAGGTTGAACGCGTCGAGGACGATCCCACGCTCCAGGTCCAGGGGGCCCGGACTCCCGATGCCCAGTCCCAGCACCTCGCCGTCCGGGTCGCCCGCCGCGCCGAGGCCGGTCTCGATGACCTCCTCGACCACCGCGGCCAACTCCCCCACCACGACGTCCTGCCCGCCCAGGGCGGGCGTGCTGCGGTGCGCGAGCGCGACGGGCCGTCCACCCTGAGAGGGCACCAGGCCCACCCGCACATTCGTCCCACCGATGTCCAAGCCCACCACCCAGCGGCTCATGGCATGCCTCCTTCGGGGAACCGCATTCGTCAGCGACCTGTCAATCCTCGCCCAGGTTCAGCACGGCCAGGAACGCTTCCTGGGGGATCTCCACCGACCCCACCTGCTTCATGCGCTTCTTCCCCTCCTTCTGCTTCTCGAGGAGCTTGCGCTTGCGGGTGATATCGCCGCCGTAGCACTTGGCGGTCACGTTCTTGCGCAGCGACTTCACGTTGGTGCGCGCGATGACGTTGTTGCCGATGGCCGCCTGGAGAGCCACCTCGTACTGCTGCCGGGGGATGAGCTCCTTCAGCTTGCTCACGAGGCTCCGCCCGTACTCGAATGCCTCGTCCCGGTGGATGATGACGCTGAACGCGTCCACCGGATCGCCGTTCACGAGGATGTCCAGCTTGATCAGGTCGTCCACGCGGTACTCCAGGAAGTCGTAGTCGAGCGCGGCATAGCCGCGAGTGCTCCCTTTCAACCTGTCGTAGAAATCCAGGACGATCTCGGAGAGCGGGAGCTCGAAGTTGATCTCCACACGCTGGGGGTCGAGGTAGTGCATCCCCTTGAATACGCCCCTGCGCTCGTGGCAGAGCTTCTGCACGTTGCCGATGAACTCCGCCGGGCACACGATGTGCGCCTTGACGATGGGCTCGGAGATGGCCTCGATGCGACCCGCGTCGGGAAGTGACGTGGGACTCTCGATGTGGAGCTCCTCGCCGTTGGTGAGGCGGACGTGGTACTCCACGTTCGGAACGGTGGTGATGAGGTCCACCCCGAACTCCCGCTCGAGCCGCTCCTGGATGATCTCCATGTGCAGGAGCCCGAGGAAGCCGCAGCGAAAGCCGAAGCCCAGCGCCACCGAGGTCTCCGGCTCGTAGTGGAGGGAGGCGTCGTTGAGTCGGAGCTTCTCCAGGGCGTCACGGAGGCTGCCGTAGTCGTCGGAGGAGGTGGGGTAGAGGCCCGCGAACACCATGGGGCGGGCCTCCTTGTAGCCGGGCAGGAGCGTGGTCGCGGGGTTGTCCGCATCCAGGACGGTGTCGCCGACGCGGGTGTCGCCCACCTCCTTGATAGCGGCGACCAGGTACCCGACCTCCCCCGGCGTGAGCACGGGTTGGGGAACGCGGCCGAGGCGCATGTACCCCACCTCGGTGACGTCGTAGCGCCGGTCCACGTTGCCGAAGGTGATGCGCGTCCCCGGCCGCACGGTGCCGTCCATCACCCGCACCGAAGGGACCGCTCCCAGGTACTTGTCGTAGTACGAATCGAAGATCAGGGCCCTGAGGGGGGCGTCCGGGTCTCCCTGGGGCGGGGGCACCCGCGCCACGATCGCCTCCAGGACTTCCGGGATGCCGAGGCCCTCCTTCGCGCTGGCCGCGAGCACCGTCGCCGGATCCACCCCGAGGAGGTCTGCCACCTCGGCCCTGCGCCGCTCCGGTTCGGCCCCGGGCAGGTCGATCTTGTTGAGGACCGGGATGACCTCCAGGCCGGCGTCCAGGGCCAGGAACAGGTTGGAGATGGTCTGAGCTTGCACGCCCTGGGTGGCATCCACGATCAGGAGCGCACCCTCGCACGCGGCCAGTGACCGGGACACCTCGTAGGTGAAGTCCACGTGCCCGGGCGTGTCGATGAGGTTGAGCTCGTACTCGTGGCCGTCCGACGCCTGGTAGGCCATGCGCACGGCGTGGAGCTTGATGGTGATCCCGCGCTCACGCTCGAGCTCGTTGTCGTCCAGCACCTGCTCCCGCATCTGCCGCTTGTTCAGCGTGGCGGTGCGCTCCAGGAGCCGATCGGCCAGCGTGGACTTGCCGTGGTCGATGTGGGCGACGATGCAGAAGTTGCGGATGTGGTCGAGGCGCACGGGGCGGAGGCGTCCGGACGGTTCGGGACGGTGCGGTCCGGGGGCGACGGGGAAACGTGCCACCCGGGGATAGACAAGAGAAGTTAATCCCCGGGAGCGGAGCCCCGAAGGGCCGACGCTCAAAGCGTTGCTGATCGGCGCGGGCTGCCCTAGGCTATCTGGTCGTCCACATCCCCCCAGTGCCGGACCTACCGGCGACCCTCCCTTCCGGAGCCACCCCATGAGACTCATCCGAGCGACGCTCGCCCTGGCAGGGCTGGCGGTCCTCACCGGATGCGACGTCCCCACCGAAGCGCCCATCCTCGACCAGAGGTGGATCCTCCCGGTGGACAACTCGACCATCTCGGTAACCGAGCTACTCCCCTCCGGCGTCACCGTCAGCGGCAACAACTTCGCCGTGAGCGTGGGCGCCTTCAACACGAACAAGTCGCTGGGCGACCTGTGCACCACGTGCGCGGCCCTGCACGGGCTGACGGCGCCGGTGCCTTCGTTCACCGGCAACCTCACGCTCAGCCAGACACTCCCCGCCAACGTGCAGCAGGCGACCGTGGTCAGCGGCTCGGCCCTCATCGCCATCCAGAACGGTTTCTCCTTCGATCCCCTGGCCGGCGGCGGCTCACTCACGGTCACGGTCTACGATGGGCAGGGCGGAAAGCAGGTGGGACAGACGGTTTTCTCCGCTCCTCTCGCGGCGGGCTCTACGGTCACCCGGACGCTCACCCTGGCGTCGGGCGCCATCGGGGCCACGCTCTACGTGGATGCGGCGCTGTCGTCTCCCGGCGGCCAGACCAGCGTCATCAACACGGCGCAGCGCCTCACCATCACCGCGACCCCGAGCCCGATCCTCGTGAGCTCGGCCCGGGTCAACGTGGCCAGTCGCACGGTCACCGTCGCGCCGGTGGACCTCGACGTGTCGGACATCGACAGCGCCATCACCGACCGCATCCAGAATGGCGGCATCATCCTCGAGATCACGAACCCGTTCGGCGTCGGGGTGACGGCGCAGCTGGACATCACCTATCCCGGGGGCAAGATCACCAAGACCCTTAACGTCGCGAGCGGCGCCACCTCGACGAACACCCTGGCGTACACGGGTGACGAGCTGCGCGCGTTCCTGGGAAAGTCCGGCGTGCGCATGACCGGGTCGGGGTCCGTCAGCTCGTCCGCAGGCTACATCAACGTGACCCCCGGACAGCAGGTGTTGATCAAGGCGAAGATCGATCTCACCCTCAGGATCGGCGACTAGGAGGACTACCATGCGCACGATGAATCGCACGCCCGCGCTCGTCGCCGTGGTGGCCCTGACCGGCCTCTTCCAGGCCGGAGCCGCCTCGGCTCAGCTGGCCCACGCCAGCGCCCGCACCCTCGGGCTGGGCGGCAACGCCACGGCCACCGCCTCCCGCCTGGAGGCCATCTCTGTCAATCCCGCCGGGCTGGGCATGCCCGGGGCCGGATTCTCCCTGACCGTGCTGCCCATGACGTTCCGCTCGGCGCTGGGCCCGGTCTCGATGAAGGACCTCAACGAGGTCGCCGGGGAGGTCATCTCCTCGTCGGTGAAGGAGGCCTGGCTGGCCGAGGTCCTCTCCTCCGGCGGCGAGACGGGCTCGGTCGGCGGCGAGATCACGGCGCTCGCCTTCACGGCCGGGCACTTCGGGTTCCAGATGACGACGCTCCTGGGCGCCGACGCGAACCTGGCACCCGAGGTCATGGAGGTGGTGCTGTACGGGAATGCCGGCCGCACCGGCACGCCCGCCAACATCTCGTTCAGCGGCTCGGAGGCGAACGCCTTCGCCGTGACCACCCTCGGCGCCGGCTACGGCTTGCCCATCAAGACGGCGAAGGGATCCATGGCCCTGGGCGCCACGCTGAAGTACTCCGTCGGCCACCTCCTGGCGGTGGCGCGCGAGAAGGGAGGAAGCCTGCAGAGCGACCCCATCAAGGTGGACGTGGAGTTCCCCAGCGTCGTCAGCGGCGGAGACGACTACGACGGCAACGGCGGGTCCGGCGTGGGCCTGGACGTGGGCTTCCAGATGCAGCGGGACAAGCTGCACCTCGGAGCGGCCGTGCAGAACCTGTTCAACACGTTCGCATGGGATGACGCCACCCTGGAGTTCCGACCCGGGACCGCCACCCTGCAGCAGGGCGACAACAACACGGACTTCGACGCCAAGCCGTACGCATCGGCTCCGGCCGACCTGAAGGCGGTGGTGGACGACATGAAGTTCGATCCGACCCTGGCCGTGGGCGGCGCGTATGACGTGAAGCCCGACTTCACGCTGTCCGCCGACCTGAGGACCCGGTTCGGTGACGGGATGAGCCTCACCCCGAAGACGCAGGTGGGCGCCGGAGCGGAATACCGCGGCATCGGCCCCCTGCACCTGCGGGGAGGGCTCGCTGCGGTGACGGGCGGCTTCCAGCTCGGCGGTGGGGCCTCCCTGATCCTCGGCCCGGTCAACATGTCCTTCGCCGCAGCGATGCTGAGCGGCGACACGGAGGGGAGCGTGGGCCAGTTCACGCTGTCGTTCGGCGGCCGTTGAGACGCTGAGTCCGGCGGCGGCACAGAGGGCCCGGCTCCCCAGTGGAGCCGGGCCCTCTCTCGTTGCATCCGACCGACCGGCGGCGTGCCGGGGCTTGGGCCTCAGGGCGCTCCTCCACCCGGCTTGCGCCGCGGTGGCGGGGGCGCCGCGCGGGCACCCGATCCGGAGGACGGGCGCCCGCCCGACGACGGCCTCGCCGACGCGGGAGCGCGGGAGCCGGAGGACGGGGACCGCACCGAAGGCGGGGGTCGGTTCCCCGAGGACGGGCGGGCCGATGACGACCCGGTGCGGGGCGGGGTGACGACGCGCGTGCCCCCGCCCGAGGGACGGCTCACCGCCGAGCCCCGGTCAGCGGAAGGCGGGCGCACCGTCGTTCCCCCCGACGGCCGCGCCGACGGAGTGCTCCCCCCGGACGGTCGCGAGGGCGCGGCCGCCGAGGGCCGCCGCTGGAGGACCGGGCGCTCCTCCGTGGGAGGGGGCGTCACCGCGGCAGGGGGCTCGGTCCGGCGGGGCGCCGCAGCCGGCGGCGTGCCCCTGCGCGGGGGTGCGGCCTGCCGCGAAGGCGCCGCCTGACGAGAAGGCGCGGCGCCCGGCTCGGCGCCAGCCGAGGGACGTCGCGGCGCAGCTTGGCGCGAGGGCGCAGCCTGGCTCGAGGGCGCGGCACCCGGCTCGACGAAGTCCACCGTGCGGCGCGGCGCGGCCTGGCGCGTGCGGGTCAGCGGCGTCCACGCCTCTCCCGCGGCCCGCTCCTTGAACTCGAACCGGGCCACACCACGACGGGGTGGCGCATAGGCCACGCGCGTGCCCTGGTAGCGGAGGCTGGGGTAGAACCACGGATCGTCCCACACCACCACACGGAAGGAGGTGCAGGCGTACGTGTAGGGGTTCCAGGTGGCGTAGGAGCGGTACCCGTGGCAGTCGTAGCAGAGGAACCGGGGGTACTCGTGCACCTCTCCCACGTCGTAGGACAGGAAGTCCAGGCCGTACGGCGTGTACTCCCAATCGGGGATGAGGAGGGCCACGTAGTCATCCATGGCCACGTAGGGATCCCCGTAGACGGTCTGCCCGGCCCGGGTCAGGTCCCAGCGCCGCTCCTGGTAGGCGTAATCCAGTCCTTCCAGCGCCAAGGGCCTCGGGGAAGCCACGAGGAAGTAGTACCCCTTCCCGGGATACTCATCGACATACCAATAGGAGGATTGCGGAAAGAGGAGCCGGTAGTCCCTCCCGCCCCGGGTGAACGCGTCCTCCTCGGGCGCGCGGGGGTGGAGGAGTGTCACGACGCCGTCGGTGTCGACGTGGAAGATGGCCACGAAGGCGTCGACCTCGGTGCGGTAGTAGACCCGGATACGGTCGCCTCGCTGCAGCAGGGGCTCGTCGCCCCGGTCCAGCCAGATGCGGGCTCCGGGCCCCTGCTCCGGCGTGGACTCCTGGGCGGAGGCCGGCACCCCCTGTCCCAGGAGGGCGGCCATCGCCAGCCAGCGCACGATCTTCATGATGACTCCAGGCTGAGGCTCCGACCCCGATTCCGCACGACCCGTGCCACGACGGCGAGCCTCTGCCAGGCCCGACCCCGGCCACCGCACGTCCTCCGCATGGGACATCACCGGCCCCGGCGAGGACACACCTCCCAAGCGCCCCGGGGCTCCCCCCAGGCCCGCCCGGGCCCTAGCTTGCAAGGCTCTTCATGACCCTGGACCGCACCGCTGCCCCGGGGGCCTCCCGGCCCGACCTCCTCGACCCCGCCACCCTCGCCCAGCTGGGGGGCATCGAGCTCGTGGCCCGGGGGGTCGTGGAGGGGTTCCTCATGGGGCTCCACCGATCGCCCCACCGGGGCTTCTCCGCCGAGTTCGCCGAGCTGCGCGCCTACCAGGCCGGAGACGATCTGCGCTACATCGACTGGCGCATGTACGGGCGCTCGGACCGCTTCTACGTGAAGCAGTTCGAGGAGGAGACGAACCTGAGGGCCCAGATCCTCGTGGACGTGAGCGAGTCCATGGGGTGGACATCCAGCCCCGGCGTGTTGCCACCGAAGCTGTGGTACGCGAAGCTCCTCGCCGCCGCCCTGGCCCTCGTGCTGCTGCGCCAGGGCGACACGGTGGGGATGGCCGCCTTCCACGACCGGGTGGTGGATCGGGTCCTGCCCCGGGGGGGGAAGCGCCAATGGCACGAGATCCTGCGCCGGCTCCATCCCCTGGAGGCCCGGGGCGGAACCTCCGCCGAGAGCGCGCTCAGGGACGTTGCCGTGCGACTGCGCAGGCGTGGGCTCGTCATCCTTTTGTCGGATCTCCTCGTCGCCCCCGAGGCGACCAGGACGGCGCTCAAGTTCCTCAGGCACCGCGGCCACGAGGTGCTGGTGTTCCATCTCGTGGATCCCGGGGAGCGGGAGTTGCCGGCGGCCTCGGAGGCCACCTTCTACGACCCCGAGACCCACGAGGAGCTCCTCGTGAGCGTGGCGGACATGCGCTCCGAGTACCGGGAGGCGGTCTCGGCGGCGCTCCTGGAATGGGAGCGGTCGCTCCGCCCTCAGGGCATCGACTACCAAGTCGTGGACACGGACCAGCCGCTCTCCACGGCCTTGCGCGGGTACCTCAGGAAGCGGGAGAAGCTCGGATGAGGCCATGGGCGCGCTGAACCCGCTCTTCCTCCTCGCCGGCGCCGCCGTCGCGGTCCCGCTCTTCCTGCACCTGTTCCAGAGGCAGGAGGCGCGGCGGGTGGCGTTTCCAGCGCTCCGCTATCTGGAGCGCACCGAGCGCGAGCACGCACGCCGCATCCGATTCCGGCAGCTCCTCCTCCTGATGCTGAGGGCGGGTGCGGTCCTGGCCGTGGTGGCGGCCGGCGCCGGCCTCTTCGTCCGGGGCAGCGGCTCGGCCCACCCCCCCACCGCCCTGGCCATCGTCCTGGACAACTCCATGTCCAGCGGGCTGGTGGTCGGCGAGGCACGCGTCCTGGACCGGCTCAAGGATCTGGCGCGCTCGACCCTCGCCGACGCCACGGATCAGGATCGCATCTGGGTGGTCCTCGCAGGAGAGCCGTGGATCCCGTCGGCGCCCGGGGGCCCGGAGGAGGCCCGCCGCGTTATCGAGGGGGCTCGCACCAGCGCCGGCGCCGGAGACCTCCATGCGGCTCTCTCCCGCGCCGCTGAGCTCGTGTCGGCTTCCGGGCTCCAGGCCCGCGAGATCCACCTTCTCTCGGACCTCCAGGCCTCCGGTTTCGCCGCCGGTGCCGACGAGCCCGCCGGTGACGTGCCCGTGGTGGTCTGGGCTCCCGATGGAGCCCCGGGACGCAACCATGCCATCCTCTCGCTCCTGGTGGGTGGAGGGATGGCTCCGCTGGAGGGCCAGCGCTACGAAGTGACGGTGTCCACCGCTCCGGCGGCGGACCGCGAGGACACGGCCGCGGCACCGGTGAGGATCGTCGTCGAGGGGCGCGTGCGGAGCGCGGCCGCGCTCCCGCCCGGGGCCTCCCTCTCCCTTCTCCTCCCCCCCGCCCCGGCGGGATGGACGACGGGTTGGGCCGAGTCCGACCCGGACGCCCTGAATGCCGACGACCGGAGGTACTTCGCGTTCCCGGCCCGGCCGGCTCCAGGGGTGGCCCTGGACGGAGACGTGGGGGTCTTCGTCGCCGAGGCGGTGGCGGTCCTCGACGCCGGAGGCCGCCTGCGCGTCGTTCCGCCGCGCGAGGCGGACCTGGTGGTCTCGCAGTCCGCCGGTGCTCTGGGCACAGCCACCGTCAGCAGCGCGGTGCTCGTCCTTCCCCCGGCGGACCCCACCCTCCTCCCCGCGCTGAACCGCCGCCTGGCGGCCGCCGGAATCCCCTGGCGCCTGGAGCGGTTGGAGGGCGAAGGCGAGGTGACGCTCGACGGAGCGACGCTCCCCGATCCCCTGCGGGGCGTCCGGGCCCGCCGGTGGTACCGGCTATCCCTCAACGGCGACCCTCCGACCCCCACGCGCACGCTGGCGCTGGCAGGCGGTGACCCCTGGGCGGTGGACGGGACGGACACCTCCGGTCGGCGGTATCTGATCCTGGCTTCCCCCTTGGACGCCGAGGCCACCTCCCTGCCGGTCTCCGCCGCGATGGTCCGCATGGTGGACTGGGCGGCGGTGGCGTGGGCGGGGGCCGGCGCGGCGGCGGTCGAGCACCCAGCGGGCTCGGCGCTGTCAGCGCCCCGGGATGCCGACGCGGTGCGACTCCCCTCGGGCGTGGAGATCCCGCTGGACGGCACGCGCATGGTACGCGCCACAGGTGAACCGGGGATCTACACCTTCCTGGCAGGCGACAGACTCGTGGCACACGAGGCGGTGAACCCGGACGCCGCCGAGTCGGACCTCACGGCCGTGGATCCGGCACGCCTGCGGCGCGCGCTGGGCTCGCAGGTCACGTCCGTGGCGACCGAGGGGGGCTGGAGGCGCGCGATCTTCCGGGCCCGCCAGGGCCCCGAGCTGGGACGGACGCTGGTGGCGGCGGTCCTCGTCATCCTCCTCCTCGAGGCCGCGGTGGCGGCCACGGGGAGGCTGGCCGGGAGGGGGCGCGCGGTGGTGGAGGGGGGACATGGCCCATCCTGACCCGATCCTCTCGGCGGTCGCCTCCTGCCAGGGGTTCATGGAGCTGGCGGTCAGGCTCCCGGGGCCCGCCCAGCGCGACGCGCTGGGCGGGCTCGTGGGGTCGGCGGGCGCGGTGGTGGTCGCGGCGCTCCACCGGCACCATCCCGAGCGCGTCTGGGTGCTCCTCACCCCCGGCCCCCGCGAAGCCGCGGCCGCCGACGCCGACCTGGACGCGCTCCTCGGCGAGGGGGGCGCGGCGCGGCTTTATCCCCAGAAGGAGGCCCTTCCCTACGAGGAGGCCGAGCCGAACCTGGAGATCGGCAGCTTGCGCGTCGAGGCGGTGGAGGCGGTGTTCTCCGGCCGCTCCAAGATCCTCGTCACCACTCCGAGGGCGCTCCAGGAGCGGACCCCCATCCCAGCCGGGCTGGCCCACCTGCGGCTCACCGTGCGAAGGGGCGACACGGTGGACCTGCACGGCCTGGCCCGGACGCTGGAGGAGCGGGGCTTCGAGCGGGTGCCCCTGGTGGAGGAGGTGGGACAATATGCCCTGCGCGGTGGGATCCTGGACGTGTTCTCGGTGGGAGCCGGGGACCCGGCCCGCATCGAGCTCTGGGGGGACGAGGTCGTCTCGATCCGCAGCTTCGAGATCCTGGATCAGCGCTCGGTGTCGGAGTCGGACGAGACGCACATCCTCCCCGTCGACTTCCGGAAGGGTGCCCACGATGGCGAGACCGTCCCACGCTCCCTGTTGGAGCTCCTCCCGGCCGACGCGGTGGTGGCGGTCCTCGGTGCCTGGGATCCGGCCGCCGACGCGGGACGCACCTGGGAGCGCGTCACCACGCTCTACGCCGACCTGGTCGAGTCGGGCGCCTCCCCACCTCCGCCCGCGGCGCTCTACCTGAGCCCCAACCGCCTGGCGGAGCTCCTGGCCGGCTTCCCGCGCCTGGATCTGGTGGGCGAGGAGCCCGCGCCCCGCCGACTCGGGGTGGGACGTCCGCCCGCCATCGAACGCGACATGGGAGCGCTGGAGGCCTACCTGCGCGAGGGAGCCGCCAGGGGGCACGAGACGCTCCTGCTCTGCGACAACGACGGGCAGCTGCAGCGCCTCGAGGAGATCCTGGGGGGACCCGCCCGGATCCCGCCGGGCACGCGCCTGGGAATCGGCGCGCTGGCGGAGGGCTTCGAGCTCCTCGACGCCGATCCGCCCCTGCGCGTGCTCAACGACCACGAGATCTTCCGGCGTGCCCGGCGTCTCCGGCGGGCCCGCCGATTCCGGGGGTCGGTGGCGCTGGAGAGCTTGGCCCAGCTCACGCCCGGCGACTACGTGGTGCACATGGACCACGGCGTGGGACGCTTCGTCGGTCTGCAGAGGATCCAGGTCGCCGGCGAGGAGATCGAGTCGCTGGCGCTGGAGTACGCCGGGGGGGAGATCCTCCGCCTGCCCGTCTATCGCCTCGACCTCGTGGAGCGTTGGGTGGGCGAGTCGGAGGACGCCGAGCCACCCCACCTGCACCGCATCGGGGGCAAGCGGTGGAAAGCGCTGCGGAGCCGGACCGAGAGGGCCATCCAGGAGATGACCACGGAGCTCCTCCAGCTCTACGCCCGCCGCGCCACGGTGGAGGGGCACGCGTACGGCCCCGACACGCGGTGGCAGAAGGAGATGGAGTCGTCCTTCCTCTACGAGGACACCCCGGACCAACGCAAGGCCGCCGAGGACGTCAAGCGCGACATGGAGTCGCCGAGGCCCATGGACCGCCTCGTGTGCGGGGACGTGGGCTACGGAAAGACCGAGGTGGCCATCCGCGCAGCGTTCAAGGCCGTGCAGGACGGGAAGCAGGTGGCCGTGCTCGCCCCCACCACCATCCTCGCCGAGCAGCACAGGCACACGTTCATGGAACGCCTGGCCGACTACCCCGTGCGCGTGGACTCGTTGAGCCGCTTCAGATCGGCCGCCGAGAGCCGCGATCTCCTGGGCAGGCTGGCCAACGGCGAGGTGGACGTCGTGATCGGGACCCACCGCCTGCTCTCCCACGACGTGGTGTTCAAGGACCTGGGGCTCCTCGTGGTGGACGAGGAGCAGCGCTTCGGGGTGCGGCACAAGGAGCGCCTGAAGCGGATGCGCGCCCACGTGGACGTGCTCACGCTGACGGCCACACCCATCCCCCGCACGCTCTACCTGTCGCTGTCGGGAGTCCGGGACCTCTCCCTGATCCGGACGCCGCCCCGGGACCGCATGCCCATCTTCACGCACGTCCTCCCCTGGAGCGACCAGATCCTGACGGAGGCGCTCCAGCGCGAGCTGGACCGGGGTGGGCAGACGTTCTTCCTGCACAACCGTGTGGAGACCATCTACACCGTGGCCGAGGAGGTCCGGGCCCTGGTGGGCGAGGCGCGCGTGGCGGTGGCCCACGGCCAGATGGGCGGACACGAGCTGGACGCGGTCATGCGCGCATTCACGGACGGAGAGGTGGACGTTCTGGTCTGCTCGTCCATCATCGAGAACGGGCTGGACGTGCCCAACGCGAACACGCTCATCGTGGACAGGGCCGATCGCTTCGGGCTCTCGCAGCTCTACCAGATCCGCGGCCGCGTGGGGCGCTCCGACCGGCGCGCCTACTGCTATCTCATCGTGCCGGAGGAGCTCACCGAGGAGGCGGGCCGGAGGCTCCGCGTCCTGGAACACTACACCGAGCTGGGAAGCGGATACTCGGTGGCGCTCCGCGACCTGGAGCTGCGTGGCGCCGGCAACCTCCTGGGCGCGGACCAGTCGGGCTTCGCAAGCCAGGTGGGTCTGGACGCCTACCTGCGCCTGCTGGAGCGGACGGTTCAGCGCATCCAGAAGGGCGAGGACGCCGAAGAGCACCCCGATCCCGAGATCTCCCTGGCGGGATCCGTCTACCTCCCGGAGGGGTATGTGGAGGATTCGGGGCAGAAGCTCCACCTGTACCGGCGCCTGTCCAAGGTCGGAAGCCGCGTGGAGGTGGAGGCGCTGCGCCGGGAGATGGCCGACCGCTTCGGTCCCCTCCCGGAGGAGGCCAGCCGGCTCCTGGACGCCGCCGTGCTCCGGGTCCTGGGGAGAGGTGTGGGCGTGGAGCGCATCCTCGTGCGGGATCGGTCGGCACGCTTGAACTTCCGTGCCGGCGTGGTGCCCCGGGTGGCGGTGCTGGACGCGCCGCTCCGGAAGCGGCAGGTGGGCGTGGAGGTGGTCCGCATGGACCCCCTCTCTCTTGTGTTCACCCAGGTGGGTGCACTGCCTCTCACCGAAACCCTTGTGATAGCTTTGGAGGCGCTCCGGACGGCCGCGGATGCGGCTGCGTAGCGGAGCGACGGACCCCGGATCTCTTCCTGGAGACCCAGCGTGAACAAGAAGCTCGTGATGGCAGCGGCCCTGGTCGGGCTCGCTCTGGTGGCGGCGTGCGCCAAGGACGAACCCACGGAGGGCCTGGTGGCCAGGGCGGGAGAGTTCCGCCTCACGGTGGACGACGCCGTGGAGCTGCTGGTGGACCAGGAGAACCTGCCCAACGACGTGGAGGTGGTCCGGGCCCTCGCGGAGCTTTGGGCCGACTACGCGCTCCTCGCCGCCGAGGCCGCCGAGGACTCCACCCTGGCCGGTCTCGACCTGGAGCCGCTCGTCCGCCAGCAGCTGGACCAGGAGGTGATCTTCCAGCTTCGGGATTCGGCCATCGAGGTGGACACGCTGATCTCCGACGCGGATCTCCTGGCGGCCTATCAGCGCGAGGCGCCGGACTCCAGGCTGCGCGCCAGCCACATCCTCATGACCTTCCCCGGCGAGGCCACGGCGGCGCAGCGCGACTCGGTCCGGGTGGCCATCGAAGGCGTCCGCAGGCGCGCCCTCGCCGGCGAGAGCTTCGCCGCGCTGGCCCGCCAGTTCAGCCAGGACCCGGGCACCGCCCAGCTCGGGGGCTCCCTGGGCGACTTCGGCAGGGGCGACATGGTGAAGCCCTTCGAGGACGCGGCTTTCGCCCTTCAGCCGGGAGGGATCAGCGACGTGGTGGAGACACCCTACGGCCTCCACGTGATCCGGCTCGAAGGGAAGGAGGCTCCTGGCTTCGAACAGGTGAAGGAGCAGTTCCGCGTCCGGGTCATCAACCAGCGCTTCGTCCAGGCCGAGTCCGCCTTCGTGGCCGGCGTCGAGGAGCAGGGCGCGCCCACCATCGAAGAGGGTGCCGAGGCGGTGGTCCGGGAGGTGTCGAAGGACCCCACCACGCCCCTGTCGCGCCGCGCCGCCCGTCGGGCGCTCGTGTCGTTCGCCGGCGGTGCCGTCACCGCGCAGGACTTCCGCTCCGTGGTCCAGTCGCAGCAGCCCCAGTTCAGGGCGCAGGTCGAGGCCGCCACCGACGAGCAGATCCAGAATTTCCTCAAGGGCCTGGCCCAGCGTGAGATGCTCGTGGCCGAAGCCGGTAGGCGGGGCCTCGCGCCCTCCCAGGCTCGGGTGGACTCCCTCGTCGCGGAGGCCCGCCTGCAGCTCCGTACCGTGGCCGCGGACATCGGTCTCGTCCCCCTGGAGCGCGCACCGGACGAGAAGGTGGGGCCCGCCGTGGGGCGCGCCGTGCGCAAGGCCCTCACAGACGTTCTGATGGGCGCCAAGGACGTGCTCCCGCTCGGGCTCCTGTCCTTCCAGCTGCGGGAGAAGGAGCAGACCTCGGTGTACGACGCGGGCCTCGGCCAGGTGGTTCTCAAGGTGGGCCAGGTGCGCGCCGGCCGGGGCCTGTCGGCCGCCGATTCGGCGGCCGTGGCCGACACCACGGGCAACTGACCGGAACCCGTGCCCAGCCAGGGGTTAGCAGGCACCATGACAGCCACCATGACCCGACGCCCAGTCCTCCTCGCCCTGTCCCTGATGGCCGGCCTGGCCACGCCCGTGGTGGCCCAGGTCGCCACCCGCGACACCGAGGTGGTGGACCGCATCGTCGCCGTGGTCGGCGACTCGGTGGTCCTCCTCACGCAGGTCCAGGAGGAGGTCGAGCGGATGCGGCTCCAGAACCCCGGCTCCGTCCCACAGGACGAGCCGGGGCTGGTGACGCTGTACCGGACGCTCGTGGACGGCTGGGTCAACCGCCTGCTCATCACCCAGGCCGCGGCCAGGGACACCCTGGTGAAGGTGGACGACGCGCGGGTGGAGGAGATCGTCAACCAGGAGATCCAGACCCGCGCCCGCCAATATCCGCGCGGACAGCCAGAGCTCCAGGAAGCGCTTGCCCGGGAAGGTCTGACCCTCTCCGAGTACCGGGTGATCCTCTCGACCCAGGTCCGCCAGGATCAGCTCCAGCAGATGTTCATGCAGCGGCGGCTGGAAGACGCGGCCCCCGTGGAGGTGAGCGAGGACGAACTCCGCGACGCCTTCTCCCAGGCCTCGGGGCAACTCCAGAACCGCCCTCGCCTGGTGACGTTCGAGCAGGTGGTCATGGCGCCCCAGGCCTCGGACTCGGCCAAGGCCGCGGCGCGGGCCGAAGCGGAGGCGCTCCTGGACAGCGTCCGCGCAGGGGGCGACTTCGAGGCGTTGGCCAAGGCCCACTCCGACGACCTGGGCAGCGGCGAGATCGGCGGCGACCTGGGCTGGTTCCGCCCCGGGGCCATGGTGAAGGAGTTCGAGGAGGTGGCGTTCGCCCTGCGCGACGGAGAGGTGAGCGGTGTGGTGGAGACCGAATTCGGCTACCACATCATCAAGATCGAGCGGTCCCGGGCCGCCGAGCGGAAGGGCCGCCACATCCTCGTCCGCGCCATTCCGGGCCCCCGCGATGCGGAGCGCGCCCGCCTCCGGGCGGACAGCGTGGTCGCGCTGGCCCGGGGGGGCACCAGCATGGCCGAGCTCTTCCAGACGTACTCGGATCCGCTGGCGCCCGACACGCTCACCGTGTCCTTCGACCAGCTGAGCGAGCTCCCTCCCGGGTACGATGCCATCGGCGCCGCCACCCAGGGCCAGGTCCTGGGGCCCATCGAGTACGACACGGGCCGTGGGGAGACGCGCCTCGCCGTGGTCCGGGTGCGGGACATCCGGGAGGCCGGCGCCTACTCCTTCGAGGACGTGAGGTCCCAGCTGGCGCAGCAGGTCCAGCGCACGAAGCAGGTGCAGCGAATCCTGGACGATCTCCGCGCCAGAAGCCACGTCGAGATACGGATGTAGGCAGGGTTGACTCCCTCTCCTCCTCCACCGGATCGCAGCACCATCGCCGTCACCCTGGGGGACCCCAGGGGCATCGGGCCCGAGGTCGCCTTCCGCGCCGTGGAGAAACTGGCGCGCGAGTTGCCCACTGCCCGATTCGTCCTCATTGGGCCGGAGGAGCTGCTGCGGAGCGCCCCTCGCTCCCACCCCACCGTCCCCGTCGAGGGTTGGGACGGCACCGAGGCCGGCGCCGGTCGTGTCTCGGCGCTGGCCATCGAAGAGGCGGTCCGGCGTGCCCTGGCCGGCGAGGTGGGCGCGGTGGTAACCGCGCCCGTGCACAAGCCGGCCCTGCACAAGGCCGGGTGGCGCGTCCCCGGGCAGACCGAGCTCCTCCGCGACCTGACGGGCGCACCCGTGGTGGGCATGCTCATGGCTGCCGAGACCACCCGCCTGGGCGGACCTCTGCGCGTCCTCCTGGCCACGACGCACCTGGCGCTCCGGGACGTGCCCGCGGCCGTGACCGGGGAGCTGCTCCGCGCGCAGGCGACCCTGCTCCATGCCTCGCTCCGCGGAGACTGGGGGATGCCGGCGCCACGCCTGGCCCTGTGCGCGCTCAATCCCCACGCTTCCGACCAGGGGCTCTTCGGCGACGAGGAGGAGCGCGTGCTCGGACCCGCCGTGGCGCTGCTGCGGGCCGAGGGAGTGGACATATCGCCTCCCCTGCCAGCGGATACGGTGTTCGGCCGCGCCCTGGCGGGAGCGTTCGATGCGGTGATTGCCCCCTACCACGACGTGGGAATGGCAGCCTTCAAGACGGTCTCGTTCGGGGCCGGCGTGAACGTCACCCTCGGCCTCCCCTTCATCCGCACGTCCCCGGACCACGGCACGGCATTCGACCTGGCCCCCCACCCCGGGCGCGCCGACGCGGCCTCCATGGAGCAGGCGCTGCGCCTCGCTCTCCGGCTGGCGAAGACGCGCTTTGACAGTGCCGTGGGCCATGTCTAGTCTTCCTTCCCGGTGCCCCGCGGCTTCCACGGCCCTCCGCTCACTGGACCGGTGATCAAGCTGACGAACGTCTCCAAGGAGTATCCCAAGCGCGGCTACGTGCTTCGGGACGTCTCCCTCCATGTCCGCAAGGGCGAGTTCGTCTTCCTCACCGGGCATTCCGGCTCCGGGAAGTCCACCTGCCTGCGCCTCATCCATATGGCCGAGCGCCCCACCTCGGGAGAGGTGCGGGTCACCGGCTACTCGTCGGAGGTGATCTCCGAGAAGGAGATCTGGAAGGTCCGACGCCGCGTGGGATGCGTGTTCCAGGATTTTCGGCTTCTCCCCGCACGCACGGCGCTCGAGAACGTCGCGTTCGTCCTCGAGGTGACCGGCGTGCCCCGCAAGGACATCCTGCCGCGGGCCCAACGACTCCTGGCGCAGGTGGGCCTGTCCACCAAGCTCGGCGCCCTGGTCAACGAGCTTTCGGGAGGCGAGCAGCAGCGCGTCGCCATCGCCCGGGCCCTGGCCAATGATCCGTACGTCCTCCTGGCCGACGAGCCCACGGGCAACCTCGACGAGCGCGCCACCCGGGGCATCGTGGACCTCTTCTGGGACATCAACGCCAAGGGCATGGCGGTGCTCATGGCCACGCACGACCTGGAGCTGACCCGTCAGCACGCCCAGGCGCGGGTCCTGGAGTTGGACAACGGGCGTCTGGTCTACGACTCCCACGCGGGATAGGCGCGCACCGTGTACGCAATCCGTGAAGCCCTCGCCGCGTTCCGGCGCGCCCCCGTCCTCACCGGGCTGTCCGCCGCCATGGTCGGATTGGCTCTCTTCGTCGTGGGGCTCTTCGGGCTGGCCACATACAACCTCAGGCTCGCGCTGGCGGCCATCGAGGAGCGGGTGGAGGTCGTGGTCTACCTCCGCGACGATACCCGGCAGAGCGAGATCGACCTGCTCCAGTCCGACCTCTCCGACATCGGCGAGGTCGCCCGCGTGAAATACGTCTCCAAGCAGGAGGCTCTCGAGCGGGCGCGCCAGGATCTGCCGGAGTTCTCGGACCTGTTCTCGGGGCTGGACGTGAATCCCCTCCCCCAGTCGCTGGAGCTCGAGCTCCGCCCCGGTGCCCGCAACCGCGAGGCCGTGGAGCGCCTGTCCAAGACCGCCGAGGCGTACCCGTTCGTCGAGGACGTGCGCTACGGGCGCGAGTGGGTCGACAAGCTGTTCACCCTCCGAAGGGTGGGCGCCGCCACCACGGCCGTGCTGGGCGGGGCGTTCCTGCTGGTGGCCGCCCTCATCATCGGCACCGCCCTGCGCATCGCGGTGTTCGCCCGGCGCGACGAGATCCACATCATGCGGCTGGTGGGCGCAACCAACGGCTTCATCCGCCTTCCCTTCCTCCTGGAGGGCGCCCTCTCGGGGCTCATGGGTGGGCTGCTGGCGTGGCTCCTGACCTATCTCGTGTACCGCGGGGTATACGCCTTCCTCTTCGCGGTCGCCTGGGTTCCCCCCTCGTGGGTCCTCACGGGGATCGTCTCGGGCATGCTCTTCGGAGTGGTCGCCAGCGGCCTCGCCATCCGGAGACACCTGAAGGAGGTGTGAGCGTGGGAGCGCGAGGGGTGCCGTTCCGCTCCCGGGGCCTGGGCCTCGGCGCCGCGCTCCTCGTCCTGTGGAGCTTGCCGGCCTGCCTGGAGGCCCAGCAGTCGGACGTCCGGCGTGAGATCCTGGAGAGCCAACGCCGGCTGGAGCAGATCCGCGCTGAGCGCGCCCGCCTGCAGGAGGAGATGGAGGGGGTCCGGGTCCGGGTGCGGGACGCCTCCACCGAGTTGGCCAACGTGGAGCGACGCCTGTCCGCGTCCCGCTCCGTCCTCGCGGAGATCCAGTTCCAGGCCGACGCCACCACCGGAGAGGTGGAGGCCACCACGCGGGAGCTACTCCTCACCCGCGAGCGGGTGGCCGAGAGCAAGGCCACCTTGTCGCGACGCCTGAGGGACATCTACAAGATGGGCCCCCTGTCCACCGTGCGTGTGCTGCTCGGCGCGACCTCGTTCACCGACCTGCTGAACCGCTACCGCTACCTCCAGCGCGTGGCGGCGTTCGACCGCACCCTGGTGGACCGGGTGGTGAGCCTGGAAGCGGCGCTGGTGGAGAAGAACGTGGAGCTGTCGCAGCGCATGGCGGAGCTGGGAAGCCTGCGCCAGAACCGTCTCGGCGAGGTCGCCCAGCTCCGCGCGGTGGAAGCGGAGCGGCAGGCGGCGCTCCAGGAGTTCCGCGGACGCGAGCGTCAGACCCAGACCCGCCTCCAGCAACTCGAAGCGGACGAGGGGCGCATGACCGGGCTCATCGCCGACCTGGAGCGCAGGCGGGTGGAAGAGGAGCGTCGCCGCGCCTCGGGTGGCGACACCGGCACCCGCGCGTCCGGGGGGCGCACGCTGACCGCCGCCGACGCGGGTTCGCTGGATTGGCCCGTGGACGGGAATCTGATCTACCGCTTCGGCAGGGAACGGCGCCCCAACGGCCTCGTGCTGCGGTGGAACGGCGTGGGCATCTCGGCGGCTCCGGGAACGCCGGTTCGCGCCGTGCGCGGCGGCCGCGTGGTCCTGGCCGGGCCCTTCGAGGGGTACGGCCCCACCGTGGTGCTGAGCCACGGAGAGGGCTTCTACACGCTCTACCTCTACCTCGAGGAGATCGGCGTGGTGGAAGGCAGGGACGTGGAGGCCGGGCAGGTGGTGGGCACCGTGGGCGGAGCCGAGACGCCGGAGGGACCGCACCTGGAGTTCCAGATCCGGGCGCCGGTGAACGGAGGTGCGCCCCAAGCGCAGGATCCACTCCAGTGGCTCCGGCCGCGAGGCGGCCGGTGAACGCGCTCCATGCCGTCGTCGGGCACGAGGACGTGCGCGCCTCCCTCGCGCGGGCCCACCGCGCCCAGGGGCTCCCAGCCGCCCTCCTGCTCCACGGCCTGAGGGGCATCGGCAAGCAGAGACTGGCGCTGTGGACCGCACAGCTCATGCTCTGCGAGGCACCGCTGGACGCGGGCCCGTGCGGCGCGTGCCGCCCGTGCCGGATGGCCGTCGGTCTGGAGCACCCGGACCTCCACTGGTACTTCCCCCTCCCCCGGCCCAAGGGCGTGGCCGGCGACCGGCTGGCCGATGCGCTGGAAGCCGCGCGCAACGAAGCCCTCGTCGAGATGCGCCAGGAGCCCTTGCGCGCCAGCCAGGGCGACGAGCTCCGGGGGCTGTACCTCGGCCTCATCCAGGGACTCAGGAGGAAGGCGCAGCTGCGCCCGAGCCTCGGCTCGGTCCAGGTCTTCGTCATCGCCGACGCGGAGTACCTCGTGCCCCAGGAAGCGAGCCCCGAGGCCGCGAACGCCCTCCTGAAGCTCCTGGAGGAGCCCCCTTCCGGGACCCGTTTCATCCTGACGTCCAGCGAGCCGGGGCGGCTCCTCCCGACCATCCGCTCCAGGGCCGTGCCCCTCCACCTCGCCCCGCTCCCCCAGGACCGCGTGGCTGCATTCCTCGTGTCCGGAGCCGGCGTGGACGAGCGGACCGCCGCCTGGGCGGCGGGGCTCTCGCAGGGCTCCATCGGCCGTGCCCTCGGGTTCCTCCCCCAGGGCGACGAAGCCGGCCCCCTAGAGGCGCTGCGGCGCGACGCCCTCGGGATCGTGGAGGCCGCACTGGCGGCAGGGCGGGCCCCGGGCTTCGCGCTGGCGCTCGCCCAGGCCTCGGGCCGGGCCCGGAGCCTCGTCGAGCTCTACTCCTTCGTGGAGGAGTGGCTCCGCGACCTCTCGGCCGTGGCTTCGGGGGCCGAGGAGAAGGTGATCAGCCAGGATGTGCTCCCCCATCTCCGCCAACTCGCGGCGGCGAGGAGCCTCGACCCCTCGGCGATCGCGGCCGCCCTCCCGGCCCTGGAGGAGGCCCGAGAGCTCTCCAGGGCCAACGTGAACCCGCAGTTGGTCGTCTCCGGGCTCCTCCGACGCCTGCGTAGGGCCCTGGGACCTGCCATGCCCGGAGGGACCTGATGGCCGACGACGGCCTGACGCACTTCGACGCCCAGGGGCGCCCCCGCATGGTGGACGTGTCCGGGAAGGCCTCCACGGCGCGCAGCGCCGTGGCCGAGGGCCGCATCGTGATGGCGGCGGCCACGCTGGAGAGGATCCGATCCGGCTCCACGCCCAAGGGGAACCCCCTGCAGGTGGCCGAGCTGGCGGGGATCATGGCCGGCAAGCGCGCCTCCGACCTCATCCCGCTCTGCCATCAGCTCCCGGGCGCCGGCATCGAGGTCTCCCTCGAGGCGGACGACGCCCTGCCGGGGATCGTGGCGCGGTCCAGGGCACGCATCGAGGGGCAGACGGGGGTCGAGATGGAAGCCCTCACGGCGGTCTCGGTGGCGCTGCTCACCCTCTACGACATGGTGAAGGCGGTGGACCGCGGGATGCGCATCGAAGGGATCCGCCTCCTCGAGAAGGACGGAGGAAGGAGTGGTCGCTGGTCCGCGGAGTGAGAACGCGGTGAGGCGGGACGGCTGGGGCGATCCGGTGCCGCACTAGGGCCTCGCCCGGGGGGCGATGGGCACCGTGAGCGTCTGGCCGATGCGCAGGCTCTTGGGGCGCGCCCTGGGGTTGGCCGCCTGCAGCTCGCCGAGCGGCACCCCGTACTTCCGCGCGATGTGGGAGAGCGTCTCGCCCTCTGCGACCTTGTGCTCCACGTAGCTCACGCGCTGCTCGGGAGGGATGAGCGCGTACCGCTCGCGGAAGTACCAGCCCTGCCCCGCCGGCACCCTCAGGATGGTCTCCCGCCCAGGTGGCGTCATCCCCCGCACGATCTCGGGGTTCAGGCGCTGGATGTCCTCCAGGGTGACCCCCGCCGCGTCGGCCACCACGTCCAGCGTCGTCGCGTCGGGCACCACCACCTCGTCGAACGTGAACGACAGGGTGTCCGACGGCACCTCGAAGCCGTGGGCCTCCGGGTCCCCCGCCACCAGGGCCGCGGCGAAGAACTTGGGGATGTAGTCCTGGGTCTCCCTCGGGAGGTGGCGCCGGAGCGCCCAGAAGAGGGAGTCGGAGGGGGGTACCAGGGGGGCGTGGGTCTCCAGAAGCCGCTGGACGCGGTAGGGTCCGGAGTTGTAGGCCGCCAGCGCAAGGAACCAGGAGCCGAACTGGCCCCGGAGCTGTTGGAGGAAATCGGTCGCCGCCTCCGTGGACTTGAACGGGTTCCGCCGCTCGTCGAGCAGGGGGGTGACGCCCATGCCGAACCCTCTCGCGGTGGGCTCCATGAACTGCCAGAGCCCCACCGCCCGAGCGCGGCTCACCGCCCCGGGCCTGTAGCCGCTCTCGATGAGCGGGAGATACCGGAGCGAGGGAGGGAGTCCCTTGCGCTCCAGCGTGGCATCCACGGCGTCGCCGAACCAGCTCATGCGGGCGAGATCCTGGGGAAACGAGCGCCCCCCCCGGGTCCGCCAGAACTCGACCCAGCGTGCCACCTCGCGCTGGAAGTCGGGGTCCTTCGTCATGGTGGAGCGCAGGATCTCGTCACGGCGCGGCGACACGGGTGCGGGGAGGACGGCCCCCTCCACCTCGGAGACGGGCACCCGGACCGCGGGATCCTCACCGGCGTGCTCCGGAGCAGGGATGGGCGAGGGCGCGGGTGGGGCCGGAGGAGCCCCAGCGCACGCCGCGGCCCCGGCCGCGACGAGCAGGAGGAGGGCGCGCCAGCCGCGGCGGGTCTCGATCGGACCGGTCATGACGCCCCCTCGCGTGTGTGGAGCCGCGTGGCGCGTGAGCGGCGCCGACGCGGGCGAGCCTCTACATCCGGTAGTTCGGCGCCTCGCGGGTGATGGTGACGTCGTGGGGATGCGACTCCCGCAGCCCACCCATCGTGACCCGGACGAAGCGGGCACGGCTCCGGAGATCCTCCAGGGTACCCGCACCACAATAGCCCATTCCCGAGCGCAGGCCACCCACGAGCTGGTAGATGGTGTCGGACACCGGTCCCTTGTACTCCACCCGGGCCTCGATCCCCTCCGGGACCAGCTTGCGTCCGTCGGTCTGCCCCTCCTGGAAGTACCGGTCCGCCGATCCCTGCTCCATCGCGGACAGCGAGCCCATCCCACGCACCGTCTTGAAGCGTCGTCCCTCGAGAAGGAAGCTCTCTCCCGGAGCCTCGTCCGTGCCGGCGAACATGGAGCCCATCATCACCGATCCCGCGCCCGCCGCGAGGGCCTTCACGATGTCCCCGGAATAGCGGATGCCGCCGTCGGCGATGATCGGAACCGCCCCGGCCACGCCGTCCACTGAGTCGATGATGGCGGTGAGCTGGGGCAGGCCGACGCCGGTCACGACCCGGGTCGTGCAGATGGACCCGGGGCCCACGCCCACCTTCACCGCGTCCGCACCGCGCTCCACGAGCGCGCGCGCGGCTTCGCGGGTGCCCACGTTGCCCCCCACGAGCTGGACGTCGGGGAACCGTTCACGGACCTTGGCGACGGCCTTGAGCACGCCCTCCGAGTGACCGTGCGCCGTGTCCACCACGAGCACGTCCACGCCCGCGTCCACCAGGAGCGCCGCGCGATCCAGGTCCTTGGCGGCCGCGCCGATGGCCGCCCCGGCGCGCAGGCGCCCGTGCTCGTCCTTGCACGCGTTGGGGTACTGCTGGCGCTTGAAGATGTCCTTCACCGTGATCAGGCCCCGCAGCTTCCCGTCGGCGTCCACCACGGGGAGCTTCTCGATGCGGTGCTTGTGGAGGATCTCGCGGGCCTCGTCCAGGGTCGTGCCCACCGGCACGGTGACGAGCCCCTCGGAGGTCATCACGCCCCGGATGGTCTGGTCCAGATCGGTCTCGAACTGGAGGTCCCGGTTGGTCACGATTCCCACCAGCCGTCCTCCGTTCTCCACGATGGGCACGCCGCTGATGGAGAAGCGGGCCATGAGCCCGCGAGCGTCCCGGAGCGTACCCTCGGGAGAGAGCGTGATGGGATTCAGGATCATCCCGCTCTCCGAGCGCTTCACGCGGTCCACCTCCTCCGCCTGTCTCTCCGGCGAGAGGTTCTTGTGGATGATCCCCATCCCCCCTTCCCTGGCCATCTGAATCGCCATCTTCGATTCCGTGACCGTGTCCATGGCCGCGGAGACCAGGGGGATGCGCAGATGGATCCTGCGCGTGAGCCGCGTCGCGACGTCGGTGTCCTTCGGGTGGATCAGCGAGTGGTTGGGGACGAGAAGGACGTCGTCGAAGGTGAGCGCTTCCTTGATGATCGCATCCGCTCGGCTCTTGCCGTCACCCATCGTGGCCTTCCGTCTGTCGGGTCAGGGGTCCCAAGCCGCGCGCCCGCCCCTCGGGGCCCCGAGGGGCGCCGGAGGACGGGCGCGGGCCCGCTCACGCGAGCGGTGGTCGTACCATGGGTGACGATAGGCCAAGGCCCCGGGAGCGTCAACCGGCCGGGGAACCCCCTTCCCCGGGGGGTCCGTCCTCGCCGCTCCCGTCCGGCTCGGGGCCCGACTTCGGCGTTACCCGCAGCCGGGCGCCCCGCGGCAACTCCCTGCCGTGCGCCTCGGCGGGCCCCTCCAGGGCCTCCCCCAGCTCGGAGAGGATCTGCTTGCCCGCCGACGAGACGCCGGACAGGACACGGTCGGCTGCGGAGATGAGCTGGAAGGCCTCGCGGATGGTGGCGGGGCTGACCGCCTTGCTCCGCAGCTTGTCCTCCAGGTTCTCCGCGAACTTCTGGAGGCCCGAGGCCTCAGCGGCGGGGCCGTGGGCGTACTTCGACTCGAGAAACTCGATGAAGTCCAGGGCCTGATAGACCTGGTCGTCGGGGAGGCTCTCGATCTTGCGGAGGAGCCGTTGGCGAAGCGCGTCGTGCATGGTCGGTGCGGTGCAGCATCGGGGGTGGGCGCCGGCGGCCCCTGGCCGCCGGCACCTCCGGAGACCGGCGCCGTGGCGGCGACGGACCTCGTTCCCACGAATCTCCACACTTCCCGCCCCGGGGCAAGCGCCCGCGGGAAGTCCGGCCCACCTCCCCTCCTGCGCGGCTAGGGGTCCAGGTAGCGGGCCAGGGTGGGGTCGGACAGGACCTGGTCGAACGCCCGGACCGCGGCGGAGGCGAGGGCGGCGACGGAGGCCGAGCCCTCGCGGAGCGTCCCGCGGGGGATCACGAGCTTGAACCGGAACTCGGTCGTGGCGGACCCCGTGGGCTGGGTGCCGGCCCCAAGCCGCAGCCGCAGGGTCACGGGGGTCCGATGCCCCTGCGGCAGGTGGACGACCGCCAGCCGCCCGAGTGCCGCGAGCGCTTCGCAGACGTCACCCATCCGTTCCAGGGCGCACCCGTCCACGACCAGGGCGAGGTTCCCCTGGAGGCCGTCGTTGGTCTCGTCGAGGAACACGTCCACCGCGGCCCATTCGGGACCGGACGGCAGGTGGAAGAAGAGATACGCGCTGCGGGTGGCGTCGCCGGCCCAGCGCCCCTCGAACTGATGGCTGGTCGTCTTCTGGAGCCCCGAGAGCTCCCATGCCTCCGCCTCCACGCCCCGGCGGACGGCGTCGATGAGAGGCTCGAGCGTCAGGAGGGGCTGGGGCGGAAGGGGCTTCAAGGGCGTCTCGCTGGGGCCCGCGAGGGGCCGGCTGATGTCAAGAACAAGAGTGAGTTGACACTCTGGTGATCCGGTCGTTACTTCCACCGGCGAGGTCGGCAGCGACCGCCCTACTCCTCCGGATCCGAGAAGAATGCAAACCGAGGCCGAAATTGACGAGGGAGCCCTGCGAAGGGCCCTGGAGTCCAGCGGACAGCGCTTCACCGAGCAGCGTGCGGCCGTGTTCCGCTTCCTTTCCGCCACGGATTCCCACCCGTCCGCCGATGAGGTCTTCCTGGCCGTCCGCCATGAGCTGCCCGGCATCTCCCTGGCCACGGTCTACAAGAGCCTCGAAACCCTCGTGGGGTGCGGGCTGGCCGTCAAGCTGACGTACAGCGACGGTTCGGCACGCTACGACGGGCGCACGGACCCGCATCACCATGCACGATGCTTGAGTTGCGGGAAGGTCGTGGACATCCCCGGGCACCTGCCCGACGGCGAGTTCGAGAACCTCCGGGACCACGCCAGCGGCTTCACCGTGACCGGATACCGTCTGGAACTCTGCGGCTTCTGCCCGGAGTGTGCACCCGAGGACGTCCCCGCGGCCTAGGATGACGGCGCCCCAGGTGCCCTCGTACCCCAGCGCCCCGGATCCGCCCTGCGGCTTCCGGGGCGCCTTCTTTTCCGACCCCGGGCGTCGCGAGGCGGCCGCGACCGTTTCGGGGCCCATCCATCTCGTTCCGGCGGCGGTGGCCGTGCCCGCCGACGCCGAGGACGTGGCCGCCCTCACGACGTGGGCGGCCAGGGAGGGGATCGTCCTCGTGCCCCGTGGGGGCGGCACAGGAATGCCCGGGGGAAACGTGGGCTGGGGCGTGGTCGTGGACCTGTCGGCGCTGGCACGTCTCCGGCGCCCGGAGCGGGGCGACGAAGTCCTCGAGGCCGGTCCCGGTGTCACGGGGGCGGCCCTCGAACACGCTGCACGGGCCGTCGGCCGGTTCTTCCCGCCCCTTCCCTCCTCCGCCGACCGGTGCACGGTGGGGGGGATGGTGGCCAACAACGCCGCCGGGGCCCGCACCTTCCGGTACGGAGCGGTCCGCTCCTGGGTGGAGGCACTGGACGTGGTCCTCGCGGACGGGAGCTTCGCTCGGCTGGAGCGGGGGCACCCCGAGGCGCGCTTCTCGGCCCTCCGCGACGAGCTCCGCCGCATGGGCGGCATGTCCCGACTCGCCTGGCCCGACGTCCGCAAGAACTCGTCCGGGTACGCCCTCGACGCCTTCCTCCCCGCAGGCGATCCCGTCGCGCTCCTGGTGGGGAGCGAGGGTACGCTGGGGATCGTGACCGGAGCGCGCCTGCGCCTTGCCCGCGTGCCGGAGGCCCAGGCCCTGGCCGCCCTTCCCGTGCTGGAGCTGGACGCCCTCGACCTCATCGCGGCGGAGGGGCGCCGCCTCGGAGCTTCGGCCTGCGAGTTCTTCGGCCGGCGCTTCCTGGACGTGGCAGGGATCCGGTCGACACCGCCGGTCGCCGAGCTGGTGGGGAGCGCGCCGGCCCTCGCCCTGCTCGAGGTGGACGGCGGACGCGAGGATGTCGCCGAGCGACTCGATGCGCTGGAGGCCCTCGCCCACCGGCTGGGCGTTCCCTTGAGGGTGGGCCGGACCCAGCCGGAGATGGAACGCCTCTGGCACATCCGCCACGCGGCCAGCCCGGTGATCGCCGCGCAGGCAGACCAGGGGCTGGTGTCCATGCAGTTCATCGAAGACTCGGTTGTCCCGGACGGGTGCCTGAGTCGCTATCTTGTAGGGTTGGACGGGATCCTGGAGGACGAAGGGACCGACGCCGTCGTCTTCGGGCACGCGGGCGACGGCAACGTGCACGTGAACCCGCTGGTGGACGTGGGCAGGCCCGACTGGAGGGAGCGCGTGGGCCGCATCCTGGAACGCACGGTGGAGCTCGTGGCTTCCCTCGGAGGCACGCTTTCCGGGGAGCACGGCGACGGGCGCATCCGAGCCCCGTTCCACGAGCGTGTCTTCGGGCCCGACGCCGCCCGCGCGTTCCAGGCTGTGAAGACCCGCCTGGATCCCTCCGGCGTCCTCAACCCGGGTGTCATCATCCCCGGAGCGGACCACGACCCCCTCCTCGGCCTGACCCCCCGCCGGAGGAGCGGGTGAGGCGCCGCCCGCGCCTGGTGGCCCTCGGCCTGGGGGCGCTCCTTCTCGCCACTGCGGCCGCCCACCCGGCCCCCGTGGCAGGTCCCGCCGACGCCGCGGTCGCCCACCTGTCGGAGGAACTCCGCGCCATCCTCGGCAGATACCCGTGGCGGGGCGCAAGATGGAGCGTCCTCGTCGTTTCGCTGGACCAGGGAGACACCCTGTTCGCGGTGAGCACCGACTCGGCCATGGCGCCGGCCTCCAACTTGAAGTTGCTCACCAGCGCCTCGGCCCTCCGCGAGATGGGGCCCGACTTCCGCTACCGGACCTGGCTTCTGTCGGACGGAAGGGAGGCGGACGGGATTCTCGACGGCGACCTCGTCCTGTTCGGCACCGGTGACCCAGGGATCTCGGATCGCTTCTATCCCGAGAAGGAGAGCGTCTTCAGGGAGCTCGCCGACCAGCTGGTGGCACGCGGCATCACCCGGATCTCCGGGGACCTGGTGGGCGACGCGTCCTTCCTCTCGGGCCCCCTGCGCCCGCCCACCTGGGAGCCCGCAGACCTGAACGACCACTTCGCCGCCGCGGTGTCTGCCCTGTCCTTCAACGAGAACGTCCTCACGCTGCGCGTGGAGGCAGCGGAGCGTTCCGGCTCGCCGCCGGTGGTGTTCACGCTCCCCGACCACGCCGGACTCGCCGTGGACAACCAGGCTCTGACCACCGAAGGCCGGGGGACCCTCCTCATGGTACGCGACGACCCCATGGCGCCGGTGACCCTCCGGGGAGGAATCCAGCGGGGGGGGCGGGGAGCGTGGCGCGAGATGACCGCCTCCGACCCCGCAGCCTTCGCCGTGTCCGTGTTCCGTTCCGTGCTCGCATCCCAGGGCGTCGAGGTCCTCGGCAGGGAACGGGTGGTGAACGACCCCAGGGTGTCCCTCCTGGGTCGGAGGAAGGTGACGGCCCCCGCCCGGAGCCCGGAAGGCAGAGTACGCGTCCTGGCCACCCACGTGTCGCCCCCCCTGCGCGACTACCTGGCGGTGGTGAACAAGCGGAGCAACAACCTCTATACCGAGTTGGTCTTCCGCACCTTGGGGCGCCTGGCGCAGGGGGTGGGGTCCCCGGACGCGGGCGCAGCTGCCGTGGCCGCGTCCCTCACCGAGCTGGGCGTGGACATCACGGGGTTGGTCCAGGTGGACGGCTCCGGGCTCTCCGCGGCGAACCGCGTCCGGCCGACCACGTTCGTGGACATCCTGGCCCGGATGTCGGCATCGCCCGAGTGGCCGGAGTACTGGGCGTCGCTCCCCGTGGCCGGAGTCCGGCGGGAGCTCGGCAGGATGTACAACACGCCCGCCGCGGGGAACCTCCGGGCGAAGACGGGGACCATCGAAGGCGTGTCGGCGCTCAGCGGCGTGGTCCAGACGGTGGACGGCGAGAGACTCGCGTTCTCCTTCCTAGTGAACGGCACGCCCTCCACCGACCGGGCCAAGCGCGTGGAGGACGACCTCGGCGTCAGCCTGGCGTCCTTCTCCCGGGGGCCCCTCGCGCCCACCCTGACCGCCGCCGGCCGACTTCCGCCTCGGCCCTCCCCGGCGGACTCAGGAGGCCCGTCCCGCCATCGGGTCGCCACCGGCGAGACGCTGGAGGGGATCGCCCGCCGCTACCGCCTCACCCTCGAAGAGCTCCGCGGGGCGAACCCGGACATCCGGCCGGCCCGGCTCAGGGTGGGGAGCTGGGTCATCATCCCACCCGCCGGCTCGAGGGGTGGGGGCGAGGGTCCAGGAGAGGGCTGAGCCCCTCGCTCAGGCCGACGTGGGGGCCGCAGCCCGGCCCAACGCCGAGCGGAGCCGCCGTCTCAGCTCCACGACCGACATGGTGTCCAGGGTGCGGCGGCCGGTGCCCACGCTGTTCCAGCGCACGTCCGTGAGCTCGAGTTCCGGCCCCGCTCCGTCCGCGCGCCGCAGGGCCAGGTGGCAGCGTCCCTTGTAGTCGGTCCCAGGCGTCTGGGCCACACAGGCCGTCCAACTCGTCCCGTTCGGATCCTCGAAGTTCCTCATTCCAGTCCAATCCCAAGTGGGTTCGTGCTCACGCAGCCGAGCGCCCGTTCCGGTCGTCCCGGCCCCGACCGCACCGCCGCAGGAAGCGCTCCAGGACGAACGTCAGCCCGCCCCCGAGCGCAACCCTTGTCGGCGTGGCCCCCAGGTAGGCCTTCAGGGCCCGTCGAAAGGCTGCGCCGCTGGAGTAGTCCAACTGCCGGGAGACGCTTTCGGCGCTGCGCCCCGGGTCCGCCAGCCACCGTCCCGCGTGGAGGAGGCGCGCCCAAACCAGGAGGTGCCCGACCGAAGGGAGTCCCGCCGCCCTCAAGCACACGCTCAGGTGCGGCCGGCTCAACCCAAGCCTGCGGGCGAAGTCGTCCGCGGAGGGGCGCGTGTGCACGCCGTCCAGGGCCAAGCGCACCGCGGCGAGGCCACGGGCGAGAAGATAGGGACTCACTTCCCGGGTAACCAGGGCCTCGGTGCCCCTGCCCAGCGCCCGGCCCACGGAGCTGCCGATGTCCCGTTCCACGTCGTCCACCGGCACCAGGAGAAGCCTGTCCACTCCGGCCCGGCCGAGCCCCAGGAGGTCACGGGGATCCGTGATCGGCCGGGCCAGCCAGACCACCGGAACGCTCGGGAAGCGGGCGCGCAGCTCCGCCAGCGCCCCGGCGGGCCGACCCAGAGGGGGCAGGTGCGCCTCATCCAGGACCACACACGTCACCGGGCGCTCCCGTATGGAGTGGAGGAGGCGATCCCATGCCCCGCTGAGCGCCACCACATGGCGCTTCTCGAGGGGGCGGCGCACCGCCGCCTCGACGTGGGGATCCCGGGTCAGGAGGGAGACGAAGGCCATATCTTCGGAAAAGATATACCCCCGGGCACCGATGATGCGAGCATGGAGGGGCCGAGTCGTGATGTTGGAGCCGAGCCTCAGGCTCCACCCACCGAATCCGAACCGAGCAGCAAGGACCACCCCATGAAGACGATCCGACGCTTCGCCCTTCTCACGCTCCTGGCTCTCGGCGCCGCCTCCTGCGGAACCGCGTCCCTGGTCGCGCCCGACTGCGACGATCCCGCAGCCTGCGACTACCAGCCCGGCTCCAACGGTTGAGGTAGTTGCGGCCGGCGGCTAGCCGGGCACCGCGACCTCGAGCCCGAGGCGCATCTCCCTCAGCCCGGAGCTCACCTCCACGGGGGCCGCAGGCGTCACGCCTCGGCGCTCCGCCTCCTTGGCGCGCGTCCCCAGCCCTTCCAGGGCGGCCTCGGCGGCGAAGAGCGTGCGTCCGAAGCCGTGCTCCTCGGCGAAGGCTACCGCGCGCTCCAGGTATCGGTGTGCCCTGTCCGTGTCACCCAGGGCGAGGCAGCTGAGGCCGCGGTAGTGGAGGATCTCGGCCTTGGCCGGGAGGGGTCCGGACTCCCAACCCAGCGCGTCCGCCGCCTCCGCCCACCGGGCGAATCCGGCGCCGTCACCCCGGAGGGCGCAGATGTGCCCCAGGGCGTCGACGGCGTAGATCCTGTAATAGTCGTTCGTGGACAGGTCCCGGGTGCAGGCCCAGGCGTCGGCGGCAGCGTCCAGGTCCCCAAGGTCGATGAGGATCCCGCCCAGCGTGGCCAGCGCCATGACCCGCTCCCCCGGGGAGCCGTAGGCCTCCACGGCCTTCCAGCCCCATCCCACGGCCTCCTGCAGGTTCCCCGACAGATGCTCGGCCCCGGCGAGGCCGTGGCACACGGCGCCGAGAGCCTCCGCATCCCCGCTCTGCCGGGCGAAGCCCAACGCCTCCAGCAGGACCGTCCTGGCGGCGGGGAGGTTGCCCCGCTCCCGATGGATGTTGGCCATGCCGTCCAGGACCATGGCCACCTTGCCGCCCATCGACGCCGTGACGGCGACCTCCCTCGCGATGGCGTACCAGCGCGCTGCCTCGTCCCAGGAAGCCAGACGGCGCAGGGCGCGCCCGGTGAAGCGGGCGGCATCCACCGCCAGGCCGACCTGCCCCGTGGCCGCGAAGATCTCGTAGGCGGTGCGGTACAGCTCGGCCGCTCCGTGGAGGTGCGCCCTGGACTCGACGGTCCCCGCCAGGTTCAGTAGGGCCTTGCCCAGACGCTCCAGGTCCGCCTCCTGGAATGCGTCGAGCACCTCCTCCCAGAGCACGGCCTCAGGACCCACGTCCATTGCTTCCGCGTCCCGGCCGACCTCCTCTCGGGCACGCTGCGCTTGCTGCCGCAGCCGGTCCCTGGGGATGGCCAGGTCGTCCTCCAGGAGGAGCCGGGGGAGCCGGGCCACCACGAAGCGCGTGGCGATGCGCCGGCTCTCGGCCTCGTCCCCCTCGCGACCCTCGATGTCCTGGAGGATGTGCCAACCTGCGAAGCGCGGCCGCCCCTGCGCGGAATCGTCGGCCGCCGCGGAAACCATGGCGTCCAGGTCTCGGTGCAGGACCACGGCGGAGCATTCCCCGGCGAGGAACATGAGCCTGTCCCTCACCTCGGCGCCCATCCCGCCCCAGGGCGAGACGGCATCCGCCACGAGGAACCAGCTCCGGGTGCCGTCGCTGCCCAGCGCCACGGCCACGGTCCACGCCGGTCCATCGCCCCGCGGGGCAGGGCCCGTCACGGTCTCCGACACCCCCGGCACGCCTCCCGCCCAGGCGCGGCGCAGCGGTTCGGCGACGAACGCCCGCCGCGGCCGGTCGCTGAGGAGGTCCAGAACCACGTGGGGATGCACGAGCCCCGGCCCGAACTCGTCGATCCAGACCGTCGCCGCGCGATCGGCGCCCAGGAGGCCGGACACCTTCACGAGGTGTTGGAGGAGTTCGGACCGGCCCCGGTCGGTGCCGTAGAGGGACATGGCCAGGCGCAACCGCTGATCGCGGCGCTCCCGGTAGGCGTCCAGCCTCAGGATGTCGGGTTCGGGCATGAAGGGCCGAGTGGTACCTTTCTGGGGGCTGGTTCAAGGTAGCCCTTCCGCGCTTCCGCGCACAACAATTCCCTTTCGGAGCACGCAGTGCACCCCACCCGGGACCGGGCCACCGACCTGGGCCTCCTGGCCCTGGCCGCCATCTGGGGCGTGAATTTCTCGGTCGTGAAGGCGGTGCTGGGGGTGCTGGACCCCATGGCCCTCAACGCCCTCCGCTTCGCCATGGCCTCGGTGGTGATGGCCGTGGTGGTGACCCGTTTCCCGGGGCCTCCCCTGGAGGCCGCAGACCGGGTCCGCATCGTGCTCCTCGGCATCCTCGGCAACGTGGTCTACCAGATGAGCTTCATCCTGGGGGTCGACGCCACGCTGGCGGGCAACGCCAGCCTCCTCCTGGCCACATCGCCGGTGTGGACGGTGCTCCTGTCCACCGCCCTCGGGCACGAGGAGCCCAACGGCCTCGTGTTCCTGGGGTCGGCGCTGACCCTGGGAGGCATGGCACTGGTCGTCCTGGGCGGAGGGCACGCCATGGGACTCGACCGGCACACGCTCCGGGGCGATGCCCTCATGATCGGAGCCGCCATCCTCTGGTCCGCCTACACCGTGAGCTCCGGACGGTACGTGCGGAAGTACGGGGCCATCCGTGTCACGACGTGGACGCTCTGGATCGGCACGCCGATCCTGATCGTCCTGGGGATCCCCGCGCTGGCGTCGACCCCATGGCAGGCCGTGTCCGGATGGGTGTGGGCTGGCGTCGCCTACGCCGGAATCCTCTCCGTGGGGGTCGCCTACGTCTTCTGGTACCGCGGGATCGTGCGGCTGGGAAGCTCGCGCACGGCGCTCTACTCCAACCTCGTGCCGGTGGCGGCGCTGCTCACGGCGTGGGCATGGCTCGGCGAGGTGCCCAGCATGCTGCAGGTGAGCGGAGCCACGGTGATCCTGGGAGGGATCTCCCTGGCTCGATGGGGGCACCGGGTGCGCTACGCTCCCGGGCCAAGCTCCTTGCGGTGACGGAGCTCGGGGAACTCATAGTACAGGACGCCGTCCGGAGAGATCTCGGAGCAGACGCGGAACCCGTCGTCCATGGACGTGAGGATCTTCTCGGCGGCGGGCAGGGAGAGGTTCATCTCCGCCGCCACCTCCGTGACCGTCAGGGTTCCCCCCTTCAGCGTCGCCAGCCTCAGGATCTTGCGCTGGAGGCCCTGCATCACGGCGCGACGCCGCGACTGCAGGCCCTGCCAGCCCCAGTAGAACGTGAGCGACCCCGCGGCCCCCATGACCGCGCCCACCGCCACCGCCGCCATCTCGAGCTCGACGAAGCCGAGCAGGACCACCAGCGTCGCCACGAGCACCATCATGGTGCCGAGCACTCTCCGCTTCATGCCGGTGCTGGGCAGCGGCTCGTCGTCCGCGGCCGCCTCCATGATCGCACGGCGCTCGGGCTCGGGGCCGGTGAGCGCGAGCGCGCGGGAGGCGTGCTCCCACCCCAGCCCGCAGCGGGGGCAGATGAGGTGCTTCCTCCGGGCCAGCCAATAGATCAGCCCCCCGAACCCGTACGTGAAAAGGCCGACCCCCACCAGGAGTCCCACGTGTCCGGCTTTGCGGAAATAGGGAATGCCTTCCCCCTGATAGCCGCACCGGGGGCACCGCCGGATCCCGGCGGGACGCGTGAGCGCCATCCCGACGGGCGTTCCGGTCCCGCACGTCGGACACTGGACCGCCCCGGGCTGGAGCGTCTCACCGCAGGTGGAGCAGCGCATGCACTCGTCAGGTCTGGTGATCGGCGAGGAGGTCATCCGTCACTACGGGTACCCCCTTTGGAAGATTCACGCCTGCAGCGCGTCGGCCGGCCCTAGAAGAGCGGTACCACGCGGAGCCGGAGTGCGGCCTCGGCCGGTGCGTTCCCACCCGCCGCGCCCCCCAGTCGCAGGGCGATGAATCCGGAGGCAGGCGGTATCACAATGTAGTGCCGCGCCGAGGACGACCATAGCAACCCGCTCCTGACGAAGTCGGAGGCTCCCAGGGACTCGGGTGCCAAGGGGTAGGGGCCGGGCTCCCTCAGGAGATCGCGCAGCTGGACCGTGGGATACTCGAAGGCGTAGCGCCCGGCGAGGCCGTCGGCGTACAGAGCCGCAGCCCAATCGGCGAAGATCGCCGCCCACGGCCTCCCCGTCGCCGCGGTCACGTTGGCCGCACCGGTGAGGGTGGTGCGCGTCAGGCGCTTGAGCACCTCCTCGCCGCCGGCGGCGTCCCAGAGGTACAGCGTGTAGAGCCATCCCGCCCCCCGCTCCTCCAGGGATCCCTGCCCCGACGCCACGATGAGGCTCACCGCGGACGGATCGGCGAGGAACTTGCGCGCGCGGGTGCGGTTTCCGGCGCGGTACTCCTCGGCGGCGGCGAGGAGCCCCGAGGCCTGCAGGGCCCTGGCCACGAGCTCCTCGGCCATCTGAGCCATCCCCTCGGAGAGCCACAGCGCCTCTGTCCCCTCCGCCTGGCTCTGCAGCACCCGTTGGTTGAAGTGGACCATGTGCTGGAACTCGTGCGCGAGGATGGCCGGGACGACCCTCAGCACCACCTCCCGGGGCCGCGGGTCGGAGAAACGACCCGCCGAGTCGGGAACCATGGCGTAGAAGACCTCTCCCCGGTTGCTTCCCTCCCGCTGCAGCAGATCCAGACCGTAGAAGAACCCTCCGATGAACCCGTCCGACTTCGACGGGGTGAGCCGGTTCACTCCCGGCGTGAACAGGATGGCCACGCGCTCGTTGGCGTCCAGGTCGGAAGGCGTTCCGAATGCCCGCGTCACCGTTGGGTGGATGACGTTGTCGAAGGTGCGGGCGAACGCGGACAGCTCCGCTTCCGTGAAGCCGCCCCCGGGGGCCGCATCATCCACGTACAGCACGGCCTGGCCGCTCACCAGGCGCACCGAGGCCTGGACGTCGTCGAACCGGCCTTGCGAGTTCAGGACCTTGAACGTGCGCCGGCTCCCCACCGAGGGAACCACCTTCGCGGGCTCGGCCTGGAGTGGCACCGCGCCCCGGTCGGAGGGGCCGAGTTCCCGCACGAACCTCCCCTCGGCCTCGCGGAGCACGACCTCGAAGCGTATAGGATGCGGGAGTGGCTCGCCCCCGAAGCGCTCCGCCACGCGGGCACGCTTCGCCCCTCCGGCCACCTCCGCCACGCCGGGGGCGACCGACATCCCTCCCGTGGAGGACAGGCCGTGCAGCGTGAACCCGTAGCGCGCCGCGCCCACCGTCCCCGCCGCCTGCGTCACCACCAGGTACCGCCGGCCCCCCGGGAGGCGCACACAGCCGAACCCGGCCGCGTCCTCCACGTCCACCGCGTCGCCGGGAACGAACGCGGGAGTCTGTCCCCCGTCGGCCACCGCGAGGGGAAGCCCCGCGCTGACGAGTTCCCCGAGCTGCGCCGTGACCTGCACCGTGCGGGCCGGGAGGCAGCGCGGTACCTCGACGGCCAGCTCGCCGGACACGGCCGACACCACCCGTCCGCGGATCCCCGAGAAGAGCACCACATTCTGGTCCGGAGTGGGGCTGAAGCCCGAACCCCGCACCCGCAGCGTGTCGCCGCCCCGGGCGGCCTGCGCGCCGAGCGACGTCAGCACCGGGCGCTCGGCGACGAAGACCTGGAACGCGACCGTCGCCGCCGCCTGCTCCTCGACGGTGAGGCGGATCCTCGCGGGTCCAACCGTGGAGCCCAGCTGGACCGTCGCGCTCACCAACCCCCGAGCGTCGGTGGTTCCCACGGACGTGGTCACGAGGGAGGCATCGCCCGACTCGACGGTCCAGCGCACGGTGACGCCCTCCTGGGGCGCACCGGTCTCCACCCTTCGCACCGCCGCCTGCAGCGGTGAGGGAAGCCGCTGGCCGGCCGTTCCGTATTGGCCGTCGCCGCCGGCCACGACCACCTCGAGCTCGGGGAGCGTAGGTTCCGCCGGCCCGTCGCCGCACGAGGTGAGGAGCGGAAGGAGGGCGATCCAGGCCCGGGCCCACGTGCTGGAGGGCCGTGTCACCTGGAGGCCCGGACGCGCTCCAGCGCGACGAGGTCGATGATGGGTGTGCCCGTGAGCGAGGACGCGCCGGTGCGCACCCGTCCGGTGACCCGGAGGCGTTCCAGCGGCACCAGCCCCTCCATCTCCCCCGCCCGGTCGGCTGGGATGGCCACGTAGACGAAGGGTCCGTCGGCCCCGCCGTACCGCGTCAGAAGGAAGGGCTCGCCCTCGAAGAAGTCCGTGCGCACCTTCTCGGCGCGCTCCAGGGAGATGAACTGCAGCTCCCAGTTGACGACGCGGCCACGGTGGGCCGTGGGATCGGACGCCAGGTCCTGGGGCTTCAGCGCTGCTGCGGGCGCCCCTGCGGGCTGGGCGGCCACGCTGTCACGGGGGGGGAGCCAGGTCCACCCCTCGACGCGGACGCGGACCCAGCTCCCTTCCCGCGCCACCACCTCCAACTCGGTGCCCGGAGCGACGCGGGCCACGGTGTCGCCGGCGGGAGCCGTGAGCACGACGGCGCCCCGCGCATCGGCGGGCACGAAGGCGACCGGCCTCGCCGCCGGGGTCGGTGCCGCGGTGGCGGCGGCCCGCCCCGCGGGTCGGGCCGCCGCAGGGGAAGACGTCTCCACCACCGAGGCGGACCAGATCCACGCGCGGCGGCGGACCTTGATCCAGCCGGGACGGCGCTCGACCCGGCTCAGGAGCGTGCCGCGCCCGACCCGCCCCACAACGTTCCCGGACGGCGCGTCCCTCAGGTTCTCGCCCTGCGGCTCCGACACCACCAGGTCGAAGCCCTCCCGGTCCGTAGCCTGGAGGGAGCGCTCCCATACCCACGCCTCCACGTCCACCTCGAGCCAGCGGTCGCGCCGGCCCACCACGGCCATGGTCGCCCCAGCCTCCACCCGGGCGACCACGTCCCCGTTGGGCTCGCGCCGGACGTTCTCGGCGGCACGGGCCCGCGCCGTGGACTGTGCCGACGTGGGGGAGCCGGCCCATGCCGAGCACAGGGCCACGAAGAGGAGGGCGCGCATCGCGCCCAGAGGCGATACCATGGGGGCTGAAACGATCCCGCTTCGAGAGAGTACCAAGGAAGTCATCCGCACCCTGGCGTCCGGAGACGCGGCTCGGGCCTGAATCTGCCCGGGGGGTGGGAGAGCGTCAATCGCAACGCAACCCGAGAGGAGCACCGTCGCTCCATGGCTGTCCGAAAGATCCTGCTCGGCCTGATCGTCGCCTGCCTGTGCGCCGCCGTGGACTCGCCGGCCTCAGCCCAGAGCATCCCATCCCCGTACCGGTTCGTGGATACCCGACAGGAGCTCGCTCTGTTCGTCGGCACGTCCTCGGTCTCCACGGGGCGCTTCGGCTTCGGGCCCGGAGGGGGAATGAGCGCGGGGGCCCGCTGGGGCATCGACCTCTCCGGGCCCTTGGGCTTCGAGGTGGCCACCGGGGTCATCTCGGGGACCCGGAACATCATCAACCCTGCCAAGGTGGTCGGCGACCTCAAGATCGGCGAGGGCGACCAGCGCATCGCCACCGCCGACGCCCGTCTCCGCTTCACCCTCACCGGGGACCGGACCTGGCATGGCTTCCAGCCGATCTTGTTCACGGGCGGCGGCATCGCCTTTGGCATCGGCGGCGACGCGCCCCTCGACGAGCAGCTGGCCAGCGGTGATCGCTTCGAGTTCGGCACGAGCTTCCTCGGCACCGCCGGGACGGGCCTGAGGTACGTGCTCACGGACCGCCTCGCGGTGCGGGGCGACGCCATCTTCTCCCTCTGGAAGATCGGGACCCCTCCAGGCTTCACGGAGGCGGCGCGGGGCTTCGCGAACGTGGAGCGGAAGGAGTGGACCAGCGGCCGGCACCTCTCTCTCTCCGTCGCCTATCGGTACTGAGGCGCCTTTGACTCTCCGGGAGACGGCGTTCGAGGGGCGGTCCGCCGACTGGCTCGAGCCCGCCGCCGCCCTGCGGCGCATCCTGGAGTGCTGCGAGCCGCTCCCCCGCGAGGACATCCCGCTGGCCGGGTGCCTGGGCCGCGCCCTCGCCGAGGACGTCCACTCGGAGGTCACCCTCCCCCCCTGGGACAACGCGGCCATGGACGGATACGCCGTCCGCGGGCAGGACGTGGACGGCGCCCGTCCGTCCTCTCCGGCGACCTTCCGGGTCCGGGCCCTCACCCGAGCCGGAGCGGCTCCCGCCGGGGCCGTGGGCCCGGGAGAGGCGGTCCGCATCATGACCGGCGCGCCGCTGCCGCCCGGAGCCGACACGGTGGTGCGCGTGGAGGACACGGACGGGGAGGTCGTCCCGGGCCGGTTGCTGATCCTCCACGACCGGGATCGGAACGGGAACGTCCGCCCCGGGGGCGCCGACATGCGTCCGGGCGACCTCGTCCTGAAGCGCGGTGACGGCATCCACCCGGGCACCGTCGGGTTGCTGGCCGCGCTGGGGCGCGAGCGCGTCGGGGTGCACCGGCGCCCCAGCGTGGCCATCCTCACCACCGGCGACGAGCTCAGGGGGCCGGAGCGCTACGCCGACGTGCGGTCCGGCGGCGGGATCCCCGACTCCAACGGGCCCATGCTCGCCGCTCAGACCGTCGCCGCGGGGGGGATTCCGCTCGTGCTCGGAATCGTGCCCGACGACGCCGGAGCCCTCCTGGCGGCCGTGGAGCGAGCCGCACCCTCCGATGTGCTCGTCACGGTGGGCGGCGCGTCCATGGGCGAGGCGGACCTCGTGAAGAGAGTCCTGGACGGCGCGGGGTTCCGCCAGGGCTTCTGGCGCGTGCGCATGAGGCCGGGGAGCCCCTTCAGCTTCGGGTCGCTCCCCCGCACCGGCCCCGCGCAGCCCGTCTTCGGCCTCCCGGGGAACCCCGCCTCGGCCTTCGTCACCTTCGAACTCTTCGTCCGCCCCTTCCTCCTCCGGCTGGCGGGACACCACAGCGTGCACCGCAGGCGCCTCCGATGCCGCGCGGGGGAGAGTCTCGCAGGAGGAGAGCGGACCGGCTTCCTGCGGGTCCGGCTGGAGGCGGGCCCCGACGGCGCGGTGGCGCGCCGCACCGGACCGCAGGCCTCCGGCTTGGTGCGCGGCCTCGCCTCGGCCCAGGGACTCGCCGTCGTCGCGCCGGGGCCGGGCGTGGCCGAGGGCGAGGCCGTGGACGTCATCCTGCTCGATCCCGCCCCCGGGGCGACGGACGTCTCCCCGCTGGACGCTCCGGGTCCGTGATGCGCCGCGGCTGGCTGGTGGCGGCGGCGCTCCTCGCCGCCGGCTGCGCCATCCCGCGCTGGCCCGTGGACGCTCCGCTCACTTCGCCCTTCGGACTGCGCCTGAGGGGGATCCGCCCCGACCTGCACCGCGGCGTGGACCTCGCCGCACCCGAGGGCACGCCGGTCCGGGTCATGGCCCCGGGGACGGTGCGCTTCGCCGGGACCCAGCAGGGACACGGGACCGTGGTCTGGGTGGACCATGGATCCGGGGTCCTCTCCGTGTACGCCCACCTGTCCGAGCTGCGGGTGAGCGCCGGCGACCGCCTCGCGGGACGAGATGTGCTCGGCCTGAGCGGAAGCACCGGCAACGTGACGGCGCCACACCTCCACTTCGAGGTGTGGCGCTGGGGACGGGAGGTCGACCCGGTGCCGCTCCTGGGGGGGCGGCCGCGGTGAGGCGGCCGCTCAGCCCTTGGCCTTGAGGGCCTTCACCTCTTCGGTGAGGCGGGGGAGCACCGCGAAGAGGTCCCCCACGACCCCGTAGTCGGCGACGTTGAAGATGGGCGCGTCCGGGTCCTTGTTCACAGCCACGATGGTCTTCGACGTCCTCATCCCCGCCAGGTGCTGGATGGCGCCGGAGATGCCCACGGCGATGTAGAGCTTCGGCGCCACGGTCTTCCCGGTCTGGCCCACCTGCTCCCCGTGGGGTCTCCATCCCGCGTCCACCACCGCCCGGCTCGCCCCCAGGGCGGCACCGTCGCCGATGGCGTCACGGAGCGCCTCGAGGAGGGCCCAGTTGGAGGGGTCCTTCATCCCACGGCCGCCGCACACGACCACCGTGGCCTCGGAGACGTCCAGCGCTCCTTCACCAGCCGCCTTCCGCTCGACGAGGCGGACCTTCCAGTTCCCGGGCTCCACGGCCGGCGTGAACGTCTCGACGGCTCCCGCCGCCGGGCTCTCCACGGGCTGGAAGACGTTGGGCCGGATGGTCACCAGCGCCGGGGTGGCGTGCAGCCGCACCTGGGCGAAGGCCTTCCCTGCGTAGACGGGCCGAAGCGCGGTGAGCGCGCCCCCCGCCACCTCGAGGCCGGTGACGTCCCCCGCCAGGGGAACGTCCAGCAGCGCCGCCACCCGCGGAGCCAGGTCCTTCCCCAGCGTCGTGGCCGGGAATATGACCGCAGCGTATCCGCTGGATCTCACCTGATCCGCGACCACGGCCGCGTACCCCTCGGCGTTGTAGTCGGCCAGCGCCGGGTGCTCCGCGGCGTACACCACCGCCGCGCCGAAGCGCCCCAGATCAGCGGCGGCAGCACCGATCCCCGGCGCGCCCAGGACGAGGGCGTGCACCTGGGCGCCCAGACCGGGAGCGATGCGTGCCGCCGCACTCACCGACTCCCGGGCCACGCCGCGAACCGCACCGTCTCTCTGCTCCGCGAAGGCGAGCACGTCCGCCATGCGTCGTTCTCCTGATTCGTCGTTTCCGAGGAGTGGAGAAGGAACGTGCCTAGAGCGCGTTCGCCTCTTCCCTGAGCAACCGCACCAGCTCCGCCGCGGCATCGGGTCCCTGGCCCACGATGCGGCCGGGCGCCCGCTCGGGCGGATAAGCGAGCTTCTCCACCGTGAGGCGGCTGTCGCCCGTCGCCGCCGCCTTCTGCTCCAACGGCTTCTTCTTGGCCGCCATGATCCCCTTCAGCGACGCGTAGCGGGGATCGTACACACCCTTGGTGATGGTGAGGACCGCGGGGAGCCGCAGCTCCAGCACCTCCACCCCGCCCTCCACCTCGCGGTGGCAGACCACCGAATCGCCCTTCACCTCGAACGACCCTACGCCGGTGGCGCAGGGGAGCCCCAGGAGGGTAGCGGTCATGGGCCCCACCTGCTGCTGGTCCCCGTCCGCGGCCTTCACGCCGAAGAGGATGAGCGCCGCAGGTGACCCTGCGAGCTCGGCCGCCAGCGCCTTGGCGGTGGCCAGCCCGTCCTGGGTGGGTTTCCCGGCGAGGAGGACGGCCCGATCCGCGCCCATGGCGAGCCCCGCGCGCAGCGTCTCCTGGGAGGCCTCGTCGCCGAGGGTGACCAGGGTGACCTCCCCGGACCCGGCGGCCTCCTTCGTCCTCAGGGCCGCCTCCACGGCGTACTCGTCGTAGGGGCTCATGATGAACTTGACCCCGGTGGGGTCGATGGCGGCGGCACCCTCACCGATCCGGATCCGGGCCTCGCTGTCGGGCACGCGCTTCACGCATACGATGACGTCCAACGGTTCGACTCCGTTCTCTGGTTCCACGCCCCCGGGACCGTCGTCCCGGAAGTCTTACAAGCTATAGAAAGGCGCCCGTCACCGCGAAGAGGACGGTGGAGATTCCTGCTGCGATCAGGGCGTACGGCAACTGCGTGCGCACGTGATCGATGTGGTCCGTGGCCGCAGCCATGGACGCGAGGATGGTGGTGTCGGAGATGGGGGAGCAGTGGTCCCCGAACACTCCGCCGGACAGCACCGCCGCCACGAAGGGCGCCAGCGGCAGGTCCATCGCGATCGCCGCCGGGACCGCGATGGGAAGCATGATGGCGAAGGTCCCCCAACTCGTGCCCGTGGCGAACGCGATCACCGACGCCACGATGAAGATCAGGGGGAGGAACAGGAAGGGCGGCAGGACCCCGGCGGTGACGCTTGCGACGTACACGCCCGTGCCCAGCTCACGGGTCATGGCCCCCAGCGCGATGGCCAGCAGCATGATCAGCGCGAGCGGCACCAGCCCGCCGGCCCCCTTCAGGGCGATCTTCGTCAGCTCGTCCACCGTGTACGCCTTCTGGGCGAGCAGCATCAACCAGGCTGCAGCCAGACCGGCCATGACCGCCCACAGCACCGAGGTCGTTCCCGAGCCGGACATGATCTTCCCGTCTCCGGTGACCCACAGCCCGAGCGGCATGAAAAGGACCATGACCGCGAGGGGCGCAACCATGTTCCAAGCGCGCGGAGGGATCTTGTCGGTGATCTGCGGCGACAGCATCTCCTGGTCGATGAGCGGCGTCGCGTTCGGCCAGAGCAGAAGCCCGCCGCGCGTGCGCTCCTCGGCGGCCTTCATGGGACCGATGTCCCACCCACGCAGGATCACGAACCCGACCAGCAGGATCATGATGATCGCGTAGAAGTCCAGCACCACGCCCTCGAGGAACACCGTAAGGGGGGCCTCGACGCCCAGACCGGCGAGGATGGAGAGGACGTACGCCCCCCATGCGTTCATCGGGAGAAGGACGCACATGGGGGCCGAGGTCGAGTCGAGGATGAACGCGAGCTTCTCCCTCGAGCACTTGTAACGGTCGCAGAGCGGACGGCCCACGGCGCCGCGAACGAGCACATTGATGTTCGACTCGATGAAGACGGCCGGCGCTGCGATGTAGACGAGGAACTGCGCGCCTCTGCTGGTGCTTACCTTGTTCGTCCTGTCGAGCCACGCCACGAAGCCCCGCACGCCCCCGGACGACTCGATGGTCGCGATCAGGGCGCCGATCACCAGCGTGAACATGATCACGCTGGTATTCCCCCCGTCCTTGAAGACGTCCACCGTGCCCTGGATGGCGCCGCCGAGGCCCGTGACGGGGTTCCAGCCCGCGAGGATCATGTAGCCCAGCACCAGCCCTCCGAAGAGGGACAGGTAGACCTGCCGCGTCCATATCGCCAGCACGATGGCCACGACGGGTGGGAGAACCGATACCCAGGTCGGGTCGCTCATGCGATCTCCGTTCGATGGAAGGTCCGGGACACCCCGGAAGAACCCACAACAAAGAAACGAAGCAGCCGCTCCGCCGCCATCTTGACACCGACACGACCCGATGCGCTGACCTGGGCGGCCGGCACGGCCCATCCGGCCTCGAGGCACAGGGGCGGCGCGGACAGATCGTGCCCGTCCAGGGACCCGTCGATCCCCAGAGCCTCACAGAGGCGACCCGGGCCCGCAGCCGTCGGGAGGCGATTGTTACGGCGCCGTGCCATCGCCTCCTCGCCCTCGAGGGGCTCGACGCCCCTGAGGAGCACCGCCTGGGGGTCTCCCGAGACGCCGGTGACCACGTTCACGCACCAGTGCATCCCGTAGCTGCGGTACACGTAGGCGTGACCGGGAGGACCGAACATGCTGCCGTTGCGGCGCGTGCGCCCGATGCGCGTGGCCGCGTGGGAGGCCGGGTCGTCGGCACCGCCGTAGGCCTCGGTCTCGACGACGACGCCCACGGTGCGGACCCCGCCGACCGTGGAGACAAGTCGGGCACCCAGAAGGGCGCGGGCCACCTGGTCCACGGGACGGGTGAAGAACTCCGGGGCGAGGCTCGCGGCAGCGGGCTCACCGGAGAGCCAGGGAGGCCAACGCCCCCCCCTGCCGGCCTTCCGCAGGGTCAGGACGCGCCCCGTCCCCGTGGCCCGCGGCGCCGGCCGCCACGCCGGCTCCTCTCTGAGGAGCCCGAGCGCGCCTCGGGAGCCTCGCCGCTCGCACCGGTCCCACCACTCCGCCGCCCCGAGCGCCTCTCGAAGTCGATCTTCCACGCCTCGAGGACCTGCTCGGCGCGCTTCGGGGTCACGGCCGCGGCGATGGCGTCCGGGTCGTCCTTCAACACCCTGAACAGGTCCGCACCGAACCGCTCCACCAGCGCCTCGGCGGTCTTCTCCCCCACACCGCGGTAGCGGTGGGTGAGATATCGCACGATGGCCGCGGGCTCGGTGGGGAGCCCCAGCGCCTCGGCGTCGAGCGCGCCGTCACCGGCAGGCGCCGGGGCGGCGGCCTGGGAACGCTCGGGCGCGGCGGCCGGGGGGAACGTCGGCGCGGGTTCCTCCGCACGGGATGACAGGGGTGCGGCGACGGTCTGGCCCGGAAGGAGGATCAGTGCCTCGTCCCCCCTGCGCCGGGTGGATCCGCGGCGCGGCCCCAGACGCAGCCCGGTGTCACCGAGCTCCGTGGGGTTGATCTCCACGACCGTGGGCCTGGGCTCGACCGCGGGCTTCGGTGCCGCCGGCACGTCCGGCTGCACGAACGGCTCATCCAGGCGCGACTCCGCAGCGAACGCGCCAAAAAGGCTCGGGGCCTCCTCGGCTTCGGCGCGCGTCGGTCCGCCGCGCCGGCGCCCTTCCCGCTTCGGCTTGGGCGGCTCGCCGGCGCCGTCGAGGGTCACCTCGAAGTTGCCTGCCTCGTTGCGCAGGAGGCGGACCACGCCGTGCTCCTCGGCCTGGGCCAGGAACTTGCTGAACTTGGGGAACCCCAGCTCGGTCTCGTCGAAGCGGGCATCCATCTCCAGCATCTTGCGCTTCACGTCCGAGTCGCGCACCGCGTCCTTCCCTGACTCGCGCAACTCGCCGAGGGCTCGAACCATGAGGGCATACCCCGCCTTGAGCGGGTCGTCCGACGCGACGCTCTCGTGGGCTGCCGGGGCCGCAGCCTCGGCAGCGTCTTCCCGCGGCGCGCGCTCGCGGACCTCACGGTCGCGGCCCTCGCCGCGGCCGCGGCCGCGCTCCCGCTCCCGCTCCCGCCTCGGCTCCCGCTCCTCGCCCTCCTCCTTGCGCATGCGCGCGCCCCGCGGAGGCCCGACCTCGTACTGGCCGTTGTCGAGCTTGTGGAGCCTGATCAGGCCCTTCGAGGAAGCCTCCGCGAGGAACTTGGAGAACTTGGAGTAACCGTGTCCCCCCTCGTCGAAGGTGGGGTCGATCTCCTGCATGACCTGCTTGAGGCGGTCGGAGCGCATGACGTCGTCGCGCTCCACCATGCGCGTGAGCGCCTCCTTCACCAGAACGAACGGGTCCTGGGAGCGCCCGGCGGCCTCGGTGGTCTTCCGCAGCCCGGTGAGACTGGTGTACGAGTAGTACTCGTCGCAGTTCTGCACGAGGATGTCGGAGGTGGACTCCTGGATCCCCACGCCGATGACGTACTTGCCGTACTCCTTCAGCTTCAGCACGAGGCTGGAGAAGTCCGAATCCCCGCTGAGCAGGATGAACGTGCCGATCTCGGGGCGCACGAACACCAACTCGACCGCGTCGATCGCCATGCGGATGTCCGTGGCGTTCTTCTTGTTGCTCCCATAGGCCGGAGCGAAGATCAGATCCACCGACGCCTCGGACAGAGGGACGATGTACTGGGGATACCGACGCCAGTCGGCGTACGCCCGCTGGACGCTGACCTTGCCCTTGATGACGTCGGAGGCCAGGAGCGTCTTCAGCTCCTTGGAGAGATCGCTGCGCATCCCCATCGTGACGTTGTCGAAGTCGATGAGGAGGGCGGCGTGGGTGGATTCGTATGCCGCGAATCCGGCGCCCCCCTGCTGAGGGGCGCGATGGTACGGGTTCAACATGTCCTTGTTCTCGCTGACCGAATTGTTCCGGGCCGCGAGACCTCCCCACCGGGGCCACGTCCTTGGATCGCGGCCGGGTCGGGGAAGCCTGGGAACGTCCATTCTGGACGCTGCGGCTGGCCGAAGCCCTACGCCGGCGGGCTCGCTGGCTCGCACATCTTCGCGAGCTCGATCCGGCGGACCTTACCTGTCCCGGTCCTCGGGAAGGAATCGAAGAAGCGAACCTGATCCGGGACCTTCGGCGCCGCGAGCTTCTCACGGCACCAGTCCACGATCTCCTGGCTCGTCACGATCGCCCCTTCCACCGGGACGATGCAGGCGCAGTTGGCTTCACCGAGGAGCGGATCGGCGAGTCCCACCACCGCCGCCTCACGAACCGCCGGGTGCGCCTCAAGTCGGGACTCGACTTCCCGGGGGTACACGTTGAAACCAGCCCGAATGATAACCTCCTTGCGCCGTCCCACCAACTGGACCAGCCCGCCTTCGTCCACCAACCCCAGGTCACCCGTAAGCAGATAGCCCTCGGGATCGAAGGCTGCGGCGGTCTCCCGGGGCTGGCGGTGATACCCCAGCATCACCCCGGGACCCTTGAGCGCGATCTCGCCGACCTTCCGCCGGGGAAGCGCCTCGCCGTCGCGCTCCAGGATCCTCACGTCGGTCCCCGGCAGCGGGCGCCCCACCGTCTGCTCCTGCTGTTCCGGCGTATCCTCCGGCCGGGTGACGCACACCGTGGACGACGTCTCGGTGAGGGAGTAGCCCACCAGCACCCTCGGGCAGAGCCTCTCACGGATGTGCCGGACGAGGTCGGGGCTCACCGGCGCTCCCGCGGGCATGGCCAGGCGCAGGCTGGCCACGTCCCGCGGCGCCGACTCCTGCTCACGGAGCTCGGCCACGAACATGGTGGGCACGCCATAGTGCACCGTGGCCCGGTGGCGCGCGACGAGGTCGAGCGTCGCGCCCGCGTCCGGCTCGTCCTCCACGATCAGCGCGGCGCCGGCCAGCGCCGTGGAGAGGACCCCCGGGGCCAGCCCGAAGACGTGGTAGAGCGCGCTCACGCCCACCACCCGGTCGTCCGGGAGCAGGCCCAGGGCGTCCGCGGTGCCCGCCGCCACCGAGATCAGGTTGCGGTGGCTCAACTCCACGCCCTTGGGCTTCCCTGTGGTCCCCGACGTGTACAGGATGGCGAAGCAATCCGCCGCGGGGTCGACATCCACTTCCGGGAAGTCCCTCCCCGCTCCTGCGGACAGCAGGTCTCCGTACTGGAAGATGCGGTCGTCGTACCAGAGGTCCTCGTCCCCGACGGTGACGAGGTACTGAAGCTCGGGGAGCCGGAGTTGCAGTTCCTCGAAGAGCTGGAGGAAGTCGATGCCGTATGCGCGCTCCACCGTGATGGCGCAGACCGCCTCCGAGTGGCGCAGCATGTACTGGATCTCCGAGGCCGGCTCCCGGGGGTTCACCGGCACCACGATCGCGCCGAGCTTCGCCACCGCGAACAGCGACACCACGAACTCGGGACACGCGGGCAGGATGAGGGCCACGCGGTCGCCCCGCTCCACACCCAGGTTGGCGAGGGATGCGGCGAGCGCGTCGGACCGGCTGTCCACCTCGGCGTAGGTCAGCGCACGGTCCCCCGTGACGAGGAAGACCCGCCCAGGATCTGTCGTGGCGCACAGCGCCAGGGCCGACGCTACGTGGAAGCCGGAGAAGCGCTCGGTAAGCGCCATGCCATCTCCCTCAGGAAGACCGGGACGGAGCCGCAGGTAACGGAGGCGTAAGTATACGGGGGCTCCGGTGCGGCGTCACGCTCGCCTCTGCGCGTCCGTGAGAACCTTCTTCACGAGGTCCGCCGGCACCGTGTGGCTCCACCCTTCCCCCGGGGCGACCGCACCCACGCGGGCGAGGAGCACGAAACGCACCTCACCGCGCCTGGTCTTCTTGTCCCCGGACAGGAGTGCCGCGACTTCGCTCGCGCCGCCGGCCGGCATGGGCACGCGCCCGAGTCCGAACCGGCTCAGCGCATCCTGGATCCGCTGCGCCGTGCCCACCTCGGTCACGCCGAGCCACTCTCCCATCCTCGCCTCCAGGATCATGCCGGCGGCCACCGCGGTGCCGTGCCCCACCCCGTACGAGCACGCGGCCTCGAGCGCATGGCCCAGGGTGTGGCCGAAGTTGAGCACCTGCCGCAGCCCGGCCTCCCGCTCGTCGGCGGATACGATGCCGGCCTTGAGCTCCACGGAGCGGTGCACGGCGGAGCAGATGGCCGCCGGATCCGCGGACAGGAGCGCATCGGCGTCCGCCTCGAGATCCGCGAAGTACACCGCATCGCGGATGGCCCCGTGCTTGACGGCCTCGGCCAGCCCCTCCGCGCGCTCCGGGACCGGGAGGGTGGCCACGGTCTCCGGATCGGCCACCACCAGCCGCGGCGGGTGGAACGCTCCCACGAGGTTCTTGCCCGCGGGCAGGTCCACGGCAGTCTTCCCGCCCACGGAGGCGTCCACCATGGCCACCAGGCTGGTGGGCACCTGGACGAGCGGCACGCCCCGGAGATAGGTGGCGGCCACGAAGCCTGCCAGGTCGCCGGTCACGCCGCCGCCGATGGCCACCACGGCGCTGTCACGACCGAGGCAGGCGCCGAGCAGACGATCGGTGAGCGTCGCCCACCATTCGCGCGTCTTGTGCCTCTCCCCGGCGGGAAAGACGAAGAGGTCGGCCCGTGCGCCCGCGGCGCGACAGGCGGCCTCGGCCTCCTCGCCGTACAGCGGGGCCACGTTGCTGTCGGCCACCAGGGCATACCGGTGCGCCGGGGCGTGGGCGGCGAGGAGCTCGGGTAGCCGCCTGCGCGCGCCGGGCTCGAGGAGCACAGTGTAGTCGCCCCCGGAGGAACGCACCCGGACCTCGGCCCCTCGGCTCACCGCCGGAGCTCCGCGCGCACCCGGACGCCGGAGGGGAGGCCGACGCGGAGGAGCGAGGCTGCGCGCCCTCCCACCTCCAGCGACTCCACCGTCGCCGGCGAGGACAGCCGCCCCAGGCGCCCTGCCATCGCCTCAACCCACGCGTCTCTGGCCGCGACCCCGTCCCAGACCACGACCCAGGCCAGTCCCTGTCCGCCCCCGGGGAGGTCCAGCAGCGCGTAGCGGTCCCCACCCCAGCCATCCGCCAGCCGCCCCTGCCCCGCGCCCACGTGGGTCTCGAGGAAGATGCCTCCCTCCAGCCGGCCGAGGTCGTCCTGGTGGACGCTGCGGGCCCCGTCCACGGTCATGGCGAGGCGCACCGGCGCGTCGGTGCGGTCGTGCGTGAGGACCTGCTCGGTGGAGAGGGGAAGGGCCGGTCCGAAGGGCGCGGCGCGCCCGCCCCGGCTCCACAGGTCCTGCACGAAGCCGGCCCCCTCGACGTACGGGAAGAGCAGCGTGCGGCGCACGACCGCTGGTGCGCCGGCGAGGGCGGGGAACTGACCCTGCATCCCCTCCAGGGCAGGGCCAAGGCTCCCCGCGAAGTCCCGCACCTTGCCGAGGTCCACCGGCGCGCCACGCATCTGCTCGGTGAGGTACTCCAGCATGACCAGGGTCGCGTGCCCCTCGATGGCGGCCTGGGCCGCGGTGGCGCGGTCGTTGCCGAGCTCCGGGTCCGTGAGGGCTTCCAGGTCCACCGTCTGGTCCTGGACGGCATGGACGAGCTCGTGCACGAGCAGGGGCTGGAGCACCGCGGCGGGCTGATCGTCGAGGATGAAGAGCGCCGTGGAGTCCGGCTCGTAGAAGCCCGCCACCTGCTCCGTGTAGAGCCCCAGCATGAGGGCCCGCAGATCGAGCGTGTCCGGAACCATCCCGAGGAGGGCGTACACCGCGACCGTCCTCCGCGCCTCGCTCTCCGGGAGCTGCTCGTCGAGTTTATGGCGCAGATACCGCACCAGCTCCGGACGCGTACGCTTCTCCAGACGGACCGGCGCCTTCAGCTCGAGCCCGGAGCGCCTGGCCAGGTCGGGGAGGAGGGCAGACGCCAACTCCCGGAGCTCGGGGTCCGACGACGTCACGAGCGACCGGGTCTGCTGCGCGTCGCCGGCGCAGGCCGCGAGAGCCCACATGGCGAGGGTCAGCGCGGACCGCATCACGGGCCTCATGCGCCCTCCTCGGGGGACAACAGCCCGCCGCGCTCCAACACGAGTGGGAACCGTTCGGGCCCCCACCCGGCGGTGCGCGCCACGTCCCGGACGCAGTAGCCCGTCTCGGGGTCTCTCAGATCCGGCGCGACGTCGAGGAGGGGAACCACGACGAAGTCCCGGGTGCGCCAGCGAGGGTGGGGTAGGCGGAGCGAGGGCGTGTCCACCACGGCGTCACCGACGAAGAGCACGTCCACGTCCAGGGTGCGGGGCGCCCCCACGTAGGGGCGCTCGCGCCCCGCGGCACGCTCCGCCTCCCTGGCGAGCGCCAGCGCCTCCGCGGGATCCAGGGGCCCATCGCCCACCAGGACCGCGTTCAGGTAAGGAGGCTGGGGAGCGCCCCCCTCCGGAGGTGTCCGGTAGACCGCCGACACCTCGGGACGCTCAAGGCCGGAGGCCAGCCGGGCAGTGGCGGCGCGCAGCACGCTGAGCGGGTCCCCCAGGTTGGAGCCCAGGGCGAAGACCCATCTCCGGCGCGGCCCGGGCAGGATCACGACCCGCCCGGGGCCCGCCCGTAGCGGTCCTGGAACCGCACCACGTCCAGGAGATGGGGCGTGGACGCCTCCAGGACGTCCGCGTCGGTCAACGCCACGATCTTGTGCACCGTGCGCGGGCGGATCCGGAACGACTCACCGTGTGCGAGGCCCACCTTCACCATCGCGTCGGGCGAGGGGCCGGCCCAGAGCTCGATCGCCCCGGAGAGGAGATGCAGCGTCTCATCCTTGATCTCATGCAGCTGGACCGAGAGCGCCTCGCCGGCCTTCACGTGGAGGATCTTCCCCACGTAGAGGTCCGTCTCCGCCCAGATGAGCTCGTGTCCCCAGGGCTTCTCCACGCGGCGGGGGTTCGTGATCAACGGTGGTGCTCCGGTGTGGGGGGATGGTCCTCCATGCCCGCGGCATCGGAGAGTGGCGGACCCCGGGGAGCGGGTCAAGGCGCAACGGCCCGCTTGAGGGGGCCGCCGGGGCGTCGCTAGCTTGGCGAGCCGACGGCGGACACGGGCCCGACCTGGCACCGTCCTTGCAATCCAGGGTACCATTTCCTGTCCCCGGATGCCGTGACCACGCGAGGGAAGACGACCCTGAAGACCAAGAAGCTCCTCTCCAGGCTGTGGCATCCCCGGCGACTCCTCCTGGCGTCCGCGTTCCTCTGCGCCGTGGGCGCCGGGGGCGCCTGGGGCACCTGGAACAATCTCTGTTCCGGCGACGCGTGCCCCTCCATCGCGCAGATCAAGACCTACGAGCCAGAGCAGACCTCCAAGCTCCTGAGCTGGGACGGTCGGGTCATCGCCGAGATCGGGTTCGAGCGGCGCACACCCATCTCCATCCATGCCCTCCCGCCCTTCGTGCCGCAGGCCGTGGTGGCCATCGAGGACCACCGTTTCTTCGAGCATCACGGCTTCGACCCCAGGGGGATCGCCAGGGCGGCCTTCGGCAAGCTCACCGGCCAGAGCCTGGGTGGGGGGAGCACCATAACCCAGCAGCTGGCGCGGAACATGTTCGAGGACGAGATCGGATTCGAGCGTCGCGGACTGCGCGCCTATATGCGCAAGCTCAAGGAGGTCCAGGTCGCCAGGGACCTGGAGCGGTCGTACACGAAGGAGCAGATCCTCGAGGCCTACCTCAACGAGATCTACATGGGTCGGGGGTACGGCTTCCAGAACGCCGCGCGCAACTATTTCGGCAAGAGCGTCACGGACATCGATGTGGCCGAGGCGGCGCTCCTCGCCGCCATCCTGAACATGCCCGGCCTGTACGACCCGTTCCGGAACCCGGATCGGGCGAAGCGGCGCCGGGACCGGGTCCTCTCCCGCATGGCCGACGAGGGGTACCTCACGGACGAGGAGGCGGAGCACTGGATGGCGGCGCCCCTCCCGGAGCGGGAGCCTGAGGGGACCGTGGCATCCCAGGCGCCGTATTTCACGGAGTGGGTGCGGCAGATCCTGGACTCCCGGTTCGGCGACGAGATCTACCGCAACGGGCTCCGGGTCTACACCACGCTCGACGTGGACATGCAGAAGGCCGCCGAGGTGGCCATGGACTCCGGCTTCGTGGCCATCGAGTCCGACCCCATCTTCGCGCACCGGAAGTACGAGGAGTTCGACACGGTCCAGTCCTTCCCTGGGGAGACGCCCTATCTCCAGGGTGCGTTCGTGGCCCTGGATCCGTCCACCGGACACGTCCGCGCCATGGTGGGTGGCCGGGACTTCGGCCAGTCCAAGTTCGACCGGGCGAGGCTGGCCCACCGGCAGGCGGGGTCCTCCTTCAAGCCCTTCGTGTACACGGCGGCCGTCGCCGCGGGAATCCCTGCCTCGCACATCATCGACGATTCCCCCGTCGCGTACCCGCAGGTGGACGGGACGGTGTGGGAGCCGAGCAATTTCGACCCCGACTTCAAGGGCCCCATCACCTTGCGGGAGGGCCTGTACACCTCCACGAACATGATCGCCATCAAGCTGGGCTGGGAGGAGGTGGGGATCGAGTCGGTGGCCCAGACCGCCCGCAGGATGGGGATCCAGACCGAGATCGAGCGCTACCCCTCCACCACCATCGGCGCCGTGGAGGTCATCCCCATCCAGCTGGCCGAGGCCTACTCCGCCTTCCCAGCGCTGGGGACGAAGGTCCGCCCCTTCCCGATCGTGCGCGTCGAGGACGCCACCGGGAAGGTGCTCTGGGAGCCCCAGCCCGAGCGGACGCAGGTGCTCGACTCCCTGGTCGCGGGGGTCATGGTCACGATGCTGCAGGACGTGGTCACGCGAGGCACCGGGTACAACGCGATCCGGCTGGTCGCCGGCCTGCCTCGGGACGTGCCCGCCGGCGGCAAGACCGGCACCACCAACGACGGCACCGACGTCTGGTTCGTCGGGTTCACGCCCGACCTGCTCGCGGCCGTGTGGTTCGGGACGGACCGTCCGCAGCCGATCTTCAAGCTGCACCGGGGGCGGCAGGCGACCGGCGGCGGGCTCGCCGGCCCCGTGTGGGGACGCTTCATGAGGCAGGTGTATTACGGCGCGGAGCCCGGGGAGGGCGGCGGCCACGCTGCCAAGCCGATCCTCGCCGTGCCCACGGGCTGGCGGATGCCCATGGGACTGAAGACGGCGCTCGTGGACAAGAGGACGGGGAAGCTCGCCTCCCGCTGGTGCTCTGCAGAGGACCAGTACCTCGAGTACTACGTGCCTGGCTCCGAACCCACCGAATACTGCGGCGACTCAGGCCCGCGCCGCCTGGGGATCCCCCGGCGGAGCCCGTGACGGAGCCGCTCTTCCGGACCTTCGTCTTCGACACCACCAACGCCGCCCTGTGGGCCGAAGAGGTGGCACGCGAGGCGCTGCTTCCCGTGGAGGTGGTCCCGGCGCCGGCCGGTTCCCGTGCCGGTTGCGACCTGGCGCTCATCACGCTCCCGGAGCGTGCCGCCAGGTTGGCGGAGGTGCTGGAGGCCGCCGGCGTGCCCCTCCGGGTCTGGCCGGCGGACACCCCCGCCGAGCCTCAATAGCGGATCACTCCCCCGGTGCTCACCCGGTGGGAGACAAGGGGACGCAGCACGGCGACGCCGTCTCCGACGCGGATCGCGGAGCGGAGCGCAGCCTCACCCACCGCCAGGCCGCCCGCGTCGAGCGCGTGCACGGTCCCCAGGGGATCGCCCTTCTCCACCCGGTCGCCCGGAGCGAGGGCCAGCTCGAAGCCGACACCCAGGTGGATGGCCTCACCCAGGCGCCGGCGCCCACCCCCCAACGTGACCACCGCCTGCCCGAGCGGGAGCGGATCCACGCCGAGCACCGTCCCGGCTTCCCGGGCCACCACCACCGAGCGCTCGGGGGCGGTGGCGAAACGGCGCGGCTCGTCCATGATGCTGGGGTCTCCTCCCTGCGCCTCCACCAGGCGCGCCAGGCGCTCCAGCGCCCGACCGCTGGACAACGCCGCCTCGGCCGTGGCCCGGGCCTCTGCCCGTGCGAGCCCCGGGAACCCCGCGAGGAGCATCTCCGAGGCCTCCACGAGGACGAGCTCCCTCAGGTCCGCCGGGCCCTCCGAACGGAGGCAGGCGACGGCCTCGGCGGTCTCCAGGGCGTTCCCCACCGCCCGCCCGAGCGGGCGGTCCATGGCGGTGAGGAGAGCGACGGTGGGAAGCCCGCGCGCGTCTCCGATGCCGACCATCGCCGAGGCCAGGGAGAGGGCCCGATCCTCCTCGGGAATGAACGCGGCCGATCCCACTTTCACGTCCAGGACGAGTCCCGTCAGGTCCTCGGCCAGCTTCTTGCTCATGATGCTCGCGGCGATGAGCGGGAGGACCGGTACGGTGGCGGTGACATCCCGGAGTGCGTAGAGGCGCCGATCCAGCGGCGCGATCTCCGCGCTCTGCCCCATCATTGCGCACCCCACCCGGCCGAGGATGCTCCGGAACTCGTCCAGCGACAACTCGGTGCGGAACCCGGGGAACGCCTCCAGCTTGTCCAGCGTGCCCGTGGTGTGTGCGAGGCCCCGCCCCGACATCATCGGAACGAACAGACCGAGCTCCGCCGCCAGGGGCGCCAGCGCCAGGGAGATCTTGTCGCCCACGCCCCCGGTGGAGTGCTTGTCCACTCTGGGGCCGTCCAGCCAGGAGAGGTCCAGGACCGACCCGGATCCCACCATGGCGCGCACCAGGACTTCGGCCTCGTCGGGGTGCAGGCCGCGGAAATAGGTCGCCATCAGAAAGGCGGCCATCTGGTAGTCGGGGATGGCCCCCTGGAGGTACCCGTCCAGGAACGACTGGAGGTCGGCCTGCGCCAGGACGCCTCCGTCCCGCTTCGTCTCGATGATCCGGGACGGGATCATGGAACTCCGTCCGGGTCGCGACTCACCGGCTCAGGCGTTTACGGGCACCCTTGAGTGCGACGTCCACCTTCTCCTTCACGTCCTCGGAGAGCTCGTCCCACCGCTCGGCCGCATCGCCCTTCATGCCGGCCGCCGCCCTCTTCAAGCGCTTCCGTGTGCTGCGCCCCGACTCGGGGGCCGCGAGCAGCGCCACGCCGGCACCGATGACGGCGCCGAGGAGGAGTCCTGAGACGAACCCGACGACCTGGCTCCTGCGATCCAATTCCATGATCCCTCTCCGATCCCTCACTGCCTCGCGACGAGGTCTGCCCGTTCGGCGGACCGTTCCTTGTTCTATATTAGCGGACCTGAATACGCCCGACGAGCCTGGAGGAACCATGGACGCCGCTTCGCCGCCCCTCTCCGAGATCGTGGTCCCCGCCACCCTCTTCGGGGACCTGCGCGCCGCCCTGGAGTCGGAGGCCGGCCCCCTTGCGGCCGTCCACGCCCTCCACGCCGCGGGGTACGCGGCCGGCGTCGCCGCAGCGCCCGCGCTCCGGACGTCGCCGGGCGAGAACGTCCTGGCGCTCCCCCAGGACGTGTTCTGGACGAGGCTGGCGGCCTTCTTCGCCCGACGCGGATGGGGCTCCCTGATCCACGCGCCCGCCCATCCGGCCGTGGGGCTCCTCAACAGCCCGGATTGGGCGGAGGGCGCCACGCCCGGCGGCGAGGACGCCTCCTGCTCCTTCACCGCGGGGTTCCTCTCGGGGATGCTCAGCACCCTGGCCGGCGGCCCCGTGGCGGTCCTCGAGATCTCGTGCCGCGCGCGGGGGGACGGGCACTGCTCGTTCGCATTCGGCAACGCCGTGGCCGTCCACGACCTGTACGGGAAGCTCGTGCAGGGCTCGGACGTTCCCGGCGCCCTGGCTTCCCTCTAGGACGGGCCTCACGTGCGGGTGCTCGGCCTGGACCTGGGGGAGCGCCGGATCGGGGTGGCCCTGAGCGACCCCACCGGGACCATCGCCTCCCCGCTCGACACGCTCCAGCGGCGAGCCGGCAAGCGTCCACCCCTCGCCCGCCTGGAGGAATTGGCCCGGGCGCACGCGGTCGAGCGACTCGTGGTGGGGCTCCCCCTCGACCTGCGGGGGACCGAGACTCCCTGGTGCCGGGAGGTCCGCTCCGTGGGCGACGGGCTCGCACGGCGCCTCGGGCTCCCCGTGTCGTACGTGGACGAGCGCTTCACGTCCGTTCGCGCCGAAAAGGCCGTCCGTGCCCTGGGGCTGCGCAGGTCACAGCGTGAGGAGAAGGGGCGGGTGGACGCCGCGGCGGCCGCCCTCGTCCTGCAAGCCTGGCTGGACGGTCCCAGATCATGAGGAGCGTTCATGCCCTGGCGCTGGGGTGCCTCGTCGCCCTGGGGTGCTCCGGTCCGCTCGGCACGCCCATTCAGCTCACCGTGCCGGACGGGTCCTCCTTCTCCGCCGTGGTGGACACGCTCCAGGCCAGGGGCGTCGTTCGTCACGCCATGGCCTTCCGCATCTATGCCCGCCTTCGCGGTGACGAGCGGCACATCCGGTCCGGCCGCTACGAGCTCACGCCCGGCGCCGGCTGGAACGAAATCCTGGACGCCCTCACCGAGGGGCGGGTGGTGACCGTGCCCATGACCGTCCCCGAGGGGTTCCGGATCGCGCAGATGGTGCCGCGCATCGCTCGGGCGGCCGAGGCCCCGGAAGAGTCCGTGCTGGAGACGCTGGGCGAGGAGGGCGCCGCCGAACGTTACGGCGTGCCGGGGCCCGGCCTCGAGGGGTACCTCTTCCCGGACACTTACCGGTTCGCCGCCGGCGTGCCCGTGGACGTCGTCCTCAGGGCCATGACCCGCCGTTACCGCGCCGTGTGGACGCCCGAGCGGCGTGCCCGCCTGGACTCCCTGGGAATGAGCGAGCGGGAGGCGGTGACGCTGGCCTCCATCGTGCAGGCCGAGGCCCGCCGCCCCGAGGAGATGCCCCGCATCGCCAGCGTCTACCACAACCGGCTCCGGCGCGGGTGGCTCCTCCAGGCGGACCCCACCGTGCTCTACGCCCTGGGAGGCTACAGGGAGCGACTCCTGTTCGCCGCCATCGACTCGGTGGCGGACAGCCCGTACAACACCTACCGGAAGCCTGGGCTCCCTCCTGGTCCCATCGGAGCCCCGGGTGAGGAAGCGATCCACGCCACCCTATACCCCGCCGCCGAGCCGTACCTGTACTTCGTCGCGCGTTCCGACGGGTCCCACGCCTTCAGCAGGACGCTGGCCGAGCACAACCGGGCGGTGGCCTCGGCGCGCAGGGAGCGAGCCGAAGCCGCGCGCGACGCGCGGGGAAGCGGATCCGGACGATGACCCCCACCCCTCTCCGGGAGGCGCTCAGGGTCCTAGTCGTCACCGACGCCCGGCTCGCGGCCCCGCGCCGGGTGGCGGAGGTCGTGGGCGCGGCCCTGGAGGCCGGTGCCCGGAGCGTGCAGCTCCGCAACAAGGGTGACCCGGCCCGCGTGCTGGTCGAGGTGGGCCGGGAGCTCCGTGCCCTGACGCGCGCCCACGGTGCGCTCTTCTTCGTCAACGACCGCGTGGACCTGGCGCTGGCGCTGGAGGCCGATGGCGTGCACGTCGGGCCCCACGACCTGCCGGTGGCCGCCGTGCGCGCCATCACGCCCCCCGGGTTCCTGGTGGGGCGCTCCGCCGACGACCCGGAGGTGGCCCGGCTCGCCGTCGCGGAGGGCGTCGACTACATCGGGTGCGGCACCGTGTACGCCACCACGACCAAAGGCGACGCGGGAGACGTGATCGGCCTGGAGGGGCTGTCCGCGGTGGTCCGGGCCGTTCCGGTCCCGGTGGTGGCCATCGGAGGGATCACGGTGGAGCGCGCGGGTGAGATCGCCCCCACGGGGGCCGCGGGCGTGGCCGTGGTGGGCGCGGTCATGGCGGCACCGGACCCGGCGGAGGTAGTGCTGAGGTTGCTGCGGGCTCTTAACGCCGCGGACCCGCGCGCGGTCTAGCCCGAAGTTCCAGCCAGTGGGGTGCGGGTGTGGCTTTGCATGGCAACGACTTGGTCAGGAATCGGGATTCTGGTTTCTGTCTACAGGCGGATGTTCTGGATCAGTTCGAGGGCGCGCTGTTGCTTCGCGTCCGGTGTGGTGA
>DATIKQ010000015.1:0-42656 GCA_035477395.1 Longimicrobiales bacterium
CGTCAGGTCCGCGGTTCGCCTCCGGCTTCCTTCAGATCCCCCCTCGCGGCGGGCACCCTTGCCCTTGGCTATCCGGTTCCGACTGCTACGGCCCGTTTGAGACTCTCACTCCAGATACGGGACATGCCTGGCACACAACGCAGAAAGCTCTGACCGTCTTCACGATGGTCAGAGCTTCCTGATGGAGGCGGCGGGAGTCGAACCCGCGTCCGCATTTGGGTCCGGCAGAGGCACTACGTGCGTAGATCGCTGATTGGTCTCGCCTCGGTCGGCCAGTGATCAACCGGGTCCTCGGCCAGCCGCCTTGAATCTCGCCCCCCGACCCGGCGGTACTGCCGGGGAGCCAGCCCAGATCATCGACGTTTCAGCGGGCCGCCCTGGGCGGGCAATCCGTGAAACGGGCCGGTAAGAAGCTTACGCGGCCAGCGCCAGTTCAGTGTTGGCAGCTATGAATTTTCCCGAGGTTTTGCGAGGTGTCGGGGCCTCGGCACGCTCCTCCACGTTCACCAAACACGTCGAAACCGTGACGCCCCCGGTGACGGGTGGTTCTTTCAAACAGCCGTCCGCAACAAGGTACCCTGCTCCCGGCACCGAGGTCCACCCGGACAGCGGGCCCCGTCTTGCGCTCAGGGCGTGACGCCGGTGCCCTGGGCCGCAAGGTATCCTTCCAGGAGATCCTCGACGTGCGCCAGCGTCGTGGACTGGAAGAGCTCCGCCCGGAGCCGCTTGCCCTCCGGTAACCCCTTCGTGTACCAGCCGAGATGCTTGCGGAAGTCCAGCATCGCGCGCTCCGGGTTCCGCTCGAACGCGATGGCGTTGCGTGCGTGCTCGAGGCAGATGCGGAAGCGCTCGTCCACGTCCGGCTCGCTCGGGACGGGGTCGCCGTTCAGGGCCGCGCGCGCCCGGGTGAAGATCCAGGGGTCCCCGTGCGAGCCACGGGCGATCATGACGCCGGCGCAGCCGGTCTCGTCCTTCATGCGCCTGGCGTCCATGCCCGTCTTGATGTCCCCGTTCCCGATGACCGGGATCCGGAGCGCCTCCACGACCGCCGCGATCTCGCTCCAGCGGGCCTGGCCGCCGTACAGGTCCGCGCGGGTGCGGGGATGGAGGCACAGGGCCCGCGCGCCGGCGTCCTGGCACCGGAGGGCGATCCCCACCGGGTCGCGGGTCTGCTCGTCGAAGCCGCTGCGGATCTTCACGGTGGTAGGGAGCGTCGTGGCGTCGTCCACCGCCCGGATGATGCGCTGCACCAGGTCCAGGTTGCGCAGGCACCCAGACCCGCCGTTGCGCTTCACGACCTTCTTCACCGGGCACCCGAAGTTGATGTCGATGAAATCCGGGCCGTGCGCTTCGGCCACGAAGGCGGCGGCCTCGCCCATCTGCGCCGGGTCGGCGCCGAAGATCTGCACCCCGATCGGCCGCTCGGCTTCGTCGAAGCGCAGATAGTCCCGGGAGCGGGGTGTTCCACGCACGATGCCGGCGGCGCTCACGAACTCGCTGACCACCACGTCGGCGCCGTACCGGCGGCAGAGGCGGCGGAACGGCGACTCGCTGACCCCCGCCTGGGGGGCCAGATAGAGGGGGGTGGAACCCCCCGCGAGGAGCGCGAGAACATCGGTCATGCCGGGGATGGGCTGGAGGGTGACGGGAGGGGGGGCGCAGCCGGTGGTTGCCCCCCGGTATCTCCATGTTAACATACAGCGCTCCAGACTGACCTATGACAGACACCGGATTGTTCGGAGGCGATATATGCGGCTAAGGGAACTCTTCACGGCCGACGTCGTGGAGCTCGACCTGAAGTCCGACTCCAAGGACGACCTGCTCAAGGAGCTGGTATCCCTCCTGGGATTGGACGAGAAATCAGAGGGAATCCTCTTCAAGACCCTGAAGCGCCGCGAAAACCTGGGATCCACGGGGATCGGAAAGGGCATCGCGATCCCGCATTGCCGCTCCCTCGTGGTGAACCGGCTCCGCCTGGCCTACGGCCGCAAGCCGGGTGGCACCGACTTCAACGCCATCGACGGGGGCCCGGTCTACAACTTCTTCCTCATCGTGGCTCCCCCGCTGGAAGTCTCGAACCAGTACCTGCCCGTGCTGGGCAAGATCGCGCAGTTCGCCAAGGACCCCGAGGTCCCGGAGCGTCTGCTCGAGTTGAAGTCGGCGGAGGAGTTCCTCGCCCTCCTGGACCAGAAGGCGCCCTGACGCGCGCTCAGGGCCCGCGAGACAACGAGGGGCGCCCCGCCACACGGCGGGGCGCCCCTCGGCGCATCCTGGCTTCGGGTCCGTCACTTGAGCACGTACATCTTCCGCGTCTTGGTGATCCCGTTGACCGTGAGCTGCATGAAGTAGATCCCCGACGCCACCTGTCGGCCGGAGAGGTCCAATCCGTCCCAGAACGCCTCGTAGCGTCCAGGTTGGGCGTACTCGAGCTGCCGGACCTGGATCCCCTCCCCTCCGGGGTGGCCCAGGGCCACGGGGACGGCGACCAGCTCCTGCAGGAGGTTGAAGATCCTCAGGGATACTACGGCCCCCCGCCCGTCGGCGAAGATCTCCTCCGTGAGCACGAAGGGGATCGTCGTCTCGGGGTTGAACGGGTTGGGGTAGTTCTGATCGAGTTGGAATCCGCTCGCCTGCCCGGGCGGCGCACCGCCCGACTGCTGGGCCGAGAGGCCCTGGGTGGCGCCGACCAGGAGAAGGAGGGCGGACAAGACGCCAAGGGTGCGTCTCACCTACGCCTCCGCACAGTTGCTGTGCAGTAACCGAGTTTCGTCTGCCGTCTCCGGATGGGTTTCCGCTTCAGCGACTCGCGCCATCTAGATAGTAGACCCGGGCGCGAACCGGGGTCAAGCCGGACGGGACGGACGCCCGGTCCCTCCTGCCCTTCCCCTTGGATGCTCGAGAGGCCCAATTCGTTTGCCGGGGGGGGCCGGGTGTCGCCTCAGGTCCGGTTGGGGACGTCCCGGAGGGTGCCGCGGCGGAGGGTGACGCCGATCCCGTCGAAGTGGGCCAGGAGGGGAAGCAGGTGCTTCCGTGAGACCGGCAGAACCTCCCGGAAATCCGCGGGCCCCAGGCCCGAGCGCCCCGCGAGGGTCTCGCGGATCGCCCGCGCTGCGGCCTCCAGGGCCGCGGTGGCAACCAGCAGCCCTCCGCCTACGCTCCTCAGGCTCCCCTCCGCCTCCAGGAGGCGGAGGAGCCCGGGGAGGTCCGGGCGTGCGCGGAGCTCCTCCGGGAGCTCCTCCGGGAAGGGGGCCGCCAGGCCCGCTGCCTCGAAGGCGCCCCGAAGGGCCCGGCAGGCGGCAACCTGGTCCTCCGTGGGCACCGCGCGGAAGCCGGGGCGCCTCGCTCCGCCCTCCGCGAGCTCCAGCGCTCCGGTGCGCGCCAGGGCCGGCAGCAGGCCATCCGCGAGCGCCGCGGAGGCCCACGCCGGGAGCGCCTCCCGGAGCCGCTCGAGCGGGACGGAGGGGCGCAGGGGGTCGGAGGCGTGGCCGCGGTCCAGGGCCTCCACGATCCGCGCCCGGGCCTGGTCGGCCACGGCGGGTGCGAACGCCGCTCCACGGGACACGAGCCCACCCTCGGGCTCGAGAAGCGCCAGGGCCCCGGACACGGCCGCGGGCGGGAGGCCGGAGGCCTGGGGGAGCGAGGCGACCGTGACGCCCCGCCAACCCCCGAGGACGACGGCCCCGAGGACGCGCTGGAACGGATCCCCGGCGACGAGCGCTTCCAGGGCACGGGCCTCACCGTCGTCCAGCCGGCGGCGCTTCGGCGCCACGGGCTCCGCCACGACCCCGCCTCCGAGCGTGAGCACCGGAGAGTAGCTGCGCAGCACCACCCGGTCTCCGGCGCGGGCCAGCACCGGCTCTTCCAGGCGGAGCTGCACCCACGCGCCCGCCCCGGGGTCAAGCGGCCGGCGCCCCTCCAGGAACGCGCACCGGGCCATGACCTCGGCCGTCCCAAGGAGGGCGCGGACGCGCTCGCCGGCTTCCAAGCTCCTCGGCGCGGCGCGCAGGAGATGCAGCCGCACGGTGATCATGGAGCTGGCGGCCCAGGAGGGGTCCGTGACGACCACGCTCCCCCGCTCCGCCCCGCTCCGGTCCAGGCCGGCCAGGGCCAGCGCCGTGCGCTCCCCCGCGCGGGCGGCGGGGACGTCGCGGCCGTGGACCTGAACGGAGCGGATGCGACCCTCGCCGCTTCCGGGGAGGATGCGCGCCCTCTGCCCCGCCGCGAGCGTGCCGGACCAGAGGGTGCCGGTGACCACCGTGCCGATCCCCTGGACGGTGAACGAACGGTCCACCGGGAGCCTGGCCAGATCGCCCTCCGCCCGGGCGCCTGCCTGGGCCGCCGCCTCGAAGAGGTGGGCCCTGAGCTCGTCGAGGCCCGTGCCCAGGCGGCAGGAGGTGGAGGCGATGGGGGCGGCGGCATAGGGCGTCCCGGCCAGGGCGTCCCGGACCTCGTCGGACACGAGGGCGAGCCACTCGTCGTCCACCAGGTCCGCCTTGGTGAGCGCCACGACCATCCGGGGCACGGCGAGGAGCTGGACGATGTCCAGGTGCTCGCGGGTCTGCGGCATGACCCCCTCGTCGGCGGCCACCACCAGGAGCACCACGTCGATCCCCGTGGCGCCTGCGACCATGGTGCGCACGAAGTCCTCGTGCCCGGGCACGTCCACCACGCCGAGCCTCGCGCCGTCGGGCGCGATCAGCTCGGCGAAGCCCAGGTCGATGGTGATCCCCCTGGCCTTCTCCTCCGGGAGCCGATCCGTGTCCACTCCCGTGAGGGCGTGCACGAGGGCGGTCTTGCCGTGGTCGATGTGCCCCGCGGTGCCCACGACCGCGCGCGGCACCTCAGACCTCCTCTTCGCGGGGGAGGAGCTCCCCGAGGAAGGCCAGGGACTTCAGGGGCCTGGGCGCCACGTGGAAGGCGATGAAATCGGAGAGGAGCGCCAGGTGCCGCCTGGGGTGGCTCACGGGCACGTCGAGGGCTCCCCACGCCAGGGCCTTCAGCTGCTCCCTCGCCTGGGGCCCGACGCGAGGGTCGTGGCTCCCCTCGCTGCACGCATGGCAGAGGGCCCCTCCCGCGGCCAGGTCGAAGCGCGCCATCTCCTGCGGGCCCAGCGGGGCGCCGCAGCGCACGCACTGATCCATCTCCGGCGCGAAGCCGAAGGCCGCCACCACCCTCCACGCCCCCGAGATGCAGGCTGCGGCGATCTGCTCGTCGCCCACCCCCTCCAACAAGTCGAGGCTCTCCTCCAGGGCCTGGAAGACCTCCGGATGGGGCTCCTGGTCCGTATGCACCACGACCAGCTCGGCGACCGCCGAAGCCCCGGCGAAGCGGAGCACGCTCCCTCCGAGGCCACTCCGGGAGCGCGTGCAGGCGAAGTCCTTCATGGTGTGCAGGTCGCGCTGCGCCTTCACGTACGCGGTGAGCTCCCCGGAAGCGAACGTGTCCAGCGTCGTGGCCCCCTTCCCGCTCCGCGTCCGCACACCCCGGGCCATCACCGAGAGGAGGCCATGGTCACGGGTGTAGAAGCGCAGGATCCGGCTGGTCTCTCCGAACGCGTGCGCCCTCAGGAGCACCGCTGGAGTGCTGACGGGCGCCATGGGTCAGCCGAGCGAGGCGAGACGCCGCAACAGCTCCCGCCTGCGCGCCTCGTACGCTCCGCGCTCCTCCGGAGTCGCAGCCGCCCGGCGGGACTCGAACGCCTCATCGAGCCGGGCCACCTCGAGGACGAGGGCACGCCGGTCCCGAGCGGCGGGCCGCGGCGCGCCGCTCGCCGACACCGCGGAGGCCGTCCTCGTGGCCCACAGCCCCACGCCGGACAGGAGGAGGGCCAGGATCACGGCGATCCATCGCACGGGTGGCTGGGTGGCGGCCCGCCCTTCCGTCAGCCTCACCACCGTTCCCTCGAGCGCGGCTCCGGTGAGGCGCCGAAAGGTGGCTCCGGGCTCCAACTCCGCGGACTCCCCGGGCGTGAGGGCGGGAGACTGCAGGACGGGAGCCGGCTCGCGGACGAAGACCTCCAGGGCGTCGGTGCGGGTCGGGAGCGGGATCGCCAGGAAGGGGTCGGGCACGGTGTAGCGCACGACGAAGAGGCGCTCCCCGGGCGGGATCGGGGCGGTCACGACGAGCCTTCCGTCCCTGACCTCGGCGCCCCCGGCGACGAGGTCGGTCTGGCTCACCTCGGCATCCGTGGCTCCATCTGGGAGCGGATGGCTCCAGGTGAGCCCGCCCTCGAGCGCGACCAGCGTGCCAGGGCGGTCGTTCAGGACCTCGAACAGGTCCGTGATCTGCCAGCGCCCGTCCTCCGTCCGCTCCAGGAAGATGCTCCGTCCCTTCACCGCAACGTCGACGCCGCCCTCCGGCGCCATGACCGTGTCGTAGGCCTGGATCTCGTAGAGCGAGTCCAGCTGCACCGGCAGCGTGATGGCCTTGCCGAAGTAGAGGATGCCGGCGTGGCGCACCGACGCGAAGTACACGTCCGAGCGCCCCGGGTCCGGGACCGCAGGAAGGCGCACCGAGAAGGAGCCGTCGGTGGCGACGCGGGCCGAGTCCACCTCGCCCTGGGCGCTCTCGGAGACGCGGTGGAGGATCACGGTGCCGGAGCGCAGGACCGAGTCCCCCAGCAGAGCACGCCCGTGCAGGACGGGTTCGGCGGGGACCTGCGCGTGCGCGCCCGCCGTGCAGGCGAGGCCCGCGGCCGAGACGAGGATGAGGAGGGCGCTCCGCCCTGGCGCGAGGGTCACGGGGTGAAGCGGCCGAAGTCCTCGGGGTTCAGCCTGCGAAGGTGCTCCTTGAGCTCCTCCGGCCCCATGGCCTCCGGGGTGTCGGGCTCTGCCGGGACGGGCGGCGCGTCCAGCGCGGGCTCGTCCTCCGCGATCTCCACGGAGGCGTGCTCGAGGAGCGATTCCTGCGCATAGATGCGGGCGTCCACCCGCAGTGCCAGCGCGATCGAGTCGGAGGGCCGTGCGTCCAGCGAGAACACGTGGCCGTTGCGCTGGATGATGACCTCCGCGTAGTACGTGCTGTTCTCCACGCGCGTGATGAGCACCTTCTGCACCGTGCCCCCCAGCCCCTTCAGCACCGAGACCATGAGGTCGTGCGTGAGAGGGCGGGCGAACTCCATGGAGGCCAGGTGCATGGCGATGGCGCTGGCCTCCCCGGGACCGATCCAGATGGGGAGGACACGCCCGCCACCGCATTCCTGGAGGACGACCACGGGAGTGTTCGTGGACCGATCGAGCCCCAGGCTCTGTACCCTGACCTCTACCAGCACCGGGAGTGCGCTCCTTCGTGCGCGGCACGGTCCCCGGGGGCCGGAGCGCCCCCAGGATCCATCAGCAGTACTCCGCAGCGCCGGCGGGGTTCTCCGTATCGTTCCGGATCCCCCCGGAGGGTCCCTTCCGGACGTCCGCGCCGGGGCGTCCCCGGAGCCCTACAATCCGGCCGCGCGCTTCAGGTCGTCGGCGACGTCGGTGCGCTCCCAGGGGAAGAACCACACCGGCTCCCCCGTGGGGGTGACGTCGGGGACGCGGAGCTCCGGCTGGCGGCCGAAGTGACCGTACGCCGCGGTGGGGGTGAAGATGGGGTTGCGCAGGCCGAGGCGGTCGATGATGGCCTGGGGCCGGAAGTCCATGACCTCCTGCACCGCCTTGGCCACCGCCGCGTCCGACACTCCGCGGGCCGTGCCGAAGGTGTCCACGTGCACCGAGACCGGATGCGCGACCCCGATGGCGTAGGCAAGCTGGATCTCGCAGCGGGCCGCCAGGCCGGCGGCCACGACGTTCTTGGCCGCCCACCGGGCCGCATAGGCGGCCGAGCGGTCCACCTTGGTGGCGTCCTTGCCGCTGAAGGCCCCACCGCCGTGCCGCCCCGCGCCCCCGTAGGTGTCCACGATGATCTTGCGGCCGGTGAGACCGGCGTCGCCGTGGGGCCCGCCGATGACGAAGCGGCCCGTGGGGTTGATGTGCAGGATGCAGGTGCGGGTGTCGTACAGCCCGGCCGGGAAGACCGGATCCACCACGTGGGTCCTGATCGCCTCGACGATCTCCTGCTGGGCGATGTCCTCGTCGTGCTGGGCGCTCACCACCACCGTGTGGATGCGCACGGGCCTGGCGCCCTCGTACTCCACCGTCACCTGGGACTTGCCGTCGGGCCGGAGCCAGGACAGCTCACCCGACTTGCGCACCTCGGCGAGGCGGCGGGTGAGCCGGTGGGCGAAGACGAGCGGTGCGGGCATGAGCTCCTCGGTCTCGTCCGAGGCGTACCCGAACATCATGCCCTGGTCCCCTGCTCCGCCCGTGTCCACGCCCATGGCGATGTCCGGGGACTGGCGGTCCAGGCTGGTGAGGACGGCGCAGGTGGCGGCGTCGATGCCGTGGGAGGCGTTGGTGTACCCGATGCGGCGGAGCGTGCCCCGCACCACGTCGGGGACGTGGGCGTACGCGGTGGTGGTGACCTCTCCCGCCACCATGGCCACGCCCGTGGTCACGAGCGTCTCGCAGGCCACCCGCGAGCGCGGGTCCTGGGCCAGCAGGTGATCCAGGACGGAGTCGGAGATCTGGTCTGCGATCTTGTCCGGATGCCCTTCGGTGACCGACTCGGAGGTGAAGAGGGTGCGGCTCACGGTTGAGTTCCAGGCAGCGGTTCGAGTTGTCACATCGGCCCCGGTCTTCCGGGAGGGCCGAAGGCTACCGAATCATCCGGGCAACGACAAGTTCCATCGGCCCGAGTATGCCTTCAGGTCCACGCAGTTGCCGATCCCCTCCAGAAGACAGCGCATCACCTCGGCGCTCGTGGGCGCCGCCAGCGCCTTGCGGGCAGCCTTGCGCGCGTCTTCGATGCGGATGTCCCGGACCACGCGCTTCACCTCGGGGAGCGCAGGCCACGACACGGACAGCGCGGAGATGTCGAGCCCCATGAGCAGGAACGCCCCCAACGGGTTGGCGGCCATCTCCCCGCACACGCTCACCTCGATGCCGGCCGCCTTCGCCACGCGGGACACCTGGTGGATGAGGCGCACCACGGAGGGGTGGAACGGGTTGTAGAGCTTGGCGAGGCGGCTGTTGGTGCGGTCCACCGCGAGCGTGTACTGCACCAGGTCGTTCGTGCCGATGGAGAAGAAGTCGGCATGGCGCGCCAGCTCCGCCGAGTCCAGCGCGGCGGCGGGGGTCTCCACCATGATCCCGAGCTTGTACCCCTTGTTGTAGGGGATGCCGTCGCGCCGGAGGGCGTCCTCCTCCGCCTCCAGGTACTCCCGGACCTGCCGCACCTCCTCCACGTCGTTGACCATGGGCACCATGATGCGCACGTCCCCGTGCGCGGTCGCCCTCAGGATGGCGCGGAGCTGCGTGCGGAAGAAGTCGGGCTCGTCCAGGCACACGCGCACCGCGCGCCATCCCAGGAAGGGATTCTCCTCCTTGGGCATGTGAAGGAACATGGGGAACTTGTCGCCGCCCAGGTCGAAGGTGCGGATGTACACGGCCCCGTCCGGGAAGGACTCCGCCACGCGACGGTAGGCGTCGTACTGCTCCTCCTCCGTCGGCATGGAGGTTCTCCCGACCACGAGGAACTCGGTGCGGAAGAGACCGATGCCGTCGGCGCCGTACTCCCTGGCGCGCTCGACCTCGGAGGGAAGGTCGAGGTTCGCCCGGAGCGACACGGGCTGTCCGTCCAGGGTGACCGACTCCTGGCGGGCGATGACCGCGATCTCCTCTTCCCACTCCTGGATCCGCTCCCGGCGGGCGTCGAACGCGGACCGGTCGTCGGGGGAGGGGTCCAGGATGATGCGCCCGATGCGCCCGTCCAGGATCGCGTCCTGGCCCTCCTTGGCCACCTGGGAGACCCGGCCCAGCCCCACCACGACCGGGATCCTCAGGGAACGGGCCAGGATGGCCCAGTGGGCGGTCCGGGTGCCCAGGTCCGTGGCGACGCCGAGGACCTTCTCCGGGTCGAGGTGGACGGTGAGGCTGGGCGTCATGTTGCGGGTGACCACGATCACCCCGCGGCGCTCCTGCGCGAGGTCCGAGGGATCGTGGTGCCCCAGGAGCCGGTTGAGGACGCGGATCATGACGTCCTCGAGGTCGTTGAGGCGGTCCAGGACCATGGGCTGCGAGGTCCTGCTCCACATGGCCTGGAGCTCGAGCATGCGCCACTCGAACGCGCGCTGTGCGCTCAGGTGGTTCTCCTGGATGTAGCGCAGCGTACCCGCCACGACCTCGGGGTCGTCGAGCATGAGGAGCTGCGGATCGAAGATCCTGGCCTCGACCGGGCCGAGGCGCACCTCGGTGGTGGCCTTGAGCTCCGCGAGTCGGGTCTTGGCGAAGGCGCGGGCCTCGTGGAAGCGCTCCACCTCGCCGGCGACGGCGTCGGGCGGCACGGTCTCGTGCGGCACGTTCGGGATGCCCCACTCCAGCCGGAAGATGCGGCCGTGCGCGATGCCCTCGGATGCGGGCAGGCCGTCGAGCACTTGGGACATGGTCAGACCTCCGAGAAGCCCCGGCCGACCAGCTCGGCGAGGGCGGCGAGGGCGTCGTCGGCGTCGGTGCCGGACGCCGTGAGGCGGAGCCAGCTCCCCTGCTCCGCCGCCAGCATGAGAACACCCATGATGCTCTTCCCGTTCACCTCGAGCCCGTCCTTCTCCACCGTGATCTCGGCGGAGAAGCGCCCGGCGGTCTTCACGAACGCCGCCGCGGGGCGGGCGTGCATGCCCGCGCGGTTGACGATCTGCACCTGGCGCTCGACCCGTCCGTTGCCGGTCATGGCTTCCATCCCCACGTGGCCAGGAGCGCCACCGCGGCCACCACGGCGACGGCGGTGGGACGCCAGAGGCGGTGCCCGGCCAGGTGCCCGCCGAGGAACGCCGCGCACGCCAGCACCGCCCAGACGGGGCCGGCCTCGGCCAGGCCCCCTCCGCCGGCCAGAGCCATGCCGCAGAAGAGGCCGAGGAGGAGCCCGGCCACGGAACGGACCTTCTCGGTCCAGCGGCTGAGCGCCGCGGCCCCCAGGGAGCGACCCACACCCCGGCCTCCCGTGAGGCCGGTCACGAAACCCCAGGTCCGGAGCGCCACGTGCCCTGCGTTGTAGACGAAGAGGAAGAGCGGCACCGCGACCCACGCGGGCACGCCGAGCCAGAGGAGGGTGAGGGCCGCCAGCGACACCGCGGGGAGCCAGGCTCCCCAGACCAGCGCATCCCCGAGGCCGCCCAGCGGGCCGCGCACCGCGGTCTTGAAGCGGCGCACGTCGTCGGGACGCTCGCCGTCGGCCTCCATCCGGAGCACGGCCCCCAGGGCCACGTTGGCGAGGTAGGGGTGGGCATTGAAGTGCTCCAGGTGGCGGCGCAGGGCCGCGTCCATGACGGTCGCGTCATCCCGGAAGAGGACCCGCAGGGCCGGGAGCATCGCGAACGCGAACCCGGACCCGATCATGGTCTTGTGGTTCCAGGAACCCTGGATGAGGAACGAGCGGGCGAAGGCCGAGGCGAGGACCCGGCGGGAGAGGACGGCGGTCACAGGAGTCGCGCTCCCACCACGGCGAGGGCCATGCCGGTCAGGAAGAGGATGCGGCGGCGGCGATAGCCGCCCAGGCTGCGCATGAGGACGCCGGCGGACACTGCGGCGCCGACCAGGAGGAGCCCACGGGTGTCGGAGGGTCCAAGGGGCCAGGACTGGGCGAGGGTCTCGACCACCCAGCGACCGCCCACCACGCCCACCGCCGTGAGCAGGGCACCCCGCAGGCCGTCCAGCGCGATGGCGCCCAGGTGGGCCGCGGACAAGCTCTCGGGGCGGGGCCCGTCGGCCTCGGGGACCAGCCACGCGTTCAGGCGCCGCAGGGCGGACACGGTGAAGCCGCCGATCTGTCCCCAGACCAGGCCGAGGGCAAGGCCCAGGGGAACCGCGCCGAGCGGGTCCGCGGCGCCGGCCGACGCCACCGCCACCACCGCGGCGGTGGCTCCTTCCGGATACCGCGCACCGCCCGAGGGGAACGACACGAGGAGGTACGCTTCGAGCAGCGCGCCCACCGCGAGGCCGACGGCCGGGGTCCCGAGGAGCCACCCGGTCAGGGCGCCCGCCACGAGGGGGCGGGACACCATGAACTGGCCCACGGCGGTCCCGTCGAGGGCGAGCACGCCCCCCAGCAGGCTCACGAGGAGGAGTTCCATCAGCCTTCCAGGAGCGAGTGGAGCTGGACCTTCGGCGCGTCGGGCAGGTCCTGCGCCCACACCTGCGCTCCGTCGCCCTCCAGCGACACCAGCTCCGCCAGGTCGTCGGCGGAGAGGTGGAGATAGGGCAGGACCTGGCGCCGTCCGGAGCCGTGGTGGAGCCCACCCAGGTTGACCGGCTGGCCGTGGTAGAGGCCCCCGGCGGCCAGCCTCGTCAGCGTGCCCACGTCCCGGACGAGGAGGACGGCGCGCGGGGGCGACGCACGCCACTCGGCGAGCCGCGCTCGGGCCTCCGCGACGGTGGCGAAGACCACCGCGGTCTCGCCGGCTCCGAGGCGGTACAACTCCTGCTCCCAGTCGCTGGCGGCCAGCTCGTCGTCCACCACCACGTACAGCTCGGGCCGGAGCTGGCTTCCCCAGCCGAGCACCACCTGCCCGTGGATCAGGCGCTCGTCGAGGCGCGTGAGGACGATGCCCATGGCGACTCCGGTCAGCTTGCCTGGGGGAGCGAGCGGATCCCGTCGCGGCCCTTCGCCACCAATCTGGGGACGAGCTCCTCCAGGGGAAGGTCGCGGTGGAAGACGAAGTCGAGGAGCACGGGCAGATTGACCCCGCACACCACGGCGCGCCTCTCCGAGCCTCGCGCCACCACCATGGCGGCCATCCCGCAACTGCCCGAAAGCAGGTCGGCGAAGAGGATGGTGGGGGCGTCGCCCGCCAGGCGCTCCAGCTCCTCTTTCAACTCCGATGGACTCCTGCCCTCGTTGGAGAAGGGCGCCAGGGCGTCCGCGGCGCCGCCCGCGATGCGGCGCACGGCGTCCACGAGCCCCTGGGCCATGGGGCCGTGGGCCACCACGATCCCCATCGTGCCCGCCGCCTCACTCATAGTCCTCCTCGAGGTAGTCCCGGACCGGCTTCATGTGATCCTTCAGGCGCTGGTCGAAGGCCTGGGCCGAGTGGACGCCGGCGTACTTCAGGAGGTGGTTCATGGCCACCACCTCGGAGATCACCGTGATGTTCTTCCCGGGGTTCAGGGGGACCGTCACCCGGGGGATGCTGACCCCCAGGATCTCCGTCTCGTCCTCCTCCAGCCCCGTGCGGGAATAGCCGCGCTCGGCGTCCCACAGCTCGAGCTGCACCACGACCTCGATGCGCTTCTGCTGGCGCACCGCACGCACCCCGAAAAGGGTGGGGATGTCGATGATCCCGACGCCCCGGATCTCCATGTGGTGGCGCTGCAGCTCGTGCCCTCGTCCGATGAGGATGTCGTTTCCCCGTCGGGACACGAGGACCAGGTCGTCGGCGACGAGCCGGTGGCCCCGCTCCACCAGGTCCAGGACGCACTCGCTCTTGCCGACCCCGCTCTCCCCCACGAACAGGAGCCCCACGCCGTACACGTCGGCCAGGGAGCCGTGGAGGTTGGTGGACGGCGCCAGCGCCCATTCGAGGTAGGGCTTCAGGCGCCGGTAGACCTCCTTGGTCGAGCGCCGGCTCAGGATGACCGGCACTCCGCTCTCCCGCGCCGCCTCCAGGAAGTAGTCCGGCACGGGCTGGCCCTTGGTGACGAAGATGGCCGGCACGTCGTGCGAGCAGAGCCGCATCAGGTTCTCCCGGGCCGCGTCGGCCGGGAGGGTGGCCAGGTACGCCATCTCCGTCGCCCCGAAGACCCACATGCGGCCTCCGGCGACGCGCGCCGTGTACCCCGCGAGCACGAGCCCGGGGCTGGACACGTCGGGATCCGAGGCCCTGCGGTCGAGAGGCACGCCGGGCGTGAGGAGCTCCAGGGCCAACGTGTCGCGCTTCATGTCCAGGAGCTCCTGGACCGTGATGCTCTTCGCGCGTGCGCTGCCCGAGCTTCGGAGGGGTCGGCTCACGTTGGCCTAATCGATGGCCGCTCCCTCGGACATCTTCGGCCCCTTGTGCTGGAGGGCCTGGTCACGCTGCCGCCGGAGAATGCGGCTGAGCCGGTCCACCACCTTGTCCAGGGCCGTGCGGAACTCCTCACCCTCGGCCTTGGCGACGACGGGCTCGCCTCGGTCCACGGTGAGGATGACGTCCACCTTGCGGACTCGCTTCTCCTCCTCGTACACCACCTCGGCGGACGAGACCCGGGGCTCGTACTTCGCCAGGCGGTTGAGCTGTTCTTCGGTGCGCTTGCGGACGGAATCGGGGATATCGCAGTGGCGTGCCGCGACCTGGATTCTCAACTCGGCCTCCGAAGTGGAAGGTGACCTTGCATTCCAAAGCTAGTTGCGCCGGGAGGTCCGTACCACCCGGGTGAGGAAGGCCTCCGTGGCCTCTGCCGAGGCGTCCCAGGAGAACCGCTCGGCGAAGCCCCGGGCCTGCCGCCCCAGACGGTCCCGCAGCTCCGCATCCCCCAGGACCCGGCCCAGGGCGTGGGCCAGGGCACCTACGTCCCCGTGGGGGACCAGAAGCCCTGTGACAGCGTCCACCACCGAGTCCCGGAGCCCGGGGGCGTCGCTGGCCACGGTGGCCGTGCCGCAGGCGGCGGCCTCCAGGTTGGCGATCCCCCACCCCTCCTTGGGCGACGTGAGGGCATGGACCCAGGCGCGCTGGAAGAGCTCCTTCTTCTGCTCCTCGCTGACGAAGCCGAGGAATCGGACGGCCTCGTCGAGCTGGAGTTGCCCCGCCAGGGCCCGGAGCGCCGGCTCGTGGTCCCCCCGCCCGCCCACCAGGAAGCGCACGGGGAGCCCCTCGGCCCTGAGCCGCGCCACCGCCCGCAGGATCAGGTCCACGCCCTTGTATCGCTTCAGGCGTCCCAGGTAGACCACTGTGGGCTCCTCGTACCGCGGGCCCCGGGAAGGCACCAGGGTGGAGAGGTCCATCCCGTTGGGGATCACCTCGATCAGGGCCGGGTCCATTCCCCGGCGCGCCAGGTCCTGCCGCGTGCTCTCGGAAACCGCCACGGTGGGCGTGGCCGCGAAGATCCGGGGGATGGGCCGCTCGAGGAGCCAGGTAGCCGCGGCTACGGGGAAGGACGCCTCGTGGAACGCCGTGGCGCCGAAAAGGTGGTGCACGACCAGGGCCACGGGAGCCGCTGTCCAGAAGGGCGTGAAGAGGGGAACCTTGTTCAGGTCCTCCACCACCACGTCCCAGCCCTCCCCCTGCAGGTGGCGCCGGAAATAGCGCGGGGCCGCGAGGGAAAACGTGTACCGTCCGCCTGTGCGGTGGACCCGGATCCCGTCGAGCTCCGCCCGGGGAGGGGCCCCGCGCCACCCCGACGCCAGGAGCGTGACGTGGTGCCCCCGCGAGGCCAGGCGCCCGAAGATCTGGTGGAGGTGGGTCTCGGCGCCGCCGCCCTGGGGGTTCTGGCGGTCCTGCCAGTTCACCACCAGGATGCGCAGGGTGGAGGTCCTCTCCCCGTCCGTCACGTCCCCGCCCCTCGGAGGCGTTTGAACAGGGCGTCCAGCACGCCGTTGACGAAGCGGGGTGAGTCGGGGCCGCCGTACTGCTCCGAGAGGCGGATGGCCTCCTGGATGGAGACCTTCGGAGGGACGTCGTCCATGTACAGCATCTCCGCCGCGGCGACCCTGAGGACGGCCCGGTCCAGCGTGGAAAGGCGCTCCAGGCGCCAGTTCTCCAGCGCATCCTGGAGTGCGCGGTCCACGTCGGCGAGGTGCTTGTCGATCTCGGTGAGCACGCGCCGCACGTAGGGAAGGCGCCGGGGCGAGATGCGCCGCGTGGCCGCCGTCTCCACCAAGGCGTCGCGGAGGGTGCCCACCGAGCCCATGCTCTCCCAGCGGTAGTGAACCTGGACGCTCCAGGCCCTCGCGCGGCTGCGGTCGATGCGCTCGGCACGCCCGAGGGCGGGGTGCGTCTCGCTCATGAGTCCCCGAGGGTGCGGTAGAGGGCGACCATCTGGAGGGCCGCCAGCGTGACCTCGTACCCCTTGTTCGAGGTTCCCTCCCCGGAGCGCGCCAGCGACTGCTCGCGGTCCTCGGTCGTGAGCACGCCGAACGTCAGGGGCGCCTTCGAGGCCCGCGCGACCTCGCCGAGCCCGAGGTTGGCCTGGTCGCACACGTAGTCGAAGTGGGGCGTCTCGCCGCGGATCACGCACCCGAGTGCCACCAGGGCGTCGTGGCGGCCGAGGGCGGCCACGCGCGCGGCCGTCTGGGGTAGCTCCCAGGCACCCGGGACCCGGTACACGTCCACGTCGCCCTCGGAAGCGCCGTGCTCGCGGAGGCAGCGGAGCGCGCCGTCGAGGAGGCGCTCGGTGACGTCGGCGTTGAAGCGGGCCACGAGCACGGCCACCCGGACCCCGGCGGCGTCCACGGTGCCCCGGGTCTCCCCGGCGGGGCTTCCCCGGGAGGTCACAGCAGGTGCCCCAGCTTGGTGCGCTTCGTGTCCAGGTAGCGCTCGTTGTGCTCGCCCGCGACGATCTGCAGGGGCTCCCGGCCCGTGATCTCGATGTCGTAGCCGTCCAGGCCCACGATCTTCCGCGGGTTGTTGGTCAGGAGGCGGATGGAGGTGAGCCCCAGGTCGAGGAGGATCTGGGCCCCGATGCCGTAGTCCCGCAGGTCGGGCTTGAATCCGAGCCGTTCGTTGGCCTCCACCGTATCCATGCCCTGGTCCTGGAGGCTGTAGGCCTTGAGCTTGTTCCCGAGTCCGATGCCCCGCCCCTCCTGGCGGAGGTAGACGATGGCACCGAGCCCCTCCTCCTCGACGCGTCGCATGGCCGCGTCGAGCTGCTCGCCGCAGTCGCAGCGCAGCGAGGAGAACACGTCGCCGGTCATGCACTCCGAGTGCATGCGCACGAGCACGTTGGCCTTCCCTGCCACCTCGCCCTTCACCAGCGCCAGGTGCTCGCGCTGGTCGACGATGCTCTCGTACCCGATGACGCGGAAGGTGCCCATCCGTGTGGGGAGGTCCGCCTCCGCCACCCTGCGCACGAGACGGGTGCGCGTGAGGCGGTACGCCACGAGCTGCGCAACCGTGATGAAGCGCAGGTCGTGCTCGCGGGCGATCTCCTCGAGCTGGGGCCGGCGCGCCATGGTGCCGTCCTCGTTCAGGATCTCGCAGATGACCCCGGCCGGCTCCAGTCCTGCCAGCCGGGCCAGATCCACCGCCGCCTCCGTCTGGCCGACCCGCCGGAGCACGCCGCCCGCCTTGGCGCGGAGCGGGAAGACGTGGCCCGGCCTGCGCAGGTCGTGCGGGGCGGTGCGGGGATCCAGGATGACCTGGACGGTCTTGGCCCGGTCGTGGGAGCTGATCCCGGTGGTGACGCCGAAGCGCCGGTGGGCGTCGACCGACACGGTGAAGGCGGTCCCCTGGGGGTCCGTGTTGGCCTCGGTCATGAGGGGGAGCTGAAGCTCGTTGGCGCGCTCCTCGGTGAGGGTCACGCAGATGAGCCCGCGCCCGTGCTTGGTCATGAAGTTGATGTGGTCGGGCGTCACCAGCGACGCCGCCATGACCAGGTCGCCCTCGTTCTCCCGATCCTCGTCGTCGGCCACGATGACCATCCGCCCACGGCGGATGTCCGCGATGGCGTCCTCGACACGATCGAAAGGCATGCTCGCTCCTCTCAGGTTCCGCGGGTGGCCAGGATCCTACCCACGTACTTCCCGATCAGGTCCCCCTCCACGTTCACCGGGTCGCCGGGCGTCATCCCCCCGAGGTTCGTCTGCTCCCAGGTGTAGGGGATGATGCCGATCTGGACCACGTCGGGCTCCGGCATGTCGCTCACGGTGAGGCTCACGCCGTTCAGGGCGATGGAGCCGTGGAGGATGGTGGCGGCCCAGATGTCCGAAGGGATGCGGAAGTCCATCAGCCAGTATTCGCCGTCCCGCGTGACCCGCTCCAGGTGCCCCACCCCGTCCACGTGCCCCTGTACCAGGTGGCCGTCCAGCCGCTCGCCCATGCTCATGGCGCGCTCCAGGTTCACCCTGGTTCCGGCCTGGTAGCGCCCCGCGATGGTGCGCTCCAGGGTGGTCCCGATGACGTCCACCGAGAAGGTGGCGCCTTCGGCCGCGACGGCGGTGAGGCAGGCGCCGTCCACCGCCACGGAGTGCCCGGGCTGGAGGGCGCCCGCGAAGGCGTCCACCCGGAAGGTGAAGCGGCGCGTGGTGTCCAGGTCCACCGCCTCGACGACGTGCCCGGTGGTCTCGATGATCCCGGTGAACATCAGTCCTCCTCCCGATCCAGCACGAGTAGCGTGTCGCGGCCGTGGAACTCTGGCGCGGTGGCCGGCCGGAACCGCCCCCACACCTCCCTGCCCACGCCCGGAAAGGCCGGCACGCCGGGGCTGGGGAGCGTGAAGGGCGCCACCCAAAGGTAGAGCCGCCGGGCCGTTCCGTCCCGGAGGAGCTCGGACGCCAGGCGTGCCCCGCCCTCGCACAGCACCGAGCGGATTCCCACGCCCCACGCCACCGAGAGCAGCGCCTCCAGGGAGAGGCCCCGTCCGTCGTACGGCAGCGGGTGAACACGGGCGCCGGCTGCCTCCAGCCGCTCCAGCTCGGACTCGCGCGCGTCGCGGCGGGTGAACACGTGCACCGGGACGCTCGCCGCGTCCCGGAGCACGGCGGCGCGGGTGGGCATCTCGGCCCGCGGGTCGAGGACCATGCGCGCCGGTGGAAGGCGCCCCTGCGGAGCGTTGCGCACCGTGAGCAGCGGGTCGTCGGCGCGCAGCGTGCCCGCGCCCACCAGGAGGGCGTCGAACCCCGTGCGCAGCTGGTGCGACCGGGCGTCCGCCTCGGCTCCGGTGATGCGGGTGCGCCGTCCCGGCGCCTCGGCGATGAACCCGTCCAGGGTCTGGGCGAGCTTCACCGCGATCCAGGGCGAGCTGTGTCGGGCGGCGTGGAAGAAGGCGGGGTTCTCCGAGCGGGCGGTGGCGTCGTCCCACACCGGTCCGACGACCTCGATCCCGGCGGAGCGCAGCGTGGCCGCTCCCCCGCCGGACACGGGGCCGGGGTCCTGGGCGCCGAAGACCACGCGGCGCACCCCGGCCTGGATGAGAGCCTGGGTGCATGGCGGGGTCTTCCCGTGGTGGTCGCACGGCTCGAGGCTCACGTAGGCCGCGGCTCCGAGGGCCCGGCTCCGGGCCGATTCCAGGGCGACGACCTCGGCGTGGGGACCCCCGTACTCCGCGTGATGCCCCTCGCCCACCACCTCGCCGTCGCGGACCAGGACACACCCCACCATGGGATTGGGGTGGACGCGCCCCCACCCTCCCCGGGCCAGGACCCGGGCCCGCTCGAGATGGGCCTGGTCCCCCGGGAGGAGGCCCGGAGGCGTGGAAGTCGGGGCCATGCTCAGATGGTGAGCCGGAACGCCAGGCTCCCGTAGCCCGAGCCCCGGGCGGGGTCGAAGGGCGCGCCGCGGTACCCGTTCACCACTCCGGCGCCCCGCGCCCATCCCGCTTCCGCAGAGAGCTGCAGGATGAGGAAGTTCAGCGACGCGCCCCCGAAGACGAGCTGCCGGGAGTGGGTGAAGGAACCGTCGGACAAGGGGTCCAACCCCACCGGGCGGAGCGTCACCGACCCGGCGTAGCGGTCCCATCCCATCCCCGCGAGGAGCCCCACCGAGAGGAGGTCCTTGCCCACCGTCGCCCGCACCGAGGTGACGGTGGCGTCCGTCTCCACCGCGCCGCCGCCAGCGCCCAGGGGGTCTCCGAAGCGGACGGGCTCGAGGTCCCTGCGCGTGAGGGACACGGCGACGCCGGGGAGCGTGAAGGACTCGCGGAGCACACCGAGGCGGGCGCCCACGGACCATCCGGAGGCCTTCCCGTCGAAGCCGTCCGCGGTGGGCAGGAAGAGCACGGAGGTGTTGGCCAGGAGGTCCAGGCTGAGCACCCCGCCCACGGTGGGGAGCACGAAGAACCCGTCGAACACGCCCACGGCCACGCCGGCGTGCACGGCGGGAACCACGAACGTGGCCTGCCGCGAGGGCTCGGCGCCCGGGTCGGCCAGATCGGGGAGCCCCACGTGGGCGAACGCGGCCCGCGCGCCCACGGCGACGCGCGGCGTGGTCCCCAGCCTCCTTCCCAGCGTCCCGGCGCTCCCCGCGACCTCCGAGCCGAGCCCGGCGAGCAGCCCCGCCGAGCCCTGGAGCGCGCGGGCGGTGACGGCGAGCTCGGAGCAGCGGAGCACGGGGCCCCCTGCGTCGGCGCAGCGTGCAGCCAGCGCCTCGGTGGGGTTCTGGGCCCGGGCGCTGCCCGCGAGGGCTGCGGACGCCAGGGAGGCGGCCACGACGAGCCGGAGGAGGCGCCCCGTCCTCATCCCAGGTACCGCACCCCGTGCCCGGCCTCGATGCGGCCGAGCGTCCACACGCCCACGCCGGCGCCGCGCACGGTATCCGCCACGTGGGCGGCATCCTCCGGACGGACCACGGCCACGATGCCGATGCCCATGTTGAACACCCGGTCCATCTCGAAGCGGTCCACCCGACCGGCCTGCTGGAGGGCGCGGAAGACGGGCGGGACCTCCCAGGCCCCGCGGTCCACCACGGCACCGAGCCCCGCGGGGAGGATGCGGGGGAGGTTCCCCGGGATCCCACCGCCGGTGATGTGGGCGAGGCCGCGCACGGAACCCTCCTCCAGGCGCGGCCAGAGCACGGGCAGGTAGCTCCGGTGCACGGAGAGCAGCTCATTCGCCACGGAGCGTCCGGTGCCGGGGAGCTCGTCGTCCACCTGCAGTCCCATGGCATCGAAGACAATGCGCCGGGCCAGCGTGTATCCGTTGGTGTGCAGGCCCGACGAGGCCAGGCCGAGGAGCACGTCCCCGTCCGCGATCTGCGTTCCGTCGAGGATCCTGTCCCGCTCCACCACGCCCACGATGAAGCCGGCCAGGTCGTATTCCCCGGCCGCGTAGAAGTCGGGCATCTGGGCGGTCTCGCCGCCCACCAGGGCGCAGCCGTTCTCCGTGCACGCCACGGCCACGCCGCTCACGACCTGCGTCACGACCCGCTCGTCCAGGACCCCGGTGGCCAGGTAGTCGAGGAAGAAGAGGGGGCGGGCGCCCTGCACCAGGATGTCGTTGACGCAGTGGTTGACCAGGCACTGCCCCACCGTGTCGTGGCGATCCGCATCGAAGGCAACCTTGAGCTTCGTGCCCACGCCGTCGGCCGAGGACACCAGGACGGGGGTGGCCAGCCCGTCGGGGACCTGGTATAGGCCTCCGAACAGGCCCAGCTCGGAGAGCGTCCACCGATCCCGGGTGGAGGCCACCAGGGCCTTCAGCTTGTCCTTGGCCCGGTCGCCCGCGTCCAGGTCCACGCCGGCGTCGCGGTAGCTCATGCCACGCTCAGACACGTTGCTCCTCCACGTGGGTCTCGAAGGCGGTCATCTCGCGGAACTCCGCGGCCCGGCTCACGACGTCGGCGGCGTCCAGGCGCCTGAAGCGGTCCACGCTGAAGTCCTCCACGGAGTATGATCCCATCACGGATCCGAACACCATGGCGCGGCGGAGCTCGGCCGGGTCGAGGGATGGGCTCCGGGCCACGTGCCCCATGAAGCCGCCGGCGAAGGCGTCGCCCGCGCCAGTCGGGTCGAAGACGGTCTCCAGGGGATACCCCGGGGTGAAGAACACCCACCCCTCGGCGAAGAGCATGGCCCCGTGCTCGCCCTTCTTCACGACGATGATGGACGGGCCCCGCTCGCGGATCCACCGGGACGCCTTCAGGAGGTTGGGCTCGTCGGCGAGCTGGCGCGCCTCCTCGTCGTTCACGAGGAGGATGTGCACGCGCTCCAGGAGCGCCAGGAGCTCCTTCCGGTTCCCCTCGATCCAGTAGTTCATGGTGTCGCAGGCCACGACCTCGGGGGCGTCCACGTGGTCGAGGACGTCGTGCTGCAGCTGCGGCGCGATGTTGCCGAGGAAGATGTGCCGGCTGTCGCGGAAGCCGTCGGGGATGCGCGGCCGGAAGTCGGCGAACACCCCCAGGCGGGTTTCCAGCGTGTCGCGGGTGTTCAGGTCGTAGTGGTAGCGCCCGGCCCAGAAGAAGCTCTCGCCGGCGCGGGTCTCGATCCCCGAGAGGTCGGCGCCCCGCTCCGCGAGGAAGGCCAGGTCGGCGAGGGGGTAGTCGTCCCCCACCACACCCACGATGCGCACCGGGGAGAAGAACGTGGCGGCGGCGGAGAAGTAGACCGCGGAGCCGCCCAGCACCCGCTCGGCCTTGCCGAAGGGGGTCTCCACCGAGTCGAGGGCCACGCTTCCCACGCAGAGAATGGACATGGTGTCGGGGTCCCAGCTCAGGCTGCTTCGGGCTCTTCGGGGCGGTCCATGCGCGTCGGCGCCTCGATCCCCAGGATCGCGAGGCCGTTGCGCAGCACCACTTGCACGGAACGGGCCAGGACGAGCCGAGCGGCGCGCAGGGCGGCGTCCTCCACGAGCACCGCGAGCTCCGGGTTGCGGGAGGGGTTCCCCGCATGATACCACCCGTTCGCGGCCGCCGCAGTCTGCTCCAGGTAGTCGCACACCACGTGGGGGCTCGCCCCCGCCGCGGCGCGCTCCACCATCTCCGGGAACTCGCCCAGGCGCTTGACCAGCTCCCGCTCGAGCTCGTGGGACAGGAGGGAGAGGTCCGCGCTTCCCGGCGCCACGTCCTCGGGCCCCAGCCCGGCCTTGCGGAAGATGGAGCACATGCGGGCGTGGGCGTACTGGACCTTGTACACCGGGTTCTTGTCGGACTGGTCCAGCGCCACGTCCAGGTCGAAGACGAGATGGGCGTCGGGCTTGCGCATCTGCATGAAGTAGCGCGCCACGTCCACGCCCACCTGGTCGAAAAGCTCCCGCAGCGTCGTGTAGGATCCGGCGCGCTTGGAGAACTTCACCTCCTTGCCGTCCCGCTCTACCCGGACCATCTGGTGGAGGACATACTCCGGGAACCCCTTGGGGAGGCCCAGCGCCTGGACACCGGCGCGCACCCGCGCCACCGTCCCGTGGTGGTCGCTCCCCTGCACGTTGATCACCCGGTGGAAGCCGCGCCCCCACTTGTCCATGTGGTAGGCCACGTCGGGAACGAAGTAGGTGTGCGCCCCGTTGGACCGGATCATGACGCGGTCCTTGTCGTCCCCGAACTCGGTGGTGCGGAGCCAGATGGCGCCGTCGCGCTCGAAGACGTGCCCCGTGGCGCGCAGCGCCTCCACCACCCGGTCCACCTTCCCGTCCGTGTAGAGGGACGACTCGAGGAAGTACTCGTCGAAGTGGACGCGGAAGTCGGTGAGGTCGCGGTCCTGCTCGCCCCGGAGGATCCCCACCGCGAAGTGGCGCATGGCGTCCAGCGCCTCGGCGGAGTCCTGTCCCACGTACCGGGTCCCCGCCTCCCGGGTGAAGGCCTCGGCGATGTCCCGCACGTACTCGCCCTGGTAGCCGCCCTCGGGGAGCTCGGCGCTCCCGCCGTGGAGCTCCTGGTACCGGACCCACACGCTCCGGGCCAGGTTGTCCATCTGGTTGCCGCTGTCGTTGTAGTAGTACTCCCGATGCACGGCCCACCCGGTCCACGCGAGGAGCGCGGCGATGGCGTCGCCCAGCGCCGCCTGGCGCCCGTGCCCGAGGTGGAGGGGGCCGGTCGGGTTGGCGGACACGAACTCCACCATCACCTTCCGCTCGCCGCCGCTCGAAGACCGGCCGAACGCGCGGTCCTCGGAGAGGATGCGGTCCAGGACGGAGGCCACGGCGCCGGAGGTGAGGCGGAAGTTCAGGAAGCCGGGACCCGCCACCTCCACCGCGGACACCCCGGCGGCCTCCAGGTCGAGGCGGCGGACGATCTCCTCGGCGATCTGCCTCGGCGGCCGCCCCAGCTTCTTGGCCAACGTCATGGCCACGTTGCACGCCAGGTCCCCGTGCGTGGGGTCCCTGGGGCGCTCCAGCTGGATGGGGGCGTCCTCGGCGCCCAGCCCGGCCAGCACACGGACCAGCGCGGCGCGGATGGTCTCCTGGGACATGGCCTCAGGCTTCCGAGGAGGAAGGGGACGGAGGCGGGGACGACGGGCCCGCGTCCTTGGCCGGCGCCGGGCTCGCCCCGCTCTCCGAGGAGGCCTGCTTCTTGTAGTCGGCGCTGCGGTAGTCGGTCGCGTAGAAGCCGCCGCCCTTGAAGAGGAACCCGGCGCCGCCGGAGATCTGGCGCAGGCCGGGCTCCCCGCACTGCGGGCAGGCGGCCTCGGGCTTCTCGGAGATGCGCTGGAACACCTCGAAGTGGTGTCCCCGGGGGCAGCGGTACTCGTACGTGGGCATGGCTCGATCAGGACCTCGGGTAAGGCGACCAATAGCCCAAAAAACTAACGGCGGCGCCCACGCCCGACCACCGGGCGCGGCGCCGCCGTGGCCTATCCGTCGTAGGCGCCCCACTCGGCGCGGAGCGCGTCGCTGATCTCGCCCAGCGTGGCCGCCACCTTCACCGCGGCGATGATCGGGGGCATGAGGTTCTCCGACCCCCGGGCCGTCTCCCGGACACGCGCGAGGGCCCGGCCCACCGCGTCGGCATCCCGGGCAGCCTTCCGCGTCGCCAGCGCAGCCTTCTGGGCGTGCTCGAGCGCGCCGTAGTCGGGGCGGCCGATGCGCGGTGGCCCTTCGACCTCCGCGTGCACGTTCAGGCCCACCACCGAGCGCTCCCCCGCCTCGATCTCCATCTGCACGGCGTACGCCGCGCGGTGGATCTCCTCCTGCATGTACTCGATGGCGCGGGCGGCGCCCCCCAGCTCGGCGATGCGCTCCAGGTAGCCCCTGGCCCGGGCCTCGATCTCGTCGGTCAGCGCCTCCACGTACCACGAGCCGCCAAGGGGATCGGCCGTGCGGGTGATGCCGGACTCCGCGGCCAGGATCTGCTGGGTGCGCAGCGCCAGCCTCGCGGACTCCTCCGTGGGGAGCGCCAGCGCCTCGTCGTACCCGTTGGTGTGCAGCGACTGGGTCCCGCCCAGGACGGCCGCCAGCGCCTGCACGGTGACGCGCACCACGTTGTTCAGCGGCTGCTGGGCGGTGAGGGTGGAGCCGCCGGTCTGCGTGTGGAAGCGAAGCAGGGCGGCGCGGTCGGAGGCGCCGTAGCGCTCGCGCATGAGAAGGGCCCACAGGCGCCGGGCGGCCCTGAACTTCGCCACCTCCTCGAGCAGGTCGGTGTGGGCGGCGAAGAAGAACGACAGCCTGGGCGCGAAGGCCTCCAGCGCGAGGCCCCGGGCCAGCGCCCGCTCCACGTACTCCAGGCCGTTGGCGAAGGTGAAGGCGACCTCCTGGGGAGCGGTGGCTCCCGCTTCGCGCATGTGGTAGCCGGAGATGGAGATCGTGTTCCAGCGCGGCACCTCCGCCGCGCAGAACGCCATGATGTCGGCGACCAGGCGGAGCGAGGGATCCACCGGGTAGATGTAGGTGCCGCGCGCCACATACTCCTTCAGGACGTCGTTCTGGACCGTGCCCGCCAGGCCGGCGCGGCTCACCCCCTGCTCGTCCCCCAGCGCCACGTAGCCCGCCAGCAGGACCGCGGCGGTGGCGTTGATGGTCATCGACGTGGAGACCTGGTCGAGCCGGATGCCCTGGAAGAGGGTGCGCAGGTCGTGCAGGTCGGCGATGGCCACGCCCACGCGCCCGACCTCGCCAGCGGCCATGGGGTGGTCCGAGTCGTACCCCATCTGGGTGGGCAGGTCGAAGGCGACGGAGAGCCCGGTCTGCCCCTGCTCCAGGAGGTAGCGGAAGCGGGCGTTGGTCTCCTCCGCCGTGCCGAAGCCAGCGTACTGGCGCATGGTCCAGACGCGGCCGCGGTACATGTCGGGGTGGGCGCCCCGGGTGAAAGGGAACTCCCCGGGCGCCGAGGGCTCGTCGATCTCCCGCCCTTCCTGGCCCGGCCCGTAGACCCGGTGCACCGGAATGCCGCTGTCGGTCTTGCACGAGCGCGCGTCGGACATCAGCCGGCACCCTCCCCCGCGTCCACGGGTGCCTGGAGCTCGATCAGCACCTGGTCCTTCTCCACCGCCTGCCCCGGCGCGACGAGGATGCGCGTCACGACGCCCGGCGCCTCGGCCTTGAGCTCGTTCTCCATCTTCATGGCCTCCACGATGGCCACGCCCTGGCCGGCCTCGACCCGGTCGCCGACGGCGACCTCGAGCTGGACGAGGAGGCCGGGCATGGGGGCGCGGATCGGGCGCGGGCCCGCCGGCGCGGCGGAGGCTGCGGTCATGGCGCGGATGGTGTGGGTCCGCTCGTCCACCGCCTCGACGGCGAAGCGGCGTCCCCTGAGGTGCAGCTCCCAGAAGCCGTCGTCCAGGCGCTTCGCCAGGACCCGGTAGGATTCGCCGTCCAGGAGGAGGCTCATCGAGTCGGTGCCCTCCCTCCGGGCCAGGTCCGCGGAGACGGCCACGCCGTCCACCTCGGCGCCCTCCGGGCCCAGCTCCACCTGGAGCGTCGTTCCGTCCACCGCGACGAAGTACCGCATCAGCCGGGGTCCTTCCGGGAGAGGACGGCGACCGTCTCCACGTGGCTCGTCTGGGGGAAGAGGTCGAAGGAATGCAGGGCGGCAACGGAGTACGCTCCCTGCAGGCGAGCCACGTCCCGGGCCAGGGTGGCGGGGTCGCAGCTCACGTAGATCAGCCTCCCGGGGACGTGGCGGACGAGCACCTCGGGGATGCGCTCGTCCAGCCCCGACCTGGGCGGGTTGAGGACGACGAGGTCGGCGGGGAGCACGTCGGGGAGGAGCTCCTCCACCCTTCCCTCCCGGACCGTGAAGCCCGCAGGGGCGGCGTGGCGTGCGCCTTCGCAGGCGCCGGCGTCCAGCTCGATCCCCTCGACCCGCCACCCCAGACGCGCAAGCGCCCGGCCGTACACCCCGATGCCGCAATAGGCGTCCACGGCGCGTCCGGGGGCCTGGGCGTGGGCGATGGCCTGGACGTGGGCGGCCAGCGCATGGGCGGCGGCGCGGTTGACCTGGAGGAAGGCGTGCCCGGACATGGGGACGCGCTCGTCTTCCCACGCCTCGTCCGCCACGATCCCGGCGATGCGCCGGGCCTCCTCCTCGTCCGCCGGCTGGTGCCATACGCTGACGAGGCCGGGAACGCGCTCGACCAGGAGGGCCGGGTCCCACCCGCCGGTGCCCCCTTTCACGAGCACGGCCACGCCGGCTTCCAGCGCGCGGAGCGTCACGCGAAGCTCCCGACCGGAGGGGAGGACCCTGGCGCCGTCGCAGGCTGAGCGCAGCGCCTCCCAGGCGGCGACGAGGACGGGCTCGGGGAGGAGGCACGCGCCCCCCACGTCCACCACCCGCTCCGGGCGACGGAGGGCGTGGAAGCCCGCCACCATGCGCCCTCCCCCGAGATGGAGCACGGTGAACGTCACCCGGTTCCGGTAGCGTGTCTCTGCCGGAGAGGGCGTGACCTCCGGAAGGCGCACGTCCACGCCGCCGATGCGCGCCAGCGCGTCGGCGACGAAGCGCCGCTTCCAGGCGAGCTGCTCGGCGTACGCCAGGTGCTGGAGGGAGCACCCCCCGCACGTGGCGTAGTGCGGGCACGGAGCCGGGACACGCCCCGGCCCGGGCTCCACCACCTCCAAGAGCTCCCCCTCCCCCCAGCGGGGCTTGAGGCGGGCCACGCGGGCGTCCACGAGGTCGCCGGGGGCGGTACGGTGGACGAAGACCACCCGCCCGTCGGGGAGGTCCGCCACGCCGGCCCCGCCCGAGGCCAGGGCGCGCACCCGCAGGCGGACCCGGTCCCCCACGGCCATGACCGCGGTGGCGCTCATCGGGGTTGCCATGGCCACCCCCCCTTACGCCACGCGGGCAGCTCCGGTCCCGACGCCCCCGCGATGCGCTGGGTGCGGTGCCGCTCCCGGCGCTGGTCCTCCAGGAGGGCGGCGACGACGGCCGCGGCCCGGAGCAGCTCCGCTCCGTCGGGCTGGACGAGGAGCGCCGGGTGCTCCTCCAGGTACCGGATGCTGAGCCGGCCGGCGCGGAAGTCGGGCTCGTCCATGACCCGGCGATGGAAGGGCGCGCTGGTCTCCACGCCCGCCACCACGAGCTCGTCCAGGGCGCGGGCCATGCGGGCGATGGCGGCGTCCCGGTCCGGCGCGTGCACGACGAGCTTGGCCAGGAGCGGGTCGTAGTGGAGCGAGACCCGGAAGCCCTCCTCGATTCCCCCGTCCCACCGGACCCCGGGCCCCGTCGGGACCTTCAGGTGGGTGACGGTGCCTGTGGACGGGAGGAACCCGTTCCAGGGATCCTCCGACGTGAGGCGGCACTCGATGGCGTGGCCGTGGAGGCGCACGTCCTCCTGGCGAATGGGGAGGGGCTCTCCGGACGCGATGCGCAGCTGCCACGCCACGATGTCCACGCCGGTGACGAGCTCGGTGACCGGGTGCTCCACCTGGAGTCGCGTGTTCATCTCCAGGAAGAAGAACTCCCCGTCCTGGTGGAGGAACTCCACGGTCCCCGCGCCCACGTACCCCACCGCACGGGCGGCCTGGACGGCCGCCGCGCCCATGGCGTCCCGCTCGGAGGGGGAGAGCGCCACCGAAGGAGCCTCCTCCACGAGCTTCTGGTGGCGGCGCTGGATCGAGCACTCCCGCTCGCCCAGGTGGACGACGTGGCCGTGCGCGTCCGCCAGGACCTGGATCTCCACGTGCCGCGGGCGGGTGAGGTAGCGCTCCAGGTAGACCGATCCGTCGCCGAACGCCGCCTGGGCCTCGCGCCGGGCCGCTTCGAAGGCGCGGGGGAGCTCGTCGGGCCCGGCCACCACCCGCATCCCCTTCCCCCCGCCCCCCGCCGCCGCCTTGACGAGCACGGGATACCCCATCTCCAGGGCCGCGTGAAGGGCGGCGAACGGGTCGGCCACCGGGTCCACCAGCCCCGGGACGATGGGCACGCCGGCGGCCTGCATGCGCCGGCGCGCTTCCGTCTTGTCCCCCATGGCCTGGATGGTCGCCGCCGCCGGGCCCACGAACACGAGGCCGGCGTCGGCCACCGCCTGGGCGAAGTGCGCGCGCTCGGCGAGGAAGCCGTATCCAGGATGGATGGCCTCGGCTCCGGAGCGAGCCGCGACCTCCAGGATCCTGTCCACGCGGAGGTAGCTCTCCGAGGAGGGCGCCGGACCGAGCAGGTGGGCCTCGTCCGCCTCCAGCACGTGGGGCGCGAGCCGGTCGGGCTCCGAGTACACCGCCACGGTGCGCATCCCCAGCTCCCGGGCGGCGCGCACGATGCGGACGGCGATCTCGCCGCGGTTGGCGATGAGGAGGGTTCGGATCACCGGCGGTGGCGTGGGTGGGGGAGCAGGAGGGAATCCCGGGGCGGGAACTTACCAGCCCGCCGGGGAGGGGGGAAACCCCGCTCCCGTGCGCGATGCCCGCGGCGAACGAGCGGGGGACGGGAGCGCCCCTCCGCTCCCGCCCCCCGATTCCCGCTCCCCCGATTCCTGTTCCCCCGGTCCCCACGCCCTGCCGGTGGGGACGGAGGCCGCTCACTTCTCCAGCGTGCCCGTGACCGTCGTCTCCCGCTTCTGCCGCATGATGCGGAGCGTCACCGCCTCGGCGGCGGCGTAGCTCGACAGGATGCGCTGCACCCGGTCGGGGTCGGTGGCCTCCCGGTCCCCCACGGCCAGGATCACGTCCCCGGGCTGGAGCCCCAGCTTCGAGTCCTCGTGCACGTCGGCCACCAGGACGCCCTTCGCCGTGCCGAAGTAGTCGGCGAGCCCGGGCTTCAGCTCCAGGAGCTGCAGGCCGCCCAAGCAGCGGTGCGCGAAGCCCACCCAGAGGCCGCCGGAAGGGGCGGAGTCGCCGGGGCACGCCCTGAGCCGGCCGTCGTCCTCGGTCACCAGGGAGAAGGCCCGCGCCTCGGGGGCCGGCCGGGCGAGGACCCGGGGTGCCCCTCCCGAGTCGCCGAAGATGCGGATCTCCCGGCCCTCGGGGCTGACGTGCACGGTGAGGTCGCGGAGCCGCCCCTCCAGGTCCTTCATGCGGCCCTGGAAGGCCTCGGGGTCCCAGTCCGGCGCGAGCACATTGACGCTCCAGTGGTCCAGCTCGCGGGCCTCGACGGTGGCCGTGGCGCGTGCCCCGCCCCGCAGGTACTCCACCTCCACCTTCTCGCCCGGCTCGATGCCGCGCACGATCTCCATGAGGCGCTGCACCGGGAGGGAGGCGTCCTCGTCGAACGTGCGCTCCACGTCGGCGGCGAGAGGCTCCAGGAGATTCTTGCCGTCCACCCGGGTGAGGATGTCGCCCTCCCGGAGCCCGGCCTTCGCGGCGGGGCCGTCCTCCAACACCGAGGCCACCACGGCGCCGCGCACGTCGGCGCCTTCCTTGGCGTCCGCCAGCGTCACGCCCAGACGGGGCCGGCTCGCCGTGATCGCGCGGGTGACGATCTTCTCCACGTTGGGGAGCGCGAAGCACGAGCACCGCTCGATGGGCTTCCCGTCCTCGTCGACGCACCGGCACTCCTGGTGCTCGTGGGAGCGCAGGAGCACCTGCGCCTCCGCACGGGAAACGGGCCCGGCCAGGACCCCCAGGGCCAGAACCACGCCGAGCGCGGGTCCCGGGCTCTTGAACATCGTCGTCATCGTCGTCCCTCCACGGGGGGTGGTCTTCCATCTTCCACCCCTCAGACGCGGGAACGACGGGCCAGGGTTGTCCGCGGCGGCGCGGCGCTTCGGCGCGCCCCCCGCGGGACGACCTGCTACAGCGGGATGTTACCGTGCTTCCGCATCGGGTTGGCGTCGCGCTTGTTGCGCAGCATGTCGAGGGCGTTGATGAGCCGCGGGCGCGTCTCCCGCGGGTCGATGACGTCGTCCACGTACCCCCGCGCCGCCGCCACGAAGGGGTGGGCGAGCGTCTCACGATACTCCTGGATGCGCGCCTCCGTGGCCGCCGCCGGGTCCTCGGAGTCGGCGATCTCCTTCTTGAACAGGATCTCGACGGCGCCCTTGGGGCCCATGACGGCGATCTCGGCCTGCGGCCATGCCAGGTTCATGTCGCCACGGATGTGCTTGGAGTTCATCACGTCGTAGGCCCCGCCGTACGCCTTGCGGGTGATGACGGTGACCTTGGGCACCGTCGCCTCGCAGAAGGCGTAGAGGAGCTTGGCGCCGTGCCGGATGATCCCGCCGTGCTCCTGAGCCACGCCGGGGAGGAATCCGGGGACGTCCTCGAGGACCACGAGCGGGATGTTGAACGCGTCGCAGAAGCGCACGAAGCGCGCGCCCTTGTCCGCCGAGTCGATGTCGAGCACACCGGCCAGGACGGCGGGCTGGTTGGCCACGATCCCCACCGAGTGCCCGCCCAGGCGCGCGAACCCCACCAGGATGTTCGCGGCGAACTGCGCGTGCACCTCGAAGAACACGCCGTCGTCCACCACCCTGCGCACCACATCGCGCATGTCGTAGGGGCGGTTGGGGTTGTCCGGCACCGCCTCCAGGAGCTCCTCGTCCTGCCGGTCCGCCGGGTCGGTGCACGTCCGCGTCGCAGCGAGCTGGGCGTTGTTCTGTGGCAGGTACTCCATGAGGTCGCGCACCGCCGCGAGGCATTGGGGCTCGGTGTCGAAGGCGAAGTGCGCCACCCCCGACTTGGACGCGTGCACGTCGGCGCCGCCCAGCCCCTCCATGTCCACGTCCTCGTGCGTCACCGTCTTCACCACGTTCGGGCCGGTGACGAACATGTGGCTCGTGCCCCGCACCATGAACACGAAATCGGTTATGGCCGGGGAGTACACGGCGCCGCCGGCGCAGGGGCCGAGGATGACGCTGATCTGAGGGATGACTCCGGAGGCGAGGGTGTTGCGCAGGAAGATGTCCGCGTAGCCGCCCAGGCTCACAACGCCCTCCTGGATGCGCGCTCCCCCCGAGTCGTTGAGCCCGATGAGGGGCGCGCCGTTCTTCAGTGCCAGCTCCTGGATCTTCACGATCTTCTCGGCGTGGGCCTCGGACAGCGAGCCCCCGAACACCGTGAAGTCCTGGCTGAACACGTAGGCCAGCCGCCCGTGGACGGTGCCGTAGCCGGTGACCACGCCGTCGCCGAGCACCTTCCGCTCCCCCAGGCCGAACTCGGTGGCGCGGTGCGTGACGTAGCGGTCCAGCTCCATGAAGGAGCCGGGGTCCAGAAGGAGATCCACGCGCTCGCGGGCGGACAGCTTGCCCCGCTGGTGCTGGATCTGGACACGGTGGGCACCCCCGCCCTCCTCCGCCGCGCGGCGGAGCTCGTCCAGGCGCTTCAGCTTCTCGTGGATGGACATGGCGTCGCGTTCCGGGTCAGGGTTGCGCGTACCCCGTGCGGGGACATGGGACTTTAAGGGTATGGACGGAAACGCCCGGACGCGACGTGCGTCCGGGCGATCCATCTCCGGCGGCATGGAAAATCCGGGGCGCCAGGCCCCTGCTACGCCTCCGGCGTGCCCTCCGCCTCGGCCGGCGCGTCGGCGGGTGCCTCCGTCGGTGCCTCGACGATGGGGTCGGCGGGTGCCTCGGCGACGGGCTCGGCCGGGGCCTCGACGGGCGCCTCGGTCGCTGCCTTCGGCGCCTTGGGTGCGACGGCCTCGGCCTCGTCGCCCTCGCTGCTCGCCTTGGCCTTCGCCGCCTCGCGGGCGGCGCGGGCCGCGTCGATGACCTCCTGCGGCTTGCGCTCCGGGGTCTCCGTGATCTCGAGGACGATGCGCCGGTTGGCCGCGTCGGACTCGATGACGCGCAGGCTCACCGGGTCACCCTCGGCGTAGTACTCCTCGAGCCGGTTGGCGTCCTCGATGCCCGAGTGCGACACGGGCACGAAGCCCTCGATGTCGTCGCCCAGGTCCACCACCACGCCCTTGTCCTGCACGCGCGCGACCCTGCCGTCGCACTCCACCCCGGGGGCGAAGCGCTCGGAGATCATGGGCCACGGATCGTCGTGGAGCTGCTTGATGCCCAGGCTGATGCGCTTGTTCTCGGCGTCCACGTCCAGGACAAGCACGCCCACCTCCTGGCCTTTCTGCACGACCTCGGAGGGGTGCTCGACCCGCTTGGTCCAACTCATGTCGGACACGTGCACGAGCCCGTCGATTCCCGGCTCGATCTCCACGAACGCGCCGAACGACGTCAGGTTGCGCACGATGCCGGAGAGCCGGGTGCCCGTGGGGTACTTCATGGGCAGCGCCAGCCACGGATCTTCCTCGATCTGCTTCATGCCGAGGGAGATCTTCTCGTCGTTCGGGTCCACCTTCAGGACCACGGCCTCGATCTCCTCGCCGATGGACACGACCTTCGAGGGGTGCCGGACGTTGCGCGTCCAGCTCATCTCGGAGATGTGCACCAGGCCCTCCACGCCCTTCTCCAGCTCCACGAAGGCGCCGTAGTTGGTGATGGAGACGACCTTGCCGCGGACGCGGGAGCCGACCGGGTACTTCTTGTCGATGTCCGTCCAGGGATACGGCAGGAGCTGCTTCATCCCCAGGGAGATGCGCTCGCGGTTCCAGTCGATGTCCAGGACCTTCACGTCGAGCGCCTTGCCGATCTCCACCACCTCGGAGGGATGACCGACGCGGCCCCACGACATGTCGGTGATGTGGAGCAGGCCGTCGAGGCCGCCCAGGTCGATGAAGGCGCCGAAGTCCGTGATGTTCTTCACGATGCCCTCGCGCACCTGACCGACCAGGAGCTCCTTCACCAGCGTCTCGCGCTTCTTCTCGCGCTCGGCCTCCAGGATCACCCGGCGCGACACCACGATGTTGCGGCGCCGCTTGTTGAGCTTGATGATCTTGAACTTGTAGGTCTCGCCGATGAGGTCCTCGATGTTGGGGACCCTGCGCAGCGCGATCTGCGAACCGGGGAGGAACGCGTCCACGCCCATGAGGTCGACGGTGACGCCGCCCTTGATCTTGCGGACCAGGACGCCCTTGACCGGCCGGTCGGCCTCGTGGGCCTCGCGGATCTTCTCCCAGACGCGGAGGAAGTCGGCCTTCTTCTTCGAGAGGACCACGACGCCGTCGTCGTCCTCGAGGCTCTCGAGGAGGACTTCGATCTCCTCGCCGACGGTCGGGGGCTCCTTGAACTCGTCGAGGGCGACCGAGCCTTCGCTCTTGAAGCCGAACTCGAGGATCACCGAGGAATCGGTCACGCGCAGGACCTTGGCCTGCACGATCTCGCCTTCCCGGATGTTCTGGAAGCCCGCGTCGAAGTCGGCCAGCATGGCCTGGAAGTCGGCGTGGGAGGTCGCCAGCGGCTCTTCCCCGTAGGAATCGTAGAGGAGCTCGGGGGAGATGCCCGCTGGGGCGGAGGCGGTGCTCACCTCTCCGGTGAGGGCATCGAGGACGACGCTCTCCTCTTCGGCGAGCTCCTCGGGGGTGGGCTGCTCGGGGTCGATCGGGTTGTCGTTGGTCATGATCTCTGGGTGCCCCGCGGGGAACCGCGGGTCCATTGCCGGAGGTCCGGGAGAACCCGTCCGGGCTGGGGTTGAAATGAAGAAAGGCCGGAGGCACACGACCCGGGACGAGCCCAGGATGCTCCGCGCCCTCACGGGCCTTTCGGTGAACAGGGGCTGGGCCCCGGAATGACTGGAGCCTAACCTAGAAAACGTAGGTTGGGTGGAGCGCAACGTCAACGCCCGCAACGCCTGGGCCGCCCAGGACCCGCCCGTCAGCGCCCTGCGCGCGCCCTCACCAGCTCCACCACCGCCCGGACCTGCTCCTCGAATCCCAGCCGGGTGGTGTCCAGGTCCACAGCGCCGTCGGGGCGCCGGAGGGGGGAGACGGCCCGCCCCGCGTCGCGCGCGTCCCGCTCGGCGATGCGCGCCGCTTCGGCGTCCAGCTCGAGCTCCGTGGGCGCGGGCGCCCCCTGCTCCAGGAGGCGCCGGCGGGCCCGCTCCCGGAGGTCGGCCACCAGGAAGACCTTTACGTCGGCGTCGGGGAACACCACCGTTCCCATGTCCCTCCCGTCGGCCACGAGCCGCCCCCGCTCGCCGGCCTGGCGCTGCAGGTCGAGGAGCGCCGATCGGGCCGCGGGGATCCGTGCGAGGGGGGACGCCAGCGCCGTGACCTGCGGCGTGCGGAGCTCGGGCCCCAACACGCGGTCGCCGAGGCGGACCCGGAGCGCCTCGCCGTCGGGGGTGACCGACACGCCCAGGGCGCGGAACTCCGCCTCGGACAGGGCGGCCCATGCCTCCTCGGGCACGCCCGCCTCCAGGAGGGCGAAGGTGACCGCGCGGTAGAGCGCCCCCGAGTCCAGGTGGCGGAAGCCGAGCCGGCGCGCCACTTCCCTGGCGGTTGTGGACTTCCCGGAGCCGGCGGGCCCGTCGAGCGTGACCACGGGGCCTTCCCGGTCGGGCGTCACGATCCCCTCCGGTCCCGCACCGAGCGGAGCAGCTCCCAGAACCCGGGGAAGCTCACGTCGGCGGCCTCCCGCTGATCCACCGTGATGCGGCACGCCGGGAGCGAGCCCAGGACCCCGAAGGCCATCGCGATGCGGTGGTCGCCGTGGGTGCGCACCCGGCCCGAGAGCGAGCCCGAGGTTCCCTCCACCACGAACCCGTCCGGGAGCTCCTCCGCCCGCGCACCTACCGCCCGGAGGTTCTCCACCACCGCGCGGATCCGGTCCGACTCCTTGTGGCGGAGCTCCCCGGCGCCTTCCACCCGGGTCTCCCCCCGGGCCCGGCACGCCAGGATCGCCACCAGGGGGAGCTCGTCGATGAGTCCGGGGATCTCCTCCGCGCGCACGGTCACGCCGACGAGCTCGCCCGGGCCCGCCGCGACGGACCCCACGGGCTCGCCGGGACCGGGGGCGCCGTCGGCCCGCCACGTCACGGGGGCACCCATGCGCCGCGCCACGTCGAAGAAGGCGGTGCGGGTGGGGTTGAGGCCGATCCCGTCCAGCTCGAGCGCCTCTCCTGCTCCGCCAAGCGCGGCCAGCGCGACGAAGAACGCGGCGGAAGAGGGGTCGCCCGGAACGCGGAAGTCCAGCGGCTCCAGGCGCTGCGGGGCCACGGCGAGCTCGACGCGCCACGCGCCACCCGCAGGCGCTTCGGCCAGGCTCACACCCATCTGCGCCAGGAGCCGCTCGGTGTGGTCGCGGGAGCGTCGTGGCTCGGTGAGGCGCACGGGAGCGCCTCCGGTGACGCCGGCCAGGAGGAGCGCGCTCTTGACCTGGGCGCTCGCCACAGGCGACGCCCACTCCAGCGGCGACAGGGGACGGGTGCCGCGGATCTCCAGGGGGAGGCGTCCATCGGGCCCGAGGTGCCGGAGCGATGCGCCCATGGTGGAGAGCGGCCCGGTGACCCGCGCCATGGGGCGGGCGGAGAGCGACGCGTCGCCGGTGAGGACGGCCCTCACGCGGGAGCCGGCCAGCACCCCCATGAGCAGGCGCGTCCCCGTGCCCGAGTTGCCCAGGTCCAGGGGCGCCGCCGGGGAGCGCAGGCCGCCGAGGCCCACGCCGCGGACGCGCAGCGTGCTTCCGTCCGAAGGGATCTCCCCCACGTCCACGCCCAGGCCCCGGAGGGCTCCTGCGGTGGAGGAGGCATCACCCCCGGAGAGGAGCCCGGCGAGCGTGCTCTCGCCGTCGGCGAGCGCTGCGAGAATGAGCGCGCGCTGGGTGAGCGATTTGTCGCCGGGCACCCGGATCCTCACCGCGCGCTCGCCCCCTCGGCACCCACCTCAGAGCCTGCCCCGGCGTCCGGGTCCTCGTCGGGATAGGGGATCTCCACCGCGAGCCCGTCGTGGGCCACGCGGACGCGGGGGAAGACGGAGCGGGCCTCCTCCTCGAGAGGGCCGGGCTGGTCCGAGTAGCGAGCCGAGAGGTGGGTGAGGAAGAGGCGCGCCGCCCCGGCGTCCCGGGCGACCTGGCCCGCCTCCAGGGCGGTGCTGTGGTTCGTCTCCCGCGCCCTGTCGGCTTCGTCGGCCCCGAAGGTGGCCTCGTGGATGAGGACGTCGGCTCCGCGGGCGCGCTCCACGGTGCCGGCGCAGGGGCGCGAGTCCCCGGCGTAGACCACCGCACGTCCCGGCCGGGGCGGACCGACGAGGTCGTCGGCGGAATACGTGCGTCCCCCCACCTCCACCACCTCGCCCCGGTGCAGACGCCCGAAGAGCGGCCCCTCGGGGATCCCCAGCGAGCGGGCGCGCTCCACGTCGAAGCGCCCCAGCCGCGGATCCTCCACCAGCGCCCACCCCACGGCGGGAACGCCGTGGGACACGGGGAACGCGTACACGGCGTACCCGTCCCCGGAGACCGACTCGCCGGGCGCCACCTCCTCCACGGCGACGGGGAACGGGACCCGGTCCACGCCCAGATGGACGGCGGCGTCGAGAAGGCGCGCCGATCCCCGGGGGCCGTAGATGGCCATCGGCTCCTCCCGGGCCTGCAGCGCCATGGTGCGCAGGAGCCCGGTGATCCCCAGGAAGTGGTCCGCGTGGAGGTGGGTGACGAAGATGGCCTTCACCCCGAAGCCGGTGGCGAAGCGCATCATCTGCCGCTGCGTGCCCTCGCCGCAGTCGAAGAGCATGAGGTCGCCTTCGCGCTGCACGGCCAGACCGCTGACGTTCCGGCCCACGGTGGGGCGGGAGGCGGCGGTGCCGAGGAAGGTGATGCGGATCATCATCCGATCGGGCGCTGAGGGCGGTCACGGCACGGCGGAACCGTACGTACGCCAAGGTAGCGAGGGGGGTGCGGGCTTTGAAGAACCTCGATGGACAGGTGGGGTGCCCCGTGCGTATCCTGATCGCTCGCGGCGGGGATGCCGTGGGACCGGGCCCGAGACCCAGAAGAGGACAGCGACCGTGAGCGACATCGTCCTGATGAGGCGCCGCGTGGTGATCGCCCTGCTGGGCGTGACGGCTGCGGCGTGCAGCGCACCGCCGGTGCCCGAGCGCCAGGAGCCCCCTGCGGTGGTGTGGAGGGCGGGGCCGCCCCTTCCCGCTCCCGTGACGAACAACGCCGTGGCCGCCGTGAAGACGGATGCCGGGGTGGCGGTGTTCTCCTTCCTGGGACTCGACTCCACCAAGGTGTGGAGCGGGGTCACCAACGCGGCGTACCGCTGGGACGTGGGCTCGCAGGAGGGATGGCGTGCCATGGAGCCCGTCCCCGGGCCCGGGCGTCTCGCCGCCACGGCGCAGGTCGTGAGGGGGAAGATCTACGTCTTCGGGGGCTACACGGTGGCCGCCGACGGGAAGGAGCGCACCCTTCCGGATGTAAACGTCTACGATCCCGCATCCGGATCGTGGACCCGCGGCAGGGATATCCCCATTCCCGTGGACGACGCCGTGAGCGGGGTGTGGCGCGACTCCCTCGTCGTCCTCGTCTCCGGCTGGCGCAGCGGAGCCTCGGTGGACCAGGTCCAGTGGTACGATCCGGCAACCGACCGATGGAGCCAGGCGACGCCCATCGCCGGCAGGCCCGTCTTCGGCCACGCCGGCGCGGTCGTGGGGGACCACATCGTCTACGTGGACGGTGCGGCGGCGGTGGACGACACCAGGCGGTTCGCGCTGGACACGGCTTCCTGGATCGGCGAGATCGCCCCCGGGGATCCGTCCATGGTGGCGTGGTCCAACCTGGGAGAGCACCCCCTGCCCGGGCTGTACCGGGCCGCGGGAGGGAGCGTGGGAGGGCTGGCGCTCTTCGTCGGCGGTTCCGAGAACCCCTACAACTACGACGGCATCGGCTACGACGGCGTCCCCTCCGAGCCCATCCGGCAGGTCCTGGCCTTCGCGCCTCGGGTGGGCGAGTGGCGCAATCTGGCGGCGCCACCGCTGGCCACCATGGACCACCGCACCCTGGGGGTGGCCGGAGGGATGGTCTTCCTCGTGGGCGGGATGGAGGAGGGCCAGGTCGTGTCCAGCAAGGTGTGGTACGCCGACGTGAAGGAGCTCCTGGCGAGCATCTGGTAGCGGCTCCGGGTCGCCGCGGGTCGCGCGCGCCGGAACCCGGGCGAGGCGCCCGGGGTTTGTGCGGAACGTCTGCGACCTCCCGCCGACTCCACCGAGGCTCCATGCTCATCCGCCGCCCCGCCGACATCCCTTCGTCCGAGATCACCCCCGCGGACGCGTACCTGAATCGCCGCCGCTTCCTGCGCACGGCGGCGGTGGGCGCGGCCGGCCTGACCCTCGCCCCCTCGGCGCTGGGCGCGCTCCAGGGTGCCCGCGGGCGACCCGGCGCCTGGGATCAGGAGTCCCGCTTCGCGGGCATGCGCTCCGAGCTCGGGGAGAAGGTGACCTCCTGGGAGGAGATCACCACCTACAACAACTTCTACGAGTTCGGCACCGGCAAGGACGACCCCTCCAAGCGTTCGGGCGCCTTCAAGCCCCGCCCGTGGACCGTGGCCGTGGAGGGGCACTGCTCGAAGCCGGGGAGCTACCAGCTGGAGGAGTTCCTCGCCCCCCACAAGCTGGAGGACCGGGTCTACCGCCTCCGCTGCGTGGAAGGCTGGTCCATGGTGATCCCCTGGCGGGGCTTCCCCCTGGCCGATCTCGTTCGTCGCGCCGAGCCCACGGGGAAGGCCAGGTACGTGGAGCTCACCACGCTGGTGCGTCCCTCGGAGATGCCGGGGCAGCGCACCCGGGTCCTGGACTGGCCGTACGTGGAGGGGCTCCGCATGGACGAAGCCCTGCACCCCCTCACCCTCCTGGCCACCGGGGTGTACGGGCAGGACCTCCCCAACCAGAACGGCGCGCCCCTCCGCCTGGTGGTCCCATGGAAGTACGGCTTCAAGAGCATCAAGTCCATCGTGAAGATCCGCTTCACCGAGGAGATGCCCGCGGCCACCTGGTGGATGACCAACGCCCGGGAGTACGGGTTCTACGCCAACGTGAACCCCGAGGTGGACCACCCCCGCTGGAGCCAGAAGCGGGAGCGGCGCATCGGCGAGCTCCGCCGACGGGAGACGCTCATGTTCAACGGGTACGCGGAGCAGGTGGCCCGACTCTACGCCGGGATGGACCTGACCCGGTGGATCTGACGCGGCGGCCCGTCCTCGCCCTCAAGATCCTCCTCTGGGTTTCCGCCCTGCTCCCGGCGGCCTGGCTGCTGAGCGGCTGGCTCCTCGGGTGGCTGGGGGCGAACCCCATCGAGACGCTCACCCACGTGACGGGGATGAGCGCCCTCGTGCTGCTCCTGGTGACGCTCGGGGTGACGCCGGCACGCCGTCTCACCGGGTGGAACCCGGTGATCCGGCTCCGACGCCCCCTGGGGCTCTTCGCGTTCTTCTACGCCGCCCTCCACGTCTCGGTCTGGGCCGTCCTGGACCTGGGCCTCGAGCTCGGGTGGGTGGCGGAGGACGTCGTGGAGCGTCCCTACATCACCGTCGGGATGACGGCCTTCCTCCTCCTCCTCCCGCTCGCCCTCACCTCGACCCGCGGGTGGATCCGGCGCCTGGGGAGGAACTGGTCGAGGCTGCACACGCTCGTGTATGTCAGCACGGCACTCGGGGTTGTGCACTTCTACTGGCTGGTGAAGTCCGATGTGCGGCTGCCGCTCCTGCTCGGAGCCGCGTTCGTGGCGCTGATGGGCCTGCGCGTGGCCGGATGGGTCCAGGGGAAGCGCGGAGTCGTCAGGTAGGCGGATCGGGCCGCGCGTCCTCGCTGGCACGGGCAGCACCCCCCCCGGTATACTCGGCTGCGTCCGAGGCAGGCGGGCTCGCCCGCGACACCCACACCCCTCTCGGGGCTCACCGGCGGGAATGCGTGGCCATGGCGTTCGGGAACTTCCACATCGGCATCATGGGGAACCTCTTCTCCGGGAAGACGACCCTCATGAACGCCCTCGCCGCGGATCCCTATCGCTCCGAGCTGGAGGGGATCCTCGATGCGGGCGAGACCCACGCCTTCTCCGAGCGGGTGGAGAAGGGGTCGCTCACCGACCAGTGCCTCGCGCTGTTCTACAAGGACCGGGTCGCGAACATCTTCCCGACCGAGACGGCCTTCCTGCACATGCGGGTGCTCCAGCAGCGGGAAATCCGCCACCTGATGACCCGCCAATCGAAGCGGGGCGTGCTCATCCTGGAGGACCGCCCCTTCCTCGACGGGCCCGAGGTGTTCGTCCAACGCATGATCGACTCGGGCGAGATGCCGGCGGCGCACGCGAAGCTGTACCGCACGCTCTTCTACCAGACGCTGGAGCGCGAGCGGATCCGGCTTCCCGACCTCCTCGTGTACCTCCGCACCGAGCCCGCCGTGCTGGAGCAGCGACGGGCCGCACGCGCCGCGGCGGGGGACGAGTACGCGACCACGATCTCCCTGGACTACCTGAGAGAGATCCACGAGGGCTACGAGGCGCTCGTGGCGAACTGGAGGGGGACGCTCCTGAAGTACCGCGAGTACGCCGTGGTGCCCCCGGATTCGGACATCCTGAACCTCCCCGCCGAGATCGACATGCACGACCACCCGGACTACGTGCACGTCGCGGCCGGGACCATCCGCGAGAAGGTGCGGCGGATGGTGGCGGCCCGGAAGCGAGGCCTGTGAGCGGGCGAGGGGGGCAGCTCGACTCCCTTCCGGGTCCGATCCTCGAGGTCCGGGAGGACCCCTCGATCCGCCGGCACCAGATCGCGAACCGCCTCACCCATGTGGAGCGTCGTCTCCTCACCTACTTCGCGAAGAACCAGAAGCTCATCACCTGCGTCGGGAACATAGGGGCGGGCAAGAGCTCGCTCGTGAAGCTCCTGGCGTACAGCACGGGGATGAACGCGCTCTTCGAGCTGCCCGACGAGGGGTTCGAGGACCATATCGCCCAGAACCCGTCGCTCTTCCCGCTCCTGGCCACGGCGAAGAACTCCGCCAAGCGGACGCTGGGGCGCTACTACGCCGCCATCCACGAGTTCATCGACGTCCAGGCACGCGAGCGGCCCGAGAGCCCATCCTGGATGGCTGCGAAGCGGAACCTCGAGCACGCGGCGCTCGACATCCAGCACGCCTACCTCGACCTGCGGAAGATGCAGCTCCAGGCGGTCCCCCACCTCGCGTCCTCGACATGCATCGACGGCTCGCCGCTGGCCGACCGCTACGCGTTCTGCGAGGTCCTGCACCGCGACATGGACGTGCCGTACCTGACCGCGGAATCGCTCGCCGTCATCGATGCGCGCCTGGACACCGAATTCAGGCCCCTCGTCCGGGATGGGCTGCTGGTGATCCTCAAGAGTCCCGTGGAGTATCTCCTCGGCAACATCCGGGACCGCAGACGGGACGAGGAGCAGGCCGACGCCGACGACATCCCCGAAGGGCTGCTCCGGCTCGTGCGGGCGCTCAACGTCCGCTACGACGAGTTCGTGGAACGGCTGAGGGAGAGCGGCTGGTACGACGGACCCGTGTTGGTGATCGACGTTTCGGAGATCGACTTCGTCTCCAACGTCCGGCACCTCATCGCCGTGTACGAGGGGATCGAGACGCTGCTGGTGCCCAAGGACTTCAAGGGCTGAGGGTGCCGCCTGGGCAACTCGATGCCGGGGCTGGGACTCGAACCCAGACGGGATTGCTCCCAGGGGATTTTAAGGTCACAATCCGGCACCCTCCAGACCCACATTCCGCACTTCCCTGGGGCGATTTCTCTGAATTTAAGTCCTGATAGGATCAGGACTTAGGCGATCGGTGCCGGAGGATGATCGCAGCGCTTTCGCGTTCCCAGCGCTCGAGGAGCCGTAGGATCCGGCGGTAG